>JAFUGJ010000011.1 GCA_017469425.1 Bacteroidales bacterium
AGGAAGTTGTGAATTGCTTTCGAATTACTATCTTTGACATTGAAACAACAACAGAGTGTTTGGAATTATTTATTACTCAGTCTTTTATGTTTCATTGTTAAACAAAAAATCTTGGAAAATGAATCCAAGATTTTTTGTTTTAACGCCATTTTTTGCTCTATTGTTGTGTTGAGAGTAAGTGTTCTGGTGAAGAAGCGGCAGAGATTGGGAAGGTTGGTGGCTTGCTTTGGGTGCGCCTGGTGTCCGAAATCTTGGACAGCGTACGCATTCCGCTTGTCATCATTGCATGCCTATCGCAAACCCCAAAAGCAAGGCCCATCACAAAATCTTCATGGCAATCCGGGCGCAGGCTTCGGCGTCGGCGAGGGCGTGGTGGTGGCGGGTGAGGTCGAAGCTGCAGGCGGCGGCGACGGTCTGGAGCTGGTGGTTGGGAAGACGCCGCCCGAATACGCGTCGGGAGGCGGCGAGGGTGTCGTAGAACAAATACCCGGGATAGTCGAGGCGATATACCTGGAAGACGGCTTTGAGGCAGCCTTCATCGAAGCGGCTGTTGTGCGCCACGAGGGGCAGTCCTTCGATGAGGGGTGCGATTTCTTCCCAGACATAGGGGAACACGGGCGCGCAGTCGGTATCCTCCGGCCCGAGGCCATGCACCCTCCTACAGAACCACTGGTAGTAGTCTGGCTCGGGATGGATGAGGCTGTAGAAGGAGTCGGTAATCGCGGCGTCGCGCACAATCACAACTCCCACGCTGCACACGCTGGATGGGCACTCGTTAGCCGTTTCAAAATCTATCGCAGCAAAATCTCTCATTAAACAACCATGGCTTCCACGGTTTCTGCAGTGCGCCCTTATCCTTCCAGAATCTGTTTCGCCGCATTCTTGGTGTCGACTTTCTCGATGATGCGTACCAGAATGCCGTTTTCGTCGAAGATGAAGGTGCGCCGGAGAGTTCCGAGGACGGTTTTCCCATACATTTTCTTCTCTCCTATGGCACCGAATGCCTCGTGCATCTCCTTGCCCGTGTCGGCAAGCAGAGTGAAGGGGAGTGAGTACTTTCCGGCAAACCCTGCGTGGGATTTCTCGCTGTCCTTGCTGACCCCTATGACATTGTACCCGGCAGCCTTCAGGGACGCGTAGTTATCCCTTATGGAGCAGGCTTCGGCAGTACAGCCGGAGGTGTTGTCCTTCGGGTAGAAATAGATGATGGTCTTCTTTCCGATTAAATCTTCCGATTTTACGGTGTTGCCGCTCTGGTCCTTGACCTCGAATGAGGGCATTTTGTCTCCTATTGCAAGCATATCCTGAATATTATTCCTTGTTTTTTGTGTCAATGCAGATGGTGACCGGTCCGTCATTCACGAGAGCAACTTTCATGTCGGCTCCAAACTCTCCCGTTCCTACCGGCTTGCCGACCGCATCGGACAGTCCGCTGCAGAACTGTTCATAAAGCGGAACGGCCTTTTCGTGCCCTGCGGCGCCAATGTAAGACGGACGGTTGCCTTTTCTGGTGGATGCCATCAGCGTGAACTGGCTCACGACGATGATATCGCCGCCTGTATCCAGGATGCTGCGGTTCATGACCCCGTCTGCATCGTTGAATATGCGAAGTCCGGAAATCTTCCGGACCAGCCAGTCAATGTCCTCCTTCGTGTCCTCATGCCCTATGCCCAAAAGGATGAGAAGGCCGGGGCCTATGGCGGACCTTAGCGTGCCGTCAATCGTGACCGATGCGGAAGATACTCTCTGGATGACTGTTCTCATTGATGCAAAGATAGTTTTTTCTTTCCATGAGATGGCGGCAGTAAGCATACTTTCGTTATATTTGGGGCTGAAATATAGTTAAATGTACATGAAAATGAAAAAGATACTTACACTTGCCCTCGCCTTGGGCGCCCTTGCCGCCTGCGGGCAGGGAAATGGGGAGAATGCCATCAGTGAAATTCGGGAAATAAAGCCTGTGGAAATCAAGGAGAACCCCATCGAACTTTTCGACCGCAAATGGGCCCTCGTCACCGCCGGAGTGCCCGGAGAAGTAAATACCATGACCATTTCATGGGGCTCCCTCGGCGAACTGTGGGGCCGTCCTGTCGTGACTGTGTATGTCTCAAGCAGTCGCTACACGCACGATTTCATGGAGAAGAACGGCAATTTTACCGTCACCTTCTTCCCCGAAGAGCAGCGTGGAACCCTTCAGTATCTCGGTTCCCACTCTGGCCGGGATGGAGATAAGATAGCGGAGTCCGGACTTACGCTCGAATGGCTCGAAAGCGGACTTCCGTCCTTCGAGGAAGCCGACATGATAATCGAGGCGAGAAAGATATATGGAGCACCCTTCGACGGGAGTGGGTTCGGAGATGTACCCTCACGGCTCTATGCTTCCGGAAGGATGGGTGTGCATTCCGTCTATGTCGGTGAGATAGAACATGTTTGGGTGCGTGGACGCGAAGGGGAATAGGCATGACTCGCGACAGGTTTGTGTTTTTCTTTTTGCTGCTCGTGCTGAGCTTGTTCTACACGGGATGGAGGTTCTGGCATGTATTGCCGCTTTCGCGTCCTCTTAAATGGGGCTTCGTGCTGCTGTATTTCCTGTGCTTCGCTTCAATGTTCATCCATTATGGTTTTGAGAAGCGTATGCCCCTGGGCCTCGCAGCTTTCACCTACGAACTGGGCACATCCTGGCTCATATTCTTCCTCTATGCCCTGCTGTTTTTCTTGGCACTCGACCTTCTGAGACTCCTGCACATACTTCCCGCCTCTTTGCTGAAGGATTCTGTCGCAGGCACATGCACGGTGCTCGGAGGAATCGCCCTGCTGCTCGCGGGAGGGTATCTTCACTACCATCATAAATACTGCGAAGAGTTGGAGATAGTTTCCGCCAAGGCTCCGGAGCGTCCGCTTACCGTGGTGCTTGCAAGCGACCTGCATGTGGGGTATCACAACCGCAGGGGAGAGCTGGCCCGATGGGTGGACATGATAAACGCCGAGCATCCCGACCTGGTGCTTTTTGCAGGCGATATCCTCGACGGTTCGGTTCGTCCTGCCCGCGAATGGCACTGCGACGAGGAGTTTCGCCGCATTGAGGCTCCTGTGTACTCCTGTCTTGGAAACCATGAATACATATCCAGGCTGAATCCTGCCGTTTCTTTTTATGAAGATGCCGGAATCCGCCTGCTACGCGATGCCTCGGTGGAGGCGGCAGGAGTACGGATAATCGGGCGCGACGACCTGAGCAATCCAGGAAGGACGGCACTTTCAGAACTTGCATCTTCGCAGGATTCCCTTTTCACCATCCTTCTCGACCATCAGCCCTACCATCTGGAAGAAGCCGAGCACTGCGGGATAGACTTCCAGTTCAGCGGTCATACCCATCACGGGCAGATCTGGCCCGGCAACTGGGTTACGGATATGCTTTTCGAAAAGGCCTTCGGGGCATACAGCAAAGGGGATACCCGCTATTACATCAGTTCCGGCCTTGGTATCTGGGGCGGAAAATTCCGCATCGGCACCCGTTCGGAATATGTAGTCCTGCGGATACGGCGCCCCATTCAGACAGGGTAGATTCCGGAGGCGGTAAAGCGGATGAGGTCGCGGGGGTCAAGCCGTAGCTGCAAGCCTCGCACTCCGGCGGAAATGTAGATGAAGTCGTGCAGGAGGGCGGATTCGTGGATGAAGGTCGGAAGAGGCTTTTTCATGCCGATGGGTGAGCATCCGCCGCGGATGTAGCCGGTGAGTGGAAGGAGCTCACGGACATGAATCATTTCGCAGTTTTTGTTGCCGGAGATGCGTGCCGCGATTTTCAAGTCCACTTCGAAGGAGCCGGGCATCACGCACACGAACAGACCGGATTTGTCGCCCCGCAGCACCAGGGTCTTGAACACCTGGTCTATATCTTCTCCGAGCTGCGCGGCCACATGACCGGCATCGAGGTTGTTTTCGTCAACCTCGTAGGGCACCAGTTCATAGCGGATTCCCGCAGCATCCAGCAGACGGGCGGCATTGGTTTTGGCAATCTTTTCCACCTGCGCTATCGCTCTTTTTCAGCCGCGTCATCCGCATCAGCCTCGCTTTCAGAAACGAGCCGCAGGGCGGTGTCGTAATCCTCTTCGTTCACCTTCACCTCAATGGCGCTTACAAAGCCCAGGGAGGGGTATGAAGAATCGGCCCCGAACACTCCGGCGGGGATTCCGTTGTCGCGCAGCATGGCGGCTGTGATTTCGGCCTGAAGCCTGTCGTTGAAGCGGGCTACGGTCTTGAATTTCCGGGTATCAGTTGTCATAGTGCAGTATTTTTAAAGTCGAATCAGTCCGAGGCCGGGGCGGTCCGGGAGAACCAGGCGGCCGTTTTCCACTTTCACTCCTTCGAAAAGGTCGTTGCTGATGAGCAGGTTGCCATCCAAATCTGCAAAATCCGCCACAGGGCTCAGGTGCGCCGCCGCAGTCACCGCGCAGGAGGTTTCCGTCATGCATCCCAGCATCACCCTCATCCCCTCGGCACGGGCATATTCCGCCATACGGTGGGCCTCCCGCATCCCCGTACACTTCATCAGCTTGATGTTGATTCCATGATAGGCGCCTTTGATGCCCGGGATGTCCTTCAGTCGCTGGATGGCCTCGTCGGCATAGATGGGGAGGGGAGAGCGCTCCGTAATCCACGCATTGTCTTCCGGACGCTCCTTGGGCATCGGCTGCTCCACCATCACCACCCCCTGCTCTTTGAGCCAGAAAATTTCATCGAGCGCCTTGCTCCGGTCCTTCCAACCCTGGTTGGCATCCACCGCTATCGGGAGGTCGGTTACGCTGCGGATGGTGCGTATCATTTCTTCGTCGTTATCCAGCCCAACCTTCACCTTGAGGATGTTGAAGTTCCGGGCGCATTCTTCGGTTTTCTGCCGCACGATGTCGGGGGTGTCGATGCCGATGGTGAAAGTGGTGGACGGAGCCTTCGCAGAGTCGTATCCCCAGATGCGGAACCACGGCTGGCCCAGGAGTTTTCCCACCAAATCGTGGAGGGCGATATCCACCGCCGCCTTCGCCGCGCTGTCTCCAGGGGAGAGGGTGTCGACATACGAAAGTATATCCTCCATCTGGAACGGGTCTGCAAACCGGCTCAGGTCAACTCTGTCCAGAAACCCGCACACGGACTCCACGCTCTGCCCAAGATACGGCGGCATCGAAGCTTCGCCATACCCGGTGAAACCATCATAGTTGATACGCACCTGAACCCCAGGGGTCGTCTTCCGGGAATAACTTGCCACCGTAAAAGTGTGCCGCAGCTGGAGCTCATACGGTTCGAAACTCAGGCTCATCCGCTCCTTGCCGCCAACCTTGTATGGCTTGGGAATATCGCGTTGCCGGTTCCGGATTTGGCTCTTGTCAGGACCATTGCTGTTCTGGTTCACGCCCGCCCTGCTTCCACACGCAGTTTCCGGCCCAAACAAAGCCACTCCCGCCGTACTTAGCGCCGACGCCTTCAAAAAATCACGCCTCTTCATATCAGCAAGTATAATTACATTTACTCAAAACCCGGTTCCTTCCCGAGGGGAATTAGTTGTCTTTGTGGCAGTTGCTTGGTGCAGGCGCGAGCTTGCGAAATTCATCTTTCGCCTTCTCCATCTGTGCACGGAACTCTTCGCTTACCTGGAGCGCGGCGTAACCTATGCCCGCAGCCACCCGGCTCTGGTCGACATCGCTCTGCCAGTGTGCTCCCGCGATGACGCGGCTGTCGCCATAGGCCCATGCGCGTGCGTAGATTTCATTGGCGCGTGCGGGATTGATTTCGGCGAGAATAAGCGCGCTCAGCCAGGAACGGATGGTGTGTCCGGAAGGATAGCTCCCTTCTCCCTTGAGCCAGGGGTCCTCGCCGGTTAGCGTTTCTTCCTTGAAATATTCAAACGGACGGATGCGGTGATAGTAGGCTTTCGGGGCCACGCGCATCTGGTCTACGGTGCGCAGGCTCGCATCCATCAGCTCCCAGATTTCGGGCGTGGTTTCCTTGGAGATGGCCATCCCGAAAGCGGGCGAAAGCTGGCCCAGAAGGGCCTCGTAAGTCCATACAGCATCGCCCTTTGCCATCTCGGCGAGCTCCGCATTTTTCCTTTGCTGCTTGCCCCAGCGGTAGCGCTTTACATCGTTTTTGAAGGCGGCGGAACCCTTCTCAGGCGGTGCAGGGAGGCACTTGATGAGGTCCGGCAGTTCGTCGGTGCTGAAATAAGTCTGCTGCGCGAATGCGCATTGGCAGAGCAGCAGGGTGGCGATGATGATGGTGATGCGGGATTTCATGATTTTTTTCTTTATCCGCAAAGATACTGATTAATTCTTCATAAATTTGCATCGATGAAAGCCGGATTTCAGATAACGAATGCAGAAACGATGCTCGAAGCTGTGCGGATGATGGGAATCATCCCCTTTTTCAGCAGCTCCATTCCCGGCTATTCCATACGCGAGTTGACCGCTCCCGGTTGTTGGTTTGACGATGAGGACGGCGTGCTTGGTCCTTGGGATTGGAAAATAGACTGCCTGCAAAGCGGGGAGATAGCCTACGGCAAATTCCTTTCCGGCGGGAAGGCCGCCTTCGCTACGGTGGAATGGTATAAAGAATTGATGAATTATCGCCGCGCGCATTTCAAGGCCGATAAGGACGGGCGGAAAATCCTTCGTTATGTTGAGGAAAACGGAAGCATCGGCAGCAAAGAGGTGCGGGCTCTTCTTGGAGTGAAGAAAGCCGCAGCCGACGCCGCCATCGCCCGCCTCCAGCATGGCTGCTGCCTGCTCACCGGCGACATCCACCGTGTTTTCCGTGGCCCCAACCTCAGCTACAGCGGCTGGCAAACCTCGACCTACTGCACTCCGGAAGCCTTTTTCTCTGGGGGTGGTGGCTCCGGCTATGCCGCCTTTACCGCATTCGTCGGCTTCCCTCTGGACGAGGGCATCGACCCCCTCGCCACCAGCCACACCCCCGAAGAATCCCTCGAAACCCTTGTGTCCCACATCGAATCCATTCTCCCCATTCCGGCCCCCCGCTCCCGTATCCTGAAACTACTGGGATAAAAAGAAAACCCCTTCTGAAAACATCAAAAAGAGGTTTTTGAAATGGTGCTTGCGGTGAGAGAGGGATTCGAACCCCCGGTACGTTGCCGTACACCTGTTTTCGAGGCAGGCTCCTTCAACCACTCGGACATCTCACCAGTCGGTAAAGGACTGCAAATATAGCAATTTTCTTTTAAAAACTATAGTTCGTACCTATTGATATCCAAAGTGGTTCGCCCATGCCTTCGGTGAAGCAGTGAGCCACTTCGGCAGAGATGATAAAGTTCTGGTTCCATGCGAGTTTGAGGCCCGCTCCGGCACTGTAGATGAATTCGCGGGAGTCGCGTTTTATTTGTGCAGGGATGACTATGGTGCCGTAACCGTTGCCGGGAGGGTTCGCGAGTGAAGTCATCATGGAAGCCGTTTCATCGGCCCTGTAGGGCTGTACCACCATGCCGCAGTCGAAGAAAGGATTGGTGGCGAGGTAGAAGTATTGGCCGAAGAGCTTGAAATTCAACAGTTTCACGCGGAGTTCGAAATTACCCCAGGCATATCCGTCGGCGATGATGCGATTGGTGTAGGTGCCTCGGATGGTGTTGTAGCTGCCGAAGCCTTCGGATATCATCTGTTTGAGTACAAGCGCGGTAATGTTCTGCTGCATGTAGAACGGTGCATCTCCCAGAAGTGTTCCTTGATAGGCGAGATGGTAGGCGAAAACCGGGCGCCCGGCCTTAAATAAATCGACAGGTATACTGAGATATTGCCTCCAGTGTGCACATAGTTTTAGGTAAGACAGTCCATCGCCGAAAAGGTCGGGCGAGCCGTTCAGGTAGAGTTCTGCCCAGATTCCTCGGTTGGGGGCTGCTTCTATGTCGCGGTTGTCGAAGACGATGCCGCCTTTTGCCTCGATGCGGCTCCCGCCCTTTTCTTCTTCATGGCGGATGGCACTGAAGTCGACGTACTGCTGATAGGTGGTGTATGCCGATGCGTACTGGCTGTATTTATCGGTATCGAAATGCCCGAGGTCGAAGTTCCAGTAACTGATGCCGCCCGCCCATCGCAGGGAAGGGGAGATTACGCCCTGAAAATCGGCGATAAGCCGCAGCATGTTGCGCTTCATGTAGTATCCTCCTGCAGCTGCATAGTCGGCATCGTACGAATCGAATCCCCTTTCAACCGTGCTGCCGTTGAATCCGTAAAAATTATACAGCGGATCCGTGACATAGGTGGCCGAGGCGGTGACGCGAAGCGAGGACACCAGGTATTTTGAGTCGTAGGCCAGATAGAAGCGCGAGCGGCCCTTGGTGTAATGCGATGCCTCCCAGCTTATCTTGTGAAGGGGATCGGGATAGGTGTTGCCATCTCCATAATAATATACATCACCGAATGCTCCCCACTGGAAGCCCATGTCCGAAGAATATGTGGCGCAGGGGAGAGCGCCAAACGACCATCCACGTTTGATTTCAACATCATCGGCCCCTTCGGAAGCAAAGGCCGAAACTGCGCAGGCAAACATCCCGGCAGCAATCAAGAGCAATTTTTTCATAAGGTTCTGGCTTTTTCGAGAAATGCGCGGACGCGCTCCGTGTATTCTTTGGGATGGCGTGAGTAGGAATTGGCATGAACGGCCCCTTCCGATACCCACATCTCCTTATATCCCAGCACTTTGGCATCGTAGTTTTTTTGCAGATGCGAAAACGGCACGAAGCTGTCGGAGTCGCCGTGTATGAAGAGCATTGGCCTGTCGCATTTGGCGAGCTGGTCCACCGACGACGCTTCTTTGAATCCCCATCCGTAGCGATGCTTGCACACTATGTTTGCCGATGTGAGCACCGGGAACGGAGGAAGATGGAAGGAGCTCTTCAAGACGCTCGCGAACTGCTCCCAAACCGAGCTGTAGCCGCAGTCTTCCACAAATGCACGCACATAGGGCGGAAGTTCGTCGCCACTCATCATCATGGTGGCGGCGGCGCCCATCGAAACCCCGTGGATTACCATGAAATCGTCACGGAAGATGCCGTGCGCCACTTCGGCCCAGCGCTCCACATCGTAGCGGTCGAACCAGCCCATCTGCGCGGCAGGACCTTCGGAGTAGCCGAAATACTGCAAATCGGGGAAGAAGACATTGAAGCCGAATTCGTCTCGGTACATGCGCACGAGGTAGAGGAACACATAGTGATTGTCGGTGTAGCCGTGCACCACGATGGCAGTGCCCTGCGCTTTCCCCTCAGCGGGAAGATATGCGGCATGGATGGGGTAGCCATTGTAGCCGGTTATGACCGTGTCTTTGAGTATGCCCTGTGCCTTGAGGCCGTCGTACCACGCGATGCTTCCGGGGGATAGCGAATCGGCTTTGGCCCGGGTACGCTCGATGTCGGCCGGGCCGTGATTCTCAGGCTTGAGGGCGTAATTGCACATGTATTTACCTGCCAGACAGCTGTTTGTGCACAGTGCCATGCAGAGCAGGTTCGCGAAGAGCAGAATGCGTTTCATGAATTATGTGGTTATCGTATGCAAATATAACAATAAAATGCAGGGGATTACGCCGAATCGGTGGCTGGAGTCGGAGATTCCCTTGTTTGTTGTCGCGCATTACATCGGGCCTGAAGCGTTTTAGGGGGTTATTGCTGTAGGTCGGTGGTTCTTTGGCAGGGTCGGCGTAGGTAAAGTCTCCGCCGGAAATGCTGTCGTAGCTAAGGTTACGGATGTGTTGAGATCATCCTTGGCCCATTGAGCAAAGCCTGACACATCGCCTGTGGAGAGGTTTTCTTGGTGGTTCGGCACCGAAAAGAACAAGCCCCTGCTCAAGGGCCTCCTTGAGAATGTGTTTCACAAAAACATCGAGCAAATCGAATTCATCAACATCGAGCACAGGCCCCTCTCGCCCGAGGGGCGGAGCGCCTTCTTCGATGTGGCCTGCCGCGCCGCGGACACCGGAGAGCAGTTCATCGTGGAGTGCCAGCTCCGGAGCCAGGAGCATTTCGCGGAGCGTGCCCTCTTCTACACCGTGTTCCCTATCATGGAACAGGCTCCGCAGGGCTACTGGAACTACGAGCTCAAGCCAGTCTATTTCCTCGGCCTGCTGAACTTCAAGCTGGCGAAGTCGGTCGGACGGTCCGACGGATTCGTGCACCGCTTCTCCATCCGTAACGC
>JAFUGJ010000073.1 GCA_017469425.1 Bacteroidales bacterium
CACAGCCTGGAGCTACGGCTGGGAGGAACTTCCCAACCTGATGATTCCCAATTTCAACGGGGGCTCGTCGGCAGGAGCGCTGGGGCCGGACAGCGAAACCTATAAACTGCTCAAACGCGCAGGACAGCCGAACCTGAAACAAATCAGTAAGCAACTTCCCCTATACTGGGGCCCTCAGCCATTTACCGCCGGACCGATGTTCATCGGGGGCATCAGCATTTTCCTCTTCCTTCTCGGCCTGATGTGCTGCAAGGGAAAGGAACGCTGGTGGCTGCTCACTGCGAGCATCTTTGCTGTTTTTCTCGCCCTGGGGCACAACTTCATGCCTTTCACCAGGTTCTGCTTCAAGTATCTACCCCTCTACAACAAGTTCCGCACGGTGTCGATGGCGCTCTGCGTGCTCCAGATTACGGTTCCGCTGCTGGGATTCATCTTCCTCGACAAATTTGTGCGGGAAGAAGTTTCCCTTAAAGACCTGTCACGGAAGGGGATTGTCGCCTACGCACTCACCGCAGGAGTGTGTCTGCTCCTGTGGTTGGTTCCCGGCCTGGCGGGGAGTTTTTCGGGGGCATCCGATGCAGGGATGCAGGACGCTCTTGTCGACGCCCTTGTCGCCGACAGGATTTCTCTCCTGAAGCACGATGCCTTAGTCGGTTTTCTGATGATTTCAGCAGCAGCCGCGCTGATATGGTGGGCCTGTATGCCGGGCTCGAAACCCGACGGCGATGCTGCGAAAGAACACAGGAACGCCTTTGCAACCAGCGGACGCAGGGTAATTGCTGCTCTTGGTATCAGCGTTCTGGTGCTGGTAAACCTCTTCGCAGTTGGCAAACGATATCTTTCTGCCGACGACTTCATCACTCCGAAGAACTTCATGTCGCAGTTCAACAAACGCCCGGCCGATGCCGCAATCCTGGAGGACAGTGACCCCTCGTACCGCGTGCTGGACCTCACGGTCAATATCTTCAACGACTCGCATCCTTCCTACTGGCACAAGAACATAGGAGGATATTCTCCGGCAAAACTGCAGATTTACCAGGAATATATCGAGAGCACCCTCCAGTCCGACATCCAGAAGCTCACAAAGGCCCTGCAGGGCGTGCAGACCATGGAGGAAGCCGAGGCTGCGATGCCCGAACTCGAGGGGCTCGCGAACCTCAACTGCAAATACATCATCATAAACGGCAACGCTGCGCCGCTGCGCTATCCCTATGCCCGCGGAAACGCATGGTTCGAAGACGGCAACGGGCAGGTGCGGCTCACGAGCTACGCACCCAACTGCCTGCGATATGAGTACGAATCCCCCGAAGAGAGCAAACTCGTCTTCAGCGAAGTATTCTACCCCGCCGGATGGACCCTGAAACTGGAAGACGACACCCCTCTGGAAATCAGCCTCAGCGACAAAGTGCTGCGCAGTGCAATCGTTCCTGCGGGCAAGCACAGCCTCGAAATGCGCTTCGAACCTGCATCCTACGCCCGCGGAGCCGCAATGTCGCGCATCTGCTCTATTCTGCTCATCCTGATTGCACTTGGTGCCGCAGGATTCTCCTTCAAAAAGAAATGACATGGAAGTAAGGGCAAAAAAATCTTTGGGGCAGCATTTCCTGGTAGACCAGGGAGTGGCGCAACGCATTGTGGCTGCCCTGGAACCTCTTGATAACAGAATCGGCTCGACTGTTCCGGCGGAGGGCAACAGCGATGTCCTCGAAATCGGCCCGGGCATGGGCGTGCTGACCCAGTATCTACTAAAGCGCGACGACATCCGCCTTAAAATGGTGGAGCTTGACGGGGAATCCGTAAACTATCTCCTCACCCACTTTAACGGCATTCAGGGCAGGCTGTATGAAGCCGACTACCTCAAGCTGGACATCCGTCGCCTGTTTGAAGGACAGTATCGGGTGATAGGCAACTTCCCCTACAACATCTCCTCGCAGATATTCTTCAAGATACTCGACGACCGCGAGCGCGTGCCGGAGGTGGTGTGCATGATTCAGAAAGAGGTTGCGGAGCGCATTGCCGAAGGGCCGGGTAGCAAGACTTACGGAATCCTGAGCGTGTTGCTGCAGGCTTGGTACGACATCGAATACCTGTTCACCGTGGAGCCGGGGGCGTTTGCACCCCCGCCGAAGGTTCGCTCCGCCGTTATCCGCCTGCGTCGCAATGGACGGAAAGCGCTGGAAGCACCCACTGCTTCTGTCGATGAAAAACTCTTCCGCACGGTGGTTAAAACGGCCTTCAACCAGCGGCGGAAAACCCTTCGCAACGCCCTGAAACCTCTGCTGAATCCGGACGCCCCGGGCTATGCGGAATTCATCGCCGACCCTGTCTTCGACCTGCGCGCCGAAAGGCTCAGCGTGGAGGACTTCATTGGGCTTAGCGCCAAAATTGTGCAGCACCTATCCTACTGATTATCAGTTGTTTACTGGTGAACAAATCGCCGTTTTTTGCCGATTTGTTTTCCGGGAAAGCATTGAGGCACAAATACATAGCTGCTGCAAGAAAAAGTATTATATTTGTAAAAGTATGAAAGCAATCATCAGCGGATATGGCAAGATGGGCCATATAATAGAGAAGAAACTTGCGGAGCACGGAGTCGAACTGGCTCTGGCAAGCGAGGACATACAGGCGGTGGACCCTGCCCTTGCGAAGGAGTGCGTCTGCATCGACTTTACCACTCCGGCGGCGTTCCGGGCAAACTATAAATTCATCGCGGCGAACTTCAAGGCGGCAGTTATCGGCACTACCGGCTGGAACGACATCCAGGCGGAGGTGGTAGGAGAATTTGCAAAATGCGGAACTCCCATGGTGTTTGCATCAAACTTCTCCATTGGCGTAAATGCGCTGTTTGCCGCGGTGGAAAGGACGGCCAGGGTACTGAAGGGTCACGGATATGAGCCGCATATTACGGAAACCCACCATATCCACAAGCTGGATGCTCCAAGCGGCACGGCAAAAAGCCTCGGGCTGCTTGTGCAGAAGGAACTTGGCGCAGAACCAGAGATAGATTCAATCCGCGAAGGCGAGGTGCCGGGCATCCATACGGTTGAATTCCGTTCGGGAGACGACCGCCTGGAGTTTACGCACGAAGCTTTCTCGCGCGAGGGGTTGGCAGAAGGGGCTGTTGCAGCTGCGCTTCTCACCGAAAACATGCAAGGCGTTCACGAGTTTAAGGATTTGATATTATGACAGAGTTCAAAGGTTGCGGAACGGCACTGTTCACCCCGTTCAAGGAGGGGAAAATCGACCTTGAAGCAATGGCCGCATGCGTCCGCCGCCAGGTGGAATTCGGGATAGATTTCCTGGTTCCGCTCGGCACCACGGGCGAAACCCCCACGCTGAGCGATGCTGAGAAATTGGAAGTTTACCGCTGCACCCGAGAGAATGCGGGAGGGCTGCCTGTCGTCGTGGGCGTAGGCACCAACAGCGTGAGCGGAACCCTTGCGAATATCCGCCTGCTGGAGGATGCCGATGCCTTCCTCGTGGTGGTACCCTACTATAACAAGCCCCCGCAGAGAGGCATCTACGAATATTTCCGCACCATAGCAGGCGAAACCGACAAGCCAGTAATCCTATATAATGTGCCCGGGCGCACCGGCTCCAACATAGAGGCCGAAACCACAATAAGGCTCGCCGAAGAAGTGCCGAACATCGTGGCAATCAAAGAGGCTTCGGGCAGGTTCGACCAAATCAACGCAGTCATCCAGGGCCGTCCGGAGGGATTCAAGGTGCTCAGCGGCAACGACGAAGATACCCTGGGCCTGATGATTTCCGGAGCCGACGGGGTGGTTTCCGTGGCATCGAATGTTGCACCGGCCCTGATGTCCGACTTCGTGCATTCCGTGCAGCAGGGGCTCTTCGACAGGGCCGCCGACCTCGACAAAAAACTGGCCCCGCTGTTCAAGAACCTCTTCATCGAACCCAATCCCATCCCCGGAAAAGCGGCAATGGCACTGATGGAGCTGATGGAGAACAGCCTGCGCCTGCCTCTGGTAAAAGCCACCGCCGAAACCGAAAACATTATGAAAGAAACCCTTAAAAACCTGCAAATGCTATGAGTGAAATTTCCCTCGACCGCTTCAACGAAGTAATGGACGCCCTTGAGAGGGGCGAAGTGCGCGTCGCCGAAAAGGTAGATGGCGTCTGGAAAGTGAATTCCTGGGTAAAGGAAGTAATTCTATCCGGATTCAGGCTCGGAGCCATCGTTGAGATGCCGGGAGGATTCCTGGACAAGAACACCTTCCCTGTGCGGCAGTTCAAGCCCGAAGACGGGGTGCGCTTCGTGCCCGGCGGAAGTTCGGTGAGGCGCGGTGCCTACATGGCTCCCGGCAGCATCATCATGCCCCCCTCTTATGTGAATGTGGGAGCTTTTGTGGATTCGGGAACGATGGTGGATTCGCATGTGACGATTGGCTCCTGCGCGCAGGTGGGAAAGAATGTGCATGTGTCGGCCTCAACGCAGATTGGCGGCGTGCTGGAACCTGCGGGCGCAACCCCCACAATCATCGAGGACGGAGCTTTCGTGGGAGGCAACTGCGGCATTTATGAAGGAACCATCGTTCAGGAAGGTGCTGTAATTGCCAGCGGAGTGATAATCACCTCTTCTACGGCGATTTACGATGCAGTGAATGGCGATTTCATCCGCCGCAATGCAGAAGGCCGCATTGTGGTGCCCCGTAACTCAGTGGTGGTGAGCGGCAGCAAACCTATCGCCAAAGGACCGGCAGCCCAGGCAGGCGTGCACCTCTACTGCCCCGTCATCGTCAAATACCGCGACGACAAAACAGCAAGCAGCGTCCAGCTCGAAGAGTTGCTGCGTTAATTCGGGAAACTCCAATTATGCCGGGCAAGCGCTTTTCATACATTCTTGTAATCGTGCTCATCCAAGCCGTCGCACTTTCCTGCACGGACAGGGTGCTGCGCCAGCAATTGAACGAACTTGAAACGCTTGTGCAGGCAAAACCCGACAGCGCGCTGCAGATAATAAGAAGCATCGACACGCTAAACCTGAAAAGCAGCGGTTGCAGGGCGAAGTATTCCCTGCTGCACGCAATGGCTCTGGACAAAAATTACATCGACACTGCTAATCTCACCATTCTTCAACCGGCCATCAGGCGTTACACACAACTCCCCCATTTCAATGCTCTCGACAAATTCTTCACCTGGTATTACCGAGGGCGGATAGAAGAGAACGGGAAGGATTATGTTGCCGCATTACAGTCTTTCCTTCAGGCCGAGAAATACATGGATGCCACGGACGACAGATACAGGACAAGGCTGTATTTTTCGTTTGGAAGGATATATTCCAGGAATATTTTAATTGATCAGGTATATGATGCTGCCGTAAAAGCTCTTGTCTATGCGCGAGAATCGAGGGATACATTCAATTATGCGGCAGCTTTGCTCGATTGCGCAGATGTCTCCATAAATAGATCCAGTAAAAGAAAAGAAGCGAAAGAATACCTGAAAGAGTACGACTCTGTAATAGGAGGAGAACATTATACTCCGCAACTTCCGAACTACTATCGTACAAAATCGTCTGTATTTGCACTCTCAAAGCCAGCAGACCTCGACAGTTGTCATTTCTATTTACTCAAATATCTGGACTTGAAACAAGAACAGATAAATGTCCTCTCTGTCCTGCGTTCAGCTGTTCTTTGCCGAGATTTCACCCTGGCCAAACAGATAATAGATAATAATCCCGATTATTCAACACCTTATAATGAAGAACAGGCCATTTTCTATTATTACAGCGCAATGGTACACAGACACTTCGGTGATTACAAAACAGCTCTCGACAAGCTGGATTACTATATAGAGTATCTTGACCGCGCGGATATCCGGAGTTATAACCATAAAGTGGCATCCTCCGAGGCCCTGTTCAAAGAAAAACTAAAACGGACAAAAATCGCTTTGTATTCACAGACTTCTATTTTTCTTCTGATAGTTCTTGTGTTGGTCATACTGTTAAAATACCGGAGCCGCAAATACCAGTACTCATTATTGCATAAAGACTTCGAATCCTTACAAAAGGAATATCAAACTTTACAACCTATCCTGGATACTAACAATCTCGATGGGATTAAAGACAGAATCCTTCAATTTGGGTTGGATGCAGGGAAGAACTATTCTTCATTTGAAAAGTCTGCAAAGTTTTTGAGCAAAACTTTAGGGAACCGCGACTATGAACATCTCTTGACAATTCTTTTAGCAACGAATTGCCACAAATTATATTCCCGGTATGTCGCACGGAATCTGACCGATTCCGAAATTACGGTATGCTGCCTATTGATGTTTGATATGAGCGAGAAGGAAATTTCATACATTCTTGACAGAAAAAGCATTCGGAATATATGCAGCGAAATCCGCAAAAAACTTGGTTTTGACGCAAAAGACGGATATCTTTCCTCCGCGCTGAAAAACCTTTACAAAAGCATATGACACTTTTGTTTTGCAATCAGCTTATTATCAGCATCTTACAATACGCTCACATGACACTTTAAATTAGAGAATATGAGGCTTTCATACTACCTTTGCACTGAAAAGTATGAAAAGAATTCTCCTCATTATTGTGTCTTTTTTGCTCGCATCTTCTTCATATATTGAAGCGCATAGCGAGCAGCCCGACACCTCTTTTTTTTCTAATAAGGGCGGCATCGGGGGTCATGGCAATCGCGCACCTGCGCACAAACCGGTGACAATCTACTACTGCGCACCTATATCTTCAGTTGTGCTATCTTTTAAGGCGGCATTGGGAACCGTTAGTATTCTCATTGTCAATTTCACTACCGGAGAATATCTGGAAGGGGATATTATCTCCTCTCCAGGCTCATTTCCAATTCCAATCTCCCGTACGCCCGGCGATTATTATGTGGTCGCCACTCTACCAGATGGAAAGCAATTTGAAACAGAATTTCTACTATAATACATTACATGATGAATCGTTTTCACATTTATTTGTTAACTTTGGTCATTGTTTTGACCTGTCCTATGATTAACTCTTGCTCCAAATCATTTCTCCAAGAGGGCCTGCCCAATGTGTCGTCCACTTCAGAGAAGATTGATTTCAATGTAAGTTTGGAAGCTGCCACAAAAATGGCAGAAATGCTTTCCGATGGGCAACACCTCTCATCTATTAAACCATACGCCAGAGGCAATGACACGCTCTATTATATCGCGAATTACTCCGACGGCTGGAAACTGATTTCGGCAGACAAGAGATTATCTCCCGTACTTGCAGAAGACAATACTGGGAACTTCAAATTCAACCCTGCAATCAAAACCGGGATGGACGCCTGGACGGATGACCTGTCAGACTATATCCAAAATTTAAAACATTCTACCACTGTTGAAAAGGGCAACAAAACCGTGTCCTTTTGGAACGCCATCACATCCGATATCAAACCGGCACTGATTGGTGATCCGATGGACACTTCCGAAATTGGAACCGGTTTCAGATGGGCCCGAATTGACAGGACCACAACATATACGACAGACAATATCATTACCGACCATGTCATTCCAACGGTATGGGGAGAAGGAACTCCTTGGAATATCATTTTTCCACCTGAAAGCACAACCACAGGACCAAAATTGAGAGCAAGACCAATGGCAGTTGCCATAGCGCAATTACTTTACTATTGCCACTATAAGTTAGGAAAGCCCACCGCCCTCAGGCATGGTTCTGCCATGGGCTACACCGCCTCTGGTTCTAATATTAAAGAATACCATTATTTAGCAGGCACGCTAAATGATCCATCATCAAGATGGGACGATATGCCGCTAACGGCATCCGGTTCCAATATTGATTATGTCTCTGAATTCCTACTGGATGTCGGCCACTCTACCGGTGTCAATTATGACTACTGGGATGTCATGAATAAACCAAATGTTACTACGATAATGCCTTTTGGCATCGTATGTAACAAAACGGATTACGACAAGACAACGGTTGACACCAATGTTGAGGCTGGTGTTCCCGTGATGATTTGTGCTGCAAAAAATAAATACAAGGGTTCCAAGCCCTACATTGATTACTGGACTTGGCTTATTGACGGAAAGTTGATAAGACATAGCCAATATGTCCAGCAATATGAGTGGAAACTTATTTCTCATCTGGACTTTTACCCTTCTTTCAACGAATTCGGATATACCTATTACACAGAAGCCGAGGCCATGGCTTATGATCCTAATTTATATTCCGGGAAAATGGAGGTGGTTTCAACGCATGACTACGACACAGAATATTATCTGATGAATTGGGGTTCTGACAATGGCAAGAATTCAGGCTTGTATTATGCAAATACGGCGGGAAACTATACCAACCAAAATAGCACATACCAATATGACAAAAAAATTCTTTTCGACTTCAGGTAAAAGCATTCTATTCTTTCTTCTTTTTGCAGGAATCGCTTTTGTTTCCTGCAAGAAGGAGCTGGAATATTCACCGGAGATAAATATAACAGCATTTAATGTTGACAAGTTCAGGATTTCTTGCATCGGAGTAAACGAGACGACGGTTGTTTCGCCCACAGGGGAGACGGTTACGACGGGAGTCATCACTGGCATTTCAGAATCAACCCCGGTTTCACTGGAAGAGGTTCAGATAAATTTCGCGTTTGAGGGTCAAGTTTGTTCCCTCGATCCTCTTTTGTATGGACGGGTTGAGGATTTCCTGCTTGACTGGCTTCTTTCGCACGAAAAAATCAGAAATACCAGTATTGACTTCAAATATTGTCCCGAACAGGTGACAGGGATCAATTTCTATCTGGACAATGATGAAAGAACATGCATCAATTCATCTATTAAAATCTACCCCAATGCAGACCGCTGTATTGTCTCTTCATCCAATGAATTGTTGTACGACTTACCGAAAAGTATGAGCATCGAGGACTTCCTTTCACTAAAACCCTTGTTGTCAAGTTGGTACACTTTCCGATTTGCAAGTCCTCCCGTTGAGACACCGGCCAAGATACGAATAATAACGGAAGTCGAACTTGAAGGCGGAACTATTCTGAGCAATAAAACCACGACAATTAATCTGCTTTAATGAAAATCAAACCATGCGTCCTTCTGTTGTCCGGGATAATTGTCCTGGCTGCATGTTCGGAAAAACTCGACATTGACAGGGAATATACGCGCAAACTTGTTGCAAACTGTATTCTCTGCCCCGATACGGTGCAGGTGCTAACGCTTGCATATAACTCAACCGTAGGCTCAAGCGTATTCGACAAGGTGTCCGATGCCGAGGCTGTCTTATATTGCGAAAATGAGGCTGTCGGCAAGTTTACAAAGGGCAAACAGGACTGGGAATTGAAATATACTCCCGAAGCCGGGAAAGAGTACAGGCTGGAGGTCCGTGTTCCAGGCGAGCCCGTTCTCACGGCAACGACCACAATGCCGGAGAAGATTGCTATAGAACGGATGAAGAGTGGCAAGGATAGGGCTTTTCGCAGATTATTTCAGCAGGCCAAGCCCGGCCCGGCATTCTGGATTTTCTGTTTTACCGTCAATACAGACACCCAGGACTATGTCAGGCGCAACCCAAAGGCCGGCCCCGAAGACTACATGCAAAGCTCTATCGGCAGCAATCATCCTTATGCCGACAGCTTTAATGCAGGAACGGATATAATGTTTTCAACTTCATCGTACGTGGCCGGCACCACACGCGAGCATCAGCATTATGTAAGGATAGCTCCCACATATAACCATGAAGGATATATCGATTTTTGCATAGAAGGGTATTTGCTGTTCTCTTTCATATATTTTCGCAGTGCATCTGAAGAATACGACAAATACCTCAAAAGCAGCCTGAAGCGGGCTATGGCCATGATAGATACAGACGACCCTACTTCCTGGTTCGACGAAACGGAGGTTTTCTGCAATATCGAAAACGGCCTTGGCATTTTTGGGGCATACAATGATTATGTGCTCCAGTACAATACCTTGATTGACCATTACATTGAGACCCTGAATCTTCCCGTATCAAGGATATTCGACACCCCTGGTTTACAAGAATGGATAATAGACTGATTATGAAAACCTGGAAAAGTTGTATTCTTGTTCCGCTTCTGCTGCTTTGCACGATTGCAACTGCCCAGAATTCAACGCCTACCCAGCTGGACAGTGCCGTTGTCGTGGCCGGACGCTCAGGACAGAACAGGGGGAATGAATTTGTCTTTACCCCGATTCAGGCAGCCAAAAGCATCACGGCAATAGGAGAGCCCGATGTAATCCGGCACATAACTGGCATGCCCGGGGTGTCGCAGGGAGTAGAAGGAACTTTGGGCCTTTTTGTGCGTGGAGCCAACGGAGGGGGCAACAGAATAGAATTCAACGGCGTTCCGCTGTCTTCGTACTCGCACCTTCTCGGCTTGTTCTCGGCAGTGAATCCCGCAACGGTCGGAGAAAGCACATTCCGTCCCGGTGGCGCGGGTGCCGAGCATGGGGATTATTCATCATCCGTCATAGAAATCTCGCCAAGGGCCGGATTGCGCCAAGGCATCGCCAAGCAAGTTTCAGTTTCCCCCTATATGATTGGTGGGTATCTATCGAAACCTCTTAAAGAAGGCTCTCGCGTCCTTCAAATAGGGGCCAGGATATCGCCTTTTCCCTTGCTTGGCAACTACGCATTGGATAAATTCGTAAATGATCCGGAAGATGATGAATTCAAACAGAATCTGTCCGGGCGTGTGGCAGATCTGACGATTCTGCTCGACCGCTTCAAATCAGAAAAGAGCAAAACGGACTTCATGCTTTATGCGTTGGACGATTATTTCCAATGGGGCGGAACAGAAAGCAAGTATTCTTTCCGCTGGTGGTCGTGGAACGCCAAAGCAGGTTGGGATTACCAACTTTCCGACAAAACCAACATTTATTCGAAAGCATATTATTCGCGGTCCTGCTCCTGGCAAAAATCCGACACATTCTACGACGGGGCGTCATCGTTGTATATGGAAAATTCCGAATCGGAGCTGAACGCCAGCAGCAAGGCAACCATTCGCCTGCGCGACGATTTTCTTGTATATGGAGGTGCGGAGCTTTCATACAAGCGATTCCGGCCCGCAAACAGCCGCATATATAACGAAGGGGTCGAAAACTCACATTACAAATCCTCTTTGGACAGAGTTGCCCTATCGGTATTTGCTTCCGCCGATTATACCATTCCGGGTGTTGTCGAAAGCAGTTTGGGGATAAGGCCGACACTTGCCTTGAGCAAGGGAAAAGTTCGCGCGAATTTTGATTTCCATGCCAAGGCGGATGTGTTTTTCAACAAGAACCTTGGCGTTGAAGCGCTCGTTGACCGGATGGTACAGTATCATCATGTGCTGGAAGGGCTGCCGGTTGGCTGGTCGGTTGACATCAGGATTCCTTCGTACACCGATTTCCCTGAAGAAATCACCAATCAAGGCTACCTGGGGCTGTTTTACAAATATCGCAACATTCGCACTTCCCTTGGAGGTTACTACCGTCGCTTCAACAATCTGGTAAGCTACATCACCTCGTCAAATGTGTTTTTGGTGAGCACGGACAGCTGGGATAAAGAACTTTCCATAGGGGAAGGCGCATCTGCCGGACTTGAATACTCCTTTGCTATATCCGGGAAGAAATATGAGGCTTCCCTTTCCTATACTTTTTCGCATACCGACAGGAAATACCCCGACATCAACGGAGGCCGCCGCTTTTTGTTCAAATTCGACAGGCCCCATATCCTCAACATTCAGGGAAACTACCGTCTGGGGCGGCACCACATCGTAAATGCAGCATTGTCATATTCTTCCGGCAACCTCGTTTCTCTACCGGAATCTGCCTATCCGGGCGTGCAGCCTCCATTTTGGAATCAAAGGACACATTCGCAAGAATCCCTTACAAGCCTTTATCTGATGAAAAACCGCGAAGAATTTAACGGAAAAAACGGATTCCGACTGAAAGACTACACCAGAATCGACTTCTCCTATACTTACGAAAAGAAGTCGGCAAGCAAAACTAACTCACTCACGCTATCAGTATTCAATGTGCTTAATGAGCACAATCCCTTCCTGATTTACAACAAGCGTAGCGTTTGGACACAGGTAAGCATCCTGCCGATAATGCCATCAATCCGTTGGAGCCTCGACTTTTAACGCCATCCCAAAGCTTTCTCCGGCGGAAAGGCGGACGGAGCATTTGTAGCGGCGGCCTCCGCAGCTGATGCTCCGCAGTTCCAGCTCGCCTTCGCAAAGCTTCAGCGTAAAATCCCCCGGGGTTACTTCGATTATCCCCCAGGCTGCTCCGTTGCTCCAAAACCATCGGCCGGGCTTCCCTGTAACGGAAAGAGACTTTTCGACGCCGGAATAGTTGAATCCGCCGAGGGCGATAACCGCAGCCCAGCTTGCCATCGACCTTGCATAGTGATGCCCGCACTCGGGCTCGTCGAAAGGATTGCGCCGCTGACCGTCGAAACGCCCACGCACGGCCTCAATGCAGGTGAGTGCATCGTCTTGCATCCCCTCGTAAATCATCTCTACTGCAGCGCAGTATTCGAAGCCCGTCATCGCCTCGGCAAAATACGGGAACGGCACTTTCAGCCTGCCTTTAGGCCAGGATGCCATCAGAAGCGCAGACTCATCGCCCAGCACATACGAGCGCATGTTGTTGAACCGGCTGCCGGCTTCCCGCACGAAGTTATACTTCATCACGCTTTCCATCGTCTTGCGGATATGGTCTTTGCGGCCAAGATAGCCAAGCCCGCAGATATGGGCCATGTACTGCCCCACGAGCTGGTCCACAAGGCATCCCTTTCCTAATTGGTAAGGGGGAATGGCGCCGGAAGCGTCGGGCGTAATTATCTGCTCATAATATTCTCCGTTGAAAAGATGCGCATCCGTCCAGGCGCTTCCCCTTTCGAATAGCCCGTGGCACTTCTTTGCAAAGGCTCGGTCTTTCACTGCAAGGGCCATCTCCTCTGCGGCACGAAGGGCGCCGAGATACCAGAATTCCATCTGGGGATTGGGCCCGAAATACGAGACATCCATGGTGTTGTGCTGGGCGCCTTCCATCACGCCATCGCAGTCGGCATCCCATCCTCCGCTGCACCAGGCATACTCCAAGGCCCTGCGGCAGGCAGGCCAATACTCCCGGAGAAAAGCATCGTCGCCGCTGAGCTGCCACTCGCGGTAAAGTTTCATTATGCATCCCATCTGCCCGTCGGCTGCCTCCTGATGAGCATCGGGCGCGGAACCCAAAGGAAGATTCGCCCTGTAATCCATGTGGCCGTTTTCTTCAAGGGCATAACGAAATTCCACATCGCGCATGGTCCGTGCAAGGTCGCCGAAAAGGAAAGGCGTGGCAAGTTCATAATTCCAAACATGGGTGCAGGAACCGGCGCAGGAGCCGTAGCGGTCCATCACGCCCTCCCATCCGAGCATGTGCCCATCCTTGACGCGGAACACCGTCTGCGAACGGAGGACGGAAAGATTGAAAAGGGCCGCCTCCTTGACGGCGTCCGGCAGCGTTGTCGACAGGAAAGCATTCACGAAGCCGAGCGTGCGGCGTTCAAGTTCGGGAAGGCGAAGCACAATCTCGCAGGCGCTTTCCCATGAGTCGGGATAAAGGGTGCTGTAGTAATTGCCTACAACCTCTTTCGACCATGCGAAGCGGTTGGGGAAGTTCCATGTAAGGTAGAAGTTGAACACCCGTGTCTCGCCTGGCTGAAGGCTTGCTTTCACCGAGAGTGCGCCCATTGGATCCGCTTCATTTTCAGGAGCTTCGGCAGAGGGATTGGAGATGATTCCGTCGTCGGAAAAGTCGTCCCAGAAGTTCAGCAGACTGTTCGACCAGGCGTTATCTGCAGACCAGGTCCTCCAGCTTACCATCCCTTCGGAATCGGTGCTGAGGGTAAAGTTGCCCCAAGCCTTGTCGGCAGGGTCAACTCCTTCGGAATAATAGTATATCCCCTTGAGGCCGTCCTCCTGGCGGTATTCGTTTTTGTTGTCCTTCGCCCCGGTGGGAATCCTGTCGCCCTTCCAGTTGAGTTTGTAGTCCTGCCCGTCGCACCCTACGAAATTGCGGATAACTCCGCACACCGCCACTTCCAGAGGCGCCGGACTTTCGTTGGTAAGCGCGTAGCTCAGTACGGCTATCGGGAGCCCGCTCATCCCAGAATCGCCGGGAATAAGGGGATTGAAGCCTTTGATTCTTACGCTTACCGGCATCTGAGGGTCGCTAAGGTTCACCTGCCCGAAAGGATACGCGGCGTCGAAAGAGGCTTGGCCGAAACGGGGAAGTCCGTGGTTGTCGGCAGGGCGGCCTTCGTAGTGAAGATACTCCTGGGGATAGAGGGGGCCCGCCAGCATCCGGGTATCGGTCTTTCCATCAGCGCTGCGGGTATAAACCACAAAGCAAGGCGCGTCGTTTCCCGTCTGTATGGTGCTGTTGCCTTTGCCGGGAACATTCATTATTTCCCAGTCGCGCAGTTCGCCGCGCCCTCCGAGCGACACGGTTCCGGTGCCGATTCCTCCCAAGGGCAGAGCTATCTGCTGCAGATGCTCGGCGTCATAGTGCCTTAGCACCGGCCATTCCGACGGCTCCCAGCTCCCGGCGGCACTTTGCAGGCACCACAGGATCATCCCTACGGCAATTAAAAAGTTTCTTCTCAACATACAGACGCGCTTTTTCGTATAACTGCAAATTTACAATAAATACCGGTGTTCACCACAATTGTGCGTTCAGCCCTGCCTCTGGTTAACTATTTTCAGCACGGGGCTTTTGGTGCAGCAGCTAAAACATTGAGTAACAATTATTTCCCGGAAAACAAATCGGCGAATTTTACCGATTTATTTTCCAGGAAAGTGCTGAAAATAAGACGGTTAGCTGCTGCATGCTAAATCAGGGAGTTGAGGAGTTCGGCCATGCGGGTGGTGAGGGCGCGGCGGGAGAAAGACGCAGTAGCGATTGCGCTGCCTGCCGCGACGGGTATTGACCGTCCGGAGAATCCATCTCGCGCAATCGCAGCGCGGAGGAATTCCGAGGGGTCGGCGTTCCAGTCAAACATGCGCCCGGTGCCGGTGCTTTGAAGCAGTTGAGCAGCGGCGCTGTCTTCGGGGCCTATGCCCAAAACCACCGGGCCGGATGCCATGCACTCGAAAATTTTTCCCGGATAAACTTTTACATATTCCGGCGCCTGCCTTAAAGTAAGAAGGATAATGTCCGCCCGGCGAAGCTCTGCAACAGATTCCGGATGAGGAAGATAACCAAGCACTTTCAACTGTGCGCCAAGCCCTGCCTCAACTATTGAATCCACGATTTCCGGGTCCACTTTCCCGGCAAGGCGAATCTCCAGACGCTGCGCAAATACGAAAGATTCGGAGCACAGCCCAGCCAGCGCCCGCCACAGTTCCAGGGGATTGCCGTCGGAGGCAAACAGGCCCGTGTGAACGATGCGGAACTTTCCGTCGGTGCGAGGCTCCAGGGGCAAAGCGAAATCATCCTCGTCGTAGCCATTGGTAATGAGATGCACCGGTGTGGAAGTCATGGAAGCGAAATCCGCCTGCACGAAGGGCGTGACGGAAACCACGGCTGAAGCCTCGTCCAGCACGGACTTTTCCAGTTTGAAGTGCCTGCGGCGCACCCATGGCAGAAGCGGAAGGTCCTTGAAGAAGAACATCCGCGTCCAGGGGTCACGGAAATCTGCCACCCAGGGCACCCCCAAGCGCCTGTGCAATCCACGGCCAATCAGATGCACCGACTGGGGAGGCCCTGTAGTCACTACGGCATCAACGGGATGTTCGCGCAAGTATTCTTCCAGGAATCTCACCGAAGGACGCACCCATCCGGCCCGGGGGTCGGGAACGAAAAAGTTGCTGCGCACCCAAAGCATCAGGCGCTGCTTCCAACTCTTTTTCTGCGAATTTATAGGATTGACGCCCGACCCCTTCGCAGCACCTTTCCCCATCAACCGGTGATAAATGGCATAGGGTTCCCGGATAGGACGCTTAAACACCTCCACAGAGGACGGAATCTCACCCAGAAGGCTCTCGTCTACAGCCAGTTGCTCAGGATTCGACGGGGTATAAATCACAGGCTGCCAGCCCTCGACGGGGAGGTATTTGGCAAACTTGACCCACCTCTGCACCCCGGAGCCTCCGGTGGGCGGCCAGTAATAAGTTATGATAAGAACCCTCTTCATATCCGGCCTGAATTAACGCGCTCCGCCGCCGAACCCGCCACCGGAGAATCCGCCGCCGCCACCGAAGGAACTGTGTCCGCCGGTACCGTTGACATTGCCTGCCTTGGCAACTGCCGTGTTCCATGAACGGGAAGAAAGGGTGTTGGACCAGTAAATGGTATGCCAAAGGGTAGCATCGTCGATTCCTGCGCTCCTGGCAAGCTCGGAGAACTCTGCAGGATAGAGTTTCTTGAACTGCGCGGCCACCTTGTCGGCTATGCCGAAAAGCTGCGCATACACCAGGTACTCCTTCCACATCTTCACTTCGCCCGCTTCCCTTTGATTGGAGATGGTGAAATCCTTCAGGAAATTACGGAACTCTATAAGATGGCTGGCCTGCACTGCCCCTTCGTCGGTGCAGACTCCATCGCGGACAAAATACCCCTTCTGCCGGAACCACTCCATGCCTCGGGTAACTGCACGGTCGGGCCATGAGGTAATTTTCTGATAGTTTTTCTTGCTCCAGTTCTCAAATTCATTCTTCTCAAGAAGGAGGTTCGCCCCGCTCGCCGTTTTCGCGTACTGGTAAAGGTCCTCCTCAACGGCATCCGCCGAAACGCCGGGGGCGACAAAGGAAAGGTTCACCCGCTTGGAAGAAGACGGATCTGCCTGCACCTTGACGCTCCCATCCATAATCCAGCGAAGGAACATGGCGCCGATAATGTTCTGTGCAGGCGCGACGGAAGAAAATCGGCCTCCCTTCGCCAGCAGATATTCTGCGGCAAAGATATCTCCCTCCAAAGGGATGTCGCGATACCAGCCTTCAATCTTGGTTTTGCCGAACAGGGCCTTTTTCCATTTGTACCCAAGCGCAGCTGCTATCGCAATCCAAATCATGATGATGAAGAATCCGATAAAGCACAAACCGAAGAGGATGAAGAACCATGCGCCAGCCCCGTCCTCGCCATATGAACTGCCGTCCAGGGCTTTATCGATAAGGTCCTGCACCGCACCGCCTTTCACAACGGAAGGGGCGAACATCCCCTTTGAGTATTTGACAAGGGCTATGAGCCTGCTGCTGTAGCCGAAACTTTCCGAACTCTCGGCAACCACGGCCCCTTCGCGCACATTGATGTCGCCGTGAAACCCGAAGGCCCAAACCCTGGTGTTGTCGTAAGTCCAAGGCTCACAATCAAATCCGGGAACCACCGTAAGGCGCACATGCCCTATGCCTGCTCCCATCCCGGGGGGCACGAACATGAAGTTGAAGGCATCGGCATCGTCGTACCCCTGCACAAGACCCGTAAGAAGGAAGCGCACGGTCCAGACATGCCTGCCGTATTCCCCTATGCCCCAGCAAAGTTCGGCTCCGTCTCTTTTGGGAACCATGCCGCAGTTCCACGCTTTACGGGAGCGCGACCAAGAAACATTCCAAGAATTGCCTACACTGCTGAAAGAGGTTCCGTTTTCACTGACTTCAAGCCCGGAAACGGTCATCGGGCCAAGGTTTTCTACCGGGATATACCATTCCGTTCCCTCGTTCAATTCCACATCCCAAACCTGGGTTACGGTGGCACTTCCGTCGCGCTGGACGACCACTTTGATGTCAAGGTTGTTCACATACTGACGGGCCGCCGCTCCAACAAACACGGTAATGGCCGCAAGAACAGCAAGAAAGCGCTTCATCAGATTTCGGGGTAATCCTTTTTGCCCTTTTCCTCTTCCAGATATTCGCGCTTGGAAAATCCAAGAAGGCCCGCCACTACAGAGGTAGGGAACATCCTCACCTTCTGGTTGAAGCGTGTCACGGTGTCGTTGAAGGTCATACGGGAAAGACGCACATTCTCTTCGTACTCCTTAATACCCTTCATCGCCTCCTGATAATTCTGACTGGCCTTGAGGTCGGGATAAGCCTCGGCAACCGCAATGAGTTTTCCGCCTATCTGGCGAAGGAGCTCGTCGTTGGCATTGATGTCGGCCACGGTGGGGTTGGCAGCCAGCTTCCTCGCGTCCACTATCTTCTGGAGGGTATCGGCCTCATACGACGAATATTCGCGGGTAAGCTTGATGAGGGCGGTCAGGGCATCGAAACGAGATGTCTGCTGGACGCTGATCTGCTTGATGGCGTTATTGCAGACCTCGTCGGCTTTGACAAGCGAGTTCTGTACGGAAATGACCCATAAAACCAGGAGGGCCAGAATTACGATAACGATGATGAGTGTCATGGCGTTTGTTATTTTAATAAATCTGTTTTCTAAGCGTCAAGCCCAAGTTCTTCCTTCATCTGCCGCAGAAGGTCGAATGCCTGCATCGGGGTCATGTTGTTGAGGTCGGCATCTTCCAGGCGGGCACGCAGGGCGCTCAGGGTGGGGTCGTCGAGCTGGAAAAGATTCAGCTGCACGCTGCCGTCGTCCTGCACTGCTCCGGCGGAAGAAACTGCCTTGATGCTGTTTTCCTTGCGTTCAAGGTCTTTCAGGGTCCGTTCTGCGCTCTCCACGATTTCCCGGGGCATCCCGGCAAGGCGCGCCACATGGATACCAAAGCTGTGCGACACTCCGCCCTCCGTGAGCTTGCGCAGGAAAATCACATCGGACCCCACTTCCTTCACGGCGATGTGGTAGTTCTTCACGCGGGGATATATGGTCTCGAGGTCGTTCAGTTCGTGGTAGTGAGTTGCGAAGAGGGTCTTGGCTCCCTTGCCAAATTTATGTATGTACTCCACCAAGGCGCGGGCGATGCTCATGCCGTCGTAGGTGGAGGTGCCACGGCCGATTTCGTCGAGAAGCACCAGCGAACGGGCGGAGAGATTGTGCATAATCATCGAAGTCTCAAGCATCTCCACCATAAAAGTGGATTCTCCGCGGGATATGTTGTCGGTAGCGCCCACGCGGGTGAATATTTTGTCAAAATACCCCATGCGGACCGAGTCGGCAGGAACAAAGGAGCCCACCTGCGCCATCAGCACGATGAGAGCTGTCTGACGGAGCAGGGCGCTCTTTCCCGCCATGTTCGGGCCGGTGAGAATCATGATTTGGGTGGCGGAAGAATCCAGATGCACATCGTTTGGCACATACTCCTCGCCGGGCTGCATCAGGGTTTCGATTACGGGATGGCGCCCTGCCTTGATGTCGAGCACCGTGCCTGCATCCACCACAGGGCGGCAGTATTTGCGCTCAATCGCCTGCACTGCAAAGCCGGAAAGCACATCAAGCCGGGAGATTATGTCGCAGTTAGCCTTGATGTCGCGTATGCTCTTCTGCACCTGCGCCATAAGGTCGGCAAATATGCGGCTTTCTATCTCGTAAATGTTTCCCTCGGCGCTGAGGATTTTCTGCTCGTATTCCTTCAGTTCTTCCGTAATATAGCGTTCGGCGCCCACAAGGGTCTGTTTTCTGTGCCATTCGGGAGGCACCTGGTCCTTGAAAGTGTTGCGTACTTCAAGATAGTATCCGAAAACATTGTTGTAGCCTATCTTCAGGGAAGATATTCCCGTGCGCTCCACTTCGCGCTGCTGCATTTGCAGCAGATAGTCTTTGCCTCCGGTGGAGAGCTGGCGGTATTCGTCCAGGGCCTTGTCGACACCCGATGCTATCACGGGGCCTTTCCCTATCTGCGCTGCGGGGTCTTCGGCCAAGGTGGATTCGATGCGCGCGAGAAGCCTGCCGCAGTCTTTCATCCCTTTCATCAGGCGGTCCAGGGCTTCCACCCCGGTGTCGGTGCAGAGGGCTTTGACGGGTTCCATCTGCCGCAGGGACCTTCGCAGCTGCATCATCTCCCTCGGTAGGAGCTTTCCGGTGGCAGCGCGGGAGAGGATGCGTTCAAGGTCGCCCACATCGCCGATAAGACGGCGGATTTCGTCGAGGGCGCCGTCGTTGTCATGGAAGAACTGCACTATGTCATAGCGGGCGTTCAGTGCCGCGCGGTCCATGATGGGCATGGACAGCCAGGTTCGCAGCAGACGGGCTCCCATTGGAGAAGCACAGCGGTCGAGCACATCCACCAGGCTCGTGCCTTCCTTACCTGCGTTGGATGCGAATATTTCAAGGTTTCGGATGGTAAAGCGGTCCATCCACACGAATTTGCTTTCGTCGATGCGGGAGATGCTGCAGATATTGCGAAGCCCGCTGTGATGGGTCTGCTCGAGATAGTAAATAAGCGCACCGGCTGAGCAGATGGCAAGGGGAAACGCTTCCACCCCGAATCCCTTCAGGGAATCCACCCTCAACTGAGAGCGAAGCTTTTCCGCAGCCGAATCATACACGAAGGCCCATTCTTCCAGAGGGGTGATATAGTAGTCGCCATAGCGCTCTCGCACGGCCTTGAGGCAGTCGCGCTGCACCACCAGTTCTTTTGGAGAAAAGGAAGAAAGAAGGGTGGAGATATAGTCGGCAGACCCTTGCGCGGCGCGGAAGGTTCCCGTGGATGCGTCGAGGAAAGCTGCACCTACTTCGGCGTTGTCAAATGTGAGGCCGCAAAGCCAGTTATGCTCCTTCTGCTCCAACATCCCTTCGCCAAAGGCTACTCCCGGCGTAACTATCTCTGTCACTCCGCGTTTCACCAGTTTGGTCTGGGCGAGTTTGGGGTCTTCGAGCTGGTCGCAGATGGCCACCTTGTAGCCTGCCCGCACGAGTTTGGGAAGATACTGGGCAAGGGCGTGATGCGGGATGCCCGCCATGGGCGTATCGCCTTTTTCGCCGTTTGACTTGCGGGTAAGCACAATGCCCAGCACCTTGCTGGTGATGAGGGCATCGTCGCTGTACGACTCATAGAAATCCCCCACGCGGAACAACAGCACAGCATCCGGATTCTGCGCCTTCACGCTGAAATACTGCTTCAGCAGCGGGGTATCTTCAATGGGTTTTGCCATAGTCAGGCAAATATAACAATTTTAAGGCAGATAGTTAACCCCAAATCAGAGCAGGTTGCTGATGGCGATGGCAATAATCATCAGCGGGGCGGCGTAGCGTATGAGCCGGTAGATAGTGCGATATTTCACAAAACCAAGCACCTGTTCTCGCGGCATCTTCCATCCTACCACCACGGCAAAGGTGAGGGCCCCTATCATCATCAGCACATTCGACGACAGCAAATCGCAGGCGCTGAATACGCGCGGAGCGACGGCGCAGGAGGCTCCGAGCAGGGCGGCGCACAGGAATACGAGAAGCGTGGCCTTGCTTCGCGAAAGGTGTTTTTGGTCCACGAGCCATGCCACCACCACTTCGAGCATGGAAATAGACGAGCTCAGCGCGGCTATCAGTATTGCCAGGAAAAAGATTATGGGAAGGACTATCCCCATTTTGGAGAAGATGACGGGAAGGGTTTCGAACACCAGGGAAGGGCCTGCGGAGGGTTCGATTCCGGCGGCGAAAACCGCAGGCATGATGGCAATCCCTGCCACCAGGGCGAAAACCGTATCGAAAAAGGCCGTCCATCCTCCGGTAAACAGGACGCTGTGCTCTTCTTTCATGTAGGAAGAATATGTGAGCACCGTGCCCACGCCGAGGGAAAGGCTGAAAAACGACTGCCCGAGTGCGGCGGCGATTGCCGGACCGTCAAGCTTGCTGAAATCCGGTTTAAGAAGATACTCCACCCCTTTCTGCGCACCCGGAAGCGTGAGTGATTCCACTGCAATCAGCACCACCATCAGGAAAAGTACGGGAATCGAGTATTTGGAGAATCGCCCTATTCCCTTTTCGACACCGGCCACGACGATAAGCGCGGTCAGCCCCAGGAAAACCAGCATACAGCTGATATTTTCCACGGGCGAAGCGCTGATGCCCGTGAATATCTCTTTTGCCTCATCCAGACTGCGTCCGTTGAACCCGCCGAAGCATGCGCGCAGCAGGTAATCGAAACTCCATCCGCCCACCACGCTGTAGAACGAAAGGATTACGAAGGATGCAAGTATGGCGAGATAGCTCACATTTTTGAGTTTGCTTCCGGGAGCAAGTTTTTCGATGGCTCCGTAAGTGTCGGCCCGGCCCGCCTTGCCGATGATGGCTTCGCTGAAAAAGATGGGAAGCGAAACGACCAGACAGCAGACAATATAAACTATGATGAATGCGGCTCCCCCGTGCTGCCCTACCATGTAGGGAAAGCGCCAGATATTGCCAAGGCCAACCGCCGAACCCGCCATTGCCATTATAACGGCAAAGCGGCTGCCGAAATTATCCCGTTTGCTTGTCATAAAACTCCTTCAACAATGCCCTGATGCGCTTTTGCACCGACTTCACCGCAAGGGGGTCAGCCGCATCCGGCTCAGAGCGTTTATAATACACCAACTTTCCGGTAAAACTGTCAACGACGCAAAGATACAGGCGGGAATCGTAAATCGGGAGATCCTCGTCGAAAAAGAAGCCCGGTTTTTCGGACCATTCGAAGCCCTCGGAATAAAACAGCAGGGCATAGCGCGTGGAATGGACGGACAGGAATGCAAGCAGGGCGGAAGGCAGGCGTGCCGAGCCAAGTTTGCCGGGCCTTACATCCTTCAGCCACTCATATCCGGCATCAAGTTCCTCCTGGTTGGGGTGACCTACAACGCTGACGGTTTTCCCGAACTTCAGTCCGGAATTGAGCAGGCTCTCCCTGATGATGGTTTCGGATATTGCAGAGAGGGTATCGGAATAGAACATACCCTGGTTGGGAACTGCAACATAGATGCGGCTGTATGGTTCCACGAGGGTCAGTTCGTCAATATCCGGCATCGCCTCCACCGCTTCACGGGGAGCGGAGCAGCTGCATACGGCAATGGCCAGGGCAAGTATGAACTTAACGCTTTTCGTAAACTGCAAATTCAAATTCGTATCCGGTTTCGGGGTCGGTGTGGGTTTCGGAGGTACTGACACGCTTCCAGACTTCAGGGTCGATTTCCGGGAAGAACACATCGGCATCCTTCACCTCGGTGTGCACATGGGTAATGTAGAGCCTGTCCATATCCGGCAGCGCGGCGCGGTAAACAGAAGCTCCGCCCATCACGAAGCACCTGTCCTTGCCGGTAGCCTCGGCTTCGCGGAAAGCCTCTTCGAAGGAGTAAACGCAGGTAGCTTCCGGGATGGGGTCGCCGCCAAGGTTGAGCACTATGTTCTTGCGGCCCTTCAGCGGATGGAACGGCAGCGAGAAATAAGTGGTGCGGCCCATGATTACGGGATACCCGTGGGTGACGGCCTTGAAGTATTGCAGGTCCTCGGATATGTGCCAGGGCAGGTCGCCCTTCACCCCGATTCCGTAATTGTCGGCAATTGCGACGATAAGACATTTCAGCATAGTCGGTGCATTTTGATTATCCAAAGATAGGGATAATTCCAACAAAAGTAAGTATCTTTGGGTGAATAAATCTTCATTACCATGGCAACTATCAGCAGGACACTCTGGGGCAACGCCCAAGGAAAGGATATTTACAAATACAAAGTAGAGAACGCTTCGGGCGCCTATGTGGTGCTCGGCAGCGTGGGTGCAGCCATCGTGGAAGTGCATGTGCCCGACCGCGACGGAAAACTTGCCGATGTGGTAATCGGCTACCCGAAGCCCGAGAGTTATTTTGGCGACGGCCCTTGTTCCGGCAAATGCCCGGGCCGTTACGCCAACCGCATCGCAAAAGGCCACCTGGAGGTTGGAAACAAGGTTTACTCCCTACCCATTAACAATGGCCCCAACCATCTGCACGGGGGTCCGAAAGGCTTTCAGAACCAGGTTTGGGATTCCCGCATCGACGGCGATGCCGTGGAATTCATGTACTTCTCCCCGGACGGAGAGATGGGATATCCTGGCAACCTCAAGGTCGTCGCCCGTTATGTCTGGACCGACGAGAATGAACTCGAACTCACCTTCACTGCAAAGACCGACGCCCCCACGGTGGTGAATCTCACCAACCATGTTTATTTCAACCTCGACGGCGAAGGCTCCGGAAGCATCGAAAAGCACCTGCTCCGCCTCAACGCGTCGGAATATCTTCCCACCGACGAAACGCTCATCCCCCTCGGGGAATCCGACCCCGTTGCGGGTACTCCCATGGACTTTGTGACCGAGAAAGAAATAGGGCGCGACCTCCGGGCCGACTTCCCCGCCATCAAATATGGCAAAGGCTTTGACGCCTGCTGGGTAATCGACGGAAAAATCGAAGGGCAGCTGGCCGAAGCCGCGGAGCTTTATTCACCGGCAAGCGGTCGCGTGCTGAAGGTATGCACCACCCAGCCCGGCGTGCAGATTTATACCGGCAACTGGCTGAACGGATGCCCGGAAGGAAAGAACGGACATATCTACCACGACTACGACGCTGTGGCAATTGAGTGCCAGCACTTCCCGGACAGCCCCAACAAGGCCGACTATCCTTCTACCTTCCTGGGGCCGGAAGAGACTTTCGAACAGGCGATAATCTGGGCATTTGGTGTAAAATAGCATGAAGCAATATCTGGATTTACTGCGGCACATCCGCGAAAACGGCGTGGTCAAGCACGACCGCACAGGAGTAGGCACCCAAAGCATATTCGGCTATCAGATGCGCTTCGACCTCTCGGAAGGCTTTCCCCTGCTGACAACGAAAAAGGTCCACCTGAAATCCATCATCTACGAGTTGCTATGGTTCATTTCGGGCGATACAAATGTCAGATACCTTCAGGACCATAAAGTAACCATCTGGGATGAGTGGGCCGACGAGAACGGTGAGCTCGGCCCGGTTTACGGGCATCAGTGGCGCAGCTGGCCCGCCCCCGACGGACGCAGCATCGACCAGCTTTCGCAGGTAATCGACACCATCAAAAACAATCCCGATTCGCGCCGTATGCTGGTATGTGCATGGAATCCCGGCGAGGTGGACAAGATGGCCCTGCCTCCCTGCCATTGCCTCTTCCAATTCTATGTCGCTGACGGAAAACTCAGCTGCCAGCTCTATCAGCGCAGTGCCGATACTTTCCTCGGAGTGCCTTTCAACATCGCATCCTACGCCCTGCTTACCATGATGATAGCGCAGTGCTGCGGCCTGCAGCCCGGAGAATTCATCCACACCACGGGCGACACCCACATCTACCTCAACCATTTCGACCAGGTGGCCGAACAGCTCAGCCGCGAACCGAGGCCCCTGCCGAAGATGCTCCTGAACCCGGAAGTCAAGAGTGTCTTCGATTTCAAATACGAGGATTTTACCCTGGTGGATTACGACCCCTGGCCTGCCATCAAAGCTCCGGTAGCGGTCTAAAGCGAACTCCTTAGCGTTTCGAGCACTTTTTCAACGGGGGCGTCTTTCAGAAGTACGCGCTTTTCCGCATCCAGCAGATAGAGCGAAGGGATGGCGCGGACGCTGTAGAGAACATCCTCGCGGATGATGCGGGCGGCATCGTAGCCATTCAGCCATTCTTTGGGATAAACGGGCATGTATTCGCGCCAGGCGGCAAGGTCTTCATCTATATAGACATTCACGACCGCAAGGCGTTTTTCGTCCAGCATCTGCCCGACGAACTCGTCTGCCTTCAGCCTTTCGATAATCTCAAGGCAATTTTTGCATCCGGGATTGCTGAAAAAGAGCAGCGTAAACTCCGCCTTTATGGAATGCATGCGCACTTTTCCGCCGTCTTTCAGGGTAATCACAAAATCGGGGGCCACGCTGCCTCGGGGATTCATGATGCACTGCGAATACTCGTAACTGTAGGCCCGGCGCATATCATCCCGGGTGAGGGGCGACTGGGCCATCGCCTTCACGAAAGGAGCGTAATAATCTTCGTCGCGAAGGGGAGAATTGGGGTCGTAGAGATACTTCGACACAATATCGGTCATTGCCAGATACACCCGCGAGGAAGTGTCGGCAAGCTGCCTGGCGCTGATGGCATCGAACAGCCCGGCCATGCCTTTCTGCGCCTCGGCAAGGGGAAGATAATCGAGGATGGCGAGATAATTGGCAAGGGCCTGCTCCACATCGCCGGTACGCACTCCGAGCACACGGGCGGAATCGGTGGGGCCGCCGCCTGCAAAAAAG
>JAFUGJ010000074.1 GCA_017469425.1 Bacteroidales bacterium
ACCAAGATACTGCTCCACCTGCACCTTCTGCGAAGCAGTGGAAACGAAATGGTTGTAAACAAGGAAGATGCTGTCGTAACGGTCCTGAGCATGAGCGTCGAGCAGGCTCTGGGCAAAGGCCGAAGCCTTTTCAAAACTGCATTTCCCGACAAGGTCGGAATAATCCTCGGAAGGATAGCCAGCCTTGCGCATGGCTTCCGCCATCTTCCGTCCAACCGAATATACCTCCACGCCCGCACCCTGCTTCTTAAACTCTGTGGCAAGCTCCTGCACCTTGCGGACAACATTCACATTGAAGGCTCCGCAGAGCGACGAATTGGAGCTCACTCCCACTATCGCTATCTTTCCTTGTATGCAATTCGGGCCTTCCTGCATACGGACGGCGGAAAAGCCGGAAACTGCCGCAAGAATTTCCGAAAGCGCTTCGCTATATGGGCGCATCCCCTCCACCGCCTGCTGGGCCTTGCGCAGCTTGGCCGATGCCACCAGTTTCATGGCCGAAGTAATCTTCAGCGTACTGCGCACCGACCCGATGTGGTCCTTTATCTCCCTGAGCGAAGCCATAATCCGTTATGCTTTAATCTGGGCACACACTTCCGAAGCGATTTTTTCCAGAACCCCGCCTACGCCTTCCCCAAAGCGTCCTTCCGAAAGCTCCGCCAGCACATCTTCGTGCGAAGAACGCATCCTTTCCAGGAACAGCTTTTCGAACTGGGGAACCTGGTCGATTTCAATGCCTGCCATCAGCGCATGCGTTCCGCAATAGAGCACCGCAACTTGCTCGCCCACAGGCATGGGGGCGTACTGCGGCTGAATCAGGAGGCGGTTATTCTTGCGCCCCTTGTCAAGAGCCATGGCGGTTACCTTGTCCATGTCGGAAGAGAATTTGCTGAATGCCTCAAGCTCGTTGTACTGCGCCTGGTCGATTTTAAGCGTTCCCGCCACCTTCTTCATGCTCTTCACCTGGGCTGCACCTCCCACGCGCGACACGGATATACCCACATTGATGGCCGGGCGAAATCCCTGATTGAAGAGGCTGCTCTCAAGGTAAATCTGCCCGTCGGTAATGGATATGACATTCGTGGGAATATAGGCTGAAACATCGCCTGCCTGGGTTTCGATGATGGGGAGTGCGGTCAGCGACCCTCCAGCCTTGACCTTGCCGCGCAAGGATTCGGGAAGGTCGTTCATCTGTTCGGCAACTTCCTGCTGGCCGATTATCTTCGCGGCACGCTCAAGCAGACGGCTGTGCAGATAGAATACATCGCCCGGATAAGCCTCGCGCCCGGAAGGACGGCGGAGGATAAGCGATACCTCACGGTAGGCTACGGCCTGCTTCGAAAGGTCGTCGTACACCACGAGGGCAGGGCGTCCGGTGTCGCGGAAGTACTCCCCTATGGCGGCTCCGGCAAAAGGAGCATAATACTGCACGGCGGCAGGGTCGGCGGCGGTGGCGGCCACCACTATGGTGTAGTCCATCGCACCCTTGGCGCGCAGGGTTTCGACGATGGAGGCCACGGTGGAGCCTTTCTGCCCCACGGCTACATAGATACAATAAACGGGTTTGCCGGCCTCGTAGCAGCTGCGCTGGTTTATGATGGTGTCGAGGGCTATCGCAGTCTTTCCGGTCTGGCGGTCGCCGATGATGAGCTCGCGCTGTCCGCGACCTATGGGAATCATGGAGTCGATGGCCTTCAGGCCCGTCTGCAAAGGTTCGGTGACGGGTTCGCGGAAGATTACTCCGGGAGCTTTGCGTTCCAGGGGCATCTCCACGAGATTGCCCTTGACGGCTCCGAGGCCGTCGAGGGGTTCCCCGAGGGGATTCACTACGCGGCCCACCATTTCATCGCCCACATTGATGGATGCGATACGGCCCAGCCTGCGCACGCTCATGCCTTCCTTCACGAGGTCGGTAGGTCCGAGCAGCACGGCTCCCACATTGTCTTCTTCGAGATTCATTACCACGGCCTTGACGCCGGAGGCAAACTCCAGCAGCTCTCCCGCTTCGGCATTCACCAACCCGTATATGCGGGCCACTCCATCGCTGCACGAGAGCACTTTGCCGGTTTCCTCGAAATGGACGGTGGTGTCGATGTCCTTCAGCTGACCGAGCAGAATCTCGGATATTTCACTTGCTTTTATTGTATTCTGCGCCATTAGATGATTCGGTTATTCTTTTGTACCAGTTCCTTGCGGATGTCGTCGAGCTGACGGCGGACACTCGCGTCGAGCCTGTAGTCGTCGATGTCGAGGATGAATCCCCCGATAATCGACGCATCAATTGAAGTATCCATGAGGATACGCGCACCTGTGCGACGGACAAGAAGTTCCTCTATCCTCGGCTGAAGCTCCGGCGAAGGCACGGCACAGGTCAGATGTGCAATCACTATGCCCTCGGCTTTGCAGTACATGCGCACGAAACTGTGGAGGATGAGTTTGAGGGAGTCCAGACGCCTGTTTTTCCGCAACAGCAGCACGAAGCGGGCGAGATCGTCCTCAAGAGGCTCCGGAACGGATTCGGGGCGGGCCAGCAACTCACGCACCTGGGCGAACACCTGCTCACCCCGGCCGCTCTCCTGAACCAGCATCAGGAGGGCCTTGGCATATCGTGACGACACTATCCCCGTATTCATATCAGTTCCTTGCGTTCTTCGCGGCTTCGTCGGTCAGCTTTTCCAGGAGGGCCTGCTGTGCGGCATCGCCATCAAGCTTGGAGCGCAGCACTTTTTCGGCCACTTCCACGGAGAGCAGGGCAACCTGGGCGCGGATGTCCCGGAGCGCAGCTTCGCGTTCGCTCTCTATCTGTTCGCGTGCCTTGCGCACCATGTCGGCTGTCTGAGCGGCGGCATCCTCCTTGGCTTTGGCGAGGATTTCGCTGCGCGCCTGAGCTGCCTCCTTGAGGATACGGCCCTGCTCCTGTCGTGTCCGGGCTATCAGTTCTTCCTGTTCCCGGGCAAGGTGCGACATGCGCTCCCGGGCCTCCTCGGCAAGCCGCAGCGACTCGCTGATGTGCTCGTTGCGCTTGTCAACCATGCCGGTTATCGCCGGAAAGCCCCATTTGGCAAGAATCAGGAAGACGATGCCGAAAATGACGACCATCCAGAACAACAGACCGGTGTCCGGAGTAATCAGGTTCATGCCTTAATTGATTACGATTCCGAGAAGGCATACGATGATGCCGAGCAGTGCGGCACCTTCAATCATACCGGCCACGATGATCATGCTGGAACGGATGTTTCCTGCAGCTTCGGGCTGACGGGCGATTGCTTCCATGGCAGATGTGCCGACCTTACCGATGCCATATCCCGCGGCAAATGCAGCGAGACCGGCGCCGAGGGCTGCACCGAATTTTCCGAGGGCTGCGCCTGCAACTGTCTGAAGTAAAATAAATCCTAACATAATTATTTGAGTTTTGTGTTTGTTATTCTCCTTTGACTCGCGCCATTCCTATATAGATTGACGAAAGCATTGTAAATATGTATGCCTGGATGAAGGAAATCAGTATTTCCAGCACATCCAGGAAGATTCCGAAAAGCAGCGAAATCACTGTAGCCCCACCGGTCATGACGGGGCCGTATTTCGCCATTATGAAGATGATGCAGACCATGCAGAGGAGCTGTATGTGCCCCGCAAGCATGTTTGCAAAAAGTCGTATGGTGAGTGAAATGGGTTTTACCAGGGCCGAGAAGGTTTCGATTACAGCCATGACAGGCTTGAGCACTCCCGGCACATCCGGCGAAAAAATCTCCTTGTAGTAGTGCCTGGTGCCGGTAAGATTCACAGTAAAGAAGGTGAAGAGGGCAAGCACCAGGGTGCAGGCTATGTTGCCGGTGAGGTTGGCCCCTCCGGGGAAGAAAGGAATGATGCCTATGAAGTTGTTGAGAAGGATGAAGAGAAAAGCCATGATAAGGTATGGCGAATATCTCTTGTAGTCCTCCCCTATGTTTTCTCGGGCCATGTCGTGAATCATCATCACGAGAGGTTCCATCAACGCGGCGATGCCGGCAGGCGGCTCTTTGAGGGCGTCGTGACGGCGGTACCATCTTGCAGTGAGAAGGATTATCACCAGAAGAAGGAGGGAACTTAACATGAGACTGAGCACATTTTTGGTGATGCTGATGTCGAAAGGTCGGGTGCCGTCGGCGCGCACTATCTTGCCTTCGTTCCTTTCGCCTTTCGGCGCAATGTGCCAGCGGTCGTAGGAGCCGGTTTCGAGTATCTTTTCGGAATTGAAACAGTGCCAGCCTCCGTCGTATATCATAACCGGA
>JAFUGJ010000075.1 GCA_017469425.1 Bacteroidales bacterium
AACCGGAACTGTGTCACCATCTTCAATCTCAACAACCATGTTATTCACCCTGTCAATCCTAACCTCACTGTTGTCTGCTCCGCCATTGAACACAAGACCCTCATCCTCACAGACAATCAGGTACTTGCCGCTGAAGTCGGCAAGGGTGGAGGTGACTTTCTTGTAAACGGCGGGGGTGGAAGCGACATACGCAGCCTGGCTGACGGTAACATCCACATCGGCGGCACCTTCGTACGACAGGGTAACTTTCGCGGAACGCGCTGCACCGGTGTTGGCACCCACGGTAAAGGACACAGTGCCGTCAACAGAGTAATCGAAACCGCTCACCCAGCTCTCGTCGGACACGGCGCTGATGCTCTTTCCGGCAACGGGATTATCTATGGAATAAGTAATGGATGCACTTCCGCCTGCAGCGGCAACGACCTCGGGATCGGCAGCATTGATTACCGGAGCAGGTACCGAAGTGTTGGAGGAAACATTGCCGGCCTCGATGGTGACATTGAAGGTCGTCACCTTGCCGGGAGCCAGCACTATGTTGGAGGCTATATCAACCTCTTTTTCAACCTTATAGCTTGCAGTAACCGCACGGAAAACGAGCTTTCCGTCGAAATACTCGGAAGGGCTGGAATAGGGCACGAGATTGCTCTTGAAGTGGGTGGCGGGATAAACCGAGAACCACACTGCATTGGTTCCGTTCACGGCGAACTGGTCGGCTTCGGCATACTCCGCAGTAATGGTCTTGCTCTTGGAAGCATCGGTCATGGAATCTCCGTTGAATCCGGTTCCGGTAATTCCGACGATTCCAGCAAAAGGATTACTGTTGGATTCTATGCTTGCCTGCTGAATCTTTTCGCCTCCAAGGAGCGATGAAGGGTCCTTGAAGACAAGTTTGACGACGGAAGTGAGCCTGTTGAATGAAAGGCCCGTTACCTCGTCCGTATCCTCGGCAACATTAAACCTGGCCGTACCGAGAATGTCGGCGGCTCCGTCGAAAGAATTGAGGGTAGGGTTCTGTACGGCAGGAATTTCTATTTTGGGACCTCCGGCAAGCAGTGAAGGACCCAAAGCAGAATAAGGATAGTAAGCGAAATACTCACCGGGATCCGTAACGGTTCCGGAGAAACTTGCAGTTGAAGCGGTGCCGCCGTCGGGAATCGAAGTTTCTTCAAACTTGACATTGACGGAGCCTTTGCTCAGTCCTATGGCATCGCCGTCAACCCACTTGGGGGTGAGGCCGTCGAGGACGGTCTTGGTGGCGTTGGCATCGGCCACTACGGTAAAACTGATTCCCTCGCTTCCTTCCACCGGAGCAACTTCCTTGGAGCAGGACGAGAATGCGGCTGCAGCTGCTGCAGCAAGCATCGAAATGAATGTCAATTTTTTCATACTGCAGACTTTTAGAAGTTATACTCATCCCCAATTTCGAGATCAGGTCCGGGGCCGAGCTCCAAACCAACGGACGAGGCCAGTACGGACGAAAGCTCAACCGCAACAGCCTTGCATTCAGGCGCAACATAGGCACCGGAAATGCCGAATAATTCTGACTTGCTCATATAGATGAAATTAAAATACACTGTCTACCAACTGCGACAAATATATGTAATTATTATTTGAAATGCAAAGAAATTCCCACCACAATGGTATTGTTCAGCGTTTTTGAGGCCGTGAGCCATGCCAGGTCCACACAAATGCTTTTAAATTGAAAGCCCGCACCGAGCGATGCGAAGGCAGGAAGCGGAGCCGGGTCGTCGGAGTAATGATACCCGCCCCTGAGCGAAACGCAGTCTTTTACCTTCAGCTCTGCACCGGCAGAGATGCCGAAGGCGGATTCAAAGAACCAGTCGGCATCTGCAAGGAGCCTGACGCCGACGGTGCCGAGAGGAATTCCATAAGATGCGCCCAGCCTGGCAGATGAAGGAAGACCATGCAGGCTTCCGTCGGCAGCCTTGATTCCGGGCCCGAGCGAAAGCAGCGAAAAGGCAAGGTCGAGCGAGGGTGCAGGGAGGTAGAACAAATGCAAATCGGCGGTAAGGGCGCTTAGTTTCATCTGCGGAGCATCCGATTCCCAGGCATATCCTACCCCCAGCCCTACGGACAGCTTTTCGCCGAATGCGTAGGCAGCACCTACCGTGAGCAGGTCGCAACGGGGAGTGAAAGCCCCGGAAGGGGTGCCCGAGGCGTCGTAAAGGTCGTACCGGCTGCCGGACTGGTAGAATTCGGAAACATTCACGCTGAACCAGTCAGAAAACTTGATTGCGCCTCCGAGAATGTAATTGTCGGAAGCCCCTTCGGAAGGGGCCCAGCTCTGATACGAGAACGACGCCAGGCTTTCCGCATCCATGAAAGGCACGGCGGCGCTGTTGCGGTAGACTGCCTGCGCACGGGATGCGCTGCCTGCCGAAGCCGTCGCGAGCGTCACGGGGTCGTGCGGTATCCCTATGAAGGGAAGAACCGAACTTAATGCAAGTGCGAGCAGATTCATCTTTTTACTATTGTCTGATTGAATGTTTCATCCCCATAGCTGACGCGCACATTGTATCTCCC
>JAFUGJ010000076.1 GCA_017469425.1 Bacteroidales bacterium
CGCCCCAGTGGATGAACACCCCGAACTTGTCGTCGCGGAAGCGTTCCTTCGCAGCTGCAGCTTCGGCAGTGGGCACATAGCCCTGGATTCCTTCTTTAATGTCCGCAGGCGCGGAAAAGGAATTCAGCGCCAGGAGTGCGGTTGCAAGTACAGTATACAACATATCTTTTTTCAATTACTTTTTAGTGAGAATAAAACCGGGATTGTCCTGAGTGTTGTTATTGCACTGCCAGATAACATCGTAACCACTGTTCGTATTGACAGTTGCATAGTCGCCCGCCGTGGGCTTCGCCGCCTTGCATGCGCAGAATGACAGGCCGAGGATGTCCTTGCCGTCGCACTTCTGCCAGTCGGCCCTGCCGTAATGCATGGAGGTAAGAGAATCGTTCACAAACCACAGCCACCCCTTGTTTGAGCCGTTGTTGAACGGTACGGGGCAGAAGTTATATTTATCCCATCCGTTTCCAAGCTCCGGAAGAAGGGTGACATACCCATATCCCGCTTTGCCGGTGTTCACTGCCTGGGCGTTCTCTCCGTCGAAGAAGAATCCAAGGCTCAGAAGCTTTCTGTCGTAGTCGATAACCACGGCGGCCTCGGCTACATAAGTGTTGATGAGTCCGCTTACCGTAAGGTTGTTGGTAATGGAGGTGCCGGAGTACCGGGCAGTCTGTCCTTCCTTCACTGCAAAGGTCAGCTCCCTGACGGTGGAAGCGGCAGCGGCCACGCCAAGGTTTGCATTGGGAGCGAATGTCTTGCCCTCAAACGACCACTTGCCTGCATAATCCTTCACCTCAAGCTGGGTCACTTCGTATTTGTCACCATTAGGCAGTTCGATGCTTGCGCTTCTGGGCTTGCCGCTTTCATTTGCAGTCCAGCTTACCGTTCCGTCGGCATAGCTCAGCCAGTCGGAAGACACGGTTCCGCTGCCACCTGCATGGGCCTCGCTGCCTGCTGCATCCGTAGTCCAAATCGATGCGGAACCGGAGGCGGCGCCAACCGTAAAGTCCTTTGTAAGGGGAGCACTGGCGGCGCCCCAGGAGTCGTATGCCACGATGGACAAAGTGTATGCCCCTTCCGGAAGGGAACTGAAGGTGCACTCCCACTCGCCCTTCATCTGCGAAGGCCGGGGATTGCGATAAAAGTCGGCCATGTAGTTCTTGGCGGCCACATTCACGACACCCTGTTTCACCGCAACACTGTAGTGGTGCACGAACTCGTCGTCGGTGCCTGCGGCGAACTTCACGCTGACATCCGCCTTTCCGGAAGAAATGGTCCCCACGGTAACATCGGCGGTGGAGAGAACAGGGGCGGTATTAGCCGCCTTGAGGACCGCGTGGTTATATTTTGCAAGGTGCGCCTTGCCGGTTGTGGGATAAGCGGTTTCCCATGCAGTGCCGATTTCGGCCTGGCGGGTGAAGTCCATGCGGGTAATGCGCATGTTGCCGTTCACATCAAACTGGACGAGATGGCCCGAAGATACCTCGCCTGCATCGCTCAGCACGGTGCTGCTGCTCTTGTTCTCATAGTCGCCGCCTTCAAACGCCATGTAGCTGGTGGAACCGCATCCCACGGAAGTGAAGTCGCCCTGCCAGATGCTGCGGGGGTCGTTGATGGGGAAATGCAGGTGTCCGCTGAATGTTACGACCTGGGGATAGTTCTTGAGGATATCGGTGAGCGAAGTGGTGTACCAGTATGTGCCGAGGTCGCTTCCGTACACGGTGTCGTAAATCATGGGATGCGTAAGCACGATTACATAACGGAAAGGATCCGCAGCGGTAATTTCCTTGAGCTGCTTGTCCAGCCATGAGGTGGAATTGGCGTCGTAAATGACAGGGCTGGACCCGTTGGGCGTGATTGCCAGGATGTGGTAGTCGCCCACGATGCAATGCCTGCACTCGAAGTTCTTGCGCATGGTCTGGTCCTGGTCGGTAAGGAAATAATTGTCGCCCAGGATGCTGTGGAACACGGCGTTCTGGGTGACGGTGCTCGCCGACCAGCTGTAGTTGGGATTCATGTCGTGGTTGCCTATGGTGTAAATCATCGGCACTTTCACAGGGTCGAACACCTGCTCGTAGAGCGTCTTGTATGTGGTAATCTGCCCGGTATTGGCGGTGTTTACAAGGTCGCCTACCACCATCACCGCATCGATGCCGTCGGCATCATGCTCGGCGGCCTTGGCCTTGAGCTGGTTGAGGGCGCTGGTAAACTTGGCCTCGGAACCGTACTGGTTGCCGATGTGGGTGTCGCTGATTGCAGCTACCGACAGCACAATCGAGCTCTCGTCGAACACGGTGGAAAGGTCGAGGGTGGAAAGGGGAAGAATAAGGGTCTGCCCGTCGGAAGTGACGACAATCACCTTGTCGCCCACAACCTTGACACTGGTGAAATAAATGGCGGAATCGTCGCTGGCCTTGATTAGCTTGGTCCAGCTGGCGCCATTATCCGTCGAAACATACCAGTAGCCGTCGTCGCGGATTTCAAGCTTGGGCGCTACGGCATCCTTGCCGTCTTCGCCCTTTGCTCCGGTCGTGGGAATCCTGTTGCCTGAAGAATCGAGCAGGAACTCGGTCTTGCCATCGACGGTGATGGTCCAGTAATACACGCCTCCCACTGCCTGCACTCCGATAACGGGAGCGTCGGAGCCGTCCTTGCCATTATATATCTTTATGGAAGAGCCGTCGGAAAACTTGATAATCCAACCGCTGCCGCTTTCGTCGTTGAAACCCTCAGGCACGCCGACTATGGACAGGTTCCCCTGAACTCCTTCGACAAGCTTCTGCAGGGCCTCGATGTTGGAGTTTGCCGTTTTCTGGGCATTCTCCAGGGCACCCACACGGGATTTCAGGTTTTCGATTTCCTGCCAGAGTTCGGAATCATCATACTCAGAGCATGTGTACGCCGCAAGGCAAGCAACAACAAGCAATAAGAACTTGAAATGTTTCATAAGTGTATCAATTATCGCCGAAAGATAGCTATTTTTTTGAAATTATAGCGGAGAAATTATTACCTTTGAAGCCTATGAGAACCACTTTTTGCACTTCCTTATTATTATTTGCCATGAGTTTCTCAATTTTTGCAGAAACCGGGCAGAAATCAAAGTACATCGATCCTTTCATCGGCACGGCTGGCATGGGGCACACCTTCCCCGGGGCATGCGTTCCCTTCGGCGGAGTGCAGCTCAGCCCGGACACCGACATGATTCCCCACAACATAGACGGAAAATACCAGCCCCGCACCTACGACTACTGCGCAGGCTACCAGTATGAGGACAAGACCATAGTCGGATTCAGCCACACGCACTTCAGCGGCACTGGGCACTCCGACCTGGGCGACATCCTCCTCATGCCCGGCACCGGCAAGGTGCAGCTTGTTCCCGGCAGTGCCGAGAACCCGGACGCCGGATACAGGCAGCGCTTTTCCCACGCAAGTGAAAGCGCTTCCGCAGGATACTATGCAGTCACCCTTTCCGACAGCGGCATACTCGCGGAGCTCACTGCAACGAAGAGGGTGGGCGTGCACCGCTATACCTATCCCAAGAGCTCAGATGCCAATCTCGTGCTGGACCTGGACCACGGCATCTACAACTATGACGGGAAGACCCTCTGGGCGGAAGTCCGCGTAGTGAACGACACCCTGCTCACCGGATACCGCATCACAAACGGATGGGCCCGCACCAACTATACCTACTTTGCCATCAGCTTCTCCAAGCCCATTGCCGAATATGGCTACAAGGACAAGGCCCCTGTCAGGTACAAGGGAGGATACAGCAAATTCCCCCAGTACCACAACTTCCCCGAAATGGCAGGAAGAAAACTCGCGGCATGGTTCAGGTTCGACACCGCGTCCGGCTCCGAACTCACGGTGAAGGTGGGCATATCCGCAACAGGCACCACGGGAGCCCTCAAGAACCTGCAGGCCGAAGCTGCGGGAAAAGGCTTCGACACCATCCGCGAAGAGGCCGTGAAGGCATGGGATGCTGAACTTGACTGCATCGACATCGAAGGCAGCGTGGCGGAGAAGAAAATGTTCTACACTTCGCTCTACCACACGATGATAAATCCTTCCATATATATGGATGTGGACGGGCTGTACCGCGGCCTCGACCACGAACTCCACCAGGCGAAAGGGTTCACGAACTATACCGTATTCTCCCTCTGGGACACCTACAGGGCGGAACATCCCTTCCTCTCCCTCATGAAACCCGGGCAGGACAAGGACATGGTGGAATCGATGCTGCGCCACTACGAGCAGAGCCCCCACGGGATGCTTCCCATCTGGAGCCACATGGCAAACGAGAACTGGTGCATGACCGGGTATCACAGCGTTTCGGTGCTTGCGGATGCCATTGCAAAGGGGCTTGACATCAAGAAGGACAAGGCCCTCGAAGCCATGGTTTCCACCTCTACCGTGCCCTGGTACAGCGGGCTCGGGGAATACATCTCGCTCGGCTATGTTCCGCTCGACAAATCCTCCACTGCGGCAAGCAACACCCTCGAATACTCCTACGACGACTGGACTATCTACGCTGCAGCCCTCCGGCTCGGATGTAAGGACATAGCGGACGAATACCTCAAACGCGCGCAATACTACAAAAATATCTTCGACCCCTCCCTCGGACTTGCAAGGCCGCGCTACAGCGACGGAAGCTTCAAGCCCGAGTTCGACATCAAGCAGACCATGGGCCAGGGCTTCATCGAGGGCAATTCCCTCAATTTCTCATTCCATGTGCCGCAGGATGTGAACGGCCTCATGAAAATCATGGGAGGCGACCGCAAGTTCATCGCTAATCTCGACGAACTCTTCGGAAGTGATCTCCCCGAATACTGCTATGCCGACAATGAGGACATCACCGCAGACTGCCTGCTTGGAGGATATGTGCACGGCAACGAACCCAGCCACCACATCCCCTATCTCTATGCCTGGACTTCGCAGCCCTGGAAGACACAGTACTGGCTTCGGGAGATTATCGACCGCTTTTACAAGCCGGAAATCCGCGGGCTGGGCGGCAACGACGACTGTGGACAGATGAGCGCATGGTACATCTTCAGCGTGCTCGGATTCTACCCCGTGTGCCCCGGCACCGACCAGTATGTGCTCGGAGCGCCTTATCTCCCTTATGCAAAACTGAATCTGCCCAATGGCCGCACCCTCGAAATCAAGGCGGACGGAGTGAGCGACAGCAAGCGCTATGTAAAGGAACTCCGAATCAACGGCAAACGCTACGACAAACTCTATCTCACCCACGACGACATCCTCGCCGGAGGCACTTTCGAGTTCGTGATGGCATCCAAACCCAACAAATCCCGCGGCAAGTCCGCAGACTCCAAACCCTATTCGTTATGAAAAAACTGCTTTGCCTGGCTGCCGGCCTGATTGCCCTGAACCTTGCGGCGCAGCAACGGCTCATAGATTATGTCAATCCCTTCATAGGAACTGACGGCTTCGGAAATGTCTATCCGGGGGCGCAGATTCCCTTCGGAGGAATCCAGATAAGCCCTGACACCGACGACTACGACTACGATGTTGCCGCAGGCTACAAATACAACAAGCCCACCATCATGGGCTTCAGCCTCACGCACCTCAGCGGCACCGGCATCCCCGACCTCGGCGACTTTCTCTTCGTTCCGGGCACCGGCCCCCTGAAATCGGCCACAGGCACGGACACCGACCCCGATTCCGGCTACCGCTCGCGCTACAGCCACGAGCGTGAGGCGGCATCTCCGGGATATTATACCGTCGACCTTGCCGACTATGGAGTAAAGGCCGAGATGACAGCCGCATCCCGGAGCGGGATCCTGCGTTTCACCTACCCGGCGAGCGATTCATCCTTCGTGATGATAGACCTCGACCAAACCCTGCGCTGGAAATGCGAATGGGCCACGGTGCGCCTTCTGGACGACTATACCATAATCGGAAGCAAAATCGTAGCAGGCTGGAATCCCGACCGCCATGTATATTTTGCTGCCCGCTTTTCACAGCCAATCAGCAATTTCGTGATACTGCAGGAGGGAAAGCCCGTGAAGTACAACACGAAGCGTTTCCGCAGCTCGCTGGAAGCCTGGGGGAAAGGTCTGCAGGCATGCGTCAAGTTCCCTACCACGGAAGGGCAGCAAGTATGCGTGAAAGTGGCCGTCTCCGCAGTGGGCACCGACGGAGCGCTCCTGAACCTCGAAGAAGTGAGCGGGCTCAGTTTCGAGCAGTGCCGAAGGCACGCCGAGGGGCTGTGGGAGAAAGAACTCGGTAAGTACGAACTCGACCCTTCTGCCGACCTCCGCACCAGGGAGACCTTCTACACCAGCGTGTACCGCACGGCGCAGCATCCTTTCCTGTTCCAGGACGCCGACGGGCGCTTTCTCGCCCACGACAAGACCATAGGCAAGGCTGAAGGATTCACCAACTACACGACCTTCTCCCTATGGGACACCTACCGCGCATTCCATCCCCTGCTCAACCTTGTGAACCGCCCCCTGCAGGCCGACATTGCGAATTCAATGCTCGAGCACTTCGACAAAAGCACGGAACACATGCTACCGATTTGGTCGTTCTACAGCGGGGAAACCTGGTGCATGATAGGATACCACGCCTGTTCCGTGCTCTCGGACATGATAATGAAAGATGTGCCCGGATTCGACTACGAGCGTGCCTTCCAGGCGATGAAGACCACCGCAACGAACCCGCACTACGACTGCATTCCGCAATACACCGAACTGGGCTATGTTCCCTTCGACCTTGAAAAGGAATCCGTTTCCAAAACTTTGGAATATGCCTACGACGACTGGTGCATTGCACAGGTCGCCCGCAAACTTGGTCACGACGATGACTACAACTTCTTCCTGAAGCGCAGCGGCAACTGGAAAAACCTTCTCGACCCCGAAACATTTTATATAAGAGGCAGGGACTCGAAAGGCGGATGGCGCACTCCGTTCGCCCCCATTGCATATCAGGGGCCCGGTTCCGTCAACGGATGGGGCGACATTACGGAAGGCTTCACCCTCCAGTACACCTGGACGGTTCCCCATGCCTTCGACGAGTACATCGCCCTCGCGGGAAAGAAGTTCCTGCTCAAGCGGCTTTCAGATATGTTCACGCTTGAGATGGACGAAAACATCCCCGGGGCCCACGACATCTGGGGCCGTATCGGAGGCTACTGGCACGGCAACGAGCCCTGCCACCATGTGCTCTACCTCTTCAACAAGCTCGGCCGTCCTGCCGACTGCCAGAAGTGGGTGCGCTTCGTTGCCGACAACTTCTACGGCAACGAACCGGGGTCGCTGAGCGGAAACGACGACTGCGGGCAGATGAGCGCCTGGTACCTGTTCAACTGTATGGGCTTCTATCCTGTCTGCCCCGGAAGCGACGAATATGAACTCGGCTCACCGTGCGTACCCGGCGTGAAGGTCCATCTCAGCGACGGCGGAACGATTGATGTGCGTACCCGGAACTGGAGCCCTGCCAATGTGCATGTAAAGGCTGTTTACCTGAACGGCAGGCGCATTTCCGGAACCACGCTGCACTACGACGACATTAAAGACGGTGCCGAACTCCTCTTCGAGATGAAGAGATAGACCCCGGACCAGACTTTTTCAAAGCGCTGAACATCGTGTTGATGCAGCGCTTTTTCTGTGCATAGTCGGGATGGACATAAAGATTCAGGGTTGTGCTTATGTCGGAATGGCCGAGCAGGACGCTGACCGTCTTGTAGTCGCATCCGCTCTCGATGCAACGGGTGGCGAAAGTATGCCTGAGACTGTGGAACTTCAGGAAGGGAATCCCGGCCTTTTCGAGGAAGAGCCTGTAGAAATTGCGGTAAGTCCGCGGTTCGTAAGGAGTGCGGGTGCCGCTCAGCACGAAATCCTCCGGGTCACTTCCGCCCACCATTGGCCGGAGGAGAGAAATGAGGTCGTCCGACATGGGAATCTCCCGGTTGGAGCCTTCCGTCTTTGGAACATCGATTACAAGTTTGGTGCAACGCTTGGGAGCATCCACCAGATAAAGGCGCTCTATGGTCTTGGTTACGGAGACGACACCTTTGTCCATGTCGATGTCCTTCCACTGAAGGGCGCACAGCTCCCCTATCCGCAGGCCGGTGGATAGGCAGATATAGATTCCTATGCTCTTGGGGGTGACATTCCTGCTGATATAGGACATGATATGGTACTGGTCAACTGCGGAAAAGGCTTCGACCTTCCTTGCCGAAGAAGTGGTAGGATACTTCAGCACCCAGTCCGGAGCCTCGCAGAGGCCCTGCCTCGCCCCGAATCGTGCAATCATCTTCAGCACCACTACCGTATCCTGCACGCTCTTGCGGCTGAGACCCTCATCGAGCTTCGACAGGACGAATTGCTGAACATCCTTTTCGCTTAGGCCGGTTTTACGCCCGAAACAAGGAAGTATGTGTTTATCAAGGAGAAGTACATAAGACGAATAGGAAGACAACTTGACATAGCGCTTCTTCTCTTCCCTCCAAATCCGGGACAACTGTTCAAAAGAGAGTTTTTTCATTTGTATCAATTTTGTGGTAAAAGGCAAAATTAACACAAATACTCAAGCCGGAGGCTAAGGACCTCAGTTGGAAGGGAAAGGATGCTCCACCACAAGGCCTGCCCCGCGATAGTGCTCGTATATGCTTGTGCCTGTTTTCCTGACTCTTTTCCTATAGTCGGCAATCTGCTTGTCAGAAAGGCAGAGAATATTGACAAAGGCTTCCGCGAACATGGCCCGGCCCTCCGCCCAGCTGAGGTCCATGTCAATCTTGTAAATATACCTGTAGTCCCGGACTGTCTTTTCACCGGAGGCATCCCGGAACCTTGCCGTGCACTGCAGTAGCACGATGCTGTCGTTTGCATACACGGTCTTGACATCTTCAATGCGCCACGCGCTCATGCCGGGATAGTAATCCTGCAGATGATACTCCATCGACACCGGCAACTGGTCCTGGGCCCGCTTTTCCAATTCCCCGCGACGGCAGCATCCTATTGCTGCAAGCAGCATCAAGGCTATAACATACTTTTTCATCGGAAAGAATATAAAAGAGGATGGCCTCCATCCGTAAATATCGGCCATCCTCAATTCAAATCATAAAATACTAATATCCGGGATTCTGAGGATAATCGTATCCGGTGTTGGAATCAATAACCTGGGTAGGGATAGGGAACTGGTAGTTGTGAGGCTTGATGTTGCTGTACCAGGCACCGTAACCGTCGGTACGGGCTTCACGGCGTCCTTGTGCGTTTGCAGCATCGTTCTCATATCCGCAACCATACTTCCTGGTACGGGCATAAAGCGTATTGGAAGTCACTTCATCCTGTGTAGGATAGCAGTCCTGGATGTAGGTACATTTAGGGTTGCAGGAGAGGCGGTTGAGGGTTACCCAACGGTGCTCTTCTCCAAGCAGCTCGCGTGCGCGCTCATCAAGGATATAGTCAATGTTGATTTCGTTGGGTGTGCAAGGGGTTGCATCGGCACGGGCGCGGACTACATTGATTGCAGCCGCTGCCTGGGCCTTGTCACCATTTGCGAGATAAGCCTCTGCAAGAAGCAGGTAAACCTCGGCAACACGAATCATGTAATACTCCTGATTGTAAGCCTTGGTGTCTCCATCGGGGTGCTTGTCGTCGGAGAACTTCCACAGACGGGGGATAAACAGATTCATGGTGTCACCGGCAGTAAGAGTGTAGAGACCATCTTTCTGCCTCTGATACATAGCTTTCTTCTCATCGAGGAAACGGGTGCCGCCCGGAGTGAACCAGTTGCGCTGGATCATGGTTTCGCTTCCGCGGAAGTCAGCCCCGTCCTTCCAGAGATTGAATTCGTCACCTTTGGTCTTGTCCCACATGTAACGCGTAGGAACGCAGTTCTGTCCGACATAAGCCACACGGGCTCCGAGGGAATCCTGGGCAACATTAGCGATATGGCGTCCGACCGCGCTCACGACATACTTCGAAGCGTCGGGTCCGGCATAACCGTCCTCTGTAGCCTTCTTTCCGTCCTTGTCAAGGGGTTCAACCTTGGCACTGGTAGCAGAAACACCGGCAGGGAAGCAGGCGATGTTGTCGCCATATTTGTAATACATCTTTCCGTCTTTGACGAAATTTCCCTGGTTTCCGACGATAAGACCGCTTGTCCAGACTGCTTCCAAAACATTGGAGCGGACACGCCACCAAGAATCGCCGCCACCACCGTCAGCCCAGTTGCCATAGCTGTACTGGAGGGTCCAGATGGCTTCCTTGTTGCCCGACTCGGGGTCCTGGTTGCCATTCTCACGGAAGAGGTCCCAGTATGCGCCCTTGGGAGCAGCGAGGGAATTGCCATAACGGTCGGTTGCCTCTCCTGCACGGGAGCCGAAACGGGTGGTCATTATCTGATAGTCGCCATCCTCCTTGTTGATGACACGGTTTGCAGCAGTAATGGCCTCATCGAACTTGCCGAGTGCAAGGCACACCTCTGCCAGATAGGCATCGGCGGCAGCACGGGTCAGGGTTCCAATCATACGAGGGGTGGTAGGAAGGTCTTCCCTGCATTCATTAAGGATTTCATATTCATACTCCCAAACTTCCTCACGGGTATTGGGCACATAGTCCCATCTGGGTTCGGTAATACGCTCCTTGATAACGGGAACATTGCCGAACATGGCAGCAAGACAGCGATACGAAAATGCCTTGATGAATGTAGCCTCAGCGCGGAGTTCTTTTCTGAAAGTCTCCGAGGTCCACTTTACACCGTCAGCATTGTCAATGTACCAGATAGTGTTGTTGCACTGTGCAATAGTCTTGTAAAGTTCGGCATACCAGTGACGGGTTGTACCGTTGCTCGGACTGACTGCAGGCCAGTTGCAGGCCCATTCAGCACCGTTTGCCTGCCAATAGAAGGTATCAAGTCCCATTCCCTGGAGCATCCATGAGTGCTGACCATGGGACTGTCCTACCATCAGATACTCGACATGCCTGTAGCACGCGTTCAGAGACTGAATGATATTGGCCTCGGACTTGAAGTAGGTTGCATCGCTCGATGAGAAATATTCTTCTTCGAGGAATTTGTCGTCATTGCAGCTGCTTGCAGCTACGGCAAGGAAGGCAATGGCGATAGCACTAAAAATTCGTACAGATTCCATATTCGTGCGTTTCCTATATTAGAAAGTAAGATTAACACCGAAAACGACAGTCTTGTAGGTTCCGTTTGCTCCGTAACGGCTCGAAGAGGCGTTGGCTGCGATGGTGCCGGCTGTCTCCGGATCAAGTCCTGTCCACTTGGTGATTGTAAAGAGGTCGGTTCCAGCTACATACACACGGGCATTGCTTACGCCGACATAATCCACGACCTTCTTGGGAAGTGTGTAAGAGAGAGAGATGTCTTTCAGTTTGAGGAAAGAACGGTCGCACCACCACTGATATTTGTACTGCTCCTGGTTATAACCATGACGAGGGAATTCGTTGGTGTGGTTGGTGTAGTACTGGGAATCAACCCACTTATTAACACCCTTCAGCTGAGCGCCGCTTCCCTGTCCTGCAGTATAGTAGTTGGGGTTGAGACCCTTGAAGTGGGTCTTGTCGCCCTGCATCCAGCGGAAGTTGAAATAGAGGCTGAAGTTCTTCCAGGTGAAGGTGTTGCCAAAGTTGAGGGTGAAGAGAGGATCGGTTGTTCCGAGCACATGGCGGTCTTCATCGTTGATCTTGCCGTCGTTGTTGTAGTCGGCGAATTTCACATCGCCGGGAACAGCATCGTCCTGGATTTTGTTGCCGTTCGCATCGACATATGCGTCTATTTCAGCATTGTTCTGGAAAATGCCGAGCATTTCAAGGTCGTAGATGGCATTGATGGATTCACCTTCGATGAGGGCATAGTTGCTTTCAGGAGTTACAAGATAGCTTGCGACATCCTTCTTCACGCCCTTGTAGAGTTCGACAAGCTTGTTCTTGTTGGTGTCGAACACGATGTTGCTCTCCCAACGGAGTTTGTCTCGGCCATTGCCATTGATGTTCACTGTGTTGACTACAAGCTCTACACCGGTGTTGGTTACGAGACCTGCGTTGGCGTTGATACCACCCTCGAATCCTGAAATATAAGGAACGGAACGCCTTACGAGCATGTCAGTGGTAGCGCCACGATAAATATCGAGGCTTCCGTTTATCCTGTTGCCAAGAACGCTGAAGTCAATACCGAGGTCGGCTTTCGCAACCTTTGCCCAGGTAAGGCCGAGGTTCGTGAGCTGGGTAAGCTCCACACCATACGCGCCCTTGTTGTCAAGCCAGTAGTTGGTGTAGTTGTTATAGGTGGAAGCGACGGTCGCAATGGTTGCATAGGCACCGACGGTACGGCTGCCGTTTTCACCATAGCTGAGACGCAGCTTGAGGAAGTCGAAAATGTCGAGGTTCTTGATGAAGTCTTCGTTGCTGAGAACCCAGGCGGCAGATGCACCGAAGTAGCTGCCCCACTTGTTGTCGGCAAAGAACACAGAATACCCGTCATGGCGGAAGTTGCCGGTGAAGTAATATTTATTTGCGTAGTTGTAGTTCACGCGGCCAAGATAACTGACAGCCTGGGTGCGGCTTGCGGCACGGAAGACTTTCTGGGTATCAGCAGTTTCCATATCGTACCATGTATATTCGGGCACGCTGGCGAAATTGGTGTACTCTCCTCTGAAGGAGTTGCTCAGGCTGCTTTCCCTTGTGTAACCGGCCATTGCATCCACATGATGGACACCGAAATCCTTCGTGTAGCTCAGGATATTGTCGATATTCCAATAGTAGCTGTTGCTTGCAGAACTGCTGCCGCCCGCAGTCTTTCCGCCTGCGAAGATGACATCATCCATCTTGCCGGTATCACGGGTGTCTACCCATATTTCGGGATGGTTGTACACATCGCTTGAAGACAGGCCGCGACGACCCTGGAGCGTAACCTTGTAGGACAGACCGGGAACGAAGGGGAAGTCAATCTGAGCGTATGCAATGCCGTTTACACTGTCGGACTTGCTCTTACTGTCGGTCCAGAGGTAGGAGTCGCCGGCACCGGTTCCCCACAGAGGGCTGATGGTGTTGCCGTCAGGATGGGAGTTGTACCAATCGGTGTAGCCGTCAGTCTGCACCATCTTGTAGGAATAAGGGCTCATCCAGGTAGCATTCTGGATACGGCCGGGAACTCCCCAGCTGTTGGAATGGATGAAGTTGCCTTTTACTCCGGCCTTGAGCCAATCATTGATTGTGAAGTCAAGTTTGGCAAGAGCGTTGAACTTCGAGTAGTCGTCGCCGACGCGGATACCCTGCTGACGGGTGTAGTTGCCGGAAACATAGTAGCTGGACTTGGCAGTGCGTCCGGAAATGGAGAGATTATACTTCTGGCCTACGCCGGTACGGGAAATTTCGTCGATCCAGTCGACATATTCCCCGGCATTGTAGGCAGACTGCTCGACTGCGTTCACGAAGAGCTGGTTCCTGTCGTAGGTGTTGTAGTCAAGATTCAGGATAGAAGCGTCATTCGCAGCCTTTGCGTAGAAACGGTTGCGGAAGAAAGTGGTCTCATCCTTGATGTACTGAGGTCTGCGGGTCCAGTCGGACAGCGTTACGGAAGCGTCGAAGCTCACTACAGGTTTGTCGGACTGGCCTGCCTTGGTGGTGATAACGATGACACCGTTTGCAGCACGGGAACCGTAGATGGCTGCCGAGGATGCATCCTTCAGCACATCGATGCTCTGGATGTCATTGGTGTTGATTTCGTTGATAGAACCCGCGAAAATGACACCATCGACAATCAACAGGGGCTTGTTGAGGCTCTGTGCGGATGCCGACTTGCTGCCGCCCTGGGGAATCACATTCATACCGCGGACGGTCATGGTGTTGGTGTTGTCGCCGCCTGCACTGCTGGTAGGAGCATAGCTCAGACCTGCAACCTTGCTCGAAAGAGCTGCGAGGGCGTTCGGGTTAGGAAGGCTGACAATGTCATTGTTGTTGCTGAAGTTCACGCTTGCAATTGCTCCGGACACATCGCGCTTGCGGGCGGTGCCGTAACCCACGACGACCACATCGTCAAGGAAGAGGGCATCGTCATCCAAAACAACATTGACTGTACTCCTGCCGGCGACACCTACTTCCTGAGTGGCGTATCCGATCGAGGAAAAGACCAGCGTGGCGTTGGAAGCAACTCTGGGGAGCTGATAAACACCATCGAGGTCTGTGACGGCTCCGGTTGCGGTGCCTTTGACAACAACACCGGCTCCGACCAAAGGTTCGCCGGACTTGTCGGTAACCTTA
>JAFUGJ010000077.1 GCA_017469425.1 Bacteroidales bacterium
GCTCGCTCCCAGTTTGTCGGTATAAGCGGTATTGAACCAATGGTCGGCGAGTTTGAGGTCGGCGAATGTATTTGCGAACTGTCCGCCCTTCACAAAGGCGTAGAGCTGCAGCGACTGGTCGGCGAAATCGGCGGTCAGCCTTGCGTCGGGAAAGAGCCACTGTATGTCGCTTGCGGGGCTTAGGGCCACTCCCGCTTCGAGCTTCACGAAATCCCATTCAAACAGTGCCTTGGGCGAAATCAGCGCCACGAAGGTGGGGTCATAGACATCGCTGTAGAAGGCGGCGTCCAGGCTTGCATCGACACGGATGTCGAAAGGCAGGCTCCAGACAGGTTTGAAGTAACCTTTTGCGCGTATGCCGGTCTGGTTGAGCTTAGGGTCGAAAGCCTCGTTCAGCGCGAGGTCGGCGGCAAAGACTATCCTGGCATCCACATCGGAACGGATTCCGCCCCGCAGGGTTATGTCATTGAATGCGTTGGAAGAATTGCGGTCGTCGGTGAAAATCCCTTTGTAGTCAAGCCCGTAGGTGAAAGAAAAATCGTTGGTGTGCAGGCGGCCGTCGATTCCGGCGTTTTCAAGGAAGTCATATCCCCGGAATCCGCCCTGGCCGTCCATTGTGCGGTAGTTGCCGACATATCCTTCGAGGTCCTGATAAACCGAAAGGGAGTGCCTCTCAGTGTGGAGCGGAGTATAGACCGCCGTCACTACCGGACGGAGGCTGTAACCCAGCCCGGCACGCAGGAAGAACTGGCTGAAACCGGAGGCAGACTTCTGGGGTGCGACCGCTATCTCGTAGGGAGAGAATTCATAGGCGCCCTTGTAAGGAGTGGCAAGGACATTATAATCGACCGAGCTGCGGAAGTTTCGCAGTGAATCAGGGATTTCGAGTTCCACGCCCTGCTTGCCCTGCAAGCCCATACGGGCTTTGTAGTCGTTGGTCACCTGAACCTGGGGATTCAGGTTCTGGGCAGAGGCGGAAAACGCGGCAAGCGCCCCGGCAATCATCAAAGCAATAATCCTGTATCTCATAATGCTGCAATTCTCTGGTTAACGGTTTCGAGGATGTCGTCTTTGTCGGAAGAAGGCGTGTAGCCGTCGCGTATACTCTCCCATGTAGCCCTGGCCTGGGCGTCATTGCCCTGCTCGCGGAAGCCGTCGCCCAGCACTATGTAGCACTTTGCAAGCCAATAGGTCTGGTCGCCGCACTTGCCTGCGAATTCATACACGGCCTGTTCGAGCTTGGCGAATTCGCCGCTGTCGCAATAGTCGCGCACCAGCATGTAGTACGACTCGGCGCCTTCAGGGGTGGAAGCCTGCTTTGACAGGAGCTTGAAGATGGCGTACGCCTCTTCGCGGTGGCTGGTCGCAAGCAGCGAGCGGGCTTCGGTAAAGGAAGCTTCGCGCCCTTCGGCCACGGAAGGTCCGGCCATCACCAGGTCTCTTGAAGCGGCGATGGCATCCTCGTAATTATGGGCGAGATATGCCGAGCGCATCTTCCCGAGCCTTGCGGCACCCTTGTTCTCCTCCATCTTGGCAATGTCGAGAAGCATGGAGTAGCCTTCATAAGCGTCGTTGTAACGCTGCAGTTCGTAGGAAAGCTTTGCGTAATTGTATGCCGCAGTTTCGGCGAACGACCCTTCCTTGAGTTCCAGGGCGGCCTGCTTGAAAGCGGTGCAGGCTTTTTCCTTGTCGGAAAGGTTGCGGTAGGAGTCGGCAAGGTAGAACCAGGCGTCGCCCCTCTTCTCCCCCTTGGGATAATCGTTCAGATACTTCTGAAGGGAACCCACGGCCCTCTCGTAGCTGCCGTTCAGGTAAATCTGCTCTGCCGTGTTGAAATAGATATATTCCTTCTCCGCAGCGCTCTTGCCAACGGTAAGATTGTTGGACTGGACATACTCGAGGAACTTCTCCGGGTGGTTGGTGGTCTGGTAAATGGAGTTGATGGCCATCAGCGCCTCTTCGGCATATTCACTGTCCGGCATCATGTCCACCACGCTCTTGTAACTCTGCAAGGCCTTTTCGTAGTTCTTCATGTTGCGGAACGCCATTCCCTGCCCAATGAGGGCGCGTGCGGAATAGGTATGGTCGGAAGTGGTGGTCTGCAGGGCGGAGAAGGTGTTCACGGCCTGGGTATTGTCATCAATGTCCATATAGGCACGGCCCAGCTCGTACATGGCCTCGGAATAATACGGCGAATCCGACGAAGCGTTCAGCACCTTGGAGAGCACGCTCACCTTTTCCTTCTTCTTGCCGGAAAGCCCGTAGGCAAGGGCCTGCTGGTAGTAGGGGTAGATGTCGTTGACATCGGAATAATACCCCATCACCTTCTCATACGAGCTGATGGCTTCTTTGTAGTTATGCCTTGCGAAATCGCAGTCGGCACGGCGGGTGAGCGCGTCCTTGCGGAAAGTGTCGTCAGCGCCTTCCTTGTAGATGTCGAACCACCGGGCGGCATTCTCGTACTTTTCCTGATTGAAATACGCGTAGCCGACATTGTACGGCAGGGCTGCGCTTTCCTTGCGTCCGTTAAGGGCCGAGATGTTGTAAAGGTCTTCGTAAACGGGAGCGGCAGAAGCGTAGTCGCCGCTGTTGAAATAGGATTCGGCAAGCCAGTAGCGGGAGAGCTGCCAGAGCGGGTCCTGCTTGGGAAGGTAGAAGGCCGATGCCTTGAAATAAGGCACCGCATCGGTAAACGAGCCTCCTTCTACCAGCTGGGCGGCACGGAGGTAGTTGGCTTTCATGTAGTTGCCCTGCTGCTCGGCATTGAGTTCGTCGATATTCTCATATGCCTCGATTGCGGCGGCATAGTCGTGCGAATTGAGTGCGGCGATGGCGAGGTAGTTGTAAATCTGCTCCTTGCGGGCGGTTCCCGGATACTGCTGCAGGTAGCTGCCGAATACGGAAACATCGGAATTGAGGTCGAATGCGAGCTTTGCGTGGTTGAACCATGCATCCTCCCGTATCTCGGGGTTGAATTTCAACAGCGCAGCATCGCGGAAAGCCTCCGCAGCCGCCACCTTGTTGCTGGTGCGGATGTAGGAATAGCCGAGTTCGTAATTCGCCACCTGGCCGAGAGAATCGACGCGGTCCTCCATGCGGGAGAAGTTCTCGATGGCGCCCCTGTAGTCCTGTACCGCATATTTCACGGAGCCGGCATGGAATAGGTCTGCCCTGTTGGGGTTCTCGGGAATCTGCTCCATCTCGAAGAATTCGAGAGCTTTTTTCTTGTCGCCGCTCACAAGATACGACTCCGAGAGGATGCGTGCGAGGCGGGGCTTGCGCTCCTCGGGTGCGAGTGCAAGCAGACCGGGGCCGTAGGTAGTGATGTAATCGTAATCCCCGGACATGAAACGGCACTCGAGGATGTAGTATTCGGAAATGGACTTGAAGCGTTCGTCCTGCTCGGTAAGACGGAACCATTTCTCCGCGGTGGAGAAATTCTTGCGGCTGTAGGCTATGTAGCCGAGCTGATAGCGGGATGGTGCGGTAAGGCTGCTCTTGGGAGCCGCCTCAACCTGAACCAGCCAGGGAATGGCTTCATCGTAGCGCCCGCAGGCAAAGGCGCAGTAGCCTCTGCGGAAGCGATAGTTCAGCCTGTTCTCCTCCCCTATGCGGGTCTCGGACACCTGGGAGAGCATCTGCGAGGCTCCATCATAGTTGCCTTTGTCGAAAAGGTCCGTGGCATAGGCATAGCGGATGAGGTCGCCGAGCACCGGCTCGGGATATTTTTCATTGTATTCGGCATACAGCCTCGGATAGTCGGCATCGCCGTTCTTGATGGCGCACAGCAGGGCGTAAGCCTCAGACAGAGGGTCGCCCAACGATGCGAACATTGTGCGCGCCGTGGAGTATGAACCGTTCTCGTAAAGGTCCAGGGCACTCCGGTAAACGCTCTCGCGCTCCTGCGCGCCCGCGCGCAATGAACTCAAAATCAAAACTGTAACCGACGCAAAGGTCAGCAAACGCTTCAGTCTCATGGAATAATTATTTTCTAATCTTCAAATATAATCATTTTTACTCAAATAACTGTATATTTGCACCCATTAGAAGCTAATTTTTATGGAAAATCTCATCTCCTTCGCAGGTGCCGACATCGAAGCGGGCGAAAACATCGTAGTCCATGGGCTCGACATGCAAATCGCAAAAGGCGAACTGGTTTACATCGTGGGCAAGGTCGGCAGCGGAAAAACCTCCATCATCCGTTCCATCACGGCGGAAAACCCGGTGCGCAGCGGCGAGGCTTCGGCCTGCGGATTCAATCTCAGGGGCATCCGCGCCAGGGACATTCCCAAACTGCGACGCAGCCTGGGTGTGGTTTTTCAGGATTTCCGGCTTCTGATGGACCGCAGCGTGTGGGAGAATCTCGAATTCGTGCTGAAGGCCACGGGATGGAAAGAGCGCCGCAGGATGGACGCCCGCATCGACGAGGTGCTGGAAGCGGTGGGAATGGCCACGAAGGCGCATAAGCTGCCCCATCAGCTTTCCGGCGGAGAACAGCAGCGAATCGCCATTGCAAGGGCCCTGCTGAACGAACCGGAAGTGATTCTTGCCGATGAACCCACGGGCAACCTGGATGCCGAAACTGCGGAAGGCATACTGAACCTCCTGCAAAAACTCAACAAGGAGAACGGAACCACGATAGTGATGGTGACCCACGACAAGACCATCGTGGAGCGCTACCCCGGAAGGGTTTTCGTCTGCGCCGACGAAAAATGCACCGAGCAATGAGGCTGCAGCAAAGATACGACGCGGTCCTGGACTATTTCCGGAACAATGTCAAGCTCGCCGAATCCGAACTGCAGTTCGGCAGCGACTACGAACTGCTCGTTTCGGTAATCCTTTCGGCCCAATGCACCGACAGGCGGGTAAACATGGTAACCCCCGCCCTTTTTGCCGCCTATCCAACCGTAGAAGCCCTTTCACAGGCCGCTGCCGAAGACATCTACCCTTACATCAAATCCGTTTCCTACCCCAACAACAAGGCGAAAAACCTCTCGGCGATGGCCCGAAAGGTAATGGATGATTTCGGGGGGAAAATCCCCTCGGATGTCGATTCGCTCATGAAACTGCCGGGAGCAGGGCGCAAGACCGCCAATGTGGTAGCATCGATTCTTTACAACGAACCCGTGGTAGCCGTGGACACCCATGTTTTCAGGGTTTCACGCCGCCTTGGACTGAGCCGCGGCACGACGCCGCGTGCAGTGGAGCTCGACCTTGAACGCCACATCCCCCTCGACATACGCCCCATAGCGCATCACTGGCTGCTGCTGCACGGACGCTACATCTGCACCTCGCAGAAACCGAAGTGCAGCGACTGCCCCCTGCGGGAATGGTGCAGGGACTTTACTTCACGAACTGCTTTGTAAGAGCCTCTATCTTGGCATCGGCGTCCTCCCCCTTTGCCCCGAAATAGAATTTTATCTTGGGCTCCGTGCCCGAAGGACGCACCGAAACCACATCGCCCGCTTCGCTGAAGAACTGCAGCACATTGCTCCTGGGCTGGCCCGTCTTTTCCGGCTCGAGATAGTCCAC
>JAFUGJ010000078.1 GCA_017469425.1 Bacteroidales bacterium
CAGGCGACAAGACCGCAAGCTTCACCGTCCTCGTGGAAGCGGCGGGAGAGGGCATCCGCATCGACATGTTCTACGAAGTCGGCCCCAGCGAAACCAGCAACGGACAGTGGAGCAGCGGAGCAAGCCTTTCCATCGACAAGACCGACAAGACCCAGGGTCTCGGCTCGCTCGTGCTCACTCCTCCTTACGAGAACCTGTTCGTGCTCAGCAAGTCATTCAAGACCCCCATCAACGCATCCGCAATCCCCGCAAACAAGGCTGTCCTCAGTTTCGACCTCTATGTCGAGGATGTAACCAAACTCAACAAGGAAGGCGACAACCAGTTCGAGCTCAGCAGCAGTGAGAACCCCGACGAGCAGGAAGTCAACTGGAAAGACACCGCATGGGAGCTCAAGAACGGATGGAACCATCTCGAACTCAAGTTCTCCGCAGCAGGAAAGACCGGCGGCGACATCAACATGTCCGACATCAAGCGCATCCGCTGGTACCATATCGGCGGTCTCGGAAACACCGTAGTGAAGATTGACAACCTCCGCATCATCGAAGGCAAGGAAATCAGCATAATGCTGGTCAACTGCGACAATACCGGATGGGGCGGCATGGCAGGAACGGACTCCGGCGACAAGACCGAGGGCGAAGCTTGCCTGTGGTGGATGAACGGCCAGGGCTGGCTCAACGGATACAGCCTCCCCGTTCCCGTGAACGCATCCGAAGTGAGCATCGAAACCGGCGTGCTTTCGTTTGATTTCTGGTGCGAGACCCTCGAGGACCTCAAATGGACCGACGGTGACGGCGAATTCGAAATCACCAGCGGCGGCGGCCCCGATACCAACGAACTCAGCTGGAAGGTCAAGACCTTCGGCCAGCACATCACCAAGGCCAAGGAATGGAACCATGTCGACCTGAAACTCTCCGAGGCGGCAAAGGTTGGCGGCAACATCAACATGGCAGCCATCAACTACATCCGCTTCTACCATGTGGGCATCGCTACCATGGAGAAGAACATCCAGCTCAAGATTGACAATGTCCGCCTGCGCGAACCTTAATATCGAAACATGAAAGCCATTTGCCACTCAGTAGTCTGCGGTGCTTTTGCCGCGCTTCTCTTCTCCTGCTCCGGTGCAGGGGAAGAGGGCGGAGGCGACCTGCGCACAGTCACCCTTTCCGAACAAAGCATCACCATGAAGGCGGGCGAAAGCCGCTACCTGCGGGCCGATGTGTCCGACGGCGCCGAAGTGGTGTGGAATTCTTCCGACTGGGATGCTGTATCCGTGTCCGGCGGAAGGCTCACCGCGAACACTTACGGCATGGCAACAATTACCGCGACGAGCGGAAGGGCGAGAGCCTCGTGCGAGGTTCTCGTCCCGCTCGCTACGGTGACTCCTTCATTTGCAAGGCTCGAAGCCGGGCAGCAGCTCCGGCTCACCACCGAAAGCATTCCGGCAGGACTTGAGTTCAGCTGGTCCTCCACCGACGAGCAGGTCCTTTCCGTATCAGCCGACGGCATCGTGACGGCCAAGGGCAACGGCGTCGCCATGGCGGTGGCAAGCAGCGGTGAAATATCCGCCAACTGCGCCGTCTATGTCGGGCCGTCGGACACCCATTTCGTGTTCATCGACCGCTGCGAAAGCCTTGGCGAGAACGGAGGAACCTGGCAGAGCGACGCAGGCAGTCCGGTCCTTGACGGAACTTCCCCCCGGGAAGGCTTTTACTGCGTAAGCAGGGATTTCGCAGGCTCCGCAGTCACATTCTTCAAGAAGACTTTCGGAACGCCCGTGAACGCATCTGAATTCGATGCATCAAAGGCCGTATTTTCCTTCGACCTTTACATCTCCCGGGCCGAAGCACTGCGTCTCGACGAAGGCGACGCACAGATAGAACTTTCCAGTTCCCCCACCCTGGACGAAGATGAATTCCACTGGATGTTCCGGAATTCGCTCGGGCTCAAGGACGGCTGGAACCACATCGTACTGCCGCTGAAGGATGCAGGCACCGACGGCACCCCCGACCTCTCCCGCCTTTGCAGGATAAGGATTTACAGCACCGCAAGCAATGCTGCGGCGGTACTCAAAATTGACAATTTCATTCTGTATGAAGAATAACTTCCACATGAGAAACCTGTTCTGCATTGCCGCATGCGTATTCCTGTGCCTTGCTGGCTGCAGTTCCAAGGAGCCTGACACGCCGGGAACCGACACATACGAAGAGCCCGACCCCAACGAAGGGCTCGTGATGCCGGCTCCCACCCCGCTCGAAAACGGCGTGCTCTATGTCTATACCCTGCAAAGGCCCGCAGGAACGATAGACGCATACGACGAGGCCCTGGCGGCAGCCTGCATACAGGGGCTGCTCAACCGCAGCGGGGTGCATCTTTACATTCATTCCCATCCCGACGAAACCATGACCCGCCACTGGCTGGACCTGTTCGGCTCGGACGGATGGCTTTCGTCGTACAGGCAGGTGGAAGTGCCCGACTTTGACGCCCTCATACTGCTCGGACTCAACGCAGTCAAGGGCTGCGCGATATGGGATACAGCCGTTCCGGCATCGGTGAATGTGGCTACGGTGGCCGCAGGTGTGGAGGACCTCATAGTCTTCAGCCCGAGCATGGCCGCGCAGTACCGCCGCAAATACGGAATCCCCGTCGTGAGGGACTTCCGCGGCATGTTCACCGGCAAGGAAAGCGGAAGCGCAAAGAACGACGCCTACCGATGGGCAGTGGACGAATATCTCTCAAAAGGACTTTGCAGTACGCATCTAATGTGCCTCTACGAGGACAGTTACTTCACCCGCAAGGCGGGAGACCTGTCGTATGTGGTGACACGCGACTGGGCCGTCTGCAACAGGGCCTTCGTCTACGACCTTTCACCCTGGGGCGACGAAGCGCCGCAGGATGACAAGAAGCAGCGCAAGGGCCTCGACAAGGAAACCTACACGCTCATCCTCAAGGCCCAGCTCGAACAGAGCGCAGGCTCCTGCATGACGGAGGTGGCAGGATTCTTCTCATTCCGCAAATACAGCAACCAGCCGGGTTACACGAGCATCCACGGCGATGTGGCTACCGAATGGGAGAATGTGGCGCTGATAAGCCCCTACAACTGCTACCAGAACACCGTGGCAGGAAACTGCTACAACATGTCCGTTCATTCCAAGGCTCCCGTAGGCCCCCAGACCCAGGGGAGGCCCGTAATCAGCGGTACTCCGAAGAACGGAAAAACTTACATCGCATTCCTGATGGCGGATTTCGACTCAGCCACCCCGCTTTACGAATACATGGTGGGCAAGCACATCTGGGACGACCCCGAAAGGGGAAATCTCCCCGTGCTGTGGGGCATCAATCCCAACCTCGGCGAAACCTATCCCGACATCATGGAATACCTCTACCGCACACGCACCGACGCCGACTGGTTCGGAGCGGACGCCTCCTGTGCGGGCTACACCAATCCCACCCTCATCCCCGAGGACCAGCTTCCGCTGTTCGTGGAACACAACAAAAAATTCTACAGTCAGTGGGATATGTCGTTATCTCCAATGGTACTCGACAAGAAATATGCTACCGACGCCGTTGAAAAGGCATTTTCGCAATTCTCTCCCGACGGATACGCCACCATACTCGCAGACGGGCAGTACCGCAGGAACCATGTTACCAACGGCATGCCGGTAACCAAACTTTACAACGAAACATGCAACCTGGGCGGCGACCCGGGAGGCTGTGCCGCCGCCATGTCGGAGGTAATAGCCAACCGCACCGAAACATCCGTACCGGGTTTCTACATATTCAGGATAATATGGGTAGGCCCTTCGAAAGTGCTCGAAGCCGTCAAACTGCTCCGGCAGCAGCGGCCCGGCCTCGACATAGAGGTGCTTGACCCCTATACCTTCTTCAATTACCTCGGGCAGTCAGTGCCTGAAAGCGACCACAAGAATCTATGACAAAAATGAAATTGTTCAGACGAATCACTCTCGGACTGCTTCTGAGCTGCCTGCTGTTCGGCGGGGCCGTGGCGTCCGCCTCACCGCAGGCCAGGAAAACCGTGTCCGGATTCATCAAGGATGCATCCGGCCTTCCTCTTCCCGGCGCCACCGTAATAGTGGAAGGCAGCACCCGCGGCGTCACCGCAGACCTCGACGGAGCGTACAGCATCGATGTGCGCACGGGCGACCGCATCACCGTTGCTTTCATAGGCATGGAGAGCCAGACAGTGACGGTCGGCGACAACTCCGTTATCAATGTAGTGCTGCAGGAAAAGGGAAACGAACTTGACGAAGTAACCGTCGTCGCCTTCGGAAAACAGCGCAAGGAAAGCGTCATCGCATCCATCGCCACCGTGAAACCGGGCGAACTCAAGGCTCCTTCATCCGACCTCACCACGGCCTTTGCGGGCAAGATTGCAGGTATGATTTCCTATCAGCGCACGGGAGAGCCCGGTGAGGACACCGCCGACTTCTTCATCCGCGGAGTCACCACTTTCGGAACCGGCAAATCCAACCCCCTCATCCTCATCGACGGGGTGGAGATGACCACTACCGACCTCTCGCGCCTCACCACCGACGACATCGCGAGTTTCTCGATAATGAAAGACGCCAACGCCACGGCCCTTTACGGAGCCAGGGGCGCAAACGGAGTCATCCTCGTCACCACTAAGGAAGGACGCGAGGGGCAGGTGAAGGTGCAGCTGCGTGCCGAGGGTTCCCTTTCCGGCAATGCCTCCGAAGTGCAGATTGCCGACCCCGTGTCGTTCATGCGCCTGCACAATGAGGCGGTGCGCACCCGAAATCCCCAGTCGCGCCTCCCCTACGACGAAAAGAAAATCAATTATACCGAAAGGGGAATAGACCCCCTGTACTATCCCGCCATCGACTGGAGGGACATGCTCTTCAAGGACTTCGCGTTCAACCAGCGCTACAACCTCAACATCAGCGGCGGCGGCAAGGTGGCACGGTACTACATAGCAGCCAACTTCGCCGACGACAGCGGCATTCTCAAGGTTGACCGCAGGCAGAGCTTCAACAACAACATCGACCTCAAGAAGTACGGACTGAGGGCGAATGTGAATGTCAATGCCACCAAGACCACGGAAATAATAGTACGCCTGCAGGGGTTGTTCGACGACTACACCGGACCCATCGACGGCGGAGCCACCACATACAGCAAGGCCCTTCAGGCCAATCCCGTGCTCTTCCAGCCTTACTACGAGCCGGACGAGGCCAACAAGTATGTGGATCACATCCTCTACGGCAACACGGGAACCGGCAGCTACATCAACCCCTATGCCGAAATGCTCCGTGGCTACAAGCAGTACGACAGGTCCACCATGCTGAGCCAGTTCGAGGTGAAGCAGGACCTGGGCTTCATCACCGAGGGGCTGTCCGCAAGGGCAATGTTCAACATCAAGCGTTACTCCTACATGGAAGTGTGGCGCGGATATTCCCCGTTCTACTACTCCCTCAGCCCTAAAGTGGCCGGGCAGGGAGACACCTACACCCTCACCGCCCTCAACGAGGCAACCGCCAACGACTACCTCAGTTACTCCCCACAGAGCAGGCAGATAACCAACACCATGTACATGGAAGCGGCCCTGCAGTACAACCGCACCTTCGCTTCCAGGCATGCCGTGTCCGGGCTTCTCGTCTATACCCTCCGCGAGGAAAAGAACAATTCCTACGACGAGCTACTGCTTTCGCTCCCCCACCGCAACCTCGGCCTGGCAGGGCGCTTCACCTATGCCTACGACAACCGCTATTTCCTGGAAGGGAACTTCGGCTACAACGGCTCGGAACGCTTTGCCCGCAATGAGCGCTGGGGATTCTTCCCTTCCGCCGGACTCGGATGGGTGGTTACCAACGAACCCTGGATGAAAGGCACTTCCAGATGGCTTTCAAAACTCAAGCTCAAGGCGACCTACGGCCTTGTAGGCAACGACGAAATAGGCTCGTCCACCGACCGTTTCTTCTACATGTCCAATGTCAACATGAACAGCGGCGGACGCGGAGCCACCTTCGGAGACAACTGGGGATACACCCGCAACGGCATTTCCATTTCCCGATACGAAGACCCCTACATCACCTGGGAAATCAGCCGCAAGACCAATATCGGCGTCGAACTCGGGCTGTTCAAGGAACTGGAAATCCAGGCCGACTTCTACAACGAGTACCGCAGCAACATCCTCCAGAGCCGTTCCGACATTCCGTCCACGATGGGCCTCCAGGCCACGCCGAGCGCCAACATCGGCGAAGCGAGCGGGCACGGAATCGATATTTCCGTCGACTGGAACAAGCAGTTCCGCAAGGACCTTTGGATGCTCCTGAGAGGCAACTTCACCTACGCCACCAGCAAGTACGAGAAGTATGAGGAACCCGAATACGCATCGGAGCCCTGGCGCTCGCATGTGGGCAACAAAATATCCCAGGGCTATGGATATGTTGCCGAAAGGCTCTTCATCGACGACGCCGATGTGGCCAACTCCCCGAGGCAGGACTTCGGAGAGTACGGAGCGGGCGACATCAAGTACAAGGACCTCAACGGCGACTATGTAATCGACAGCCGCGATGTGGCCCCCATAGGATTCCCCCTCACCCCCGAAATCATTTACGGATTCGGCGTGTCCTTCGGCTGGAAGAACTTCGACTTTTCCACCTTCTTCCAGGGTTCTGCCCGCTCTTCGTTCTTCATCCAGCCCGCCAACATCGCTCCCTTCGTAGGAGGCGACCGTGGCAACAGGGCGCTGCTCTCGGTTATCGAAAACAGCCATTGGAGCGAAGACGACCGCGACATCCACGCCTTCTGGCCCCGCCTGAGCGAGTCGTCGATAGCCAACAACAACCAGGCGAGCACCTGGTGGATGCGAAACGGCGCCTTCCTGCGCATCAAGACCGTGGAAATGGGGTATTCGCTTCCCAAAAAGACGATAAAACAGGCCGGTCTCAAGGAGGTCCGATTCTACATATCCGGAAGCAACCTCTTTACTTTCAGCAAATTCGACCTATGGGATGTGGAGCAGGCGGGCAACGCCTTCACCTACCCCATCCAAAGGGTCGTGAACCTCGGAGTAAACATAGAATTCTAACAGCTTTGCAAACATGAAACATCAGGCTAACATAATACCGGTCATTGTTGCGGCAGCCATTCTGCTATCGGCTGTATCGTGCAAGGATTATCTCAATGTAGTGCCGGACGGGGTGGCATCCATAGAAACCGCCTTCTCCACGCGCACCAACGCCGAGAAGTTCCTTTTCAGTTGCTACAATGTACTCCCCGACCATCACAATGTCCACTATGTGGCGAACCTCGGCTCCGACGAGTTCTTCTGGGATGTGGACCGCGAAACCATCTACAACAGCATAGGAGCCAAGCTCTTCCGGGGCGAACAGAGCGCTTCCAGCCCGCTTCAGAACTACTGGAGCGCAAGCATCAGCCCCTGGGTAGGCATCCGCGACTGCAACATCTTCCTCGAAAACATAGGCCATGTGCCCGACCTCAAGGCGGATGAGCGCATACGATGGATTGCCGAAGTCAAGTTCCTCAAGGCATATTTCCACTTCTTCATGATGGAGCTCTACGGCCCCGTGCCGATTATCGACGCCAACCTCGACATGGAAGCGCCCACCGAAGATGTGAGGGTGTTCCGCAGGCCCGTCGATGAAGTCGTGGACTATGTGGTGAACCTGCTCGACGACTGCTACTCCGACCTTCCCGACTACATCGAAGACACGGCGAACGAAACCGGACGCATCACAAAGTCGATATGCAAGGCCGTGAAGGCCAAGGTGCTGGTGTGGGCGGCAAGCCCCCTTTTCAACGGCAATCCCGACTACGCCAACTTTACAAACAAGGACGGCGAGCACCTGGTTGCGACAACCTACGACGCCTCCAAGTGGGAGCGTGCGCGCGACGCCGTTGAAGACGCAATCTACGAGGCCGAAGGAAACGGACATGCGCTTTACAGCTTCAAGCCGGGATTCGTAACTTACTCCGACCATACCCTGCTTAATTTCACCCTCCGCGGAATCGTTACCGAAAAAGTGTCGGAGGGGGGCAACATGGAGAGCATCTGGCCCTGCACCAAGGGAAGCGTAATCACCCTGCAGAACTACTGCTGCCCCGTCTTCCACAGCAACTATGCCGAGACCTGCGAACTCTGCGCCCCGCTCAAGATAGCGGAACAGTACTATTCCGACAACGGCGTGCCCATCGACGAAGACCCCGACTTTGCATACTCCGACCGTTACGGCGCGTCGCCATGCATGGAAATCTCGCAGGCCGACTATATCAAGGGCGGGGAGGTGACCGCCAACCTCAACTACCACCGCGAACCCCGCTTCTACGCACATCTCGCCTTCGACAGGAGCATCTGGCAGACCACGACCCTCTCCGAAAGCGAATTCCCGGTGATTCGCGCAAGGTCCGGCGAACAGCAGGGCTATGTCTACAAGGACGCACATGTGCCCACGGGATACTTCATCAAGAAACTGGTGAGTTTCCGTTCGAGCACATCCACCGTTTCGCCCACCCCGTACAAATACAACATTCCCCTCATAAGGCTCGCGGACCTCTATCTGCTCTATGCTGAAACCCTCAACGAGTGCAAGGACGCCCCCGACTCCGATGTCTATTTCTATATCGACAAAGTGCGCAGCCGCGCCGGTCTGGACGGGGTGGTGGCATCCTGGCGCAACCATTCCATCTATCCCGACAAACCTTCCACCAAGGAAGGCATGAGGGAAATCATCAAGCGCGAGCGCATGATAGAGCTCGCATTTGAAGGACAGCGCTTCTTCGACCTCAGACGCTGGCGCGACGCAATGGAATACAACAACCAGGAAGTGCGCGGATGGGACTACAAGGCCCAGAAAGCGGACGACTACTACAACCTCGTCACATATTATTCTAACCGCAAGTACAAGCTCAAGGATTACCTCTGGCCCATACGCATCAGCGACCTCGACAAGAATCCGAACCTTGTGCAAAACCCCGGATGGTGATAAACGAAGACAACATGAAATCCAGAACTTACATATCCATATTGGCAGCCGCATCGATACTGGCGGCATCCTGCACCAACGAATTCGTCGGACAACCGGGCACGGACCATGAGGCTCCCCCGCCGGTAAGCGATGTGCGCGTAGTGCCCACGGCGGGAGGCGCCGACATTTTCTATGCCATCCCGGAGGATGACGACATCTCCTATGTCCTCTGCGAATATTCGAAGGACGGCGACACAAAGTCCACAAGGGCATCCGTTTACAACGACCATGTGTCGCTCGAAGGCTTCCTGGACGAAGAGCCCGTGAACTTCACCCTTTATCTCGTGGACCACAGCGAAAACCGCTCTGCGGGCGTTTCCGGGGCATTCATCCCGCTTGAGGCCCCCATACGGTCGGTATTCCGCACCATCAGCCTCACTCCCGACTTCGGCGGGGCTACCGTGAGTTGGAAAAATCCTTCGGAAGCAACCATAGGGGCCTTCCTCCTTGCCAGAGGCGACAGCGGAGAATGGGAAGAGTACGACCTCGTGTTCTCCTCGGCGCGCGAACCTCTGCGCTCCATACGCGGATACGATGCGAGTGAAAGGGAATTCGGAGTGAGGCTGGTCGACAAGTTCGGCAATTACTCCGACACCTGCAAGGTCTCGCTCACTCCCCTTTTCGAAAAGATGCTCGACAAGGGCCTTTTCGTGAACGCGCACCTCAACGGTGACAACAACACCACCACCGCAAACAACTACAGGCCCATAGAAAACATCTGGGACGGAAACTTCACCAACCTATGGCACACCAACGCCTCAGCCGGGTTCCTTCCTCCGCAGTACTTTTCCATAGACCTCGGCGTCGATGCCACGCTCAGCCGCATGGTTCTTTTCAACCGCGGCGAAAACCAGTACGAGTACGCCCAGCACAACATCCGCCTCTTTGAAGTATGGGGCACGGACAAGCTCTCTCACGAGCCCGAGGATGCCTTCTGGACCACCGCCGCATGGCAGGGCGAGTGGAAACTGCTCGGCGACTTCGAGGTGGTGAAACCTTCCGGAGAACCCATGGGCACCAAC
>JAFUGJ010000012.1 GCA_017469425.1 Bacteroidales bacterium
CTGCTTTCGCATCTTGTGATGTCCGAAAATTTCACGCGGCCCGGCATCCTTTCCGGAGATTCCCTTCCGGAGGACGGCAAGTTCAGGCCGCTGGAGATGGAACTCAAATACTACGACGGCACGCGTTTTCTCGACGAAAAAGAGGCTGCCGGAGTGCTGGCGGGGCTCAACATCGCCCTCCCGGGGGGAACCATGTCCAAGCATGCGTTCTTCAACATACTCGAAAACTTCATCCGTAATTCGGCAAAGTACGATCAGGATGATTTCAAGGATGGAAAACTGCTCATAACCATTGCGGTCATCCCCCGGGAGGGGTCGTATGATTTCGTTATCCATGACAACAAGGGCAATGCTTCGAAGGTGCTGCCAAAACTCGAAGAACACCTTGCCTCCCTGCGCATCCTTGACTGGAAAGGCGCCGTCGACAGGTCTTCCAAGGGCCTGAAGGAGATGCTTTTCTCTTCGGTGTGGATGCGCCCTTCAACTTATGAAGGCAGGGGATTTTCCGAGATAATCAATCTCATTCAGTCTGAACCCGACGGCAGCCGCAAGCTGGACATGATACGCCGATACGGATTCAGCTTCATTTCGGTTGGGGATAACCTGGGGCTGCTTCTGAATCTCCCGGCATTCCATTTCTCGCGCAGCCTGGACCTCGGCGGAGTGAAGGACGGAAGCGGACTCGCGTCGCATCTTCTCAACTTCTCTTCCGACATTGCGGTGGTGCGCTCCTCCCGCAGGGAGGCTGAGGCGCTCGGACTTTCGTCCCGCATGGCGAGGGTTTATTACGAAGAAGATTTCCGGAGGGAGGACTTCGAATCCTTCGTGTCTTCATCGGGCATCGAAGGGGGCGATGCCGCCATTGCGGAGGATACCTTCCGTTTCAAGGGGATACTCGACCGCCGCTTTGCCGCTGAATCCGGGGGGAACATCGACAATGTGTGCCTGTGGCTCGGCGACCGTAAAGATTCGAGGCGGCTTCCGAGGGATGTGTCGCGCATAGTGTATTTCGAAAGGCATCTGCGCAACAAAGTCGGAGGGTTCGATGCATACCGGAACTACGCCTGCGTGGATTCCATCTCGGGCGACAACTTTACCATCACTCTCCGGGACCAGTTCGAGGCGGGAGTTACGCCGCGCGGCAGCTACCGCAGCTGGAACGACTACATCCTCGGCCTGAAGATAAAGGAATCCGCGCTCACCCGCATCACCCTTATCGACGAAAGACTGTTCAACCGCATGATGGGTGAGAATACCGGCGAAGAACTGTCATGCAAGAACATCCGTGTGCTCAGCGCCAGGCTCTCTTCTTTTGACGGAGGGAACATTGCCGGTGTTCTCGAAGGAAACAGCTTCCGCGACGGCTCTCCCCGCACGCACTTTCTTTCCATACATCTCGGACTGATTGAAAAACTCATCCAGTCGGAATGGAGCGGGAGGCGCTGGAAGGGCGAAAGCGTGGAAGGCAAAGCCGCCCGCATCATGGAAGAGATAACGGGGCATTTTGCTGGTCCGGACGGCGACATCCATGTGTGCATCCATTCCGGCAGGGGCAATTTCTCCAAGGAACTTGCAGGTCCTCTGTCTTCCTTCCCGTTCCTTAATCTGTCGGCGCTTGAGAGCGCTTTCAGCAATTCCAAGTATCTCCTTTGCCAGTTATTTTACAATACCCGCTGAATCATGGCCGTGCTTCTTATTTCCGCAAAAGCTGCTTTCATTCCCGCTCCGGACGACCTCGCCGGTTGGACGCCCCTCTCCTCTGAAGGCGGGGAGCAGATATACTTCCGTACCGTGGGAAAGCACCGTCTGTATGCCGTCGAGTGCATTTCCGAGGTCGGGCGCAAGCAAAAATACAAGCACGAGCTGCTGGCCGCCTTCGTGCGCAAGGTAGTTGAACACGAGCCCGGCGTGCCGGGAAGCGATTTTTATCTGATTGCGCACGACCGCGACCTTCTCAAGCCGGGAAGCGGCGACGAGGGCATCTATCCCGAGTCGGCGGTGGAAACTGTGGGAAGCAGCCTGGCGGGCCTTCTTGCAGACAGGCACATATATGTATTCCAGCATGTTGCGCGTCAGGATATGTTTGAAACCCTGATAGCGGGGCTGCTCGACGAAGAACCCGGGGCAGATGCCGCCATAACCCTCATAAACAATTGTAAACATGAAACATCCGTCGCCTAAGCTCTATTATTTTTCACTCGACCCCAACCGTGTGCTCAAGTTCCGTTCCTGGATTGGAGCTGGCACGGAAAACAGCCTTGCCTATGTGCACGGGGCGCGTTTTTCCCTGATTGACACTCCCGAGTGCTTCAACGCGGCGGACCTGAGCCGGTTCCTGGACGAATATGCGGCGGACAGGCAGTCGCTTCATGTAATCGTGGACATGGCAGGAATCCCGGCGCATCAGGCTCCTGTGGTCTGCGAGGCCATATCGGCATATCCCGAGGTGCAGTTTCTTTTTGACAGGCGCAAGGATTCCGCCTCCGATTTCAGGGGTTACCTCTTTCCGGCATCTTCCCTTGAACGGGACATACGCAACAGGGAAGACCGCGACGAGGTTGCCTCGCAGTGGGCTGCGGTCCTTGGCGACATCTGCGTTCCTCTCTTTGAGATACGCTGGGAAGATGGTGAAGAAGACGACGAGCTGCTCATAAGGTCGATAATCTGCGGACGGGACAATACTTTCGATGCAGGCAATCTGCGCTATGCGGTCAAATTCCGCAAATGTCTTTCTCTCAGGGTGGACCGCAACCGCAATTTCAGCCGCATCCAGGATTCGAGGCGCAGCAATCTGGGCATCTGCGTGGAGCAGCAGGTGCTGCAGAATATCCATGCCAGCTATGCCTTGTATGCCAACGGATACAGGGTTCTTCCGGTAACATCACGCCACGAACTCGAACGGCTTGGCCCTGCCGGTTTCCTGAAGGGAAGGGGAGTGGTCCTGCGCGGGTTCGACCTTCAGTTCGAAGACGAAGGGGGAGAGCCTGTCGATGAAATCCGCGGATTCAAGTATTGTGGCGATTCGGACATGGCCTCCATCGCCGCGTCGAAAGGCAGGGCCGCGTCTTGCTACAAGCGGGGGTGGAACGATTTCCGCAGCAGTTTTGAAGGGCGGGACAACCGTTACTGGAAGGCTTTTGCCGGAAGGGAGGCCGATTTCCCCGTTTACTTTGTTACGGAAGCCCCCCGAGGGTCGGTGATTTCTTCTCCTTCCGGAGGCTCGCAGGTGTCGGTATCGCAGAATGGGGAAAAACTTACCCTCCCCGGCCTCGGTATCCCGGTGTGTGGAATATATCATGCTTTCCAGACCATTCCGGAAGTGAAGCGCACCTACGAAGCTGCGCTATACAGGCCGGTCGACCCTTCATACAGGATAGACACCTCCCGCAATGCTCACGACCACAGTGCCCCCCTCGACCTCTACGAGCAGGCAAGTTCCATGCTCGCGAGAGCCGAGGAGTATCTGGCCAAGGGGCGTTTCATCCTCGCCGCCCTTGTTTCCGGGGAGGCAATAGAATACATGAACGGTTTCCATCACAGGCTGATGGTGAAGGCATATCACATCTGTTCCAAGGCGGAAAATGCGATGGCCATGGAAATTGTGGGCGGAAACAAGTGGCAGCTCATGCGCGACACCTCTTTCCGTGTGGAAAAAATCAAGGCGGATGTGGCCCGTTTCCATTACGGACAGGGAGGGAGCGGCAGCGAAAATGTCCTCAGCCAGATTTTCAGCGACTGCCGCCTGTTCTGCAAGGAAACCGAACATTTTGAATCCGAAAATGTGTTCGTGGGTGCAATGGGACGCCAGCTTGAAGGACTACGGCTGGGGCGTCTCGGGGATTTTCCTTATATATGGATATTCTTTGCGCTGCTGCTCGGTGCGGCCCTTCTCGCTTTTGCGGGCTTGTGGGGTGCTGCAAAGATTGCGGGGCTTGCCGGGGTGCTGACACTTGTTGCCATATTGCTCGTGCGGCCTATGAATGCCGTTTACGGCCTGATGGGTGCGGGCGGCTCCATACGCATGTTTTTCTGCACCTTCCTTGGCATATCTTTCCTTTTTGCAGGGGTTTACCAGCTGGGATTCTTCCACGATGCAGGCGTGTCGTACGATGTCAACCAGCCCCACATCGACTACGGGCTTTATGCCGGGTCCGACCGATGTGCCCGTACCGTTCCGGTGGATGGGGAAGAACTGAGGTATCAGCCGGTGTCGTTCTGGTTCACTTTGCGAAACACCGTCCTTACCACCCTGATGCAGGAACCTACCGACTTCTTTTCCGTGGCGTCAACCTTCAATGAGGCTCAGAGCCCCGATGCTGCTCTCGACCGCCAGAAGGCTTCCGCCTTCCAGTGGGTGCTGATATTCCAGATACTTATCTCGTGGATATTCTTCGGAGTATTTATTTCACTGCTATACAGCAAATTCAGATACGAATCGTAGGCTGGTCCTATTTCTGTCCGCCATTGGCGCTCACCACCACATTGCTGCTTGCGTCATCTCTCGTTACGGTGATGTTGCTTATCTGGGAGTTTTGAATGTTTATCCAGGCCTGCCAGGAAATGTCGGTGGAGCAGTTGATGAGCGTGACGGCAAGATTGTTAAGGTTGTTGCCTGCACTGCCGCCTTCAAACTTGGGAGTGTTTTCGAGCCTTATGCTTTTCAGATTGTCGCCGTTTGCATTGCCTATCTCAAATCTCTTGAATACATCGCAGTCGGCAACGCTAAAGTCTTTGAGACTCCCGGCATTCGACATCGTGATTGTCTCCAGGACCGGGCAATCGGAAGCTATCAGTGACTCAGCGTCGGGGGCATTGATTCTCTTCAGTATGGGCATATCCTTGAAGCTGTACACGGCCCTGTGACCTGTATTGTCGTTATTGAATTCCTCGAGCTTTTCGCAGTTCTCAAATTCGAACAGGACGACGCTTTCGTTGTTGATTGTATTGAAACTATTGAGGTTGAGGCAGTTCTTGACAGTGAAGCTGTGTCCGTGGTTGAAGCTCATGCTCGTGAGGTTGTCCATCCCGTCAATATCGACGGTAATGCCGTCCGCAAGGTCGAGATAATCGATGGTGGTAAGATTCGGGAACTGCTTAAGGTCGTCGCTCGTTATGTTGTAGGTATATCTCACTCCTTGCTGGGAACTCAGGGTTTTGGTTGTCATTATCCATTCCTTCACCTTGATTTGAATGTCTTCGTCTTCCTTTAGCTTTCTCGCAATGTCTTCCACGGTACCCCATTTGTTTCCTTCGGGATGGCAGCAGCGGATGAGCTCAATCATGGTTTCTGTAAAGTCGGTTATGTTGATGCCGGATTCTTCGAGAGTCAGGTTCAGATTATATTTCTTGCAGGATGCAAAATTGGATATGGCGCTGTTTTTAAGCGAAATTGTTTGTGGCCCCTTGCCGGTGAAGAGGGTGAGCTTTAGTTCTGCGGGATTGATGTTGTTCCTGGGTAGAAGGAAAACGAGGAAGGTCTCGCTCTCGCCATAATTGATTGTGGCGGAGGAGGATACCGTGATTGTCTGTGAGGTATCCCATGCATTGTCGCCGTCTGGGATGTATTTGTTACCGGACAAGTAGGCTTTGTATGTGCCCGCAATAGGCGGCCAATTGTCTTTTTTGAGCCGAAGCTTGGAAACGCTTATTGGCTCCATGGACTTGTTGGAGTTCGTGATGGTAACATAGAGGGTGGTCACCATGGGGTAGTATTCGAGCACGACGGAGCCTTTGCCCTCGGTCGTGTAGCTCGCCTGCTGTGCGGTAGCAGCCATGAATGCGTTTTCCATGCCCCCGGACTGGGAGGAAGGAAGCGTGAATGAAAAATACCTATTGTTATCCCCTGCATTGTTGTTGAATCCCGTGCCTGCAGATGCAGGGTAGCAGCTGTAAAAACTGTGCTTTCTGCCTTCTTTCCATACCAGGGCATCGCCGGATGCGGCTACCTTGCCCACGCTTTTTTCGTTCTGGGCCTGGATGTTCACGACGGAATATGTAGCTGAGGTTATATCCCTCTCATTGCTATTGCTGATTCCTTCAGTGTACATGAATATTTCGACGGGGTCGCCGTTTACCCAGTCAATGCGTTCCCTTCCTCCTACGACCTCGCCGGAATAGGCGGTTTTGGTAACGGGGTCAAGGTCCGAACTTGCGCTGAACACTACCGGCTTTCCGGCCCTGTCGTTCAGAAGGTCTTTCTGGCAGGACGCAGACAGCACGGCAAGCAGGACGGCCATACCTATATATTTCGCTTTCATTGCAGTCATAATTATTTCCATTCAGTGGACCACTGGTCCGTACCCACTTGTCCGCCGACTTCCTGACCCATGGTATCTACATGGTCGATATTTTCATCGACATCCGGATTACTCGATGCAAGAACCCTGTCTTCCATCTCAAGAGTGAGGTCCTCCAATATGGAGGGAATGGTGTATATCTTGTTTTCCATGTTTCTAATTTTTGCATTCATTTGCAAGTTCCAGCCACGCGCGGGGCACTTTCGCCCTTGCAAACCAGTTTCCCATCAAACCTACGACGACATATGTGTGGCCGCAGAATTCTACAATGTTGCCTTCCACTCCGTTCAAGGGCCCTTTCACGACCCTGACCCTGTCGCCAAGGTGCAGTGGGGCGTCCATTAGCCCGCCTTCGCTTATGGAAAGGTCGAGCACGCGGCGGAAGTCGTCCATCTGCTTGTCCGGCACCACCAGCAGCGTGCGGGTGGCAGGGTCAATCAGGTAGCGCAGAGGCATACCCATGTTGTTCGGCAGTTCACATGCTCTTTTTTTCGTTGTGCGGACAAATATCATTCCCGGAATTATGGGGTGCTCGTATTTGCTGTGCCCCCTTGTCCGTGTCCTTTCTTCAGTGGGCAAGAAATTTTCGGTGCCGAGTTTCGACAGGCGTTCACGCACGGACAACTCCGCTCCGCAGTGCATCCGCGCCGCGAACCAGCATATGGTGTTGTCAGTCATGTTTTTTCTTGCCTGTGTCATGCCGTCAGAATTTCTTGCCTGCCACGATGCTCAGGAAAGTGAGCCCGAGGATGCGGAAATCAAAGAAAATGGAATGGTTGCGCAGATAGTAGAGGTCCATGTCCAGGCGCACCAGCATCTTGTCGAGGGAGTCGGTGTACCCGTTGTATAGGGTGGCGTAGCTCGTGACTCCGGGCCGTATCTGGTAGAGATAGCGGTAGCGGGGGTTTACCTTGGTAATCTGGTTGATATAGTATCGGCGCTCCGGACGGTATCCCACGAATGACATTTCGCCGCAGAATACATTCCAGAGCTGGGGTATTTCGTCGAGGTGATGCTCCCGGAGGAATTTTCCCACCCGGGTGAGCCTTGGGTCGTTGTCGCCTGCATAGAGTTCGGGGCCGTCTTTCTCGGCGTCGTTGCGCATCGTGCGGAACTTCATTATGCCGAAGGGCCTGCCCTTGAGCCCGATGCGTTCCTGGCGGTATATGACCGGCCTGCCGTCTTCAATCAGCACGGCGAGCCAGCAGATTACAAAAAGCGGCGAGAACACCAGCATCAGAAGTCCGGACAGGGCTACATCGAAGCTGCGCTTGAAAAAGTGCTCCAGCTTGTTCATGTGGTCTTTCATCACGACTTCCGGAATGTCGCCGTCGCCTCCGGCGTCCGTGATGCTGATTTCTTTTTTCGGAATGAGGATGGCGTCGATGCCTCCGAGTCTCCACTGGAGAGATGTGATGTCGGCATCCTTGCGGGCATAATAGACGACATAGTTGTCAATGACCTTTCCCTCCCATGCCGGGTCGTTCGACAGGAGCCCGACCACATTGTATCTGCCGCTTTTCTCAGCTTGCCTTGCGTAGTCGACGGAGTCCTGGGTACAGCCCCATATCAGGGCGCTTGCGGTTGTTGGCAGGTTCCGTATGTCCTTTGCCTCCCTGTGGACCTGTGCGGTGAGTATCTTGGGATAAACGAGCGCTATGGCGGAGAAGATAAAGTCGGAAAACACCGCAAGTATGACAAGCCCCGGCTCCAGGTGGCCTGCAAGTCCGGAAAGCAGCAGCACCAGCTGCCCGGCTTCCTTTATGATGAGTGTGCCCAGCATGCGCCTTCCTCCCCAGCTTGACGACTGGGTGCGTATCACTTTGTTCAGCCCCGACAGAAAATAGCCTGCAACGCTGAATACGGCAGCACCGCAAAGGTATACTAACAAGTGCCTGGTAAAAGCGTAGGTGGGTGCGGATACCCATCTTACAAGAAGGAACGCCGCAAGAGACCCAACACATGAAAGCAGCACATTCTGTATTACGGCAATGTTCTTTTTCATACTTTATCTGGTAACACACACGCCGCAAAGGTACGAATAATAATGTTCCATTGTTCTCTTTTTACCCCCCCCTACGGGCGGTTTTTTTTAAAAAAAGAGCCCGGACGGTGAAATCCGGACTCTGTTTTTATCGTTTTGTGAGGACTACTGGATTTGAACCAGTGACCTCTTGCCTGTCAAGCAAGCGCTCTAAACCAACTGAGCTAAGCCCTCAAACGGACTGCAAAGTTACTACTAATTTTAGAAATCGCAAATAAAAATAAAATTGCTACTTTTGGGCCCATGAAGAAAACGGTCATTTCCCTTCTTTTCCTTGCCATGAGTCTTTGCCTGTACGCCCGGGGGCTCAGGGTCGTTTTCATAGGCGATTCCATTACCGACGGCAACTGGGGCGTGGTTTACAACTACAAACCTACCTCGGCGCAGCGCAGCCAGACCGACATGAACCATATTTATGGCCACGGATATGTGAACGCGGTGGCATCCTATTACGAGGCGAAGTATCCCAGCCGGGAATTCTTGTTTTTCAACCGCGGCTTCAGCGGACACTCCCTGTCCGACCTTGAATCCCGCTGGCAGGAGGATGTGCTGGACCTTCATCCCGACATTCTCAGCGTGCTGATAGGCACAAACGACATCCATGCCGCCCTTCCGGATACGGGAAGTTTCGATTTCGAAGGATGGAAAGCGCGCTACAAAGCCTTGCTGGAGCGGGTGCGCGAGCGGAATCCATCCGTGAAACTGGTGCTGTGCACTCCTTTCGTTGCCAAGGTGGGGAAGGTAGGGGATAGCGCCGATTATGCCAGGAGGGAAGAGGCCGTGGCACATCTCGCGTCGATAATCCGTGAACTTGCGGAAGAGTGCGATGCCATTGTCGTGCCCTTCGACACGCTGTTTTTCAGGCTCGGGAAAAAGGCTCCGGGCATCTCCCACTGGATTTGGGACGGCATTCATCCCACTCCGGCAGGCCACTTCAAGATGGCGGAACTCTGGCGGAAGAAAGTGCACCTGCGCTGATTCTCCGTTGAGAACGGCTTGCCTATGCAATTCCATACTTTTTTTGTGCAGCACTTAAACTATTGGTTTATAATCATTTGCCGGGAAACAAATCGGCTGATTTTACCGATTTGTTTTCCGGCAATATGCTGATAATGAATTTGTTAGCTGCTGCACGAAAAGTTCCTTTGTTTTAAGATTATTTACGATAAAATTTGGTTTATAATGTAAACTTGTTTATATTTGCAAAGCGGTTAAGGCGGACTGCGCAGCTGTACTTAGCCGCAAAAATAAGTTAAATGATTGATACAATGGAACAAAACAAAGAAATGACGGCCCAGGAAAGCCTGTCTATTATTGCCGAGAGCCTTAACAACAGCCGCCGCGACATACTTAGGAGCAGTGCAAAATATTTCATTCTCTGGGGCATTGTCCTCACCCTTCTCTCGCTCTCCATCTATCTTTGCTGGCACCTCAGCGGCAATCCCGCATGGAACTTCCTGTGGTTCGCCATGCCCGTGATTGGCTATTCTCTTGCATTGGTCCTTGGAAAGAAAGACCAGGGGATACCAAAAAGTGAACTTGGGCGGATGGTCGGTTATGTCTGGACCGTATTCGGAGCCTTTGCCATGTGCCTGAGTTGCATTGCCGTTTTCGCGATACCGATGCATGTAACAATGATTATCGTAATTATCATGGGTCTCGCCGAATCTATCTCCGGTGTTCTCCTGAAGAACTGGCCTGTCATCATTGCCGGGTTCATTCTGGGAGTGGGCGGAGCCGTCTTTGCCATGTTGGTAAAGAGTGATGCGCAACTGCTCATATTCACATTGGGCGGAGCGCTGCTTGCCGTCACCGGTCTGATTGTGAGACACCAGTACAAGTAGCCTATGTTCCCAAAACTCGACCCGCTTCTTCATTCAGAACTCCGGCTTGCGGTAATGTCCATACTGGCCGGAGTTGAAGAAGCCGATTTTACATATTTAAAAAAGCAGACGGGTGCCACCTCCGGCAACCTCAGCGTGCAGATTGAAAAACTCACCGCCGACGGATACATCACTGTTGAAAAAGGCTTCAAAGGCAAGATGCCCCGCACCACATGCAGGATTACCCCTGTCGGCACGGACGCCTTCAGTAACTATGTAGAAGCGCTGAAAGAATATCTGACGACGGGATAATTTCCCGCTGTGTGTGGCCTTGAATGAGCCCGATAATACAGAGCTTTATCAGGGGAAACAGTTATTGTGCCGAAAAGCGCCGGATTTCGTGCGTTTCGACATTCTCAAGGCTGAAAATAATTCCATGTCCGTGCATAAGTTTAGTATGAGCGGACGCGGAAATGGTAACCATGGATTGAGCCATGCACAGTACCGGGATAAAGAGAAATTTGTTAAATATTCGCCATTTCGAGCCCAACTTCGAACATCAGTTTCCAGTGCGCAAGGCTCCCGGAAAGGTTCCAGTCGGGATGGTATTCGTCGCTGGGTTTGTGGTACCACGACTGGAACGGATATTTGTTCGGATGCCCGGGGTCGTCCAGGTCGGAGCCGGTTTCTATCACGACGGCAGGTACGCCTTTCTTTACAAAATTGAAGTGGTCGGAACGGAAGAACCATCCGTCGGAATTATCCTGATTGAAAACGACATAGCGGCCCTGCGCCTCCGCACCTTTGAGTATATAAGCGTCGAGCGGGGTGTTGCCTCCGAGCACTACCACATCTTTGGTGAGGGCTTCGGGCGCCATGCTTTCAAAATTGATGCATGCGACGGTTTTGTCCATCGCTATGGCAGGATGTGCGCAGTAATGTTCCGAGCCGAAAAGTCCGCTTTCTTCCGAGGTGTAGAAAAGAAACAGCAGCGACCTCTTCGGGGCCTTCCGCAGCTGTTTTGCCCGGGCTGCGCAGAGCAGCGTGGCCGCCATTCCCGAAGCATTGTCGGCGGCACCGTTGTAAATGCTGTCGCCCTTTTCGTCGGGAGTGCCGATTCCAAGATGATCCCAATGGCCAGAAAAGACCACTGCTTCATCGGGAAATTCCCTTCCGGGAAGTATCCCTCCCACATTGCAGGAAGTTTTGATTTCGGAAGATACCCTTATCAGCGCATCGACCTTCAGCCCCATCGGAACGGCCTTGAAACCGGGCTTCTTCGCGGCTTCCACCGCCTTGTCGAAGTCGATTCCCGCGCATTCGAAAAGCTTGCGGCATCCATCTTCGTGTATCCATCCGTTCATCGGGAGCTTGTCTGAATTGCGGGTTTCTTCATCGAACAGGGCAAGGTTGCTTCCGGTGTGATTTGCGCAGACATTCCATCCGTATCCCGCTGCAGCGGTATTGTGAATCACGAGGCATCCGGCAGCTCCCATGCGCGCAGCCTGTTCGAACTTGCAGGTCCATCTTCCGTGATATGTCATGTTTCTCCCCTGGAACAGGTTTTCGTCGTAAAATCCGGGGTCGTTTACCATCGCGAGGATTATTTTCCCTTTCAGGTCGATGCCCTCAAAATCGTTCCACCCGAATTCCGGGGCATCTATTCCGAAACCGCAGAATACGAATTCGGCGGCCCTCAGCTCTGCCATTTCATCAGGCCGGGCGGTCCATGCCACAAAGTCGTCCGGAATACATAGCCTTCCGCTGCCGTTTTTGCCCGTGAACGAAATGCCGCCGCCGTCGAAACTGCTGACTGTTGAGATGAGGCGGACTTCCTGCGTGTAGCTTCCGTCAAATGCGGGCGCAATCCCAAGACTGTCGAGTTGCGAAATAAGATAATCCGTGGTAATCTTTTCGTACTCAGTCATGGGCTTGCGGCCCCCGAATTCATCGGAGGAAATGGTGGCAATCCATTTCCGCATCAGCTGCTCATCGTCTGCGCCACGGCTGCACGAAACCATCAGCGCGAGCGCCAGCGCCAAAATTGCTGTAAGTCTTTTCATATCTTCAAACGGAATTCTCATAATATTTCCACTCTTTTCCGCATCCGGAAAACAGGTCCTCACTCTAATCAACACAAAGGTATGGTTTTTCTGCAAATGTGCAAGTGGTGTGTTGTCGGGTACGGAACTCATACAAAGCGTGCACAAGGGGCTTGGAAAAATACATGCGGGTGACGGGGGTGTCCAAAGGCAGAGCCTCCGCTACTAAACAGAAAAGCCAGCATCAATGGCTGGCCTGTTGGGTAGACTACCCATTTAAATTATCGAACTTATTTCGAGCTCTGAAGGCCTTACAAGATGGTTTCCGAAAAATGGGCTAGCAATATCTGCTGAAAAAACATGTAAACTTCGTGTAATTTTACTTTGATTTTCTTGTAGAATTATCCTGATTCAATCAGAGAGGCTATTTGTCTGTAGAATAACCGACTCCTCTTAACTGAGTTTCGCTCCGCATTCAGAAAAACATTTGGGAAATCAGAAAATAGTGCATATCTTTGCACCAATAAGAAAAGACCTGCGCAACATGAAGTCTTAAGTTCCTACTTGAGGGGTTAGTAGTGTTGGTGGAGCTTTTCTTTTTTTATGCCTTCTTCTCCCGGAACTCTGCCGGAACGAACTTCCAATGACGGTACGGCACTCTCCAGCGGCCACGGCCTGTCTCCGGTTGGGTGTTCTCATATATGTCAAAGGACGCAACTCCATTGGCATCCTTGATAAGCGACAGGATATACTGGAATAATTCTTCCTTGGCCTGCGTCTTCTTGCCTGGAGTGCCTGGACCACCTCCCGAAGCCGGAAGGTGCATCCTATTCATATGGAAGGCCATTGCCCCCAAGACGATGTCCATGCACTGCTGGATAGGATGCTTATGAGAGTCAATCTCGGCGATATCCCAGGGCTTGAGAACTATCTTGGCATTGTGAAAGAGCGATAGCTCCTGCAGATAATTCAAGTGAGCCTTAAAATCGTCGTTCTGGGATTGTGTATCAGGGATCTCATCAAAGAATAGCTTTATTTTGGTTGGGCGCGAAGGATTGTTCCTGTGATAAGCCAAACCAAAAGCGTGCTTGATAAACTGGTAATACAAAAGATGGTATTGTAAAGCCGCCCCGTGATTAGGGACAATCTGGGAAGTCTCTTGAAACATCACACGCATCTTCAGCTTCTTCTCCTTCACAAAGCCGAAGAAAACATCCATCATCTGCTTGTACTTCTCCAGATAGGGAGCCGTCACCTTTGTCCACTTGATTTCGCCGAACAAGTTCAGTTGCACCTTCATCTCCTCCAATGCCGTATTCACCCGGTAGAAATCCTTGCTCTTAACAAGCACACCACCGTAAAAGTGCGAATAATATGTACCCTTCGACAGCGACTCATCGCAATATATCATGTACTCCCTCATATCGTCACAAATCAGGAACACAAAGTTAACTACTCTTCGCCAGAAAGCAAAAGAAACTTATAGCCATCCCTAGAGGAAGCCCTCTTCCTCAATGGCATCTGTGTCTAACTTGGCATCCACTGACGAAAACAAACCGCCACAGGATGGCGGAGCTCCTATATTTTTCCGCCGCTTATGCCTTGAGTTCTCTTGGATTTCTGGGGGGGCGAATACTCCTGGCTATTTTGTGATAGGTGGATGCATATCTTCTATTGCAGAAATCTATCTGGTCGAGTATATTTGCACTGCGAGTCAATTAAAGCAGAATATTGAAGATTCATAACATCCGCAATTAAATTCTTGGAGGACATAACTTTATGAGAACTCTTCATCTTGATAGGTTTGAGGAAGAAATCAACGACAGGATTCTGGAGCGGGGCTGCGAATACCATCTTGAAGGCAGAGTAACTCCTACCCAAAGTACTGGTGATGATTGTGTATTTACAGTTGAAGGCTCCGACACATATCAAGTAAGGTTGTCCATTCAAGGTAATGATGTAAAGGACTATGAATGCGATTGTCCATACGATATGGGGCCGGTTTGCAAACATGTTGCCGCATCGCTTTATTATTTGAGAGCGCTTTCCAGACAGAAATCGGCAAAAAAGAAAAATGGCGGAAAGAAGAGCAATCCGTATGAACAAAGAATTCTATCTGCCATTGAGTTCGCCGGTTATAAAGGCTATATTGACTGGAGAAGTGCCCGAGAGCTTGTAGAAACGGCTAATGAAATGCTTGCCGATGCCGAATCCGCGTTTGACTGCGGCAACTATCGGCAATGCATGGATATAGCCATTCCGGTCATGACACACATGCGCCGGGCTTTGGATTATGCCGATGACAGTAATGGAGATATCGGGGATCCCATCCGCATGGCTTTTGATTTGTTGATGAGTATTGCATGCTCAGAGGACCTTGATTCTCAGACCAGAATTGAATTACGGAAGTTCTGTTTTGACGCTTTTACAAACAATACTTTCGGCATGTATGATTGGCATTTAGGTATGATGGAGATTGCATCAGAATTGACCACTTGCCGCCAGGATGCCGATAGTGTCATACAATTGCTCAACATATTATGTCCACCGGCTATAGACGAGGATGGTGAGCACCACAAGCATTTCTTGCATGAACATGCTATGTCCTTGATTCTGTTCCTGATGAAGAAGTATTATTCTTCAGACGAGACCAGAGTATTTCGTAATAATCACCTTGAAATCAATGATTTTAGAAAAGATGCCATCATAGACGCCATTGATTCTGGGATCTTGGAAGAAGCAAAAACATTGGCATTGGAGGGAATTGAACTTGATGCAAAAGACAAACCGGGCATCGTCCATTATTGGCAAAACTTCCTATTAAGAATTGCTGTTTTGCAAAATGATTCCGAGTCCATTATCAAATATGCCGAGTTATTGTGGATTGATGGGTATCCTTTCTATCGGCACGAGGAAGATGAAATCGTCTATGACTACTATTCTCTTTTGAGAAAAACGGTCGGGGAGAAGAAGTGGCCAGAACATATCGAGCAGTTTGCGGAGAAGTTGCTGAAGAAATCATCGTGGTACAGTGATTCGTATGCAAATTTATGCATTAAGGAGAAGTGGTGGAACAAACTGATGGAATACATAGCAGAACAGCACGACGCAAGATACATCAAAGAGTATGAGAAGTATCTGAAGGCCGATTTTCGTGACAGGTTGGTGGACCTGTACCGTGACTGTATTTACCGAAAACTTGAAAGAGGAGTTGGCAGAAATGTTTATCAGGAAATCTGCTCATATCTCAGGCATATTAAGAAACTTGGGCGGAAAGATATTGTACAGGAAACAATTGAAGATTTGCGTGCCAAATATCCAAGGCGCCCTGCCCTCCTTGATGAACTAGACCAAATTTAATTCTCGAACCACATAAAACAATAAAATCCAAGCTTTTAAGCCTGGATTTATTTGCGTTGTAGCGGAGGCAGGACTCGAACCTGCGACCTCCGGGTTATGAGCCCGACGAGCTACCGACTGCTCTACCCCGCGGTATTGGACTGCAAAGGTAGCAAGAAATTTTGAAAATACAAATTTTATGTCAGAAATGCCAGAATGCCGTCGATGTCGTCGGAGCTGAAACTGCGCTGCTCTCCAGAGGCGAGATTTTTGAATTGCACGGTTCCGGCGGCGGCTTCATCCGCTCCGTTTATTGAAATGAAGGGGATGGCTTTGCGGTCGGCGTAGTCGAACTGCTTTTTAAGCTTGGAAGAGTCGGGATAGATTTCCACCGATATGCCCCTTTCGCGAAGCGTACCTGCAAGCGGCAGTACATAGCGCACTTCCGTGCCGCCCATGTTGGCAAAGAGGACGGTAGTGCTGCTGCGCAGTCCTGCAGGGAATTTGTCGAGACCTTTCAGGACATCGTATATGCGGTCGGCCCCGAAGCTTATGCCAACTCCGGACATG
>JAFUGJ010000013.1 GCA_017469425.1 Bacteroidales bacterium
CCTCCTCATCCTCCTCATCCTCCTCTGTCGGGATAGGAAGCCCGGCGTCCTTGAGCACTGCGTCCACGTATGCGCCTACCACTGCTCCCCTGCTGGGATAATCCCACTTGCGGTATTCCTCGATATTGTTCTCGTTCGGCGTCTTGGGAACCAGCCACTTCAGAAACGCGAACTCCGTCTTGAAGCCAGCCTTTATATAGTTCGGCACGTTCGGGTCAGCCAAGGTATCTGCTGTCAACATACCTTTTCGTATTTTTCTTATAATATCCATACTTGTGTAGTTTATCAATTAGTCTGTTTATTTTTTCCGTACCACTTTCAATCTCGAGGACGAAGGTTGTTCACATAAATCTTGTACTCACGAGTCGTCGCATCGACTCTTTTGCAGTATCTCGAGGAGATTGTAGCCTCCTGACCGACAGGTGTTCAATGGACTGGATGAGGCGGTTGAGCACCGGCGTAAGGGTGTCGGCGGCTTCGGACGGACAGCCCCCAATTTCATGCTCTGCCAAATCGCTACGTCCTTCCTTGATAAGACTTTTGATATATTCAGATTCCGCAGAAGATGAGCACATCTCAGTTTTGGCCTTGATACCCTCTCGGAGCCAAGCAATGATAGCCTTCAGGCGCGCAACTTGACAAAGCAAGGTGGATAGAGACGGGGAAAGAAGTACCCGTTGCAGCAAGGGAACAAAACTGCCGTCTTCCTTATAGAAACAGGTGTCGATGAGGTAGAGGACATCTGACTGAATTTATCATGGAATCGATGTAAATGTGTTATCTTTCTCAGAAAGCCGGAATGCTCTTCTGCAATCCAGACAGGCGAAATACGCGTTTATTTCAGGGTCGTATTCCTGCTGCGTGTGGCCGAACACTTGATAATATCCGGCAAGTTCAGGATCGTCAATCCGCATATCTTCCGCATCAGACCATATCGGGCTCCCGAAGAATGCATCTCCCCAGCGACTTCTCGGCACATCGGAGAGAATGTTGAAGAGTACAGGCCAACGGGACCTGTCCGCCCACATATCATTCAGTACGCCCCCAATGGTATCCGGCGTCGCATTGTCCAGGTATTTTTTGTTATTACACATCCATCCGGAAAGTATGCCGGCGTGAGAGTACAGGAACTTCTTGCCTTTGTTTTCTGCAGTATAAATGAGCTGGAACAAATCAGCATTCTCCATGATGAAGCTTTTAATCCGGTCAGCCCGGATACAGTCAAAACGCTGTCCGCGTCCCATTTCTGTCAGGTAATGGATATCATGGTTACCCAAAAGCAAGGTTATGTTGTCCGGGTTCTCCTTCTTCAGTTCCACAATTTCCTCAAACTGCAGCAAAGCTTCCCATGGCGCTATGCCTTCGTATTCGTAAGGATCAATATAATCGCCCAGGAAAATAATATGTTCTTTCCCCAGGTTATCTTCGACGGGCTTCTTCCAAAAGCTCCGTCCGTGAACATCAGGTATGATAATCATGCTATAGAATGGTGTCAATCATTCCGTACTTGAGTGCTTCTTCAGAAGTCATCCAGTAGTTTCGGTCCGAGTCCCGGAACACTTTTTCGAAAGGCTGGCCGGAATGTGCTGCTATTATTGAAAAGAGTTCGTTGCGTGTTTTTTCTATCTCCTGGGCCTCTATGAGAATGTCACTGGCCTGTCCGCGGGCACCTCCCACAGGCTGGTGAATCATAACGCGTGCATGAGGAAGTGCGGAGCGCTTGCCTTTTTCACCTGCACACAGAAGCACCGCCCCCATTGATGCGGCCATGCCCGTGCAGATGGTCGCAACCTGCGGCGCAATCAGCTGAATGGTATCGTAGATTCCCAACCCGGCCGAAACGATGCCTCCGGGAGTATTCAGGTAGAGGGAAATATCCGACTTCGCATCAATCGATGCGAGGTAAAGAAGCTGTGCCTGGACGATATTGGCGACGGTGTCGTCAATAGACTGTCCGAGGAAGATGATACGGTCCATCATCAAACGGGAGAAAACATCCATGGCGACAGCGTTCAACTGCCGCTCTTCGATGATGGTAGGATTGATGGATGCCGTCGTAGCGCGGGCATAGCCTTCAAGCGCCAATGAGGATACCCTGTAGTCGGACAGGGCGTATTTTCCGAAGTCTGTCATATATTTTCGGGGTTTTATGGGGTTGAACTAATAGCCGATGCGGGTACGTGACGGTTTGGAGCCATTCTCCGTCAAGAGCTCTTCCTCACAGAGTTTACAGATGTAGGCATAGCCCCTGTCTCCTTCGAAATAAAGCTCGGCGAGGTCGCGCTTGGTAACCACATTGTTGATTTGGGCTCCGCTCATCTCAAACCTGTCGGCCAGCGCTTTCGCTTCCGATTCCGCAATCTCGGGAATGCTTGATTTCCAAATCTTTTTGCGGGCGGAGGCATCGGGTTTAACCAGTTGCGTTTTGAACAAAAAGCGCCTGTCGAAAGCCGAATCCAGATTATCGATGAGGTTGGTCGTGGCAAGCATGATACCATTCAGGTTTTCGATTTCCTGAAGTAAGATGTTGGCCACCGTATTCTCGCTCTTGTCAATAGCCCTGTCTATGTGGGTGAGGCGTTTGGACAGGATGTCGTCCGCCTCATTGAGCAGGAGGATGGGGACATTGTCGCTGATGACCGCGATATAATTATAGGCACGAAAAAGAGCCCTGTAGTACTTTTCGGTGGCGCCCCAGTTGCAGCCGGTCACTTTGGCCATGTCGAATTGAATGATGTCGCGTCCGGAATCAAGCGCAAGCTGTTTGACAGTCTCCGTCTTTCCGGTGCCCGGAGGCCCCCAGAGAAGACTCTGGATGGAAAGCGCCCGCTTTTTCCTTTCCAAAATGCGTTTTGCGCGAGCAAAGCCTTCCCGGGAAATCATCGTTCTCAGGTTGTCGATTTCATTCTGCGACTCCTTGGTAAAGAACAGCTCTTTCCTCTCAATATCACGGCATTTGACAATGTTTGCGTATTTGCCCAGTTCGTCATATTTGACAAGGTCTTCGCAGCCATGAAAAAGAAGCCCCGCCGCCTTGGGCGAAAGGACATATTCACTGTTTGCCTTGCCGTCATCGTCACTGGGGATAAGAATGACAAGACCCGCTTTTGCCAGTCGGCCCAGTCCATCCATGACAGAGCCCATTTTTATTTCGCCATCTTCGATTTTGAATATGTCCGAAAAGTGCTTAAGAAAGTATTGTGCAACGGCCCAAAAAATCATCTGATCCTTAGTGCTCAGCGCAGCCAATTCCAAAGCCTCAGCTGCGCTTTTAAAACGACTGTTGGCCGGTAAAGCGAAAGAGAGCGAGAATTTTTCGAACCATTTCATTGAGAAAATGCTTTTGAAACTGGCATCGCGGAGGACTTGCATGCAATCAGCATAGAGAGCAACTCCAAACCTGCGGTTCGCGCAGAATGCATCATATGCCGCATCTGTTACCGTAAAGCATGTTCCATCCTGACCGGCCATCTTGCGTTCTTCGACAAAGCCTCGTTTTTTCAGGTTTTCGAAGAGCTCAGAGGAGGATTCGCTCCAAATGTTGGGAAACATCCTTAACCTAAACTCCGATATCTCTGTCGGACGATAATGAAGCAGATAAGCGATTGTTTCCACTCCGGCAAATGTTATTTCGTAATAATCCATCAGCATGCGGTGGTTTTCGGTATGGCAGAATCCTGAACGATCACGGACCTGCCGGTGGTTGAAAATGTCATTGAAAGCATCAAGAACGGAAAAATTGGCATGTACGGGCATGATATCGTTTTTTAAAGGTTGAACATAATGGCAGGAATCCCGGAAGAGACCGTCTGTATACATATACGAAAGAATAATCCGAAAATGTAAAATGATACAAAAAAGCAGGTGCGATTGAATCGCACCTGCCTGGCGAGCCGGAGCCTGTTAGGCCGCCAAAACTCCTCTTCTTCCAACACGGGTTTGTATTTCCTGGAGAGCCTTCCTCCTGTCGGATATAACCGTTTGCCTGGTTATGCCCAATTCTTCGGCTATGCTCTCATCCGTCCGATCCCACCAGAATTCACCGAGACCGAAAGACATTTCGATTACCCGGCGCTGCCTGGCGGACAGACATTCCAGAAGGGGTTCCATGTCCAAGGCACTTGAACCGTTCTCACTTTCAATCAAGGTAGCGGGGAGGACATCATCCTGCGAAAACTCGAACATGTCTTTACGACTCCGGCAAGCGTCAACGAAAGCGTTGTATGCAATTGAGTAGACGAATGCTGACAGGCTGCGGTCAGCATCGAACTTGTCAATCGCCATCCAAACCTTTACGGCGGCAATCTGAGCCAGATCCTGCGGTTCATAATGACGAGGGAGATTGTGCCAGCGTTTGGCTAATCGTAGGCAGAGCGAATAGATTTCTTCCCAGTTTTTCTCGATAAAAGCTTCATCGGCGCGGGTGAAGTGTGTGCTTTGGTATAACATGAAAACAAAATTAAAGTTAATAATAAGGCCTCTTTTCTAATGCCAATCCAGGTCGTTGGAATTGGATCCCTAGAAGAAACAAAACATGCGAATCAATTCTCTTGAAAGTGGTTTGGTAGTAATAGAACTTTTCCTTAGAAAAGAGTGTGGTTTGAAATACTTAATTAAATACTAAATGCCCACGCGAGATGCTACGGCACCATAGGTGTCGAATCCTTGGAGGAACCGTGTTGTCAAAGAACTTGGTCAAAGATAATGACTATTTTTCATTTCGCAATACATTTTAAGTTAAGGCAATAAATAAACGGCAAATAACGAAATATCTTTTCGTTTCTGCTATCTAATTTTACCTACTTAAAATGTAATTGCGTCTATTTAGGCGCTGATGCAAAGGTAATATTTATTTTTGATTCACCAATTATTTATTATAATAACTTTGCGAAAAATTATTGCGTTATGATTGATAATACCTATCTTTGCAGAAACACTTAGTTTCATGAAGTACTCCCAAATACACCGATTCTATTTGATTGACGGATTTCTCTACCTTAATACGGAAGGGATGAGCACAAAGGTAATGCTCGAAAGAATCAACGAATCCTTAATATCGGACGGCTTTCCGCCAATAACTCTAAGGCAACTGCAAAACGACCTCAACGACGTGAAAGAGCAGTTGAACGCTCCAATCGACAATGGAAAAGGCAAGCGAAAAGTAAAGTATGACGACATGTGCATCCTTATTTCCTGCACCAGTATAATAACAGATGGTATCTGTTCGGACTTTTTAAAGCGAGAGACAATACGGTTCGAGGGGAGAAGGCCGACACAGCAAAAGACGGAATCAGGTGCTACGCGCCGGACAGAATCTCCGACAAAGAGGCAAGGTTGTTCTTTAACCTGCTGAAATCCAACCCGTTCTACGGAGGATTCAGCTTTGAAGAGAATAGGGACAGCGGCTTTGCAAGGGCAAAAATCCTCCCGAATCCGGAACTTGAAAACCATCTGATGATTTCACGGCAATCCCGGGAAAATAAAAAACCGCCCGGGAAGGCGGTCTTGGCGGGTGGGAGTTGACGGATTCGAACCGCCGACCCTCTGCTTGTAAGGCAGATGCTCTAAACCAGCTGAGCTAAACTCCCGAAAAGCGGGTGCAAAGATAAGGCAAAAAATCGAACTGCCAAAAATTATTTAACTTTTTGGGGAGAATTTGCGGAATCTCAGCCTGATTACCCCCCAGAAAGCTTCGCCGAAAATACTTCCGGACATTTTGGATGTTCCTTCCTTGCGATTCACGAAAATCACCGGCACTTCCGAGAGCATGAATCCAAGTTTCAGCGCGGTGTATTTCATCTCAATCTGGAAACCATAGCCCCGCATCTGCACGGAATCCAAATCAATGGTTTCGAGCACCTTGCGCGAATAGCACACAAAACCTGCGGTGGCATCGTATAGCCTCACTCCAAGGGTCTTGCGCACATACACCGATGCAAAATATGAAAGCAGGATGCGCCTCATGGGCCAGTTTACCACGCTCACGCCGTCGCAGTAGCGCGAACCCACCGAGAAATCGGCCCCGGCCTCGCACGCCTCAAGCAGGCGGGGAAGGTCTGATGGATTGTGCGAAAAGTCCGCATCCATCTCGAACACATAGTCGTAGTTCCGTTCCAGCGCCCATCGGAACCCTGCCAGATAAGCCGTGCCAAGGCCCAGCTTGCCGCTGCGCTCTATAATGTTGAGACGCTCTCCGTAACGGGGAATCAAGTCCTTCACCGCAGCAGCCGTTCCGTCCGGCGAAGCATCGTCGATGATGAGGATGCTGTAGGAACTGTCCTGGTCGAGAACGGTGCGGATAATCTTCTGCGCGTTCTCGACTTCATTATATGTGGGAATAATTACCAGTTTTGAACTCATAACCACAAATTTAGTAATTAAATTCTTATCTTTACACTATTAAACTGCACTTTTATGGACCGCGTAAAGATTTTCCGCATTTCGTCTGCATCGAGCAAGGAAGTAAAGGCAATTGCCGCAGAAGCCGACTCCGACTACACCCTCATCTACACCCGCCCTACCGAACTCCGCTTCGTAGATTTCGGGTTGGAAAGGATGGTGCAGATTGCCGACGACACGGCTGCCGCGATGGTATATGCCGACCATTTCAACGCCGACTCCCCCGCCCCGGTAATCGATTACCAGAGAGGGTCGCTGCGCGACGATTTCGACTTTGGCGGAGTGCAGATGTACAGGACTTCGGTATTCAAGACAGCCGTTGCCGGGATGGATGCCGACTACGAGTTCGCCGGGCTATACGACCTGAGACTCAGGGCCTCGCGCATCGGAAGTTTCGTTCACATCAACGAATACCTCTACTACGAGATTGACTCCGACACGCGCGACTCAGGGGTGCGGCTGTTCGACTATGTTAATCCGCGCAACAGGGCCGTGCAGATAGAGATGGAAAAAGCCTGCACCGCACATCTCAAGGAGATTGGGGCATGGCTCAAGCCGGAATACAAGGATGTAGCTCCGGATGAAGGAGACTTCGAATATGAAGCATCGGTGGTGATTCCTTGCAAAAACCGCGTCCGCACCATAGGCGATGCCATACGCAGCGCCCTCTCGCAGAAGGCGGATTTCAAATACAATGTGATAGTGGTGGACGACAACTCCACCGACGGCACGGTCGATGTCATCCGCAGTTTCCTTCCCGACAGCAGGCTGGTTTACATTGCGCAGGACAAAAGCTACCATGCAATCGGAGGCAACTGGAACGCGGCCATCCATCACCCCAAATGCGGCAGGTTCGCCCTGCAGCTGGATTCCGACGATGTGTATGCCGACGAGAACACCGTCAGCCGCTTTGTCCGGGCCTTCCGCACGATGAACTGCGCCATGGTGGTGGGTTCATACACGATTACCGATTTCGGGCTCAAACCCCTGCCTCCGGGAGTAATCGACCACCGCGAATGGACCGACGACAACGGGCGCAACAACGCCCTAAGGGTCAACGGATTCGGCGCTCCGAGGGGGTTCTGGGTTCCGCTTCTTCGCAAGCTCAATTTCCCCACTACCAAATATGGTGAAGACTACGCAGTGGCGCTTCGCGTGAGCCGCGAATACCGCATAGGAAGAATCTACGAAAGCATGTATTTCTGCCGCCGCTGGGATGACAACTCCGACCACGGACTGTCGGTGGAAAAAGAGAATGCCAACAATCTCTACAAGGACCGCATCCGCAGCTGGGAGCTGCAAGCGAGAATAGCGCTTAACGCCTCCTCAACGGCTCAAGCCTAAAGAAATCCTCCCCCTTTCCACATCCACTCCAAGCACCCGCACGCGGATGTGCTGGTGGAGCTTGAGTACCTTGGAAGGGTCGGTGCCGCGGGGCCCGAGCTGCGACACATGCAGAAGGCCATTGTCATGAAGGCCGATATCCACGAAAGCCCCGAAATTGGTGATATTCGTAACTATCCCGGGGAGTTCCATCCCGGTCTTGAGGTCGTCGATGCTGCGGATGTCGTCGGCAAAGGCGAAGTCACCGGCAGTTTCGCGGGGATCCAGCCCCGGCTTCGCGAGTTCCCGGATAATGTCCTGCACGGTGGGAAGCCCTGTTCCCGCGCCCACATAGCGGGATGCGTCAATCTTCGAACAAAGTTCGGCACTGCCCACAAGTTGCCGGACGCTCACCCCGAGGTCGGCGGCCATCCTGTCAACCACAAAGTATGATTCGGGGTGCACAGCGCTGTCGTCCAGGGGATTGGCACCTCCCTTGATGCGAAGGAACCCGGCGCATTGTTCGAACGCCTTGGCTCCCAGGCGGGGCACTTTCATGAGGTCGGCACGCGTACGGAAATCGCCGTTTTGGGCACGGTAGGCAACAATGTTCGCGGCTATCTGAGGGCCGATGCCGGCAACATACCTTAGAAGATAAGGGCTGGCGGTATTGAGGTTCACCCCCACCAAATTCACGCATCCTTCAACGGTATTGTCAAGTTTCTCCTTCAGAAGGGCCTGGTCCACATCGTGCTGATACTGTCCTATCCCCAGATTCTTGGGGTCGATTTTAACAAGCTCCGCGAGAGGGTCCATCAGACGCCTCCCAATCGATACCGCCCCGCGCACGGTTACATCTTCGTCGGGGAATTCCTCACGCCCCACTTCCGAAGCCGAGTAAATGGATGCACCGTCCTCGCTCACCGTCCATACCTTGCATCCCTCGGGAAGGGCCACTTTCCTGAAAAACTCCGTAGTTTCACGGCTGGCGGTGCCGTTTCCTATTGCGACGGCTTCGATGCTGTATTTTTCGAGCATGTCCTGCACTGCCATCAGCGCTTTCACTTTCTCATTCTGGGGCGGATGGGGAAAGATTATGGTGTGGTACAGCAATCCGCCGTTCGCATCGAGGCATGCAATCTTGCATCCGTTGCGGAAACCCGGGTCCACCGCCATGGTGCGTTTCTGCCCCACGGGAGCCCCGAGCAGGAGCTGGCGGAGATTGTCGCCGAACACGCGTATGCTTTCGATGTCGGCCTTCTGCTTGGCTTCGCGCAGCACCTCGGCGCTGATTGAAGGCTCCAGAAGGCGCTTGAAACTGTCTCCCACAGCCTCCCGAATCTGTTCTCCGAGTTCTCCTGAAGGATATCCGTGCTCCTGGCAGAAATCGTAATATATCTTTTTGCCGCAGCGTACTGCATCGGAGTCCACCTTCACGGAAAGGAATCCCTCATTGGACGCACGCAGGATGGCGAGCAGGTTATGCGAAGGGATGCGGTCGAGGGGCATGGACCACTCGAAATAGCTGCGGTATTTCGCTGCATCGGGATTGGATTCCGCACCTTTTGCAGCTTTGGCCACCACCCTTCTCGTGCGGAATATTCCGCGCAGATTCTCGCGTATCACGGCTGTTTCGCTCAGCTTTTCGGCAATGATGTCGCGGGCTCCGGCAAGGGCGGCGTCTTCGTCCTCCACTTTGCCCGGCTTGAGGTATTTGCGGGCCTCGGCACGGGGTGAACGGGCCTTCAGCTGCCACATGGCTTCTGCGAGAGGGGCAAGCCCGAGTTCGCGGGCAATCGTGGCCCTGGTGCGGCGTTTGGGCCTGAACGGAAGATAAAGGTCTTCCAGCTCGGATGAACTCACGCAGTTTTCGATTTTCCCTTTCAGTTCTTCGCTCAGAGCTCCGGCCTCGGAAATGGTCTTGAGTATGGTTGCCTTGCGCTTTTCCATTTCGTCAAAGACATCTATCCAGTGCTTTACCTCTGCCACTTCGGCATCAGCCATGCCGCCTGTCTTTTCCTTGCGGTAACGGCTGATAAAGGGGATGGTTCCCCCGTCTGCAAACATTTCGGCACAGTTCTCCACCTGCCATGCCTTGAGCGACAGCAGCTGCGCCACATGCTTTACATAAATCTCTTTCATCAGTCTTCGGTTATCTGTTTCAGTTCCTGACGGTATGCGGCCAAGATGCGCGAACGGGAGATGAATCCCAGATAAATCCCCTCCCTGGTGAGCACCGGCAGACGCCAGACATCGGTCCGGTCGAACTTGCGCATTACACTCTCCATCTTTTCGTCTTCGTAAACATGGTCGGCGGGCGAATGCATAAGGTCGCGTACCTTGAAGCGGGAAAGGCTGTCAGGCTCGAAAATATGCTTGCGGATGTCATCCATCTCCAGCATCCCGCGGAATTTCCCATTTGTGTCAAGCACGGGAAAAACCGCCACGGTGCTTTCCGACACCAGTTTGGATATGTCCTGCAGGCTGGCATCGAGGCTGATGCGAGGATATTTGTCGCGGATGAGGTCGCGGGTCTGCAGGAGGGTAAGCACGGCCTGGTCGTTGTCGTGGGTGAGCAGGTCGCCGCTCTGGGCAATGCGTTTGGTGTAGATGGAATATCTTTCTTTGATTCGCGTCACCCCGTATGAGACGGTGGCGCAGAGGATGAGGGGCAGCAGCAGGTCGTAGCCCCCGGTAATCTCGGCGATGAGGAAGATGGCGGTCATGGGAGCCTGCATCACACCTGCCATAAGTCCTGCCATGCCGACGAGCGCGAAATTCTGTTCCGGCACGCTGAACCCGGCGAGATTGATGCAGCGGGCAAGGATGAAGCCCACCAGCGCACCTTCGAACAGGGTAGGGCCGAAAGTACCGCCCACGCCTCCCCCGGCATTGGTGAAGGTCATGCTGAGCACTTTCAGAAAAAGTACGAGCACGAAAAACAGCGGCACGCCCCAGCCGGAACGCATCAGCATCGACAGCGGAGAAGCAGCGAACGGGGTCTCACCGGTGCCGTTCAGGAGCAGCCCGAGGGAATCATACCCTTCGCCGAACAGGGGTGGAAAAAGATAAATCAGCAGGCACAGCCCGGCAGAGCACGCCAGCCACTTTATCCAGGGATTGCGGAAATCCTTCTGCAGACGGTCCTCGAGCCAGAGCGTGAAATTTGTGAAATAGCGGGAGAATGTACCGCACAACACCCCGAGCAGGAGATAATAGGGCAAGTTACCCATATTGAACGCCGCGAGCTTGCAGCTGAACGGAGAATCCGTGCCGAGGAAGATATACGACACCACAGTGGCCGACAAGGTCGAAACCAGCAGCGGCATCATCGAACTCATGGAGATGTTGAAAAGCAGGATTTCGAGAGTGAAGAGGACACCTGCGAGAGGGGCCTTGAAGATTCCGGCGATGGCGGCTGCGGCCCCGCACCCCACGAGCACTTTCACCCCCCGGTGCGAAAGGCGGAACCTGCTTCCTATGTTGCTGCCGAACGCCGCTCCGGTGTAAACGATGGGCGCTTCTGCACCGACGGAGCCGCCGAACCCGATGGTGATGGCACTTGTCAGCAACGACGACCACATGTTGTGGCCCTTGATTCTTGATTCGTTGCGCGAGACTGCGGTGAGCACCTTGGTCACTCCGTGGGAAATATTGTCGCGCACCACGAAGCGCAGCAGCAAGGCCGAAAGGAGCATGCCGACCGCAGGAAAGATATAGTATGCCTGATGCGAAAAGTGCTGCAGGAACTTGATGGCCTTTTCAAGAACGACCGCCGCTCCCCCCGCACAAAGCCCGACAAACAGACTTAGTATCAGAAGGAGCGTCGATTCACTGATCTTTGCCCTTATTGAAGACATGTGTTATTTACTCGCCGTCGGAATCTCCGTCGTCACCGCCGTACTGCGAGATATTGTCGTCCGGCAAGGTACCGGCACCGGGATCCGCGTCTGCGGAAGGACCCGCCACCTGTTCGGCTTCTGCGGTTTCCTCGCCTTCGAGCCAACGCTCAATATCCTCGATGTCATCGGTTTCCACCTTGATTTTTACCAGATAGATTGCATCGGGAATCTCAATCGTAACAGCATAGAAAGGGGTTCCGTCCGGCTTGGTGTAGCGGGTTAAATCTTGAAACCAGTCGTTGAACCCTTTGGGATACTTCTCATTGAAAGCTGCCGCGAGTTCTGCGGACATATTTTCGTAACTGACTACATGTCGTTTTTTGGTGTCCTGTGTCATAGCTTTTTCAAATATGCTGCAATAATAGAGCAAACTTTTTGAATTTGCAAGACCGAAGGCACTACATTCTTTCAGGAAGTTCGATTCCGAGCAATTTCATGGTCGATTTCAGCACATCGGCGATGCAGGAAATAAGCGCAAGACGGGTGCTCCGCACGGAAGCGTCGCTTTCGCGGATAATCTGCGTGTCGTGATAATACTGGTTGAATTCCTTGGCAAGGTCGTATGCAAAGTTGGCCATTATTGCGGGTGAGAATGCGGCTGCAGCCTCGGCGAGCTTCTGCTGATAGAGGCCCAGCTGCTGAACGAGGCGGATTTCCTTGGCGCTGAGTTCCACGGGCAGGAGCTTCACTTCGAAGGAAGCAGCCTCCGCCTTGCGGAGTATGGAGCGTATGCGGGCGTGGGTGTACTGGATAAAGGGCCCGGTGTTGCCGTTGAAGTCGATGGATTCCTTGGGATTGAAGAGCATCTTCTTGCGGGGATCCACCTTGAGGATGAAATACTTGAGGGCCCCGAGACCTATCATGGAATAGAGGCGGTCGCGTTCTTCCTCGCTCACATCTTCCAGCTTTCCGGATTCTTCCGAGGTGGCTTTGGCCTCGTTGTACATATCAGCGATGAGGTCGTCGGCATCCACCACTGTTCCCTCGCGGGACTTCATCTTTCCTTCAGGAAGTTCCACCATGCCATAGGAAAGGTGGAAAATGCGTTCCGCCCAGTCGAAACCGAGTTTGGCAAGCACCAGCTTCAGCACCTGGAAGTGATAATTCTGTTCGTCGCCCACCACATATACATGGGAATCAAGCTTATATTCGGCGAAGCGCCTCTCAGCGGTACCGAGGTCCTGGGTCATATAGACCGAAGTGCCGTCGGAACGGAGCAGAAGCTTCCGGTCAAGGCCGTCGGCGGTGAGGTCGCACCACACGCTGCCGTCGGCATCCTGCACGAAAACGCCCATGTCCAGGCCCTTGCGCACCAGCTCCTTGCCGAGCAGATAGGTGTCGTGCTCATAATAAACCTTGTCGAAACTGATGCCCAGGGCACGGTAGGTCTGGTCGAAGCCCTCGAACACCCAACCGTTCATCATGGCCCATAGCTCGCGCACTTCCTTGTCGCCCTGCTCCCATTTCACCAGCATTTCGTGTACGGCTTTCATGCAGGGGGCTTCCTTTTCGGCCTGTTCCTCGCTCATTCCACCGGCCACAAGCTCTGCAACTTCCTTTTTAAGGATATTGCTGAACGCCACATAGCAGTCGCCTACCAGATGGTCGCCCTTCTTGCCGAGCGACCGGGGGGTGGCACCGTCGAAGCACTGCTTCCATGCATACATGCTCTTGCAGATGTGCACTCCGCGGTCGTTCACCAGCGTGGCCTTTATCACCTCGTTGCCCGCAGCGGCAAGGAGCCTGCTCACGGAGTCGCCCAGAAGGTTGTTGCGAATGTGCCCGAGATGAAGGGGCTTGTTGGTGTTGGGCGAAGAGAACTCCACCATAATCCTCTTGCCGGTGGAAGGAAGGGTATGGTAAGATTCTCCCGCAGAGAGTATTCCTTCCAGGGTCTCGCGCCAGTAGAGGTTCGAAAGACTCAGGTTCAGGAACCCCTTTACGCTGTTGAATGAGCTGATTTCGGGGCAGTTAGCCACGAGCCACTGCCCTATCGCGTTCCCGGTGGCATCCGGAGCGGCATGGCTGATTCGTAAAAGAGGAAAGACTACAAGCGTGTAGTCTCCCTCGAATTCCTTGCGGGTGAGCTGCACCTGGAGGGTGGCGGCATCGACCTCGGCATTATATATTTCCTTGACGGCACAGGCGGCCTTCCCGGCGATGAAAAGTTCTGGAGTCATGTTATCCCAGGTATGATTTGAGAAGTTTTGATGCTGAAGGTTTCTTGAGTTTGCGGATTGCCTTTTCCTTGATTTGGCGGACACGCTCGCGGGTAAGGTCGAGCCTTTCGCCTATTTCCTCGAGGGTCATTTCCTGGCAGCCTATTCCGAAGAAGCTCTTGATGATTTCGCGCTCGCGCACGGTGAGAATCTGCAGCGCACGCTCAATCTCGATGCTGAGGCTCTCATTGGTGAGGCCCTTGTCGGCCATGGGACTGTCGTCGTTTGGCAGCACATCCAGCAGGCTGTTGTCCTCCCCTTCCACGAAAGGAGCATCCACGCTGACATGGCGTCCGCTTACGCGAAGGGTGTCGGCAATCTTGTCCTGGGGAATGTCAATCATCTCCGCAAGCTCGTCGGTGGAAGGCTGGCGTTCGTGTTCCTGCTCGAATTTGCCGAGGGCCTTGTTGATTTTGTTCAGCGACCCCACCTGGTTGAGGGGCAGGCGCACGATGCGCGACTGCTCGGCAAGGGCCTGAAGGATGCTCTGGCGAATCCACCACACGGCATAGGAGATGAACTTGAAACCCCTGGTTTCGTCAAATTTCTCCGCAGCCTTGATGAGGCCGAGGTTTCCCTCGTTAATCAAATCAGGAAGGCTAAGCCCCTGATTCTGGTACTGTTTTGCAACAGACACCACGAAACGGAGATTAGCCCTCGTGAGTTTTTCCAGCGCGACCTGATCGCCTTTGCGTATGCGCTGGGCAAGTTCTACTTCTTCTTCAGGTGACACCAACTCTTCGCGTCCGATTTCCTGGAGGTATTTGTCCAGCGACGCACTTTCGCGGTTGGTAATCGATTTTGTAATCTTTAACTGTCTCATTAATTATTCTTCCTTCGCGAATCCGAAGTAGCCGGCCTTTCCGTTGGCATCCACGCCCTCGATGAAGACTGCACGCTTGCTACGGTACGCAATATCTACGACATCACGAGGTTTGGATACGGGCTGGTCGTTTACATAAAGAATCACGAAACCGTCGGTAGCTCCCGCCTGGGCAAGTTTTCCTTCGCCTGCGGAGACGATTTCAACTCCTCTCTTCACACCGAGCTTCTCGAGCTTGCCTTTGTCGGCTTCCTTGATGGTGCCTCCATAAAAAGCGGTTGCACCGTCCTCGGTAACCGTACCTGTGGCCTGGGTCGTTCCCTGGAACTCCACATCGAGCACTTTTGCCTTTCCGTCACGCACGATGTGCAGCTTTGCCTTGTCGCCGGGGTGGAAACTGTTCACCTTCTCCTGAAGGGCTGACGGCGACTTGATGGTGGTGGAATCAATGGCGACAAGCACATCGCCTTCCTTGACTCCGGCCCTGTCGGCAGCGCCTCCTTTGGTAACCTCGTTAATATATACTCCTTCGAGCGAAGAAAGTTTCATTTCGGAGGCAGTTTTTTCCGTAATAGGCGACATCGCCACGCCGAGCTTCGCCCTCTTCACACTGCCGAAGTCGATGAGGTCGCCCACAATCTTCTTCACTATGTTGGAAGGCACTGCAAAAGAGTAGCCGGAATAGGCTCCGGTCTGGGAGACGATGGCGGTGTTGATGCCCACGAGCTCTCCTGCCTTGTTCACAAGCGCACCGCCGGAGTTGCCGGGATTCACGGCAGCGTCGGTCTGGATGAAAGACTCGATTTTGAATTCGCCGGTGGTGTTGGGCATGGAACGGCCTTTCGCACTCACGATACCGGCGGTGATGGTGCCGCGCAGCTGTTCTCCGAGGGGAGAGCCGATAGCAAGGACCCATTCGCCGAGACGGAGCTTGTCGGAATCAGCCATGGGTACGATGGGAAGTCCGTCTGCCTCAATCTTGATAAGCGCCACATCGGTGGCGGGGTCGGTGCCGACGACGGAAGCCTCATAGGTCTTGTTGTTGTTGAGGGTCACCTCGATTTTGCTGGCGCCCTGCACCACATGGTTGTTGGTTACGATGTACCCGTCCTGACGGATGATTACGCCGGAGCCGCTCCCCTGCTGCTCACGCTCCTGAGGCTGCTGGTCGCCGAAGAAGAAGCGGAAGAAGGGGTCGTTGAAATACTGCTGCGCCTGGCTTTTCACGGTCACCTTCACGAACACCACCGCATCCACCGAGGATTCAGCGGCGTAGGTAAAGTCGGGATAATTGTCCTGTGCCAAATTGACAGTCCTGTAGGCGGAGCCGTCCATGGCGTATGAAGTTGTCGTAATCTGCTGCGGAGTATCGGGAGTCGAGGCTTTCACGACGCCCAGGGCGGTCAATCCGCTGAGTAGTACTGAGCAAATGATGGTAAGCATATTCTTGTTCATATCTTTTTATGTTTTGACTTTCTGTCTGACGGACTTAAAAAATCAAAAGATATGCCAAGTTTTTCATCATTAATTCATATATTTGCATACTAACTGTATTATTATGGATTTCAATATTTCAAGCGCAGAACTGCTCAAAGGAATCTCCGATGTGTCGAAGGCGATTCCCGCCAAGACTACCCTTACAATACTGGAAAACTTCCTGTTCGTCCTAAAGGGCGACCAGCTCGAAATCACCGCATCCGACCAGGAGCTCACGCTCCGGACCATAATCACCGTGGACAGTTCGGTGGAGGATGGCAGCATGGCCGTGCCCGCAAGGCAGATGCTGGACCTTTTCAAGGCCCTTCCCGACCAGCCGGTAAACATCCGCACCACATCCGAATCGTCGTTTGAATGCAAGTGGAGCAACGGTAACTCCGAACTGCCCTACTTCCCCGCAGCCGATTTCCCCGAAATCAAAGGAACCGGCAGCGAGGCAATTAGCATAAGCATGAGTGCCGAGAAGCTGCTCAGCGGCATTTCCAACACCCTGTATGCAACGGCCGACGATGAGATGCGCCCCGCAATGACGGGCATCTTCTTCGACATCACCCCCGAGTCCACCACCCTCGTAGCTTCCGACGCCCACAAGCTCGTATGCTACACCACCACCGATGTGCAGGCGCCTCAGGCCGCTTCGTTCATCCTTGCCAAAAAGCCCGCCAATGTGCTCAAGTCCATAGTGAGCAAGGACGACGGTGAAGTGCAGGTCAGCTTCGACAATTCCACCGTCGTATTCACCTTCGGGGCAACCATGCTGGTAGGCCGCCTGATAGTGGGCAAATTCCCCCGCTACCGCGATGTCATCCCACAGAACAACTCCAACATCCTCAGAATCGACCGCGCACAGCTGCTGAACACCGTGCGCCGCGTGGCCGTCTGTGCAAACAAGGCTTCCAACCATATCAAGTTCGACCTCAAGCCCGGCCAGGTGGAAATCACGGCCCAGGACCTCGGATTTGCCATCGCAGCCTATGAAAAGCTGGACTGCGACTACAACGGGGCCGAACTCAGCATCGGGTTCAAGTCGTCGTTCATCATCGACATACTCGGCAACATCGACTGCGAGACCATCGTGCTCAAATTCGGCGACTCCCGCCGTGCTGTGCTCATCGTGCCTTCGGAAGAAGAGGTCGATACCGAAAAAGTATGCGGCATCCTGATGCCGGTCATGGTTTCATAATCGCATCTGTTTATGGATTTGAATCTTACAAGGCCCTTGCTCTTCTTCGACATAGAAAGCACGGGCCTCGATATTCCGAATGACTCCATCATCGAGCTCAGTTTCGTGAAAGTGTTCCCGGGCGACCCTGAACCCAAGGTAAAGACCTGGAGGATACGCCCCTGGGATTATGAAGCCAAACGCCAGAGACATATCAATGAAGAAGCCTCCAAGGTGAATGGAGTAACCGACGACATGCTCACCGGCTGCCCGCTCTTCATAAATGTGGCCGCAGAAATTGCCGACTGGCTTCGCGACAGCGACCTGGCCGGATTCAACTCCGCCAAATTCGACCTTCCCATGCTTGCGGAAGAGTTCGAGAGGGTCAGGTTGTACTGCATGCAGAACATCGGAAAGCCCGAGGCCGCCAGCCTTCTTGAGAAAATCGGCATCGACCTGCACGAGCCCCTGATGGTGGATGTGCAAAATATCTTTCACAGCATGGAGCCGCGCAACCTGCGCGCAGCGTACCGCTTTTACTGCGGAGGCGAAGACTTCGAGAATGCCCATGAGGCCGAAGCCGACACTCTCGCCACCTTCGAGGTGCTGAAAGCCCAGCTCGACCGGTACAAAGAGCCTGACAAATATCGCGAGCAGGTGCTCAAAAACGATGTAAAGTCGCTCGCGGCCTTCGTTGGCAGGAAATATGTTGATTTCACAGGGCACCTGATTTACGGCGACGACGGCGAAGTGTATGTCAATTTCGGCAAGCACAAAGGAAGGAAGGCCCGCGATGTATGGCGTACCGAAGCATCTTACTTCAAGTGGATACAGGACGGGAGTTTCACCCTGGACACAAAAGCCCAGTTTGCAAGACTCGCCGAAAAATTCCGCGCCGAACGCGAAGCCGCGGCAAAAAGGCCGGCGACTTCCGAAGAGTTGCAGCAATTGCAGGAAAAATTCAACAACGGAAAGCTTTTCTGATGATAATTGCCATCCGTACCCTTTCCGCTAAAATAATTACCCGTCCGGAAACCACCTGCGACCGCCCGGGAGAAGATTTTTATGCTCCCGAATATGTCAGCTCCCTCAGTTTCGCCCCCGTCTTGTTCGCAAAAGTCTGCCGGGCGGGAAGGAGCGTCGCACCCCGGTTTGCCGGGCGCTATTTCGACAGTTTCGCCTTCGGGCTGCTGCTATACCCGGCGAACCTGCTGGACGGCTCCCCCGAGAGCCTTGCCTGCGCCTCATGCCTTGACCATACCAGCATCCTTTCCATGCATCCGCTTGGCAAGGATAAAGCGGCGGAGGCAGAATTCTGCGTCCGGAAAGACGGCGACCCCCTTTTCACCTGCAGCAAGGCCGACCTGGCACTTCTCGAAGAAAGCGTAGTCCTTGCAAGTTCCCGCATACACCTGCGCACAGGCGACCTGGTGGCGGCGGAACTGAGCGCCCCGCTTGCCCTTGCCTGCCGCCCCTCATCGTTCCGGCTCCAGGCAAGCTGCAACAACGAAACAATAACAGACATCAACATAATACTGAACCAGCTATGAGACTCATTCCCATTTATACCTGGAACAAAGGCGTACATTATGTAGGAGAGCACGGCAACAAATTCCGCAAGCAGCCCTGGGCACAGGGCGTGCTCCTTCTCGGCTGCGTGGTAGTTGCCATGCTTCTCGCCAACCTGCCCTTTACCAAACACTTCTATCACTCTTTCCTGGAGACGACATTCACCCTCCACATAGCCAACCCCGACGGCAGCATCAACTGGTTCATCCCCAGGGATATGACCGTGGAGAAATTCATCAACGATGTGCTGATGATGGTGTTCTTTTTCACCGTAGGGCTGGAAATACGCCGCGAAATCGCATACGGCGAGCTGTCCTCCCCCAAGAAAGCGATGATGCCCGTGATTGCAGCGTTTGGCGGTGTAATCATGCCCGCACTGATATACACCCTCATCAATCACGGCACACCTGCATCCTCCGGATGGGGCATACCCACCGCAACCGACATCGCCTTTGCCGTGTGCATCCTGTCGGTCCTGGGCGACAAGGTTCCTGTATCTCTGAAAGTATTCCTCACCGCCCTTGCAATTGCGGACGACCTCATAGCAATCCTGGTAGTTGCAATCTTCTATGGCGGCAGCATCAACTTCGGGCTTCTCGGCATTGCGCTCGCCGTCATCCTGCTCACCATCGGGCTCCGCAGGCTGGGAGAGAAAAAACTCTTCCCCTACCTTCTGCTGGCATTCGTGGTATGGGTGCTGTTCTACTATTCCGGCATTCACGCAACCATGTCGGGCGTGGTGATGGCTTTCCTCATCCCCTCTTCGCCCCGCTACAACAAGTCGCAGTTCCTGCATAAATGGACCAAGTACTACAATGAGTTCCACGAAGTTGCGGACATTCCCTCCAACGCTTTCCCCAACGGCCCCCAAAGGCACTGCATCAAGCAGATGAACAAAATCGGACGCGGCTCCATGGACATGACCTACAGGCTTGAGGACACCCTCTCCCCCTGGGTAAACTTCATCATCATGCCTGTTTTCGCCCTCGCCAATGCAGGAGTGGAAATTGCCGATGTGAGCTACTTCAATGTCTTCCAGTATAATCCCGCATTCGGCAGTGTCAGCATGGGTATCTTCCTCGGGCTGCTGCTCGGAAAACCGGTAGGCATTACGCTCTTCAGCTGGGCTGCCATCAAAGCCAGGGTTGGAGAAATGCCCTCGAAGGCCAGCTGGCCCATGTTCTTTGCAGTAGCCTGCCTCGGAGGCATTGGTTTTACCATGTCCATCTTCGTGGATACGCTCTCTTTCGGCGACCAGAGCCCCGAACTTATGTCGCACATGCGAGATGCAGGCAAGATTGCCGTGCTACTTGGCTCCATCTGCGCCGGAGTTCTCGGCACTGTGCTGGTAAATATGGTACACAAGATGCAAAATCGCAAAAAATAACTATATTTGCATTCCCGTTCCTTGTGAACGGCACGCCACTTTAGCTCAGCGGTAGAGCAGCGCATTCGTAACGCGCAGGTCGGGAGTTCAAATCTGCCAAGTGGCTCAAAAAAGGCTCGCAGCTGCGAGCCTTTTTTGGTCACCGGACATCTTGACCTTTTTATTTTTCAAGAAGCATGGGAAGCACTTCCTGCAGGTCGCCGTCGTTGGGAGCGGGCTCGATGCCAAGCAGGTGACACGCCAGTACATAGATGCTTACATTCCTGAACTTGGGATTCACGAAACCTTTTTTGAAGTCGGGGCCTTCAGCGCGGAAAACCGTCTGCATGTCGGAATCTGAGGGGAAGTAGCCGTGGCCACCCATCTTATTGCCGGGGCGGTCACTGAAACGCCATCCAAGTTCGGGAGCGACTATGATGTCGCCGAGGCGCTCGCTCGTGCCATAATTGAGCTCGGCGGGCACTTCTTCCTTTTTCCACACATGCAGATGCTCCACGCCGCGAAGAGCGGCGAGTATGGAATCCCTGCTTGCTTCATTTTTGCTGAATATCGAGGTGGGAGTGCCGTAGATGCAACGCTCCATCCATTCTTTCCTGAGATACTTGTCGGCTGATACGCATTTCTCCGGACTGATGTCGGTCATGCCGTGGTCCGACACTACTATCAGGTCTATGTTGTCGGCTATGGGGAGTTTTGCAAGGGTGTTGCGCAATTGCCCCAGTATCTTGTCCATCCTGCGCACTTCCTTTGCGGTATTACGGTGATGGGGACCGTAATTGTGTCCGGTATGGTCGGGCTCGCTGAAATAGAGCATCACCAGGCGCGGGCGCTCATCTTCCGGAAGGCTGAGCAGTTCAGCGGTCCTTTTTACCCTGTTTTCAAAAGAGAGAAGTTCGTTGTCTGCGTAGGGCAGGTAATATCTTGGCTGTCCGCCTCCGATGACAAACTCAGATGACACCCAGTAGGTTACACCTGCAATTACGCCCTGCCTCTGAGCCGTATTCCATATAGGCTCTCCGAGATAGAAGTAGGAATTGCTCTTGATGGGTGAGCCCATGCTGTATCGTACTTTATGTTCCGGCTCCCAGAAAGAGTTGTTCACCAGGCCGTTGTGGTCGGGCACCAGACCGGTTGCCATGGCATAGTGGTTTGGAAAGGTGGATGCCGGATAGGAAGGCATCATCACGGCGCTTACCCCGTTTTTCGCCATTTTGTCGAAATTGGGAGTGCGGTTGTTGTCGATGTAGTCGTGGCGGAATCCGTCGAACGAGACAATCACCACATAACGGTCGCGCTTGGTGCCCTGTGCAAGTGCAACGACACACAAAAGAACTGCGAAAGTGCAGGAAATGAATTTCTTAAACATTTTTCTATAATTGGAAGTGAACAGTATTCCAGTAATCATTCCAGTTGCGGAGGTCAAGGGTGAGGGCCGACTGGTCGTAGACATTGCTGAACTGGGTGTCCTCAACGGTGCCGTTATCCCAAACGAAATCTTTCCAGTGTACCAGGGCAAGACATTCCCGGGCCTGTTCCAGAGAGAGTCTGCCGTCGTGCTCCCGCAGGTAAGTTCCGGCGGTTTCGTAACGCCACCAACTGCGGCTGTGCGGGTTCCCTACGGTTTCGTCCGGCTCGGTGGTGTAGTATTTACCGGCCAAAAGATGGTTGGTCACCAGCATGAAATGTTCCTTCGGGTCTTTCCGCACGATCATCGTCTTCCATCCGTCTTCCTTGTCGAATTCCACCACGGCGCAGTCACCGGCAGCATCGGCCACCATGTAATGATAACCGGAACCCACTGCGGCGTCGTGCCGAACATCTACGGTTTCCAGAAGGGCGAGAGCTTCGTCCACCGTTGCGCAGCGGTCGAGCCACAGGCGCATAATGATGGTCGTTCCCACATCCGGCCTTTCAGTGTCCTGCTGCGACGCCTGTTTCGGAAGAGCCATTATGGATGTGCAGAGGCCCTTTTCGTTCATCCCGTCCACGGGGGCATATACTGATGCCAGGCAGCTGAGTTTGTTCACGAAGGTGTCGGGAAGTTTGTCGAGCCTGTAGCCGAAGTGCGACATGTCACTTACAGCGATGGAGGCATAGCCTTTTTTAGGGTGGGAAACCGTCACCATCGTGGGATTCTTGAAATAGTCGTAGTTGCGGCCATAGCAGAAACCGCTCCCGTCGGCTTTAGCTGCCTGGAAACTGGTGCAGTTGATGGTTCCCAGTTCGCCGCTTTCGTCCGCAACCTGCGCGCTCTTCATCTTGATGGGAATCCCTTTGCCGATACGCCCGACAACATAGTCCAGCAGTTCGGCATTGGTATCGATTTCCTTGGCTATCACATCTTCAAGGTCGTAAGCAGCCTTGTATTGCATGCTATAGAGATAAGGGTTTCCCCCGACGGACTTGACGGTTCTGACAGAGGCAATTTCACCTCTCCAGATGCATGCCACCGAAAAGCCTGCGACGGCAAGAATGCCGATTAACCATAAAAAGACTTTTTTCATAATCGCTGCAAGATACTTATTGTTTCATAAAAATATGAAATATATTTAAGTTTTTCTATACCGTTATGGACAAATCCCTGATTGGCCTGACTTAGGAAGGGGGTTATGGTTGAAACCAAAAAAGAAACCGGCTGAAAATCGCTTTACAGTCGGCTTCTTTAAATTTATGTCGGTAAAGATTTACTCGGCGTTTTCTGCAACGACCTCGACATTGATGTCGGCGACAATCTTCTTGTAAACCTTGACCTTGCCTTCGAAGGTACCCACTTCCTTGATTTCAGGAAGGGTGACATCCTTCTTGTCAACCTCGACACCGGCTGCGGTGAGAGCCTCGGCAACGATGGCTGCGGTAACGGCACCATAGAGCTTTCCGCTCTCGGCAACCTTAACGGCAACCTTAACGGGCGTAGCGGCAATCTTGGCAGCCTTAGCCTCAGCTTCGGCAACAAGTTTGGCTTCCTTATGGGCACGCTGACGGACGGTTTCCTCATACTGCTTGATGGCAGACTTGGTTCCGAGCACTGCGAATCCCTGGGGAATCAGATAATTGAGAGCATATCCGCTCTTTACTTCCACGAGTTCTCCGGCCTCTCCGAGACCTGCGACTTCTTTCTTGAGAATGATCTTCATAGGGCAGGATTATTTAAGGAGGTCAGTAACATAAGGAAGGAGTGCGAGGCTGCGGGCGCGCTTCACGGCCTGGGCAACCTTGCGCTGGAACTTGAGCGAAGTACCGGTGATGCGGCGGGGAAGGATTTTGCCCTGCTCATTGAGGAACTTCTTCAAGAACTCAGGGTCCTTGTAATCTACATACTTGATGCCGGCCTTCTTGAAGCGGCAATACTTCTTCTTGCGAACCTCTACGGTGGGAGGGTTCAGATAGCGGACATTGTTATCGGTCTGTGCCATGATTTATTCCTCCTTGGAATCTACAGGTTCAACATCATATTCGGTTACTTCATCAACCTCTGCCTTGGGAGCGGCCTCCTCTGCAGGTGCAGAAGCAGCCTTGCCCTTGGCTTTCATTTCGCGGCGATGCTCTGCATAAGCAACTGCATCCTTGTCAAGAGCCACGGTGAGGAAGCGAAGGATACGCTCGTCACGCTTGTACTGGATTTCAAGAGTGTTTACGAATTCGGGATTGGCCTTGAACTCAATCAGGTGATAGAATCCTGAAGTCTTGTGCTGGATGGGGTAAGCAAGCTGCTTCAGGCCCCAGTCCTCTTCGTACACGATTTCGCCACCATTTGCGGTGATGAGTCCGGTGTACTTGGCAACCGCTTCCTTCATCTGGGCATCAGACAAAACGGGAGTTGCAATGAAAACGGTTTCGTACTGTTTTAACATTTTGATTAATAATTAGTTGTAAATAAAGCCCTTGGAGGTAATTCCTCAAAGGGCTGCAAATATAGGAAAAATTCTTCTCTTTTACAACTTATTCAGCCGTCAGAAGGTAAACTTTATGAGACCCTGCACGCGATGGTTGGTAATCCAGTGCAGACCTTCTTCGTAGAGGCCCTTCTTGAGGTTCATGCCCTGAGCCTTGTCGCCATACTGCACGCTGGTAAGTTCATACTCCAGACCGAAGGCAAGCCTGCCAAGGTTGTAGACGAAGGTAGGAGTCAGACGGTACATCTGGTTCATGTTGTCGAAACTGTTGCCGCTGAACCAATACTGGCTTGCCGAAACGAGGGCGTCGGCGGTTCCGAAATTCTTCACATAACCGGCGAAGAGGATGGCCTGGGCCTTCTTTCCGTAGCAGAGGCTGAGCCAGCTGGAAGAATTGCGCGATGCAGTGTATTCCCAGGTGCCGTCGGAGTTGACCTTCGACACGCCATAGCCGCCGTTCAGGTTCAGGTGGTCGCCTGCCTGGGCATAGACGGTCTTGAACTTCACGCTGAAGAGGTCCTTTGCATACTGTGCATAGAAGAAAGGTATCAGGGTGGTGACGCGGTCATTCAGGAAGCCGTTGTTGTCGTAAAGGCGGGGCTTGATGCTGAGCACATTCAAACCGGCACGCAGCAGGAGGTTGTCAGCCTTGTAGTTGGCACCGAAGTAGAACTCAGGTGTGCAGGCCCACTTGAGGTACTGCGCGCTCTTTCCGTCGGGTCCGTTGGAGGTGTACTGCATCTGCCAGAGGAGGGCGGAAGTGAGACTGAAACTGTCGCCCAGCTTATAATCGAACTGGGTGAGAGGAGTGCGGCTGAAGGGGCCGAAAGGTGCGCCGGTATTGAGGGAGAACACATCGGGCATGTCAGCTGCCATGGGATGCCAGGACTGACCGGCCTTGAGGGTCCAGGCTGCGCGGGAAAGCGTCAGGAAAGCCTGACGGAGACGGAAGTTCGCGGTGCCGGTAACCTTGTCGTTTCCAAGACCGTTGTAGAAGTCACCCTCGATGCGGCCTCCTACCTTGAGCCCGTCGACCTCGTAGTTCTTGACATCAACCCAAAGGCGGGAAGTGAGGGCGCCGAAACGGAAGTTCGCATAGGAATACTGGTCGTCATCATTGTCAAGAAGCACCTCATCCTTGGGAACATAGGTAAAAAAGTCGTCGGTAAGGGCTACCATCTCGCGGGTGTCGACGGCATAATAGTTACGGACAAAACCGTGAATCTCTATCGTAGGCTTGCTCTCCTGCGCAATGGCAGAAAATCCGAGAGCAGAGGCAAGTGCGATTACAAATATTTTTTTCATATTCAATTTATTAAGCAAAAGGGAAAAGCTTGGTGAGCCATACGAATCCGAGCACAAAGCCAATCACGCCGATGATGATGCCGACCTTTGCCATATCCTTGGTTTCCACCAGGCCGGTCGAGGATGCGATTGCATTCGGAGGGGTGGATATGGGGAAGAGCATTGCTATGGATGCACAGACGGCGATGAAGGAAATCATGGCCTGGGTTCCGCCGAATGCCATGAAACTGGCATTGCTGGGAGCCGAAGGGTCTGCCATTCCCTGCGCCACGACGATGAGGATAGGAATGAGCAGGGCGGCAGTGGCGGAATTGCTGATAAAGTTGGAAAGGAAGTAGCACACCAGACCTGCCACCACGAGAACGATTACAACCGACATGCTGCCGAAAGGAATTGCCTCGATAAGCACCTTGGCAAGACCTGTGCCCTGCAGAGCTGTGCCGAGTGCGAATCCTCCGGCAACCAGCCAGAGCACGCTCCAGTTGATTTCCTTGATGTCTTCCTTGGTGAAGATTCCGCATGCAGTGAGTACGCCGAGCGGAATGAGGGCCACCACATTGGAATTAATGTGATGAATCTGCTCCGTCATCCAAAGGAGGATGGTGCCGAGGAAGGTAATCCACACGACGGTGGTCTTCCAGTCTTTCTCGCGCTTGCTCTCGGGGATTTCAAGCTTCACTTCCTTGCTCTTGAAGGGAAAGAAAACCTGCAGGAGTACCCACGCAATCACAATCATGATTATGACATAGGGCACCATTCGTATCATCCAGTCAAAGAAGCTCACGGCACAGCCTGCATCCTCGAGGAAACGCACTGCAGTGGCGTTGGGGGGAGTTCCGATAGGGGTTCCGATACCGCCGAGGTTGGCTGCCACCGGGATTGCCAGGGCAAGACCGATCCGGCCCTTGTCGTCCTTGGGCAGCGCGGAAAGCACGGGAGCAAGGAAGGCGAGCATCATAGCGGCGGTGGCGGTGTTGCTCATGAACATCGAGAAGATGGAAATTACGATGAGGAAGCCGAGAAGCACCATCTTGGGCTTGGTGCCGAAAGGCTTGAGCAGGAAGCGCGCCATGGTGACATCGAGGCCGTATTTCTCAGCCATGATGGCGAGCACGAAACCGCCCAGGAAAAGCATCACGACAGGGTCGGCGAAAGACGCCATGAGGTCCTTGTAGTTCACCAGCTTGCCGGCTTCGGGGGTGCAGAGGAAGCCCAGGCCCTTATTGGAGACGGTGAGCAGCGAGAGCACGATAACCAGCAGCGAAGTGGTCCAGTTGGGGATGATCTCGAAGATCCACATGAGAGCGGCAAAAGCGAAAAGCGCAATGACGCGCTGCTGGGTTGCCGTGAGGGCGTCGATGCCGTAGAAAGAAGTAGGCACGGCCCAAAGGAAGATTGTGATGAGCAGCACTACGGGCAGCAGCACACAATACTTGACATTGAATTTCTTGTCAGCCATAAATATTTTAAGCTATTTTTTGCAAACAAAAATGCAGTCGCCCGGTAAAGGCGGCTGCAAATTTAGTAATTATTTGTAAATAATTAAAGCCTAAATTATTCCCTGTTCGAGCATTGCGGTGGCAACTTTCATGAAGCCCGCGATGTTGGCGCCCTTCACATAGTCAATGCTGCCGTCGGGCTGGAGTCCGTGCTCCACGCACTGCTCATGAATGCTCTGCATAATCTGGTGCAGGCGGTCGTCGACCTCCTGTGCAGTCCAGCTGAGGTGGGCGGCATTCTGGGTCATTTCCAGGCCGGAAGTAGCCACGCCACCGGCATTCACGGCCTTACCGGGGGCAAAGAGGATTCCGTTATTCTGGAAGAAGTGGATGGCGCCGGGCTGGCATCCCATGTTGGACACTTCGCAGCAGCACCAGCATCCGTTCTCCTTCAGCTCGCGGGCGTCGTCCTCGCTGAGCTCATTCTGGAAAGCGCAGGGCAGGGCAATGTCGCAAGGCACGCTCCAGGCCTTCTTTCCGGCCTTGAACCTTGCCTTTCCGGGGAACTTCACCGCCATGTCCTCAACCTTGTTGCGGTTGGAAGCGCGCATGTCGAGCATGTACTCGTTCATCTCCTCGGTCATGCCGTCGGGAACGATGCAGACGCCGTCGGGTCCGGAGATGGCAACAACCTTTGCACCGAGCTGGGTGGCTTTCTTCACGGCACCCCACGCCACATTTCCGAAGCCGGAGATGGCCACGGTCTTGCCCTTGATGTCCTTGCCTGCCTTGTGGAGCAGATGCTGGGTGAAATAGAGAGCGCCGAATCCGGTTGCTTCAGGACGCAGGATGGAGCCGCCCCAGGTGGCACCCTTTCCGGTAAGCACACCGGTGTGATACTCGCGGGAGAGCTTCTGGTACATTCCGTTCAGGAAACCGATTTCGCGGCCTCCTACGCCCACATCACCTGCAGGGATGTCCTGGTCGGGGCCTATGCAGCGCCAGAGTTCAAGCATGAACGCCTGGCAGAAACGCATGATTTCCGCATCGCTCTTGCCCACGGGGTCGAAGTCCGAACCTCCCTTGGCACCACCCATGGGAAGGGTCGTGAGGGCATTCTTGAAGGTCTGCTCGAAACCGAGGAACTTGAGCATGGAAGGGGTCACTGCCCTGTGGAAACGGAGCCCGCCCTTGTAGGGGCCGATGGCGCTGTTGAACTGCACGCGGTAACCGAGGTTGGTCTGCACCTTGCCCTGGTCGTCCACCCAGGTAACGCGGAAGGTGAAGATGCGGTCGGGTTCCACCATCCTCTCCACAATCCTTGCCTCCTCGAATTCGGGATGCCGGTTGTAAACGGGTTCGATGCTTTCAAGTACTTCCTGCACAGCCTGCAGGTATTCACTTTCACCAGGGTACTTGGCCTGGAGTTTCGCCATTATTTCCGAAGTTTTCATTATGTGTTGTTAAAATGTGGTTATTCTACCGTCCATGTGGAGCCGCTGTGAAGCAGGTCGTCCACGCTGTGAATCTTGCTTTTCTGCATCACTTCCTTCACCTGGTCGCGCACGCCGTCGTCGTAGGTGACATCCTTGACATCGCGGATTACGCCGAGGGCGACCGGGTAGTCCGGCCCCTTCATGTCGGCGAGAGCCATGTGCAGGCCGATGTCGTCGCTGTGGGCATCGTGCACGAGTATATCGTCCTCGGTGTAGCCGCCCTCCCCTATGTGCACCGCGCGAATCTTGCGTCCGTCATACACCAGGCCGCGGTCGCGGTTGCTTCCGAAAATCATCTTCTCGCCCTGGCGCAGCACGATGGTGCGGTCGGCACGGGTGGCGGGGTCGGAAATGTTCTTGTGCGCCCCGTCGTTGAAAATGACGCAGTTGGTGAGCATCTCCATTACCGAAGTGCCGTCGTGGAGGGCCGCAGCGGTCATGATTTCTTCGTTGAGTTTCAGCTCCACATCCAGGCTCCTGGCAAAGAAAGTTCCCTTAGCCCCGAGCACCAGGCTTCCGGGGTTGAAAGGATGCTCCACCGTGCCGTAGGGCGAGGTCTTGGTGATGGCTCCGAACTTCGAAGTTGGAGAATACTGGCCCTTGGTGAGTCCGTAAATCTGGTTGTTGAAGAGGATGATATTGATGTCGATATTGCGCCTGATGGCGTGGATGAAATGGTTTCCGCCGATTGCGAGGGCGTCACCGTCGCCGCAAGCCTGCCATACGGTAAGCCAGGGATTTGCCACCTTGATGCCGGTGGAAATCGCAGTGGCCCTCCCGTGGATGGAGTGGAAGCCATAAGTATCCATGTAATAAGGAAGACGCGAGGAGCATCCGATGCCGGACACCACGACATAGCGTTCCTTCTCGTAGTTCAGGGCCTGGCTCACTTTGGGGAGGGCTCTCTGAAGGGCCGCAAGCACGGCATGGTCGCCGCAGCCGGGGCACCAGCGGACTTCCTGGTCGGATTTGAAATCCTTGAATGATAGGGTTGCCATATTAGAGAACCTCCTTTATTGCGTCCGTCAGCTCGCTCACGAGGAAAGGCTGGCCCTGGACTTTGTTGAACTTGAGTATTTCAGCTTCCGGGAAGAGGGCGCGAAGATAGTTCGCAAACTGTCCGGAATTGAGTTCGCACACGAGTATCCGCTCAAATCCTGCAAACACCTCGGCGGTGTTGCGGGGCACGGGATAAATGTAGTCGAAATGCACGCGGGAAAGTTCAGCCCCCGTATCGCGCAGCTCCTGCACGGCGGAAAGGATGTGCCCGTAAGTACCGCCCCAGCCCACGACGAGAAGTTTTCCCTTCGCAGGACCGTCAACTTCGAGGGCGGGAATGAAATCAGCGATTTTCTGCACCTTGGCTTCGCGTTCGGCAACCATGAGCGCATGGTTGGCAGGATCCGAGGACAGCACGCCATTATGGTTCTTTTCGAGGCCGCCTACGCGATGCTCGAAACCCTTCTGTCCGGGAATGGCCCACTTGCGCACAAGCGTCTGCGCATCCCTTTCGAAAGGCTTGAACTTGCCGTCTTTCGGCAGGCTCGTGGCAAAGGGAGGCTTGATGGCGGGATAATCCTTCATTGCAGGGATGAGCCAGGGTTCGCTGCCGTTGCCAAGGAACCCTTCGGAAAGCAGCAGCACCGGAGTCATGTGCTCCAGGGCTATCTTGGCTGCGTTGAAAGCAGCATCGAAGCA
>JAFUGJ010000079.1 GCA_017469425.1 Bacteroidales bacterium
ATCCTCGACCTCAAAAACGAGGTGGACGCCCTGAGCGAAAGGGTGAAAGAACTTGAAGGCAGCGGCTCCAGGCAGATTCCGGCACAGAGCCAGTATGACCCCCGGAACGATGTCGACGACGCCGAATGGCAGGAACAGTCCGACGAACTCAGCATACGCAAGAACACCGGCGACCTTATAGAAAGGGCCCTGGAAAAACACGCGGGCAATGTGAAGGCCGCCGCCGCCGAACTCGGCATCTCGGAACGCACCGTTTACCGCAAACTCGCCAAGATGAAGAAATGAGAAAGCTGATTACCATAATTGCAGTAGCCCTGGGGCTGTCCGGATGCGGAATATATTCGTTCACAGGCACCAACATCGGGCCGGATGTCCATACCATCTGCCTTCCCACTTTCGAGTACAAGGCCCTCCGGGTAAATCCCAACCTTTCCAATGAACTGTCGGAAGCGCTTCGCACCCAGTTCCGCCGCATGACCCGGCTGGAACAGGTAGAATACGACGGCGACCTGGAAATTTATGGCGAAATCACAGGCTACGATGTGGCGGCATCGGCCATAACCGCCGACGAAGTCGCAGCCCAGAACCGGCTCACCGTCACCGTAAAGGTAGATTTCACCAATGTCAAGCATCCCGAGGAGAGCTTCACCGGAAAAAGCTTCTCAGCCTATGGCGACTACGACTCAACCCAGTCGCTGGACGCCGTGGAAAGCAGCCTGTGCACGGAGATTATCGAAAAGCTGATTGAAGACATTTTCAACGCAACCGTAGCACAATGGTAAACGACTACATCGACCTTAAAAAGCTCAATCTCGACGAGCTCAACGGAGTAGTGAACCTCTACCCCTGGTTCGGCGGCGCCCGAAAGGAACTCTGCCGACGGATGTCGGAACTGGGCGAAGGCGCATGGAGCGATGAGCGCTATGCCGACGCAGCCCTGTACATAGGCTCGCGCCGCATCGTAGCCGCTCTCGCGCACAAGGGTCACAAAGCGGATTATTCCGACCGTGAGGTCAAGGAACTGCTGCGCACCTACATCGACGATGGGGTCGGCGAAATCAACGACAAGGGCCAGGAACGGCGCATCATCGTGGTTGGAGGCGACTATTTCAGCGCACAGCAGTACGCCTCGGTCAAGCGCGACGAAGACTCTTCGCTGGGAACGCTCGGAAAGGCCGAGTTCTTCTCCGCCCGGCCACAGGTCGCGGTGGAAGAGGGCGGTTTTACCGATTTCTGCACAGAAACCCTGGCGCAAATATATGCAGACCAGGGCTATCCCGAACAGGCAAGGCAAATTTATTCACAGCTAAGTTTGCGATTCCCAGAAAAAAGTGCTTACTTTGCAGCCCTTATGGAAAAATTAAAAAAGTAACTATATGAACGCAGTATTTACTATCCTTGTAGTGCTCATCGTTTTGGCGAGCCTCCTGCTCATCGGTGCAGTTCTCCTCCAGAATGGCAAGGGAGAAGGTCTCGCCAGCAACTTCGTAGCAGGCAACCAGACCTTCGGCGTACGCCAGACAGCCGACATACTTGAGAAAATCACCTGGGGTCTGGTAGTATTCATCCTCGTGGTATCTATCATCGCATCCTTCACCACAGGCAGCCGCGGCAGCGACTTCGACATTACAGATCAGCTCGAGAATGTGGATGAGAATGCACAGCCTGCATTCCCCGCAGCACCCATAGAGCAGACCGCGCCCACTTCCGAGGCTGAGTAATCACTCATTCCTCAGTATCGTTTCTCCGCCTTCGCAGTCCACTGTGATGGCGGATTCTTTATGTATCTTGCCTTCCAGAATTTCGCGGGCAAGCTTGTTCACCAGTTCGCGCTGGATAAGGCGCTTTACAGGGCGGGCGCCGAAAACGGGGTCGTAGCCATTCTCCACCATATCATCCTCGAATGCCTTGGTATAGGTGAGGTGCACGCTGTCATCTTCGAGCTTGCGCTGAAGGATGCCCATCTGGATGTGCACGATTTCCCGTATATCGTCTTTGGTAAGTGCGTCGAACACGACTATTTCATCGATACGGTTCAGGAATTCGGGGCGCATGCGCAGCCTGAGCTCTTCTTCTTTCAGGTTCGAAGTCATAATGAGGATGGTGTTCTTGAAATCCACCGTGCGGCCTTTGTTGTCGGTGAGCCGTCCGTCGTCGAGAACCTGCAGGAGGATGTTGAACACATCGGGATGGGCTTTCTCGATTTCGTCGAGCAGGATTACCGAGTAAGGCTTGCGGCGCACGGCTTCCGTGAGCTGGCCGCCCTCATCGTACCCCACATATCCGGGAGGCGCACCGATGAGACGGCTCACGGTATGCGATTCCTGGTACTCGCTCATGTCGATTCTGGTCATCATGGTCTCATCGTTGAAAAGGAACTCGGCAAGGGCCTTTGCAAGTTCGGTCTTTCCCACGCCGGTGGTGCCGAGGAAAAGGAATGACCCGATGGGGCGGTGCTCATTGCTGAGCCCTGCGCGGCTGCGGCGCACGGCATCGGACACGGCGGCAATGGCCTTGTCCTGCCCAACCACGCGCCTGTGAAGTTCACTTTCCATTCGAAGCAACTTTTCCTTCTCGCTTTCCAGCATACGGTTAACAGGGATTCCGGTCCAGCGGGCCACCACCTCGGCAATGTCTTCGGGCGACACGGCTTCATTTATGATGGGATTCTTTATAGCAGCCTGCCTTGCGGTGAGTTCGTCGATGCGGGCGCGGGCCTGGGCGATTTTTCCGTAACGGAGTTCCGCAACCTTGCCGTAATTGCCCTGACGCTCTGCGATGCGGGCTTCATTCTCATCGTCCTCTATCTCCTGACGCGCCTTCTGAAGGTCGGACACGATGGACTTTTCCGCCTCCCAGCGCTTCATCAGTTCTTCGCGCTTTGCCTTCAGCTCGGTGAGTTCGGAGTCAATCTTTTCGGCCTTGAGCGAAGTACTCTCGCGCTTCACGGCCTCCTTTTCAATTTCCAGCTGCCGTATCTTGGAATTAAGGTCGTCGATGGGCTCCGGCACGGAATTCATTTCCAGACGGAGCTTGCTTGCCGCTTCGTCCACAAGGTCGATTGCCTTGTCGGGCAGGAAACGGTTGTTGATGTAGCGGTGGCTGAGGTTCACTGCAGCGATAAGGGCGTCGTCCTCGATGCGCACCTTGTGATGGTTTTCATATTTTTCTTTCAGACCGCGCAGGATGGCAATACTCTCGGCGGGCGAAGGTTCGTCCACCATCACTTTCTGGAAGCGGCGCTCCAGGGCCTTGTCCTGCTCGAAATATTTCTGGTATTCGTCGAGGGTAGTGGAGCCGATGGTGCGGAGCTCTCCGCGTGCGAGCGCAGGTTTAAGGATATTGGATGCATCCATTGCGCCTCCGCTGCGGCCCGCACCCACGAGAGTGTGGATTTCGTCGATGAACAGGATGATTTCTCCATCGCTGTCAACCACTTCCTTCACCACTCCCTTCAGCCTTTCCTCGAATTCACCCTGATATTTTGCACCTGCGATAAGGGCTCCCATGTCGAGGGAGAACACCTTTCTGGATTTAAGGTTCTCCGGTACCTGCCCGTTTATTATCTTGGTGGCTATGCCTTCGGAGATTGCGGTTTTGCCCACGCCGGGCTCTCCCACCAGGATGGGATTGTTCTTGGTGCGGCGGGAAAGAATCTGAAGCACGCGCCGGATTTCGTCGTCGCGTCCGATTACGGGGTCAAGTTTCCCCTTTGCCGCCTTTTCATTAAGGTCGATTGCGTATTTGCTAAGAAATTCGTATTTGTTTTCCATAATCTGTCCTCCTTTGCCATGCGGAAGGGCAATTTGCGTTCCACTGACAATTTGGCACAGATTGCGGCTGGCGGTATCGCCGGGGAGTTATTCCACCCTGAGCTGCAAACCGAGTTTGAGCCACAGGCCCGGCTGGGGGATGTTGCCGTGGTCGAAATAAGTGCGGTCCAGAAGGTTTTCGGCATCGAGGAAGAGACGATACCTGCCTGCATCCCACGACAGTTTGGCATCCAGCAGAAAATAAGGCTTGTACGACTCGCTCCGTCCGGTATCCACTCCCGACTCAAAGAGCTGATAAGTTCCAACCCTGTCTATCCACCGGGCTGACACATTGGCTTTCAGCCCTTTCCAAAGAGCAAGGTCCGCCTGCAGAACCGCTTTGTTGCGAAGATACTCCAGCACATAATACGACTGCAGCGCAGCATTCTCCCCCTTGTGCTGGCTGATATGGGCAAAACTCGCGCTCAGGTTCCGCACCGGGAATGAGGCCCTGCCGAGCAGGACGGGAAGTTCAAAGCGCAGAACGAGTTCCTCTCCCAAAGAGTTGATTTCCGCATGGTTCACCGACTCCCACGGGGCGTCGGGAATGCCGGTATCTTTTATCCAGTCGATAAGGTCGGTGCCATGGTGCAGATACACCGTGGCAATGGCCCTCACACCCGGACGCAGGAACTTGACCCCGCCCTCGGCAGCCTGCATCTTTTCGGCCTTCAGGTTGGGATCCGCCTTGTAACCTCCTACCGAATAGTAGAGTTCGGTGAAACTCGGCATACGCAGCGAACTGTTGTATGATGCATACAGTTTCCATGAATCGGATATTCGCAGGCTCGCGTCCGCCCCGGGATACACATGGAATCCCGCCCTGTTGCCGCTGTTCCCGGCCACGCTCATTCCGGCGGAAAGGGTGATGCGGCGCAGAACGATGTCGTGCTCCAGATAGAAACTGATGTCGCTTCGGTTCAGCCCGACCTTGTACTGCGCGTCCGCTCCCCTCACTTTCACGGGCGA
>JAFUGJ010000080.1 GCA_017469425.1 Bacteroidales bacterium
AAGGAACATGGTCTCATCGCGCATGAATTCCGAATCGAATGAAATCGCCGGCCTGGCATTGGACATCCAATCAAGAAGTCGCCCGCAGCTTGTTCCGGACGGATAATGCACAGTGCCGAGAGAATCAATCGTCATCCGGAGTGAACTTCCTGCGCGGCCATAGAAATACGGCCACAGACCCTGCACGCCATGCAGGCACGAAAGCACCGGATGTTCAACTGGGATTTCAAGGGAAAAAGAACCGTCATCCCCTACCAGAGCCGCCTGCACATTGTTGTCCTGAAAAGCATTGTTCCCGGTGTATTTTATTACTTGAGGGTGCTTGCTTCCTTCAAATTTTCCACTCACGCGGGCAGTTCCCTCCTCGAAAAAACGCTTTTCATCGTGGACCGCATCCCGGGAATCATCGACGCTCTTTATCCTGAGAGGCTTGGCCGAATCATGGATTCCATAAACCATCCATCCGCCGGGTTCGATAAAATCCAGAGCTTTTGCATTGCCGCGCACGGGAGAGAAGCACACGCTGAAATCCGCTTTTCCGCTTGCAGGGAAAGCGGTTGATTTTACGGAACTTACGCCATGCACATCGAGAACGCGGCCCCTTTCGAGCCTGTCCCCTACGATATAAGCATTTTCCTTCAGTCTGAATGTGGAGCCGGGGCGTCCGCTTGCAGTGAAATGAATGACCGTGGAATCGGAATGGAATTCCACAGCCTTGACTTCTATATTATTATTGGAATACAGCACCGCAGGCTGTTCCCACGCCTTCTGTGACACGCACGCAGTGCATACGGCTGCGAAAGCTATCAGGGATAAATGCTTCACTTATTACACTCTCTGGCCGTAGCTGCGGTCGGTAGTGTTGACGGTGATGGTGTCGCCCTGGTTGATGAAGAGGGGAACCATGATTTTTGCACCGGTCTCGAGGGTGACTTCCTTGAGCGCGGAAGTGGAGGCGGTGTTGCCCTTCACGGCGGGCTCGGCATAGGTAACTTCAAGGGTCACATAGGTGGGGAGCTCGCAGGTGAGGCAGCGTTCCTCATCAGCCACGAACATCATTTCCACATGCTGTCCTTCCTTCATGAGGTCGGCATTCTCCACGGCATCCTTGGGAAGGGAAATCTGCTCGTAGGTTTCTTCGTGCATGAAGTTGAATCCGTCTTCGTCGCCATAAAGGAACTGGTAAGGACGACGCTCCACATTGATGGTCTCGATTTTTGCACCCGCGGTGAAGGTGTTTTCGAGGATGCGGCCATTCTCGAGGTTGCGTAGCTTGGTCTTGACGAAAGCGGGGCCCTTGCCGGGTTTGACATGCTGGAACCATACAATCATACAAGGCTTTCCGTTGAAATTCAGATAAAGGCCATTTTTAAAATCAGCTGTTGTTGCCATAAAGTATCAGATATTTAATAATTATCGTGGATAACATACAAAAATAAGGAATCTGCTTCACTAATGCAAATTTTTGATATGCGTGGCTACCTGTTCCAGCAGCCACTTGGGAGTGGAGGTTGCGCCGCAGACCCCGACATTGTCGTCGGAACGGAACCAGAAAGGGTCGATTTCGCTGCATCCTCCTACCTGATAGCTGCGTATGTTCAGGCTCTTGCAGAGGTCGAAAAGCACGCGGCCGTTGGAGCTGGCCTTCCCGGAAACGAAAACAATCACATCGTGGCCGCGGGCGAAGTCGGCGAGTTCGCGGTGGCGCGAAGCAACCTGTCGGCAGATGGTGTTGTGAACGCTGAGCCTGCCCGGCATCTTCTCCGAAAGGAAGGCGCAGAGGGCTTCGTATTCCACGGGGCTTTTGGTGGTCTGGGAGAAGATTTCGGCAGGACGGCAGACATCAATTTCGCCCGAAGCAATTTTCTCACGCAGCTGCGGAAGGTTTTCCACCACAACGGCACGCCCGTCCACCTGGCCCACAAGCCCGAGCACTTCGGCATGGCCTATCTTCCCGAAGATGATTATCTGCCCGTCGGGCCGGAGCCGTTCCCAGGCTTCGCGTATGCTTTTCTGGATGCTGAGAACGACGGGGCAGGTGAAGTCAATCACTTCGAAACCCTTCTCGCGCGCAAGCCTGTAAGTGGATGGCGGTTCGCCATGGGCGCGGATAAGAAGAGTCGGGGTTGCAGTGACGGAACCTACGCCATCGAGACTTTCCAGGGTTATCAGGCCTTTCGCCTGCAGGCGGGAGAGTTCGGCTTCGTTGTGTACGATGGCCCCGAGGGAATACAGCCGCGACCTTTCCGAGAGGAACTTTTCGGCTCCCCCGATGGCGCGGATGACTCCTCCGCAGAATCCGGAATTGGGGTCAATCTCGACTTTCATCAGCCCAGGATGCCAAAGCGGCCCTGCATCAGGCCTTGAATCCAGACGAGCTCTTCGTGAAGGGTCATGTCGGAATTGTCGAGTTCAAATGCGTCTTCGGCCCTGCGCAGAGGCGATGTCTCCCGGTGAGAGTCGATATAGTCGCGTTCCTTCAGATTCTTCATGACATCTTCGAAGGATGTGGGGTCGCCTTTGGCTGCGAGTTCGTCGAAGCGGCGCTGCGCACGCACCTCGTCGCTCGCGGTCATGAATATCTTGAGTTCCGCATTAGGGAATACCGTGGTGCCGATGTCGCGTCCGTCCATGATTACGCGCCCCTTCTCGCTGAAGGAATGCAGGCGCTCATCGACCCAGCGGCGGACGAAGGGTATGGCGGAAATCGGGCTGACCCATCCCGAAACTTCCATCGTGCGGATTTCCTTTTCAATGTCGCGGCTGCCGCAGAAAAGGCGGGTAGAGCCGTCGCCGGGCCGCTCAAAATGCAGGTCGAGACCGGCAAGCGCAGGCTCCAGGGCCGCTTCGTCGACGGCTCCGCCGGAAATCATCCCGTTCTCGAGGGCATGCAGGGTCACCCCGCGATACATCGCTCCGGAATCGAGATAGAGGAAGCCGAACTGTTTTGCCACCAGTTTTGCAAAAGTGCTTTTGCCTGTGGAGGACCATCCGTCCACGGCGATGATTATGTCGGGAACTGTTATCATACGAAATCTTTTACATCTTTGGCCGAAACGGGATTGCCGCCCAGGATGAGCAGGCGCTCCACCACATTGCGGAGTTCGCGGATATTGCCGGGCCAATGCCGCTGCTGCAGCAGGGAAATGGCCTCGTCGCTGAACGGAACCGGACCCTTGCCGCTTTCGGCGCATATCTGCGCCACAAAATATTTCACGAGTTCGGGGATGTCCTCGGTGCGGTCGTCCAGCGAGGGAACCTTGATGAGGATGACGCTGAGGCGGTGGTAAAGGTCCTCGCGGAAGCGGTTCTGCTCTATCTCCTTGCGAAGGTCCTTGTTGGTGGCGGCTATCACGCGCACATCTACCTGAATATCCTTGTCGGAACCCACGCGGGAGAGCTTTTTCTCCTGCAGCACGCGGAGCACCTTCGCCTGGGCCGCAAGCGACATATCGCCGATTTCGTCGAGGAAAAGGGTGCCGCCGTCGGCCTGTTCGAACTTGCCCTTGTGCTGCTTGATAGCCGAAGTGAAGGAGCCCTTTTCATGGCCGAAAAGCTCACTTTCGATGAGTTCGGAAGGAATGGCGGCGCAGTTCACTTCGATATAGGGCATGGCGCTTCGGGCGCTCTGCTGGTGCAGGCTGCGGGCCACGAGCTCCTTTCCGGTGCCGTTTGCGCCCGTAATGAGCACGCGGGCGTCGGTGGGGGCCACCTTGTCGATGATGTCGCGTATCTGCTGCAGGGCGGAGGAAGAGCCCACCATCTGCTGGCCGTAAACCTTCTTTTTGAGAACTTTATTGTCCTTCACGAGGGTTGTGCGCTCCGCCGCGTTTTTCACGGTGATGAGGATGCGGTTGAGGTCGAGGGGTTTCTGGATAAAATCGAACGCCCCTTTCTTGATGCAGTCCACCGCAGTGTCGATGTCGCCATGGCCGGAGACCATCACCATCGCCGAGTCGATGCCCTCGGAGTTCACATAGTCGAGAACTTCGTTACCGTCCTTGCCGGGCATCTTTATATCGCAGAAAACCACATCATAATGCTCCTTGCCGAGCATCTCGGTGGCAACCACCCCGTCTTCGGCGGTTTCCACATCATATCCTTCGTCGGAAAGAATCTCCTTCAGCGAATTGCGTATCGCCCTTTCGTCGTCTACTACCAATATCTTCATTTCAAATCTCCTTTTTCTGCTGCTTTGCCAATTGTTCTTCATGTTCGCGCTGCGCCCTTTCCACCGAGACGGAACGCTTGAGGACGAATCCGCTTCCGAGATACTTGGTGCGCACATCCTCATCGCCCGCAAGGGCTTCGGGAGTGCCCTGCTGCAGGATGGTTCCCTCGTAAAGCAGGTATGCACGGTCGGTGATGGCAAGGGTCTCACCTACATTGTGGTCGGTGATAATCACGCCTATGTTGCGGTATTTCAGCTTGGCGATAATGTACTGTATGTCCTCAACTGCGATGGGGTCGACTCCCGCGAAAGGTTCGTCCAGGAGGATGAACTTGGGGTCGATGGCCAGGGCGCGGGCAATCTCGCAGCGGCGGCGTTCTCCGCCGGAAAGCTGTATGCCCAGGCTCTTGCGCACCTTCGACAGGTTGAACTCGTCTATCAGCTGCTCCATGCGCTCCTTGCGCTCCGCCTTGCTCATGCGGGTCATCTCCATGACCGACATGATATTGTCTTCCACGCTCATCTTGCGGAACACCGATGCCTCCTGGGGCAGATACCCTACCCCCTTCTGGGCACGCTTGTACATAGGGAGGCCGGTAAGTTCCTCATCATCAAGGAAAATGCAGCCCTCGTTTGGCACTATCTGCCCGGTTATCATATAGAAGCTCGTGGTTTTTCCGGCTCCGTTAGGCCCGAGGAAACCTACTATTTCCCCCTGGTTCACCTCCATCGACACACCCTTGACCACGGTGCGCACGCCGTATTTCTTGACAAGATTTTCGCAGTACAGTCTCATATCCTAATTCGCATCAAGCCCGAGGTCGCTGATGAGTCCGCGGACTTCGGGATTCGTATTCATCAATTCCTGTGCCTTTTCGGCGGGAAGATACACTTTCTTTTCAGTCTCCTCGCTTTCTTTCACCGTCACGAAGAGGCGGACCTTGCCGCTTCCGAGAATTTCCGCGAAACTCTTTTCCATGCTGCTCAGGAGCCCGTTCTCTATCCACTGCTTCTGGGCTTCATTGGTAACCTCAAAACTGACATTCCTGAAGCCACCTTCTTCCTGCATGCTGAGCCTGGCATTTGCGAGGGCATGTTTCAGCCTGGGTTTTCCTGCAGCGCAGACCTCCACGAGACGGGGCCATGCCGCGGTGATTTCGTCCTCGCCGGGAATCCTTTCGAAGTTCCTGGCTGCGGAAGCGGCTTCCCCGGCGGAATCGGACGAGGCTTTCGCAGGCTCTTCGCCGGAAAGGAGGGAAGTCATGACGGATGTCGCCCGGGATGCACGCCTGCGGGCAGTGCTCTCCGTCTTGGGAGGCTCCGGCGTTTCTGCTTCCGCATCCGGCAGTTCGAAAACATCTCCCTCCGAAGAGTCAGCCTTCGGAGAAGGAGCAGGCGCGGGAGCGGGCGCAGGGGCGGGGGCCTGTGCGGAGACGGGAGCCGAAACGGGTGCAGGGGCAGGTGCGGGTGCTTCCCGAAGCTTGTCAGCCTGGACGGCATTTTCCGGCAGGCCGCCGAGGAAGGCGAGACGCATGAGGGCATATTCGATGTGGAGCCTCTGGTTGGTGCTGGCCTTGTATCCGGCCTCGCAGGCGGTGACGATGCCGAGTGCTTCGTAGAGGAACTTCACGCTGCAGCGCGCCGCCTGTTCGCGGTAGCGGAGCTTGAGCGAATCGGGCATGTCCAGAAGCGATTCAAGCCCTCCCGTGCGGGCCACCAGCAGGTTGCGCAGGTGTTCACCAAGGGCCGAGATGAAATGCAGGGAGTTGAAGCCTTTTCCGAGTATGGTGTCGAAGCCGAGCAGGGCCGAGGCGTAATCCTTTGCCAGGAAGTTGTCCACCAGGGCGAAGCTGTAGTCGTAGTCGAGCACTCCGAGGTTGCGGACCACATCGGCATAGCGGATGTCGCTGCCGCAGAATGCAACCGTCTGGTCGAAGATGGTGAGGGCGTCGCGCATGGCTCCGTCGGCTTTCTGGGCAATCACATGCAGCGATTCGTCATCGACCCTCACGCCTTCCTTGTCGGCGATGCCACGCAGGTTGCGCACCATGTCGGAGATGCCTATGCGGTTGAAGTCGTAGGTCTGGCAGCGGGAGAGGATGGTGGGCAGCACCTTGTGCTTTTCGGTGGTGCAGAGGATGAAAATGGCGTATGACGGCGGTTCTTCGAGGGTTTTGAGGAAAGCGTTGAAAGCCGCCTGGCTGAGCATGTGCACCTCGTCGATGATATACACGCTGTAGTTTCCCACCTGAGGAGGTATCTGCACTTTTTCCATCAGGGTTTTGATGTCCTCAACGCTGTTGTTGGATGCGGCATCGAGCTCATAGATGCAATATGAGCGCCCTTCCGCGAAGGAAACGCACGATTCGCACTCTCCGCACGGCTCCATGTTTGCAGTGGGATGCAGGCAGTTGATGGTTTTGGCAAAGATTCGCGCCGTGCTGGTCTTGCCCACCCCGCGCGGGCCGCAGAACAGGTATGCGTGTGCGAGCTGGCCCCGGAGGATGGAATTCTTGAGGGTCTGGGCTATATTATCCTGCCCGATCAGGGTTTCGAACGAGTCGGGCCGATACTTGCGTGCTGATACTATATACTCACTCATAGATTACAAAAATAAGTATTATTTGTTAATTTTGCGACCGTGAAAAGTTTGATTGAAAAATATTTGATGATAGTGCTGCTCTCGCTTGCGCACATCGCTTCCTACGGCCAGGCCAATGTTTATACCCGCAAGGCCAGGCTCGAGGATTTCCAGACCCGCACCACCCGCATCGTGCTCACCGGCCAGGAGATGCTGGACGCAGTGCTCAAGGAAGAGATATCCAGCAGATGGATGCTTTCGCCTTACGAATTCTGCAATGTGCAACAATACCTGGCGGACAAGATGTCGGAACTGTATTATTTCGTGCGCTTTACCTTCGACAACGACTTCACTTATCTCACCGTTACCAAGGGAGGCGATCCCGACGATGAAAACCAGCTGAAACAGGGGTTCGATGTAGTGATGCTTCCAGTCGCACCGGCGGAGATGCAGGGAGGCGACGAACTGATTTATCTTCCCGCCTACATCGACATAGTACAGCGCTACATCTATGAGGCCCAGCTTTCCGATAAAGTGGCCTACAGGGGGCTCAAAGCCATTTGTTCAAAGGCAGTCGGGGTCATCCACACCGAGCCTGCGGAAGCCCTTGCAGCTTTCCAGGCAGGAGAGAAATATGGAAATGTGCAGATTGTGATTCCTTCGTCTTCGAGCAGGAAGAGATACGAGCTCATCGTCACCACCGACACCCACGAACTGCGGAGCATCAGGAAAAAATAAGCCATGCCCTCTGCGCTCGACCATTATCTCAACGGCCATTGCAGTCCGGCCCACGAAGGGCTGGAATGGATAGAGGCTGCCACCAACATCCACACCAATTATCCCCGGATGATGTGCGGAAAGGTGCAGGGGCGGCTGCTCACCATGCTGGTGCAGATTTCGGGAGCGGAAAAGGCGCTGGAGATAGGAACTTTCACCGGATATTCTTCCGCCTGCATTGCTCTCGGGCTGCCGGAGAACGGGCATCTCGACACTCTGGAAATCGACGACGAACTGGAAGATATTATCCGCGAGGGGTGGCGCCGATGCCG
>JAFUGJ010000014.1 GCA_017469425.1 Bacteroidales bacterium
GATTATGGATAAGCTGCGCATCGACAAAATGACCGACGCCGAGCGGACGGAGTACTTCAAGTCCGGTCTCGATGAATACGAACGCGAAGACATCGCCAAGGCCAATTACGATTACGGACGCGAAGATGGTTTCGATGCCGGCCTGGAGAAGGGAAGAGCCGAGGGGAGAGCTGAGGGGAGGGCCGAAGGCCAGGATATTGCGTATAAGGACTTGGCTCTCAAGATGCTCTCTGACGGGCTGGATATTTCTCAGGTTAAGCGGATTACGGGCCTGTCCGAAGAAGTAGTCAAAAATCTTTGTCAGGCGAAATAGACCTTCCGTCGGTGAAACCGGCTGATTAACGACCGGCTTCTTCCGTCTTGAATGTCCTCCGTATGTTCCCGGCGATTTCGTGGGCGAGCCGGGCCTTGGCTTCGACCGAGCCCCAGGCTATGTGCGGTGAGAAGCGGATGCGTTCGGGGTGGCGCAAGTGCAGCAGGGGGCTGTCGGCAGGAAGGGGCTCCTTCACATAAACATCGAGTGCAGCCCCGGCAATGATGCCCTCGTCGAGTGCCCTTGCAAGGTCGGCTTCCACTGCAATGCCTCCGCGGCCTGTGTTTACCAGAACCGCACTTGGTTTCATCTGCCTCATCTGCTCATAAGCTATCAGCCCTGCTGTGCGAGAGTTGTACGGAGCGTGGATGGAAACCACATCGGAGGTGCGCAGCAGCTCTTCAAGCCCGAGGGCGGGGTAGAGTGTGCAGTGTTTAGTGCCGGATGTGGAGAAATAAACCACTTTCATCCCGAATGCCGTTCCTATGGCTGCCACTTTCTGCCCAATGGCGCCCATCCCCACTATGCCAAGCGTTTTGCCGCTGAGTTCCGTGAATGGATGCTCGTCGTCGGTATGGACGGGGAAACCGGAATATGTGCCGTCTTTTACTATGGCATCGTAGTGGAAGGCGAGCCCGGCAAGGTTGAGGATATGCATCCAGGTTATCTGTGCCACCGAATCGGTGGAATAGGCTTCTACATTGCGGACTTCCACTCCCCGGGCAGTGCACAGGGGCAGGTCAATATTGTTGATGCCCGTGCCTGCTTCGCAGATGAGTTTCAGCTTCGGGGCGGCGTCAAGGAAGGCTTCATCCACAATTACTTTGTTGAGGATGACAACTTCTGCATCCTTCGCCCTCTTCCTGGCTTCTTCCGCCGTGGAGGAAGGATATACCGTTAAATCACCAAGGGCGGCAATCTCTTCGAGAGATGTGCTGCCCATGGTCTTTGCATCAAGAAATACTATTTTCATTTGAGGACTCCAAGTTCTTTGCCCACCTTGATGAAGGCGGCGATGGCTTTGTCGAGGTGTTCTTTTTCATGCGCGGCGGAAATCTGAACACGGATACGGGCCTGCCCCTTGGGAACCACGGGGTAGTAGAATCCTGTCACGAAGATGCCTTCCTGTGCAATGCGGGCGGCGAATTTCTGGCTGAGGGGAGCGTCGTAGAGCATTACGGCGAGGATCGCGCTCTGCGTGGGCTTGCAGTCGAAGCCTGCGGCAAGCATCTTTTCGCGGAAGTATTTCACATTCTCCTGCTGCTTTGCGTGGAGTTCATCGGACTCTTCGAGCATCTTGAAAAGTTCTATGCCTGCGCCGCATATCATCGGAGGAAGGGAGTTGGAGAAGAGATAAGGACGCGAACGCTGGCGCAGCATGTCGATGATTTCCTGGCGTCCGGTGGTGAATCCGCCCACGGCTCCGCCAAAGCTCTTTCCGAGTGTGCCGGTGTGGATGTCGATGCGTCCGTAGAGGCCGAACTGCTCGGCGACGCCGCGTCCGGTAGGGCCTACGACTCCGGCTGAATGGCTTTCGTCCACCATCACGAGAGCATCGTATTTCTCCGCAAGCTCGCATATCCTGTCCATAGGTGCGACATTTCCGTCCATGCTGAACACTCCGTCGGTCACGATTATGCGGAAGCGCTGTGCCTGGGCTTCCTGCAGGCAGCGCTCCAGGTCGGCCATGTCGGCATTGGCATAGCGATAGCGCACAGCTTTGCAGAGACGCACGCCGTCAATTATGGATGCGTGGTTGAGAGCGTCGGAAATAATGGCGTCTTCAGCAGTGAGCAGCGGCTCGAATACTCCTCCGTTGGCATCGAAGCATGCGGCGTAGAGTATGGTGTCGTCGGTATGGAAATAGTTTGCGATGGCTTTTTCCAACTGCCGGTGCAGGTCTTGTGCGCCGCAGATGAAACGCACCGAGCTCATTCCGTATCCGCGCTCGTCCATGGCTTTTTTCGCGGCTGCAATCAGCCTGGGATTATTGGAAAGTCCGAGGTAGTTGTTGGCGCAGAAGTTGAGTGCCTTGCTGCCGTCCTCCAAAGTGATTTCGGCACCCTGTGCGGAGCATATGTTGCGTTCGTGTTTGTAAAGACCTGCTTCTTCGATGGCCTTCAGCTCATCCTGAAGATACTTTTGAAATTTTCCGTACATAGATTGATTATGGTTTCAGTTCATTATTACAACAAAAATAGTAAATTTGTAGTGGAATTAGTGACACTTGAATGAAAAATGTTCTGATAATAGGTTCCACCGGCCAGATTGGCTCGGAACTTACCCTCAAACTCAGGGGATTGTATCCCGAAGGCAGCATTGTAGCCGGATATATTCCCGGATTCGAACCTGAAGGCGACCTTCTTGAAAGCGGCCCCGCCGCCGAAGTGAATGTGGTGGATGCAAAGCAGATTGCGGAGGCTGTCGCAAAATATGATATTGACACCATCTACAATCTCGCGGCCCTCCTTTCGGCCACTGCGGAAAAATATCCCCTCAAGGCTTGGGACATTCAGATGAACGGCCTTATAAACATCCTTGAAGTGGCGCGCGAGAAGGGTTGTGCAGTGTTCACGCCGAGTTCCATAGGTTCCTTCGGGCCCAGCACCCCTCACAAGGACACTCCCCAGGACACCATTCAGCGGCCCACTTCCATGTACGGAGTTACCAAGGTGGCTACCGAGTTGCTGAGCGACTATTATTTCCACAAATATGGAGTAGATACCCGTTCAGTGCGTTTCCCGGGTCTTATTTCGTACAAGACTCTCCCCGGAGGCGGCACCACCGACTATGCCGTGGAAATCTACTATGCCGCCGTGAAGGGCGAAGAATTTGTCTGCCCCATCGCCGAAGGCACCCTCATGGACATGATGTACATGCCGGATGCCCTGAAGGCCGCCGTTGATATCATGGAGGCCGATGCTTCCAGGCTCCTGCACCGCAATTCTTTCAATATCGCGTCCATGAGTTTCGCTCCGGAGGATGTTTTTGCCGCCATTCGCAGGCAGATTCCCGATGCCCGCATGCGTTACGAAGTGGATCCAGTGCGTCAGGCCATCGCCGATTCATGGCCGGACAACATGGATGATTCATGCGCCCGTGCCGAATGGGGATGGAAACCCAGCTATGACCTGGACGGCATGACCGCCGACATGATTGCGCACCTGCGCGAGAAGCTTTGCACTGAAGCTATTTGATTTTCTCCCTGAGCCTTTCGTGACTGGGATATTTGCCCATGTCGCCGAGTTCGGCTCTGCGCTTTTCGTAATACTCGTGCCTTGCGGGGTTCTCCGGGAACCATCCGCGGAGCACGCGCATTTCCTGCGACAGAATCTCGTGGATGCCCCAAAAGCATGAGAATGCGGCCGCACCCAGAATCGTGGCAAAGAGGAAAGCCCGAACGAACAGAGAGCAAACTGCAAAGGCCAGACCTGCGAGAAGCAGGACCCACCAGCTCCGTTTGCCCCAGTAATACTCCATTTTTATGACTATGGGATGGCAGATGCCGATAATGAGGAACACGGCTGCGCCAAGTATGATACCATTGAAATTCATGGCGCAAATATAGGCATTATTTGAATAGTCCGCTCTCCTAATATGTTGGTATGACGACCAACGCCCGCTTCACAGCGGGCGTTGACGGTTAGTTAGTAGTGTATTACCTTTATAAGAAGGTTAATTATTGTTGGTTAGAAGTTGTTGTTTCTAATTTTCGAATGCAAATATACAACGCTTTTTTTATTTACCAAACAAAAAACAGAAAATATTTGCGAAAAAGTTATCAACATTTTAAAATATTTTAAAAACTCCTTACGGACGATTTTAAATCTGTCCGTCGAGAAGTTTGGGCCGAAGGGCCTTGGTGCGTTCGATGGCCTGTTCGTCCTGCCATTCGCGAATGAGCTTCGGATTGCCGCTGAGAAGCACATCCGGCACTTTCCAGCCATTGAATTCTGCGGGGCGGGTATAGACGGGAGGGGAGAGAAGCCCGTCCTGGAAACTGTCGCTGAGTGCGGAGGTCTCGTCGGTAAGAGCCCCGGGAATAAGGCGGACTATGGAATCGGCAAGCAGGGCGGCGGGAATCTCCCCTCCGCTCACCACATAGTCGCCCACGGAAATTTCCCGGGTTACAAGATGCTCCCGGATGCGGTGGTCGATGCCCTTGTAGTGCCCGCAGAGAAGAATCAGGTTCTGCTTGAGCGACAGTTCGTTCGAAACGGCCTGGTCGAGTATCTGCCCATCGGGGGAGAGGTAGATGACTTCGTCGTAATCCCTCTCTGCCTTGAGTTCTTCTATCATGCGGTAAACCGGCTCCACCATCATCACCATGCCTGCATCTCCGCCGTAAGAGTAGTCGTCGATGTTGCGCCTGGGGCCTATTCCATATTTTCGGAGGTTGTGGACCCGGATGTCCACCAGTCCTTTTTTGATTGCGCGGCCTACTATTGAATGTGACAAAGGGCTCTCCAGCAGCTCCGGAACGGCGCTTATTATATCTATCCTCATACCTAATTGCATTATTTTCGCAAATTTAGGAAATTTACTTATATTTGTAAGCTATAAATTATTTAACTCTTGACTATGAGCGAAGAAATCATCAATCCTGAGGTTCTCGAAGAGAACATTGCGCAAAGCGAAGCCCCCGTTGTGGAAACTCCCGTGGCAGAAGAGCCCGTGGCGGAAGAGCCTAAAGCGGAGGAACTGAATCTGGCTGACAAGTCTCTTTCGGAACTTTCAGATGTATTCAGACTCTTGATGGAAAGCGCCGACCGCATGACCCGCAGCAAGGAGGCCGAAGCCATCAAGTCCGCATTCTACAAACTTCTTGGCAAACTCAAAAGCGAAGCATCGGAAGTGGGTGACACTTTCGACGCCGTTGAAGAAAACTTCAAGGGCATTTATGCCGACTACAAGCGCGAGAGGGCCGAGTACAACAAGGAGCAGGATGCGCTTAAGGAAGAAAACCTCGAAAAGAAAAAGGCCATTATCGAAGAACTCAAGGCCCTGGTGGACGGCAGCGACGATGTGTCGTCCGCTTTCCCCGCTTTCCGCGAAATCCAGAATCGCTGGAAGGATGTGGGGCCTGTGCCCGCAACGGCCTTCAGGGATATAAACAGCACTTATCAGTTCAATGTAGAGCGTTTCTACGACAAGGTCAAAATCAACCGCGAGCTCCGCGACCTCGACTTCCAGAAGAATCTCGAGGCCAAGGAAAAATTCTGCGAAGCCGCCGAGAAGCTTGCCGCCAACGACAATATAGTCTCGGCTTTCAACGAGCTGCAGAAGCTTCACGAGCAGTGGAAGGAATTCGGCCCCGTGGCCAAGGAGTTCCGTGAAAGCATCTGGGCACGCTTCCAGGCAGCCACCGCCGTTGTCAACAAGCGCTATCAGGCTCATTTTGAGGAGCTGAAGGGCAAGCAGAAGGAGAACCTTGCCGCCAAGGAGGCCCTTTGCGAAAAGGTCGAGGAAATCGCCGCCCGCGAAGTCGGCTCTTCCGAGCAGTGGAACGCCTTTGCAAAGGAAATAGAGGCCGTGCAGGCAGAGTGGCGCAAGATTGGTTTTGCCACAAAGAAGGAAAACCAGAAGATTTACGACCGTTTCCGCGCCGCATGCGACGCTTTCTATGGCCGCAAGCGCGAATACTATTCTCAGTTCCGTTCGGAAATGGACGGCAATCTGGAGAAGAAACTCGACCTTATCCGCCAGGCCAACGAACTCAAGCTCAGCACTGAGTGGAAAAAGGCCACCGAGAAGTTCATCGAGCTGCAGAAGCAGTGGAGGGAAATCGGCGCGGTGCCCCGCAAGAAGAGCGAGCAGCTTTGGAAGCAGTTCCGCGGCGCATGCGACGAGTTCTTCGCCGAGCGCGACAAGAATGCTTCCCCCGAGAACAACTACTACGCCAATCTCAAGGCCAAGAAGAAGCTTATCGAGGATATAAAGGCATATGTTCCTGCAGATGCAGATGCCGACAAGGAGGCTGCAGCCAAGTTCGCCGCGGATTTCCAGGCAATTGGATTCGTGCCCTTCAAGGAGAAGGACAATGTGAACGCCGCTTTCCGCGAGGCTATGGCCGGAAAGTTCCCTTCGTTTGTATCTGAAGGCAAGGGAGGCCGCCAGCGTTCTGAAGGCAGGACCCGTGAGCGCAGTGCCAAGGACATTCTCATCCAGCAGTACAAGACCTTGCAGCAGGAGATTGAAACCTTCGAAAACAACATAGGCTTCTTTGCCGCATCCAAGAACTCCGAGGCACTCATCAAGCAGATGGAAAGCAAGATTGCAAAGGCCAAGGATGAACTCAGGGCCCTTGAAGAGCGTATCCGCAAAGAAGAGGAGGGCGAGCAGTAATGGACAAGAATTCAGTTACCGGATTCATCCTAATAGCCGTAATCCTTTTCGGTTTCACATTCTATCAGTCGAAGCAGGGCCGCAAATATGACGAACTTCAGGCGCAGCAGGACTCTATAGCCCTTGTGCAGCGCCTTGAGCAGGAGGCGGCAAGGCTCGCTTCCGATTCCGTGACTGTAGCTACAGTTCTTCCTGACGGAACCATCGCGGAAAGCGCCGCGTCGGCCCCTGCACAGGCAATTTACAAGGATGCCAGTCTTGAGCAGGCCCATAATGCCGATGCGCAGCAGGTAGTACTCTCCAACAGCAAGATAGACCTTACCCTCAGTTCCTTTGGCGCGCAGCCCGTGAGCGTGATGGTGAAGGACTATTTCAATTACGACAGCACCGCCCTTTATATATTCAAGGAGGGAGGCTGCACCTTCTCGGCCAGCGTTTACACCGGCGAATACATCCGCACCCAGGATTTCAATTTCCAGATTGCGGAGCGCACGGATTCCAGCGTGGTGTTCCGTCTTCCCTTCAGCGATGGCGGCTATATAGAGCAGAGCTATCTTCTGCATGAAGATTCTTATCTTGTAGACAACGCCTTGTCCTTTGTGGGAATGTCGAGCATCCCTCGCAATGTGTCGTCAATCGACCTCGACTACTCCGTCATCATTCCCAGGATGGAGAAAGGCTACAAGAACGAAGCCCAGTATTCCAAGCTCGATTTTTATCAGGAAGGCGACAAGAAGCCGGTGGAAATCGGACGCAGCCGCAACGGCAGCAAACGCATCAATTCGCGGGTGAGCTGGTTTGCATTCCAGCAGCAGTTCTTCTCCGCCATCGTGCGGGCGAAAGACCAGTTCGCCTCCGGCGATTTCGACCTCAGCTTCTATTCCCAGGATGATGAGTCACACAACCTCATGGCATGCTCGGCCAAGATGCGTGCCGACTTCCGTCCGGGGCAGGATGTCACCATACCCTTCGAGATGTACTTCGGGCCCAACCACTACAAAACCCTGAAGGCTCTCGACCAGAAGTATGAAAAAATCATCCCTCTGGGAGGTTCGCTCGTGGGCTGGTTCACGAAGTATGTGATTATCCCCATGTTCGACTTCTTCCATCGCTTCGTTGCAAACTACGGCATCATCATTCTGCTTATGACCCTGGTTATCAAGCTGGTAGTGCTGCCGTTCACATATAAGTCCTACGCATCATCCGCAAAGATGGCGGCCCTCAAGCCCGAGATAGAGAAAATCAACGCCCGCTATCCCAAACAGGAGGATGCCATGAAGAAGCAGCAGGCGACGATGGCCTTGTACAACAAGGCGGGAGCAAGCCCCATGGGAGGATGTCTTCCCATGCTGCTGACCTTCCCCATACTCTGGGCAATGTTCCGCTTCTTCCCGGCTTCAATCGAACTTCGCCAGCAGTCGTTCCTATGGGCTCACGACCTTTCGACCTATGATTCCATAGTAGATTTCGGCACCCTCGTGCCGCTGATTGGCGACCATCTCTCGCTGTTTGCCCTGCTGATGGCATTTACCATGTGGATTTACAGCAAAATGACGATGTCGGGACAGAGCGCTTCAAATGACCCCAATACCCAGAGCATGCAGTTCATGAGCGTGTGGATGATGCCTATCATGATGTTCTTCATCTGCAACAGCCTTTCCGCAGCACTGAGCTACTACTATTTGCTCTCGCAGCTTATCAGCATGCTGGAAATCTGGATTATCCGCAAGTTTGTCATCAAGCCCGAGGCCGTCCTTGCAAAAGTAAAGGCCGCCGAAGGAAAACCGGTGAAGAAGAGCAAGTTCATGCAGAGGCTCGAGGAAGCCCAGAAACTGCAGGAACAGCAGATGCGCCAGCAACAAAAGAACCGCCGCTGATGATTGCACTAAATCTTAACGCTATACTAAAGGAACTGCCATCAGGAGTTAAACTGGTGGCAGTTTCCAAATTCCATCCTTCCGAGGCCATACTTGAGGCTTATGATGAGGGGCAGCGCTGTTTTGGCGAGAGCCGTCCCCAGGAGTTCGCAGTGAAAGCCGTGCAGCTTCCGAGGGATATAGAGTGGCATTTCATCGGGCATCTTCAGACAAATAAACTGAAGCTCGTGCTGCCGTATGCCTCACTTGTGGAGTCGATTGATACCGTGCATCTTCTCGATGCGGTGAATGCCTGGGGTGAAAAGAACTCCAGGACAATCAAGGTACTTCTGGAAGTTCACATCGGAGCTGAAGAAACCAAACAGGGATTCAGCCCCTCAGAGGTGAAGGAAATACTCGGCAGGGCAGGGGATTATCCTTGCGTGCGTTTCTGCGGGCTGATGGGCATGGCATCCCATACCGACGACGAGGCCTCCATCCGGGCTGATTTCTCTCGCATCAAGACTCTTTTCGACGAATGCAGGGATGCTTTTCCGGGGCTCGTGGAGTTCGGGCAGCTTTCCATTGGCATGTCGGACGACTGGCGCTATGCCCTCGACTACGGATGCACCGAGGTGCGTATCGGCACGGCAATATTCGGCTTACGAAATAATATTTAGAAATATATGTACAGGATTCATAATTATCTCGTACTCGGCCTTGCAGCGCTCCTGGCAGCTGTTGCGTGCAAGAGTACATCCGTGAAGAGCGCAATTGCTCCCGACCCGGAACTTGAGGCAAAAGTAGAGAAGACCCTCAAAGGAATGGACCTCGACACCAAGATAGGTCAGATGGTCCAGCTGAACATCAATCTCATTACCGATGGCGATGCTCTCGACGAGGACATGATGGAAGCGCTGTTCGGCAGATGGAAGATAGGCTCGATACTGAATGTGTTCCACGGCACGGCCCAGACCCGCGAAAGGACGGCGGAGCTCATTTCCGAAATCCAGGCCGCTTCGATGAAGTATCTTGGCATCCCTACGATTTACGGGCTCGACATGATTCATGGAGCTACCTATCTTACCGACGGAACTTTCTTCCCCCAGGAAGTGAACATCGCGGCTACCTTCGACACGGAGAATGCCGCCAATATGGGCCGGGTGATGGCATACGAGACCCGTGCGGCAATGTGCCCGTGGATTTTCTCTCCTGTCATGGACCTCGGACGCGACCCGCGCTGGCCCAGGCAGTGGGAGAGTTACGGGGAGGATTCCTATGTGCAGGCGAAGATGGCCGTCGCCGAGACTGAGGCCATACAGGGAAGTGACCCCAACAGCATCGGAAACGGGAATGTCGCCGCCTGCATCAAGCATTACATGGCTTACGGTGCCCCTTTCACAGGAAAAGACCGCACTCCCGCCATCCTCACCGAGCATGAGATGCGTGAAAAGTATTTCCGTCCTTTCAAGGAGTGCGTGGAAGCCGGAGCGCTTTCGCTCATGGTCAACTCCGCGAGCATCAACGGCATTCCTACCCATGCCAACAAGACCCTGCTCACCGGATGGCTTAAGGAAGGGCTGAACTGGGACGGGATGGTGGTTACCGACTGGGCGGATGTGAATAACCTCTTCACCCGCGAGCACATTGCCGCCGACAGGAAAGAAGCCCTTGCCCTTGCCGTCAACGCCGGCATCGACATGGTGATGGACCCTTATGACACCCTCTGCTGCGCCGATTTGAAGGCTGCGGTGCAGGAAAAGATGATTCCCATGTCGAGAATCGACGATGCCGTACGCAGGGTGCTGCGCCTCAAATACAGGCTCGGTCTGTTCGACAATCCTGTTTGGGATGTTTCCGCTTACGACAAGTTCGGCTCCGACGAGTTCGTGGCGCAGGCTCGCAAGGCTGCCCTGGAGTCGGAAGTTCTTCTCAAAAACGATGGCGTCCTTCCTATAAGGAAAGGCTCCCGCATCCTCGTGACAGGCCCTTGCGGGAATTCTGTCCGTACCCTGAACGGCGGATGGTCTTATACCTGGCAGGGAACCGAAGCCGCGGAATATGTGGATAAGTATAATACCATATATGAGGCCCTTGTCAACAAATTCGGTGCATCCAATGTGAGCTATGTGCCCGGTCTGGAATTTGAGCCTGAGCGTTTTTCCTGGCAGGAGGAAAAGAATGTGGACATAGCCGCAGCCGCCGCAGCTGCCCGCAGGGCCGATGTGGTGGTGTGCTGCCTCGGGGAAAACAGCTACTGCGAAACTCCCGGCAACATCGACGACCTCAATCTTTCCGCCAACCAGAAAGCCTTGCTTAAGGCCGTTGCAGCAAGCGGCAAGCCGGTCGTACTTGTGCTCAATGAAGGCCGCCCCCGCATCATCGGCGATGTAGAGCCTCTGGCGAATGCCGTCGTGGATGTGATGCTTCCCGGCAATTACGGGGGCGACGCCCTTGCCGAACTGCTGAGCGGCGATGCCAATTTCAGCGGCAAGCTTCCTTTTACCTATCCCAGGCATATCAATTCGCTGCATACCTACGATTATAAGGTGTCGGAGAATGTCGGCACCATGGCAGGAGAATACAACTATGATGCTGTCATGGATGTGCAGTGGCCTTTCGGCTTCGGACTGAGTTACACCACCTACGAGTATTCCGCTTTCAAGTGCAGCAAGGGCAGTTTCGGTGCGGACGATGTGCTCGATTTCCAGATTACCGTCAGCAATACAGGTACGGTGGCCGGAAAGGAACCCGTGCTCCTTTACAGCAGCGACATCATCGCTTCAATGGTGCCCGATGTAAAGCGCCTGCGCGCTTTTGCAACCGTGGAACTTGCACCGGGAGAGAGCAAGGTGGTGGAATTGAGCATCCCCGCAAAGGAGCTCTCTTTTGTCGGTCAGGACGGCAAATGGCATCTGGAAAAAGGTGCTTTCCGCTTCGCCGCAGGAGGCTGCAGCGTGGAGGCTGATTGCCTGGAAACTACAATTTGGTAAATTTTTAATATTTTTCTTGCATTATAAACATATTATTCTTTTATTTGCAAAAGTTAGAAGTTTTCAGAATGATCCTTAGTGCAAACATTTTCTGGTGGTGGCGCTTACAACTCTAAAAGTCGTAAGTTCCCCTGCCGTGTATAAAGGAGTCAGACAGCAGCATATCGGACTTACGATATGCTGCTTTTTTAGTGACAGAAACAAATTTACTAAACAATCAATATTATGAAACAGAAAAAATTCTTGCTTCCGGAATCCGAGATTCCTACCCACTACTTCAACATTCAGGCTGTCATGCCCAACAAGCCCCTGCCTTTCCTGAATCCCGCCACCAAGGAACCCCTGAAGGCCGAGGACCTGTATCCAATCTTCTGCAAGGCTTGTGCCGACCAGGAACTCAACCAGACGGATGTATGGATTCCCATTCCCGAGGAAGTGCGCGAGCAGTATGCCGCATATCGCTGCACCCCGCTGGTGCGCGCTTATGAACTGGAGAAGGCCCTTGGCACTCCCGCCCATATCTATTTCAAGAACGAGAGCGTTTCGCCTGCCGGAAGCCACAAGCTCAATTCGGCTCTTGCCCAGGCTTATTACGCAAAAGAGCAGGGTGTTACCAACCTTACCACCGAGACAGGTGCAGGACAGTGGGGCGGGGCCCTTTCGTATGCTACCAAGAAATTCGGCATCGACTGCGCGGTTTACATGGTGAAGGTCAGCTATGAGCAGAAGCCTTACCGCCGCAGCATCATGCAGACTTTCGGCGCCGCAATCACTCCTTCCCCTTCCATGTCAACCCGTGCGGGAAAGGATATCCTCACCAAGAACCCCACCGACCAGGGGTCGCTCGGAAGCGCAATCTCGGAGGCAATCGAACTCGCAGTTTCCACGCCCAACTGCAAGTATGCCCTCGGCTCCGTGCTCAACCATGTGTGCCTGCACCAGACGGTCATCGGCCTGGAAGCCGAGAAGCAGATGGAGCTGGCAGGGGAGTATCCCGACATCGTGATAGCATGCTTCGGTGGCGGCTCCAACTTCTCCGGCATCGCATATCCTTTCATGCGCCACAACATCCTCGATGGCAAAAAGACCCGTTTCATCGCGGCAGAACCATACTCCTGCCCCAAGCTCACCAAGGGTAAGTTTGAATACGACTTCGGCGACGAAGCGGGCATGACTCCTCTTCTTCCCATGTATACCCTTGGTCATACCTTCAAGCCCGCTTCGATTCATGCAGGCGGTCTCCGCTATCACGGAGCAGGCGTAATCATGAGCCAGCTTCTCAAGGATGGATTCATGGAAGCCGTAGATATTGAGCAGCTGGATTCTTTCAAGGCCGGAGTGCTCTTTGCACAGACCGAGGGCATCATCCCCGCACCCGAATCCTGCCATGCGATTGCCGCCACGATTACCGAGGCTCTCAAATGCAAGGAAAGCGGCGAGGCCAAGACGATTCTCTTCAACCTTTCCGGTCACGGATTCGTGGACATGAGTGCCTACGACAGCTACTTCTCCGGAGAGATGCAGAACTACCATGTTTCGGAAGCCGACCTTGCAAGGTTCATTACGAGTGCCGACGAACTCAACGCCAAGTAACCCCCGGCTTTGGCCGAAATAAAAATGAAGCCCGCTGCAATCACTTGTGGCGGGCTTCTTTTTCCGGGGATAGGTTGGCAGTATTAGCCCCGGATATCAATTAAGTTTAGGCGTTTCGCGGGTATTGTTTCCAATGCAAAATTGGGTATAAATAATCGTACCGGGAAATAATTGTGATTGGGATGAGCGATTTGTGACGAAACTACCGTTTTTGTGACAAAAAGCGCGGTATAGTGACAAAAATTGAAAAATTTGTATATTTGTCACTACAAAAATAGTGACGGAAATGCATACCTTGCCCAAGAATTTTTTTGATTGGTCCACGCAGATTCTTTATGTGAGCGTCTGCGCGGCCTTCTTCTTCATATTTGTACTGGTTTACGAGCCTCTTCGCTTCCCGGACTTTCTGGATATGGGCCGCGACCTCTACTCCATGAATCTTCCCATCATCACCAGCATAGTATTCGTTGTGCTTGCAGGCATCCGGGTCGGCTTTCATTTCCTGCACAGGGCCGGTCACTTCACCTGGGCGCATTACATCACATGGTGCATTGGCGAGGTGCTTGTGGCGGGGATGTTCGTGTCGCTCTATGCCTATCTGATGATGCAGCACACCCAGCCCTATTTCTCCGTGCTGATGCGCTGTGTGGGCGACTGCTACCTGATACTCATCTTTCCTTATCTCATACTTACCCTCTCGTTTGCCGTCACCGCCCACCGCCTGCGTGAGCGCGCCCTGCTGCATAAAGACAGTGAGCCCGACGACAGCTCGCTCATCCGTTTCTACGATGTTTACAAGACTCTCAAACTCATAATCGCGCAGAGCGCAATCCTTTATATAGAGTCGGATGAAAATTATGTGAACATCGTTTACAACGAGAATGGCAGGACCAAGCGCTATACCCTCAGGGCCACCATGCGCTCGCTGGAGGAAACTGCAGAACGGCATGGCTTGGTGCGCTGCCAGAGGTCGTATTATGTGAATCCTTCGCATGTGACTGTCCTCCGCAAGGAACTCGGAGGCCAGGTCGCGGCCCAACTCGATGTGGAAGGGCTTCCCAGCATTCCTGTATCGAAGGGTAATTATGAAAAATTGGCTAAACTTCTTTAAAAAATGACAGGAGCGTTTCGCGCGTGCGCCGGTTGATTGTGAAGTCTTCCGCGGTGCCTCCTTGTGCTGATGTGATGCCGCCGCAAATGTCCACGCCCGCTATCTCTTTCCCTTCGGTCAGCCTGGCAAGTTGCTCCAGGAGCTCTGGCAGGGTGGCAGTTCCCTGATTCCAGTTGGTCCGTGCAAATTCGGGTGACAGGATGTCCAGGTCGATGCTTATGTAAAGCAGGTCCGAACTGTCGTCCAACATCTTGTTGGTGCGCCTTGCGTGTGCCACCCAGCCACCGCAGGACAGTATTTCGCCTCCGAAAGCGGGTTCCTGGTCGTCGGGATGGTTGTCTATCAGCACGAGCCTTGCCGGGCGGGTGAGCCTGCGCATCCAAAGTTCGGTGAGATAATGGTAGTCGCCTGAATCTATCCAGTGCAGCGCACGGAGGGGCAGCGCTGCAATCGCTTTGCGGATTGCAGCTTCAGATTGCGGGTCGCAGTAGCAGCAGGTTCCTTCAAGCCTGGAAAGGTCACATATTTCAGCCTCTTCCGGGAGCCAGCCTTCATCGGAGTAAAGGCTGCCCATGCGCATCAAAACCGATTTCATACTTTGCCAAAATTAGGAAAAATCGAAAAAAAAACCTAATTTTGTGCGTTTGTAAGTTAGTTATGGCCGAACAGCAGGTATTTCCTCTCGACTCTGAAAAAGTCTATATGTCGGTTGACGAGCTCACGCTCGAAACCGATGAGGGACCCAAAACCATGAAGATGGGTTATTGGATCTCGGTCGACCCTGTCCGTATCCATAAGATGATAGTGAAGGAGAAGGTTCTGAAGGTGGATGAAATGGAACTCTTCCGCCCCTTGGAAAGCAAGATTCGCAGGGCAGACCCCGATTATTATAAAAAGTATGTCGGACTCAAGCTCGTCATCGACTATCCCGGCTACAGTACCGGCATCATGGCAAGCATCCCCTTTGAAAACGATCCTCTCGGTTTCTACAAATGGTGGCGCAAAGGCAAGCACGAAGACAAAGTTTATCTTTCACTTGGCCGTCAAATTCAACTGTTTCAGAAAGTTGCATTGATGGACCCGAAACTTATCCTCAAGAGGGACCTCGAAATTCTTGGTAAAGTCCGATAAAACTGCTAAATTGGTGGTCAATTATGGATAACCAGTATAAAACCACCTGCCTTCACGGCGAACATGTCGCCCTTGGCGCTAAAATGAGCCCTTTTGCAGGCTTCGACATGCCCATCCAATACAGTTCGATAACCGAAGAACACCTTGCGGTGCGGGGTAAATCCGGCATTTTCGATGTGTCGCACATGGGCGAAATCTTTGTCAACGGCCCCGATGCCGAACGCTTTGTAAACCATATCTTCACCAACGACATCCGCGGGATGGAGGCGGGGCAGATCCTTTATGGAATGCTGCTTTATCCCGACGGAGGCACGGTTGACGACCTTCTCGTATATAAGGAGTTTGAGGAGAACGCATATCTTCTGGTCGTGAACGCTGCGAACATTGAAAAGGATTACAAGTGGATACTCGAAAATGCCGAAGGCTTTGAAGTTGGCATACTCAATGACTCGGACAACTGGGGACAGGTAGCCGTCCAGGGGCCGGAGAGCGAGGCCGTGGTTTCCAAGGTGCTCGGGCTGGACCTTTCGGAACTCAAATTCTATCATTTTGAGAACTTCTCCCTTTATGGGAAACGGGCCATAGTGAGCCGTACCGGCTATACCGGAGAGGACGGCTTTGAAATTTACGCCTGCCCCGATGCGGTTGTAGACCTCTGGAGAACATTCCTTGCCGCCGGTGTAGTGCCCTGCGGGCTCGGTTGCCGCGACACCCTGCGTTTCGAGGCAGGTCTTCCGCTGTATGGCGACGAACTCAGCGCCGACATCACTCCGGTCATGGCAGGTCTTTCCATGTTCTGCAAGCTCGACAAGGACGAATTCATCGGAAAGGAAGCCCTTGCAAAGCAGAAGGCTGAAGGCCCCGCCCGCAAGCTCGTTGGTATAGAAATAGCCGACAAGGCCATTCCCCGTGCCGGATATGCGGTAGAACTTGCCGACGGCACCCAGGTGGGCGTCGTCACAACCGGCTATCATTCCATTTCGCTCGACAAGAGCATCTGCTTTGCGCTTGTGGACGCGGCCTATGCTCCGCTCGGCACTGCACTCAACATCCGCATCCGCCACAAGGTGTTTGCGGGAGTGGTGGTCAAGAAAAGATTTTATCAGACAAACTATAAGAAATGAGCAAGATTATTGACGAACTTCTCTACAGCGATTCCCACGAATGGGTGCGCGTAGATGGCAATATCGCCATTATTGGCGTCAGCGACTTCGCACAGGCGGAAATGGGAGACATTACCTATGTCGATGTTCCCGCCGAGGGCGATTCTGTAAGCAAAGGCGAAGATTTCGGTGCGCTGGAAAGCGTAAAAGCATCGAGCGAACTGTATTCCCCCGTATCCGGAGAGGTCGTTGCCGTCAATGAAGAATTGGACGACAAGCCCGAACTCATCAACGAGGACCCTTATGCCGCCTGGATTATCAAGGTGGAGATGAGCGACAAGGCCGAACTGGATTCGCTGCTCAGTGCAGCCGCTTATGCCCAGATAGCACAGTAACAATATGGCAGGATTTGCGTATTTTCCCCACACCGGGGAAGATATCCGCGTGATGCTCGAAAGGGTAGGGGTGGAGTCGCTTGACGACCTCTACTCCGATGTGCCCGCGGATTTTATTTATAAAGGCGATTACGACCTTCCTTCCGCCCTCAGCGAACAGCAGGTAAGGGATTTCTTTCAGGAACTGGGCAAAAAGAACACGCAGCTGAAAGTGTTCGTCGGCCAGGGCGCATACGACCATTATGTGCCTGCGGTGATTCCCTACATCACTTCCCGTTCGGAATTCCTTACGGCCTACACTCCTTACCAGTGCGAGATTTCGCAGGGCACCCTGCGCTACATTTTCGAGTGGCAGAGCATGGTGTGCCGCCTTACGGGGCTTGATGTTGCCAATGCCAGCATGTACGACGGCCCTTCTGCCGCTGCAGAGGCCCTGAGAATGACTGTGGCATGTACCCGCAAGCGCAATAAGGTAGTGGTGTCCACCAAGCTCCAGCAGAATGTGCTGGATGTGGTGAAGAGTTACCTGAAGTATCCCGACATCGAAGTGGTGTTCGCGTGGGATGTCCTTGAAGAACTCGGCCCGGATGTCGCAGGTGTGATAGTTCCATCGATTTGCCGTCACGGCGTAATCCAGGACCTGACGGGCATCGCCGATGCCGTGCATGCCGCAGGCGCTTTGCTCATAGAGTATTGCGACCCTTCGACTCTTGCCGTGCTCAAGACTCCCGCCGAGTGGGGTGCTGACATTGCCGTTGGCGACGGCCAGTCGCTCGGTATTCCCCTTTGCTATGGCGGCCCCTATGTGGGATTCATGGCTTGCAGGAAGGACTACATGCGCAAGCTCCCCGGACGAATCGTAGGACAGTCGGTGGATGCATCGGGCAAACGCTGCTTTGTGCTGACCCTGCAGGCCCGCGAGCAGCACATCCGCCGCGAGAAGGCCACTTCAAACATCTGCTCCAACGAAAGCCTGATGGCTCTCTGGGTTACGGTTTACCTTTCCCTCATGGGCCCAGAAGGACTGCGCAAGGTGAATGAACTTTCCTGCGCCGGAGCACATTACCTTTACAATGAGCTTCTTGCCACAGGCCGTTTCGAGGAAGCCTTCCCCGGAAGACCTTTCCTGAAGGAATTCTGCCTGAAGCCCCTGATTCCGGTGGATGTGCTTCAGCAGAAGCTGCTCGACGCCGGGTTCTTCGCCGCCCTCGAGCTGGACGGATATGTCACTTTCTGCGTGACCGAAAGGCGCACGAAAGAGGAGATTGATGCACTTGTAAAAGTTGTTAGGGAGATTGAGCTATGAGGTATTACGACAAACTTATCTTCGAACTGAGCCATCCAGGCCGTACAGGATACACCCTTCCTGAATCATTCTGCGGCGAATTCGCTGCGGAGACAGCAATACCTGATAGCTTATTTAGAAAAGCTCCACTGGATTTACCGGAGGTGAGCGAGGTGGATGTGGTGCGCCATTATACGAATCTGAGCCAGATGAATTTCGGCGTGGATACGGGCTTTTATCCGCTCGGCTCCTGCACCATGAAATACAATCCCAAGATTAACGAAGAGATTGCATCCCATCCGCTCTTTGCAGGGCTTCATCCCCTCCAGCCCGCGGATACGGTGAAGGGCGCGCAGGAAGTAATCGACGGCCTTGACGCCGCGCTTGCTGCCATCACCGGCATGAAGCACTTTACCTTCCTTCCCTGCGCCGGTGCCCACGGAGAGCTTACCGGCCTGATGCTAATGCGCGAGTATCATCTCGCCCGTGGCGATGCCGCCCGCACCAAGGTCATAGTGCCCGACAGCGCCCATGGTACAAACCCCGCCTCAGCCGCTGTCTGCGGCCTTGAGATAGTTGAAGTGAAGTCCGGCGTCGACGGACTGGTGGATGTGGAGGCCCTCAAGCCCCTGCTCGGCCCCGACATCGCCGGCATCATGATGACCAATCCCAACACCCTCGGCCTTTTCGAGCGCCAGATTGGGGAGATTGCAAAGCTTGTCCATGAATGTGGCGGCCTGCTCTATTACGACGGTGCGAATATGAATCCTCTCCTCGGAAAGGTGCGCCCCGGCGACATGGGCTTTGACATCATGCACCTCAACCTGCATAAGACCTTCTCCACCCCTCATGGCGGAGGCGGCCCCGGCAGCGGCCCGGTAGGAGTGGGAGAAAGGGTGCTCGAGTACCTTCGCATCCCCCGTACTTCCGGATTCCATGGCAACTTCGGGGTAATGCTTCGCGCTTATGCCTACATCCTCATGCTCGGCAAGGAGAATGTCAAGCTTGCCGGTCCGCTTGCGACCCTGTCGGCCAACTACATCAAGGAATCCCTCAAGGATGCCTACAAACTGCCCATCCCTACAGTTTGCAAGCACGAATTCGTGTTCGACGGCCTCATTAACGACGGTGCCCGCGAAGGCAAGGCCGGGGCAAGCACGCTGGATGTTGCAAAGCGTCTGCTCGACTACGGTTTCCATGCCCCCACGATTTACTTCCCGCTGCTGTTCCATCAGGCCCTGATGATTGAGCCTACGGAAACAGAGTCGCTTGAAACCCTGGATGAGTTCATAGCGGTGATGCACAAGATTGCGGAAGAAGCCGCCGAGGACCCCGACATCCTGCACGGCGCCCCGCACAATGCTCCCATAGGCCGTCCGGACGAAACCACAGCCGCCCGTAACCCCATTTTGAAGGCATGAAAAAAATTATAATCGCATGCTTGATAGTGCTTCAGGCATGCACTTCTTCCGACAATTATGTGGCTGAGCGTTTCGCCCGGACCACCCCTGAAGGAGTCAGCACTGCCGTCGCTCACCGCGGCTGCTGGCTGCGCGAACCCGACGGGGAGTATTTCATCCCCGAAAACAGCACCTATGGCATTGAGATGGCTGCCCGCTACGGCTATCCTGCCGTCGAGATGGATGTGAAGTACACGCTCGACCAGAAGATGGTAGTGATGCACGACGGCACCATCAACCGCACCATGCGCAATGCTTCGGATTATTCCAAGATTGAAAAGCCAGTGCGTGTGGCAGACATCCTTTTCGACGACCTTCGCCGCGACTATGTGCTGGAATCTTCCGACCCCGCCAAGCGTACGCCCATTCCCACTTTCGAGGAGATGCTGCTTGCCTGCAAGAGGACCGGGGTAGTCCCCATGCTGCACAGCAAGGTGCTCGAATCCTACGAACTTGCACACAAGATATTGGGAAACAGGTGGATAGCATTCGAAGAAAACTACTCCGCGCTGCGCGTGGCGCGTTCCATATCGGATGTGCTGGTGCTTTGGGATCCGGGCAGGACGAGTGCGGAGCAAACCGTCGAAGGGTTGAAGGCCATTGGCGGATGGACCGGTATGAGCACCATGAAATTCGACATGCAGGATGCCGGGTATATCAAGACCATGCAGGAAAGCGGATGCCTTGTTCAGTCCTCCATTTTCCCCACTCCCCACGAATGCCGCTCGCTTCACGACGGTGCCGACATCGAACTTTCCGATTTCTTCTGGCATCAGACCGTGGGTCGCGAGCCTGTGACATCCGTGTCAGAAGAGATTGAACTCGCAGCAGGGGAGAGCTGGCGGAGCCCTTTGCTTGCCGCCGATGATTTTTCGGCTCTCACCATCCGCCTGAATTTTACCGGAAAACTCGAACTCCGTGTGAAAGACCACATCCACCGCGACTGGCGCCCTGCCGACTGGAAGCTCGAAGACAGGGTTTACATCCTTCAGCACGATGCCCCCGGCGATGAGGTGGTAGGGTTCAGGTATTACAAGACCTCCCCGTCCTTTGAGATTGTCGCGCTTGAGGATTGTCCGGTGAAAATCGACGCAAAGCTTTACAATCTTTAGACATCTTGTCTTTCACTTCGCGCATAGGCTATGCTGCCTCACACGCTAACCGGATAAAAGTTTTTACTTTTGCTTTTCGTTTGGCGACATATTATTAACCTAATATA
>JAFUGJ010000015.1 GCA_017469425.1 Bacteroidales bacterium
GCCAGATTGGGTGGCCGTTGGCTTGCTCCCCGGTGTCGAAGCAGCCGGCCTTTCGTAGCTTTTTCTCTAACTCTGTGTACTTCATAGAACTTATTGCTTTGTTATCGCACTACAAAGATAGGAATTTTCCTACTATTTACCGAATATTAATGAAAAACTTTTCACTTTCTTTACAGAATTTTGCCGATGTGGCAAAATTCTTTACATTTCGGCGCCTTCCGCCTTGTCCAGCTGGGTGATCATTGCGAGTTCTTCCGGTGATAGGTATAGTTCCGTAGCGGCGACGCGTTCAGCGGCGGCAATCAAATCCTCCTCTGTCTCCGTAACTTCGATTTTTCAACACCACAAGAGGGTTGTTTTGCCCTTAAACGGAGAGGTGTCGGTACTCGTTTATACCTTGATGTAAGTGGTGCTGCAGGTGATGATGTCGGAGTCCTGGAGCGCGAAACGCACGGGGATATCCCTGGAGCTGAAATCGGCGAAAACAACCGATTTGTTTTCTGGTAAATATTTAATAATCAGACTATTAGGTGCTGCAAGCGTGATTCTAAAACAGATACCCCAGGCCGACGCCTACGCTCATGACGGAACGGATGGAACTGCCGTATCCGTCGAGATAATTGCGGGTGAGCGAATAGTGGTATGTAGGAGAGATGTTGATGGCAATATGGCGTATGGGTATTGACAGCACAAGGCCGACATCGGCGGTAAGGCCGAAACGGCGGCCGTTCTGAAGGGCAGGGTCAAAATGCTCACCGCCATACCAAATCGGGGTCAGCCCTGCCCGGTATTCTATGCGGCGGAACAGAGCCATCAGGAAATTTGCCAGAATATCAGAACCGATGTCCTTCGTCCTCCCGTTCAGGCCGTCGCGCACGATGTCGATTACCGACAGTTCGGCAGCAGTGACGAGACTGGCTCCAAGAGGCACGATGCCGGGGCAGAACGAGATGCCTACAGGCACGCCGAAGGACTGGTCGTAACCGGGTGTTTCGGATGTAAGCTGCACTCCGGCACTCCACGAAAACTGCCTCCAGAACAGCTCGGAATAGGTTACGCGAAGCATTGCTGCATCCCAATCGTCATTCGTAAAAAACATGGTGCCGATGTCGGCGCGAACGCTCCCACGGGCGTTTTCCGGATTGAACCTAACTTTCTGGGCATGGGCCGGTATGGCGCAGAACAACGCCGCAAGCACTAAAACAATTCCTGACTTCTTCATAGTACAATGCAAAGATATAAAACTTGAAAGAAAAATAGTATCTTTGTTATGCTCAACAAAAACACTGAAACTATGCTCCTTCTTGGTTATGACATTGGAAGTTCCTCGGTAAAAGCCAGTCTTGTGGACGCTGAAAGCGGAAAATGCGTCGCAAGCGCATTCTACCCCAAAGAAGAAGCCCCAATCATATCGAAGCAGGCCGGATGGGCGGAACAGGACCCGGAAAGCTGGTGGGGCTACCTTAAACTTGCAACGGCGGACATCATCTCCAAGGCAGGGCCGGCAAAGGCAGACATCGCAGCCATCGGCATCTCATACCAGATGCACGGGCTGGTGTGCATCGACAAAGACGGCAAAGCCCTGCGCCCGTCAATCATCTGGTGCGACTCCCGCGCCGTTCCCTACGGGCAGAAAGCATTGGAAGCCCTCGGAAGCGACTGGTGCCTGGAGCATCTGCTGAATTCGCCCGGAAATTTCACTGCGGCAAAACTCGCATGGGTAAAGGAAAACGAACCGGAAATTTTCGGACGCATACATAAAATAATGCTTCCCGGCGACTATATCGCCCTCAAGCTCACAGGTGAGGCCTGCACCACCGCAAGCGGACTCAGCGAAGGAATCTTCTGGGATTTCACCACCGACAGCCCGTCCGGAAAACTTCTGGATTATTTCGGCTTCGACGAAAGCATACTCCCGGAAATCAAACCGACCTTCTCAGTGCAGGGCCGGCTCAGCAAGGCTGCTGCCGATGAACTCGGCCTGAAAGCCGGCATCCCCATCAGCTACCGGGCAGGTGACCAGCCCAACAACGCCCTCAGCCTCGGAGTGCTGAATCCCGGAGAAATCGCATCCACCGCAGGCACTTCCGGCGTCGTGTACGGGGTGAACGGGAAAGTGGCATTCGACCCCCAGTCGCGCGTGAACAGTTTCGCCCATGTAAACCACAGCGCAACGGAACCCCGAATCGGGGTGCTTCTCTGCATCAACGGCACAGGCATACTCAACTCCTGGGTCCGCCGCAACATAGCCGCAGCCGACATGACCTACCCCGGAATGAACGCCCTGGCGCAGGAATCCCCCGTAGGCAGCCGCGGCATCAGCATACTTCCCTTTGGCAACGGAGCTGAAAGGATGCTTGGCAACTCCGTTGCCGGAAGTAGCATCCACGGCATCGACTTCAACCGCCACGGACGCGGCGACATCTTCCGGGCAGCACAGGAAGGAATCGTCTTCTCCTTCAAATACGGCATTGACATAATGGAGGACATGGGTATCAAGGTCAGGAAAATCCATGCGGGAAACGCCAACATGTTCCTGTCGCCCATCTTCCGTGAAACCCTCGCATCGGTTACCGGCGCTACGATAGAACTTTACGATACCGACGGCTCGGTGGGAGCCGCAAAGGGCGCAGGCATAGGGGCAGGCATCTACTCCACAGCCACGGAAGCCTTCAGCACCCTACAGCGCCTCGGACTGGTAGAACCCGCAAACGACTGCAGCCCCTACATGGAAGCATATCAGCGTTGGCTACATATCCTCCGGAAAAACCAAGCGGACGATTTGAGATATATAATTGATAACCAATAAATCAAGAAAACATAAAAATGAAAGAGTACTTTCCCCAAATCGGCAGAATCCCTTTCGAAGGAGCCGAAAGCAAGAATCCCCTTGCGTTCCATTATTATGACGCTGAGCGTGTTGTGCTCGGCAGGAAGATGAAGGACTGGCACAAGTTTGCGATGGCATGGTGGCATACCCTCGGGCAGGCTTCCGGCGACCAGTTCGGCGGACAGACACGAAGCTATGAGTGGGACAAGGCCGCCGACCCCCTGCAGCGCGCCAAGGACAAGATGGATGCAGGTTTCGAAATCATGGAAAAACTCGGCATCGAGTATTTCTGCTTCCACGATGTGGACCTTGTGGAAGAAGCCGACACCATCGAAGAGTATGAAGCCAGGATGAAGGCGATTACCGACTATGCCCTCACAAAGATGAAGGAAAGCGGAATCAAACTTCTCTGGGGCACAGCCAATGTATTCGGACACAAGCGCTACATGAACGGAGCAGCCACCAATCCCGATTTTGATGTAGTTGCCCGCGCAGCCGTGCAAATCAAGAATGCCATCGACGCCACAATCAAGCTCGGAGGCACGAGCTATGTGTTCTGGGGCGGACGCGAAGGCTACACTTCCCTTCTCAACACCCAGATGCAGCGCGAGAAAGACCACCTCGCAAAGATGCTCACTGCGGCACGCGACTATGCCCGCGCCAACGGCTTCAAGGGAACATTCCTGATTGAGCCGAAACCCATGGAGCCCACCAAGCACCAGTACGACACCGACACTGAAACGGTTATAGGATTCCTCCGCGCAAACGGACTCGACAAGGACTTCAAGGTGAACATCGAAGTGAACCACGCAACCCTCGCAGGGCACACCTTCGAGCATGAGCTTGCAGTGGCAGTGGACAACGGCCTGCTCGGCAGCATCGACGCCAACCGGGGCGACGCACAGAACGGATGGGATACCGACCAGTTCCCCGTAGACAATTTCGAACTTACCCAGGCCATGCTCCAGATTGTCCGCAACGGAGGATTCGGCAACGGCGGCACCAACTTCGACGCCAAACTGCGCCGCAACTCAACCGACCCCGAAGACATCTTCATCGCCCATATCAGCGGAATGGATGCCATGGCAAAGGCACTCCTGAGCGCAGCCGAAATCATCGAAAAGAGCCCTATCCCCGCAATGGTGAAGGAGCGTTACGCATCGTTCGACAGCGGCAAGGGCAAGGAATTCGAAGAAGGTAAACTCAGCCTCGAAGACCTGGTTGCATACGCCAAGAGCAACGGAGAGCCCAAACAGACCTCCGGCAAGCAGGAGCTTTACGAAACCCTGGTGAACCTCTACAGTTTATGAGCGGATACAGACAGACGGGCAGCCGGGCCTACCTTACCGGCATAGTGCTGGTAGCCGTGATAGGCGGACTGCTTTTCGGATACGATACCGCCGTGATTTCCGGCGCGGAAAGGGGCCTTCAGGCATTCTTTGGCGGTGCTGCCGACTTTAATTACACCGACGGGCTGCATGGATTTACCACATCCAGCGCCCTCATAGGATGCATTATCGGTGCTTTGATTTCCGGTGTGATGGCTTCGCGCCTGGGCCGCAAGATGTCGCTGTTTGCCGCAGGCATCATGTTTTTCCTTTCTGCCCTCGGCTCCTACAACCCGGAATTCCTTTTCTTCCATAAAGGAGTCGCGACAAAAGGGCTGCTTGTGGCATTCAACCTCTACCGCATACTCGGAGGCATAGGCGTGGGCCTGGCATCCGCCCTCTGCCCCATGTACATTGCCGAAGTCGCTCCCGCCAACAAGCGCGGAACACTCGTGAGCTGGAACCAGTTTGCAATCATCTTCGGGCAGCTCGTGGTGTATTTCGTCAACTTCCTCATCATACGCAGCCACGCAAATGACCCTGCCGTGGTTGAATGGACCAACAGCATAGGCTGGAGGGTGATGTTCGTAAGCGAAGCCGTGCCCGCCGCCCTGTTCACCCTGCTCATCCTTCTCGTTCCCGAAACGCCACGATTCCTCGCCCTCAACGGGCAGGACGGCAAGGCCCTCACCGTGCTCAGCAACATAAACGGCGAAGCCCGTGCACGCGAAATCCTTGCTGAAATCAAGGAAACCGCTGTGGAAAAGACCGAGAAACTTTTCACCTACGGGTGGATGGTCATTTTCATAGGCTGCACGCTCAGCGTTTTCCAACAGATAATCGGCATCAACGCCGTGCTCTACTTCGCTCCCCGCATCTTCGAATCGATGGGCATGGGCAACCCCATGTTCCAGACCGTGCTGATGGGTATCATCAACATCACCTTTACCCTGGTGGCGGTGTTCACGGTTGAGAAAGTAGGGCGCAAGCCTCTGCTCATCACCGGGTCGCTCGGCATGGCAGCGGGTGCCATAGGCGTCGCACTATCGAATGTGGTAAGCCTTCCGGCCCTTGTGCCCGTTGTCAGCATCATGGTTTACAGCGCATGCTTCATGTTCAGCTGGGGGCCCATCTGCTGGGTGTATATCTCGGAACTATTCCCCAACACCATACGCAGCCAGGCCACGGCAATCGCGGTAGCCTTCCAATGGATATTCAACTTCCTGGTATCCAGCACCTTCGTGCCGCTCTACAACTACAGCCACTTCCTCGCGTACGCACTGTACGGAGGAATCTGCATCATAGCGGCTGTATTTGTATGGAGGCTCGTTCCCGAAACCAAGGGCAAGACTCTCGAACAGATGACCGCCCTTTGGCGGGGAAGGCGTTAGATAATCCCTTCTTCTTTAAATACCTCGGAGAGACGGTCGATAGCAATGTCGACCTGCTCTTTCGTGTGGGTTGCCATCAGTGCAAAACGCACGAGAGTGTCCTGAGGAGCGCATGCGGGAGGAATCACGGGGTTGATGAAGATTCCCCTGTCGAAAGCCTTGGCCGTGACGATGAAGGTCTTGTCCTGATTGCGCACATAGAGAGGAATAATCGGAGATTCGGTTTCGCCTATCTCGAATCCGGCTTCGCGGAAGCGCCTGAGAGCATAGTTGGTGATTTCCCACAGATGCTCCTGACGCCCTGGCTCGCTGCGGATGATGCGAATGGCCTCAAGAGTGGCGGCGGTGGCGGCAGGAGTCATGCTGGCCTGGAAGATATATGAACGGGCCGTGTGGCGCAGGTAATTGATTACAGCCTCGTCCGCCGCCACGAAACCTCCGAGCGAAGCAAGGCTTTTGCTGAAGGTTCCCATGATTATGTCCACATCGTCGGTAACTCCGAAATGGTCGCATACTCCGCGTCCTTCCTTTCCGAAGACTCCGAGCCCGTGGGCTTCATCCACATAGACCGTAGCGTTATATTTCTTTTTGAGGGCGATGATTTCCGGGAGTTTGGCAAGGTCGCCTTCCATGGAGAAAACGCCGTCCACGACAATCAGTTTGATTGCCCCGGGGTCGCATTTGGCGAGCTGCTTTTCAAGGGCCTCCATGTCGTTATGCGCATAACGGAGCTGGGTGGCAAAGGAAAGGCGCCGCCCGTCCACGATCGAGGCATGCACCCTGTCGTCGAAAATCACATAGTCGTCCTTGCCCACAAGCTGCGGGATGACGCCCTCGTTTACAGTGAAGCCGGTGGAGAAACACAGCGCATCGTCCTTGCCCACATAGGCGGCAAGCTCTTTTTCGAGCTGGACATGGATGTCGAGCGTTCCGTTAAGAAAACGCGACCCGGCGCATCCGGTGCCATATTTGCGCGTTGCTTCTATAGCAGCGTCAACTATTCTCCTGTCGTAGGTGAGTCCGGTATAGGCATTGGAACCGAACATCAGAATCTTCTTTCCGTCAATCGTAACCTCGGTGTCCTGATGGCTGGTAATTTCCCGGAAATAAGGGTAAATCCCGAGAGCCTTGGCCCTCTGAGGTTCGGTGTATTTGGAAAGTTTTTCAGTTAAAAGGTTCATAGTACACATTTAATCAACCCGTAAATATACGAATTTTTAGCCAAATGCAAACACCCTGGCTACTGATGTCCGAAAGAACGGCGGGGGCCTTCGGCTTCGCGCCACCTGGCGGAATCGAAATCTTCAGGGTCGCGGGGATTCACATACGGGCCTTCACGCCAGGGTTTGAACTCCATATATGTAATAGGAAGCCCCATCTCCAGGAACATGCTCTCATAGAAAGTCTGCACTTCCGTAAGTTCGCCAGGCAGCTCCGCCTTGGCGGATGAATATAAATCGGTGGTTTCGAGCAGTATTGGCAGGTCGTTGACCACAGCCACCGCACGGGTATATTCATGGAGGAAACGGCTGTCGGTTTTCAGGTGGATTATTCCCTCCGGACGCAGGAACCTGCGGTAACGCTCAAGGAACATTGCGGAGGAAAGGCGCTTGTTTTCGCTCGCCTTGAGCTGTGGGTCGGAGAAAGTGAGCCATATTTCCGACACCTCGCCGGGCCCGAAAAAAGCGTTGATGAATTCGATGCGTGTGCGCAGGAACGCAACATTGGGAAGACGCTCCTGCGTGGCGGTTTTGGCTCCGCGCCAGAGACGGGCGCCCTTGATGTCCACGCCGATATAGTTCTTGTCGGGGTTGCGGCGGGCCAGTTCCAGGGTATATTCCCCTTTTCCGCAGCCAAGCTCAAGGACGATGTCGCCCTCGTGGCCACCAAACATTTTTTCCACCCAATGCCCCTTCACGGGATGGTCGGTGAGGTTCGCATATCCCTTGGAAAGAACTTCCTCGGCAGAGGGTTGCAGAAGGCAGGAAAATGTTTCGTTTTCAGCGAATTTACGGAGTTTATCGTGACCCATCGTATCTCTTTGTTATAATGCCAAGACCTGGAAATCTTTCAGGCTGATTCAACACTTTTACTTTCAGGCGCCATCTTGCGGAATGCCCGGGCTGCAATTTGCTGCGATACAGCTGCTGCACTTCCCCCGGTTTCATCCACACTGTTTCGGTATGGAAAGCGGGAGCCTCATCCTCCATCCACGACACCTCCAGGCAAAGGGGAACGGTCTGCGCCGCCGTATAGAAGGAGAGGTCGTAAAAGGCGAGCGTATCGGCAAAATCCGGAGTGAAATAATACAATCCTCCGGCAGCCTCGTCGCTGCGCACGAACTGCTCGCTCACCGCAGGACGCGTACAGGCAAGAAATGCCATTGCAAACAGAAGGGCAGGCAAAGGGCAGGTCCGGAACAGGAAAAATGTTCCGGTACCTGCATTGCCTGCCCTATTCTTACCTGATGCCGTCATTCAGCGGAAGGCTTTCCGCCCTTGCGGCGGCCCTTGTTCCTGCGCTTCTTCCCACGCTTCGGAGAATCGAAACGGGAAATACTGTCGTCGCCAACCGCCGTTACGAACTCGGGAGCCGCAGGCTCGGGGTCGGTCTTGAGCGATTCCGGCCTGATGCCGTTGCGGTTCATCCTGATAATCTCCATGACATCGGCTGCGGCAAGCGGATAAAGGCTTGCATCGCTGTGCTTGTCATAAGAGAAATACATCGTTTCCTTGAGGATGTCGGTCTTGCGCAGATATGCGAATCCGTCTTCGAATTCGAGAGGTTCCTGCACACGCGGAATGCGGCTCTGGGCATCCTGATAAACCGCGACTTCGTAATTGAGGCAGCACTTGAGCTTGCCGCACTGCCCGGCAAGTTTCTGCGGATTCAGCGACAAATCCTGCACGCGGGCGGCGGATGTGGAAATGCTCTTGAAATTGGATATGTACCTCGCACAGCAAAGCTCCCGCCCGCATACGCCAATGCCGCCAATCAGTCCGGCCTCCTGACGGGCGCCTATCTGCTTCATCTCTATGCGGATGCGGAATTCCTCGGCAAATACCTTGATGAGCTGGCGGAAATCCACACGCCCGTCGGCAATGTAGTAGAAGATGGCCTTGCTGCCGTCGCCCTGGAATTCAACATCGCCGATTTTCATGTCAAGACCCATTTCGGCGGCAATGCGGCGCGATGCAATCATGGTCTGCTGTTCGCGTGCTATCGCCTCCTGCCATTTTTCTATGTCATTCTGCTTGGCCTTGCGGTAGATTTTCCTGAATTCGTAAGTCTCGGCATCCACTCCTTTGCAACGGAGCTGCCTTCCTACTATGGGCCCTTCCAGGGTAACGATTCCAAGGTCGTAACCGGTGGCGGCCTCAACTATCACCATGTCGCCCAGTTTCACATTCTGCCCCGAAGCATTGCGGTAGAACGCTTTTCTGGTATTCTTGAACCGAACTTCGAAAATATCCTTGAAACTCTGGTCGGGGATTCCGGCCAGGTAGTTATGGTCCTTGAGTTTGCAGCAACCTTCCCTGTAGATGTAGCGTTCTTCCCCGCTTTTGGAGTCGGTCACGCACACACAGCCGCGGTTGCAGTCCATCCGTATAGTTTCGTTTTCCATACTGTCTATATAATTGAATAGAGCCTGCCCACCAGGTCGGTGAAAAGGATCTTGAGATTCACATTGCGACCAATCAGGGCCGAACTGCGGTCGAAAGCTTCCAGTGCCTTGCGGGGGAAGGTATTGCGCAGTCTCCCGGCCCAGGACACTGCGTCGGGGTCGTCACCTGCAAGGCTGTCCAGCCCCTGTTGCACAAGGAATACCCGGCGCATCTTTTCGGAAGCGAACTTGCAGAAAGCCTTTGCCGAATCGCGCGAAGGAAGGGAGGCAAGCTGCTCCCCCACTTCGAGCGCGCCGGAGAGATTGCGGTCCAGCAGCGACTCCATCAGCGAGGCGAAAAGGCCGCCGTCGTCATAACGCAGGGCAAGGCTGTCGTTTGGCGAGGACGACTCCACCCGCACAAGCTGGCAACGCGAGGATATTGTGGGCAGAAGACGCTCCGGACTGTGGGTTACGAGTATGAACACTGTCTGCTGCGGCGGTTCTTCAAGAATCTTCAGAAGCTTGTTCGCCGTAGTGGTATTCATCTTCTCCGGCAGATAAACAAGCACCGAAGTGTATCCTCCTTCGAGCGAATACTGGCTGAGCTTGCGCAAAAGGGCGTTGGCCTCCTTTACTCCTATTACCGTGTTCTTCCCTTCAAAACCAAGGGCTTCGTAGAGTTCGGTTTCAGTAAAGTCCGGGTTAGAGATGACGAGCTCGCGCCACTGCTTTGCATACTGCTCCGACACGCTTTCTCCTGCGGAAAGCACCAGCGGGAAGATGAAATGCACATCGGGATGAATCAGTTTGCTTATTTTATTGCAGGCAGCACACGCTCCGCAGGAATCCCCGTCCGCTTTATCCTTGCAGTAGAGATACTGCAGGAAAGCAAGCGCGAGGGCCACCCCTCCGCCACCGTCATCCTCATGGAAAAGTATGGCATGGGGCACCCTTCCGGAATCAACCATCCCGGCGAGGGCACGGCAGGCCGCTGCGTTTCCTTTTATTTCGGCAAACTTCATTACTTTACACGGTGGGCGCTCTGCCCGGCTATGAATTCGAGGGCGCTGCGGAATTGCGATTCGGGGAAGACTTCCAAGGCGGAGACCGCTTCCTTCACATAGGCCCCGAGTTTTTTCTTGGCATATTCCACTCCCCCGTTATCCAGCACAAAACGGGTGATTTCGTGGCAGTATTCCGGATGTTCGGGAATATCCCGTATCATCGAACGGATGCACTCGCCGCTTCCCGTCCTCTCAATCGCACCGAGCAGGGGAAGCGTTATCTTGCGTTCGAGAAGGTCGATTCCCACGGGCTTCCCCGTAGCCGCGCTGCCCGCATAGTCGAGGATGTCGTCCTGTATCTGGAATGCCATACCCATCGCACGGCCATAGTTCCCGACCGCTTTCACGAATTCGGACGGAGCATCCACCGAAACCGCTCCGATTTTGCAGGCGGTTTCGAAAAGCGACGCGGTCTTGCAATAGATTATACGGAGATAGTCCTCGACGGTAGTGTCGGAACTGAACGCTTTCTGCTGCTGGAGCATCTCGCCTTCCGCCAAATCGGTAAGCGTCCTCGCGCACACATTCACCACCCACTGCAAATGCGAAGAGCCGGTAAGCAGTCCGACAGCCTTCGCCAGCCAGAAATCTCCGACGAGAACCGCCGGAACGGGGCCGTACTTCGAAAGAACGGTAGGTTGACCCCGGCGGGTTTCCGCCTCATCGGCGACATCGTCATGCAACAGGGTTGCGTTGTGGAGGATTTCTACGGCTGCGGCGCCATTTATGCTTTCCCCGCTCACGATTCCCGCGCCGCAGAGCTTGGCAGAAAAAAGGGTGAGCATGGGGCGGAGCATTTTTCCCGCATTGTCGAGAAGCGACGAGTTGATTTCGTCAAGCAGGGGCACATCGGAACCAAGGCTCCTCTTTATGAGTGCCTTGACCTCGCTCCAGTCGTTCCCGAGCAGCAGTATCAAATCGTCGTTACTCATTCAAAAATCTTCGCAAGTTCCTGTGGTGTATCAGCAAAAACGACTCTCCCGTAATCTTCTTCAGTGAGCATCCCGCATTGCACAAAATGGCGCAGCAGTTCCCTCAAGGGTTCATAGAAGCCGTCGAGGTTGAGTACCGCAACGCGCCCGTCGAACTTTCCGAGTTTTGCGAGGACGAGGGTTTCGAAGAACTCGTCCATGGTGCCTATGCCACCCGGAAGAGCCACCGCAATGTCGACATCCTCCCTCATCTTGTCCTTGCGTTCCGACATTGTCCGGGTCCAGTGCAATTCGGTAAGCCCTTCATATTCGAAGCCCTTCATGAACTCGGGCAGAACCCCTATGTTGGGGGCTCCGCATTCAGCCGCGGCATCGGCAACGGCTCCCATCGTGCCCCTGAAAGAACCTCCGGACACGATGCCATATCCTGCCAAACAAGCCGCACGGACACATTCCCGCGCGGCCTGGTTGTATTTGGAATCTATCTCACTGCTGGCGGAGCAAAAAAACACCGCCTTCTTTCCCTTCATAGAAAACTCCTTTGTCTAAATCAATTAAAAGAAGATGGCAAGCGTTGCCATGATGCCGCTGCACTTCTTGGACTTGGCGGTTCCTGAAGCCGCATTGATGGCGCTCTGAACCGATGTGATGGCGGACACATTGTCTTCATAGAGTTCGCCCATGTTCCAGAAATAGCGCACGGACAGCTGCAGACTGTCGAAAAGGTCAACGCCGACACCGAGGCCGAAGCCGTATTCGAGCCGGTTTTTCAGTGTGTCGAAGCCCTTGTTGCTCTCCTGCAAAGTGACTGCGGAAACAAGTTCCTCCTTGGTTTCATTCGTAACCGCATAACCCACGAAAGGCTCGGCGAATACATAAGGACGCACCGAAGACAGTTCTACGCCCCACTGAATCTGCACCGGAACCTCGACGAAGCCGGTTTTCAGGTCGGCGCTGTAATCGCCGAGAGAAGTACCTTTCACCACGCTTCCGAGCTTCGTACCCTTGACATTGTAAAGCACTGCGGGCTGAACCGAAACACCTCCGAGAAGGTTGAATTTTGCAGCGATACCGAAATGGAACTGGTTGATGTCCTCCGCCTCGGCGACAGCATTGTCTAAACTGGTCTTGGACGAAGTGACACCGGCAACGATACCGATCTGGGCGAATGCACTGCCTGCAACAAGCATTGCGGCAAATGCCACGAGCAATTTTTTCATATTATAAAAGATTATTCAGAATTGTCTGTATGTCCTGCTTCGAAACAAGGCCCACACTGCGCTCGGCGAGCTGTCCGCCCTTGAAGAAGAGGAGAGTGGGAATGTTGCGTACGCCGAAACGGGCAGCTACATCCTCGTTGTCATCGACATTGCACTTTGCAACGGCAATCTTTCCATCGTATTCGGCGGCGATGTCGTCGACAATGGGAGAGAGCATACGGCAAGGGCCGCACCAGCTGGCCCAAAGGTCCACGAGGACCACATCGTTCGAAGCAAGCGTGGCTTCGAAATTATCTTCGTTGAGAATCGTAATCATAATGAGGCAAATATATAAAAATTACAGGACATTGTCAACATTCCACGCAAACGCACGGATGCCGAGGTCGGGGGTCTTTTCGTCCTTGGCGCGGAGAGCGTCGAGAATGGGCCGGACATTGGCGTCGTCCACTACCGTGAGCAAGCCGTCATTGTACTCGGGCCAAGCATGGTTGTTCAGGTGCGGGATTCCGTTCGCGGAGCCGCGTCCGCTGATGCCGTCGAAACGGGTGAATCCCCTCTGTCCGAACGACTCTACAAGCTCGACTATCTCATCGCCGTAAGCCTGGTTGTATGCTATGAATAATGCTTTCATTGTATGTCGTATTTTTTGGCGGCACGCCTTTCCTGACGGGTGGCGAACACGCAGTACACTGTAGGAATCAGCACGAGGGTGACGAGGGTGGAGATGGTAAGGCCCCATGCGACCACCATTCCGAGGCCGTTCCACATTTCGGAGCCGTCGCCGTTGCCGACCGCCATCGGAATCATGCCGAGCACTGTGGTGAGGGTGGTCATGAGGATAGGACGCAGACGGCTGCGGGCCGCAGTGACGGAAGCCTCAACCACGCCCATGCCGCGTTCACGGCAGAGTATGGTGTAGTCTATCAGCACTATACCGTTCTTCACCACTATGCCAATCAGGATTATGATACCCACCATGCCCATCACGCTGAGCGCGGTATTCGTAGCCCAGAGGCCGAGAATGACGCCAACGGCAGCGAAAGGAAGGCTGAACATGATGACGAACGGGCTCACGAACGATTCGAACTGGGCGGCCATCACGATGTACACGAGAAGTATCATCAGCACCATGAGTATTCCCATGTCGCTGAACATCTTCTGCTGGTCTTCGTAGTCGCCTGCAATCACGCAGTAGAGGTTGGAAGGAACGGGAGTGTTGTCTATGATTTCGTTGGTGACGGCAACCGCCTCCGAAAGGGCCACCTTGTTGGCCACCAGGCCGGTAACGGTGATATAGCGCTGGCGGTTGCGGCGTTCGATGGTGGGAGGCACTTCGGTTTCCACTACACTGCCGAGCTCCTTGAGGCGGATGGCCCGTCCCGCGGGATTGTAGACAATGATGTTTTCCATGTCCTCCACGCTTGTACGGAACTCCGGAGCATAGCGCACGCGGATGTCGTACTCTTCGCCGTCCTCGCGGTAGAGCGACGCCACGGTTCCGCTCATTGCAGCGCTGAAGGCAGCACCTGCGGTAGTGGAGCTGAGGCCGTTCAGGGCAAGCTTCTCGCGGTCGAAATCTATCTGGTATTCAGGCGTGTATTCGTCGCGGCTCAGGATTACTTGCGCGAATTCCTTGCGCTGGAGCATCTTTGCCTGCATCGCCTTCGCCGCAGCGTCGGTCTCGGCAAAATCGTATCCGTAAATTTCAAGCGACACGCTGGACGCGCCACCCATTCCGCCGCCGCCCTCGGTCACGGTAGCCTTGCGGATTTCGGGATAACGCTTGAGTATGCCACGGATCTGGTCGGCAATCACCATCGAAGAACGCTCGCGCGAACTCTTGCGCCCGATGCGGATGCTCATCGAAATGATGTGCGTACCGTTGCTCTGCATGGATGCGAAGAGATTGTCCGTGTCGGCCTGGCCGTATGTGAAGTTCGTGCGCTCGGCCTCGGGCACTTCGGCCACAATGTCGTCATAGATGTTGCGTGCAAGTTCCGCGGTCACCACCTGCGCCGTTCCGACGGGAAGGGTGAGGTTCAGAGTAATGCGGTCCTGGTCGGTCTTGGGGAAGTACTCGCTCTTGATTCCGGGAGCGAGGAATACCAGCACTGCCGCAAAGATTGCAAGGGCGCCGAAGACGACTGTCTTGCGATGGTTCACGGCCCAGTTGATGAGGCGGGCGTATGCGGCGGAAACCGCATCGAGAGCCTTGTCGATGGGGGTGAAGAACATCTTGTAAAGTTTTCCCGTAGGCTTCTCGCCGCGCATGAACTGCGAGCAGAGCATCGGCACCAGGGTAAGGGCGGCCGTGGTGGAAACAATCATGATGATGCTCACTATCCAGCCGAGCTGCTTGAACATGATGCCGGTCATGCCCTTGATGAGGGTGAGTGGCAGGAATACCGCCAGCATGGTAAGGGTCGATGCGATGACGGAGATACCCACTTCGGATGTGCCGTGTATGGCGGCTTCTTTCGGCTTCTCTCCCCTTTCAAGATGGGTCGTGATGTTCTCGATTACCACTATGGCATCGTCCACAACCATGCCTATCGCTATGGAAAGGGAGGCCATGGAAATGATGTTGAGAGAGCCGTCGGTTGCAAAGAGATAGGCAAGAGATGCGAGCAGAGCTATAGGAATCGACAGCACGATGATTACCGTGGGCCTCCACCTGCCGAGGAAAACGAACACCACGAGCATCACCACGATAAAGGTGATGAGGATGGTCTCTTCGAGCGAATGGATGGTGTTGACGATTTCTTCGGACGAGTCGAAAATCTGGGTGATGGTGATGTCGGAAGGAAGGGTCTTCTTGGCCTGTTCGAGCTGCTTGTGCACGCCTTTGCTCACATTCACCGTGTTGGCTCCGGCCTGCTTCTGCACCACGATGCGCGCGGAACGCACTCCGTTGGTGTAGGATTCCTGCTCGCGTTCCTGGCTGCCGTCACGCACGGTTGCCACATCGCGCAGGAGCACTGTCTTTCCGCCCGTACTTCCCACCACGATGTCGAGAAGTTCGGAAGGGTCGGTAAACTCCTTCTGGATGCGCAGCGTGTAGGTACTGGAGCCGATGTCGATGTTGCCCGAAGGGAGGTTGCAGTTTTCGGCTGCGATTATCTGAGCGAGGCTCGAAATGGTAAGATGATAGGCTTCGAGTTTGTTGGGGTCGCAGTAAACCTGGATTTCGCGGGTAGGTGCACCGCTCACGCTCACGGTACCCACACCCTTCACACGGGCGAGGGGCGTGGTCACCTGGTCGTCGAGAATCTTGTCGAGTCCGCTCACGCTTTCGGTGGCCGACGCAGTGAACATCATGATGGGCATGTCGTCCACGCTGAACTTGAAAATCACCGGGGTGCTCGCCCCGTCGGGCAGGGTGGAACTCACCATGTCGAGCTTGTCGCGCACATTGTTGGTGGCTTCCTCGATGTCGGTTCCGTATTCGAATTCAAGGGTGAGGATGCTGACATTCTCCTTACTCTGGGAGCTGAGTTTCTTCAGATCCTCCACACCATTGAGCGTATTTTCGAGCACCTTGGTAAGGTTGGTCTCGATATCGGATGCGTTGGCTCCGGGATAGGCGCTCATCACCATGATGGTATTGGCGTCGAAATCGGGGAGCAGGGCTATCGGAATGTTCATCAGCGAGAACAGACCGAATACCAGAAAGGCGACAAAGACAAGCGCCGTCGTTACGGGATTCTTTACCGCAGATTTAATCAGTCCCATACTATTCCAAAACTGATACTTTAACACCGCTGCGAAGGGTGCTCTGCCCCTTCACCACTACAAGTTCCCCTTCCTCAAGTCCGGAAAGCACTTCGTACTTGCCATCGAAATGGCGTCCGAGCACCACGGGTTTCTCAACCGCCTCGCCGTTCTCAACGACGAACACATTGCGCTGACCCGAACCCTGGAGCTTGACCACGGCGACATCGGGAATCGCGATGCTGAAGTTCTGTCCGAAGACAAGGTTCACCTTTGCATACATTCCGGGGCGGAGTTCGCGGTTTGAATTGGGAACGGATACCTCCACATTGAAGGTATGGGTCGCAGGGTCGATGGTAGGATAGATGCGGCGGATGGTTCCGCTGAAGTTTTTGCCGGGAAGGGCATCTACGGTAAGGGTCACCTTGTCACCCTTGCCGATGCGGGTATAGTCGGATTCCGACACGCCGACCAGCATCTTCACGGGCACTATCTGCTGAACCGTAAAGATGGGGCTCGCCATGCCGTACATGTCGCCTCGGTCGTAATTGCGGGCTGTGACCACTCCGGAGATAGGGGAACGGAGGATGGTGTTTTCAAGCAAATTGTCGTAAGCGCTCTTGCTCACCTTGTAGCTCAGTTCCATGGACTCGTAGTCGCTCTGGGCAACGCCTCCTTCCTTGTAAAGCTGCTCGAGGCGCCTGAGTTCCACCTCAGCATTGGCGAGCCTCAGTTCGGCCTGGTCGAGCTGCACGCGGTCCATCTCGGCGAGCACCTGCCCTGCGCTCACGAAATCTCCCACCTCGACATTGATTTTCTGGATGCGTCCGCCGCTCTGCGGAGCGATGTTGTTGACGGCATTGGCCTGCACGGTTGCAGAATAATTGCCGTCGAGCACCACGGCTTCCTTCACTGCCGCATACACCTTTACATTCTGGACGGCTTCCGCAGCCGTGCTGCCGGTCTGCCCGGCTTCGCTTCCTGTTTTCTTCTGGGCGCATCCCGCCATGGCGAGGAGCGCAAGGGATATGATAGTTATCTTTTTCATAATCGGATTATTCTGCTGCTTGGTAATCTGCGCCAATGGTGCTTTCGAGACCCGCCTTGGCAACCATGTAACTGTATACGGCCTGGCTTGCCATGAGCTGTGCCTGCGTGAGGGCGAGCCGCGCCGCATTCAGGTCGGTAAGAGTGCTGCGGCCCACCTCATAGCTCTTGGAAGCGATGTCGTAGGCTTTCTGCGCCGACTCGAGGGCTTCCTGCGCCGATGCGTAACTCTTGGTCGCCGTTTCCATGGTACTCAGATACTGACGAATTGCAATGCTGAGCTGCCTCTCGGCATTTTCGCGCTGGATGGCGAGTTCTTCCGCCTGCAGCCTTGCCTGCTTCACCTGGCTCAGGCGCTTTCCGCCCGAAAAGATAGGGATGCTTAGCGCGAGCGAAACGGATGAATTGGGGAACCAGCTGTACTGCTTGAAATTGAAATCGTCCTCCATGGACATCACGCCGTAATTGAAACTGAGCCCGAGGCTCGGCAGATATGCGTACTGCTGAATCTTGATGTTGTCGGCAAGCTGGCGTGCCTGTATTTCGAGCTGGCGGAGCGATGAGTTGTTGCTGATGTCGTACTCTTCCGCCACGGTTCCGAGGCTTATGGCGTAATCACCCAGCGAATCCGCCACATCGATGTCGGCTTCGAGATCCATGCCGATAACGGCCTTCAGCTGCCACAGCGCGAGATATATCGAATTTGCCGAATCGTAAAGGTTGGGAATGGCGTTCGCAACTTCAGTCTTTGCCCTGGCAAGGTCGAGTTCCGATGCCCTGGAAGCATTGTATTTCTTCTGCGTGAGCTCGAGGTTCTCGGCGGCATTGTCGTATACGCTCTTGTAAACATTGTTCGCTTCCTTGGCGAGAAGCACGCCGTAGTACGCCTGCTTCACCTGATTTACCATCTCAAGGCGCGAACTGCGGGCCTTTTCCACCGCAAGTTCCACGCTCTCCCCGGACACCTTCAGGCTCTTCCACAGCTGTGCGTTCACAAGCGGCATGCTTGCGCTGACGGAACCGTTATAAGTATTCCAGCGACCCACTGCAATGTTCACCGTTTCGGTGCCCATCTTCATACTCATTATCTGTTTCTTGATGGTGCGCTGATATGCTCCGGTGGCATCTATCTGGGGAAAGAGCGACGCATAAGTGCCTTTTCGGGCCCATTTTTGAACCTCAACTTCCTTGTCTGCCACTTTGACAGAAGGACTTTCGCTCAAGGCAATCTCAAGAGCCTGTCCGAGCGAGAGAATCACCGCCGATGTGTCTTCGGCTGCAACCGGCTGACTCTGAGGCATCAGAATGGTCAGCGCGGCGGTCAACAATAATCTAACCATTTACAAAAAAATTACGGCGCGTTAATCAACAAAAAACGCGCCATAAGAAGAATGTGTCAAATTAATTTATGATTTAGTTTCAACGCTCCAACCCCATGGAGCGAGGGTGAGGCCGTTCACGAGCACTTCGGAGGCGGAGAGGTTTGCGTAAACCGTCACCTCATTTCCTTTCACCTTGCGGCTGAAGGCGAGCACATCGGGATTGCCGGTTTCAATCCAGACGAGTTTTCCTCCCTTTTCTCCCGCTGCAAGAGCAGGGTTGTTGTGCTTGAGTTCCACAAGATACTTGAAGAAATCGGTGTACTCGTTGTCGCTCCAGTCGGTGATGGGATCTTTCTCAAAGAACTCCAGACGGCGGTCAAGGCCGATTTCCTGACCTGTGTAGATGAGGGGCTGGGTCTTTGGAAGGGTGAAGTTTAGCACCTCCATAACCTTGGCCGCATCGCCGAGGCGCTCGAATTCGGTGCCGTTCCAGGAGTTTTCGTCATGATTGGAAGTGAAGGCGAGACGGAAAGCGGATTCGGGGGTATTCACCGCATCCTTGGCAAGATACTCGCGGAGGGCATCGGCAGTCTTTACGCCGTCCTTATTGGCGGGGCCGTTGCCGATTGCGTTCTCAATGTGATGCATCTCCCAGGCATAGGTGGCATCGAACATGGTATCCGCAGTAAATTCGGGCTTTTCCGCTTCAGCAAGAAGGTAGATTTCGGGATAAGCTCGGCGGAGGGCGGGCACAAGGTACTGCCAGGTTTCCGTAGGCATTTCTCCGGCGGCATCGCAGCGGAATCCGTCCACGCCCTTGTCGAGCCAGAAGCGCATGGCATCTTCCTGTGCATACCAGACCTCTTTGTTATCGTAATTAAGGCTGCGGGTATCGTTCCAGTCATACTCGTAGATTGCATTTCCAAGAGAATCGCGCTCGTAGAAATCGGCGGGCTTTTCACTCATCCATACATTGTCGGGCGAAGTCTGGTTGGCGACCCAGTCCATCACCACCTTGAATCCCGCTGCATGGGCGGCGGCAATAAGGTCCTCGAAATCCTGCATGGTGCCGAACTCATCATTCACGGCCTTGTAGTCGGAGATTGCATAGTAGCTTCCGAGGGTACCCTTGCGCTCTTCCACGCCAATCTTGTTGACCGGCATGAACCAAAGGATATCCACTCCAAGGTCCTTCAGGCGGGGAAGATGGGCTTCGACGCCCTTGAAAGTGCCTTCGGGAGTAAACTGGCGGACATTCACTTCATACACCACGGTGTTATACATCCATTCAGGATGCACATTCTTTTTGGGAGCGCTGCAGGCTGCAAGCAGCAGGGCGAAAGTTGCAAATAAAACAGTCTTTTTCATTCAGCAGTTATTTTATTATCTATCAATTACTTACCAGAAAACAAATCGGCTATTTTTACCGATTTGTTTTCCGGCAACTTGTTGCTAATCAGAAGATTGAGTGCTGCAAGCAGAACCAGCAGCAGAAGCATGACGGGAAAATTCGGCAATCAAGGCGCTGCGGGGAGCGACACGAAGGCCGTCATGCAGGACGAGCGGGGAGCCGGTGAGCACATCGCGGGCCTGCACGGGGCCGGACACGAATTCGCGGTAGTGAGTCCAGTCGAGGGCCTTGTCGGAATCGGTATTGTTGATGAATACGAACACGGCATCGTCGTCGGTGTAACGGAAGAAAGCATAAGTATTCTCAGTAATGTTCCTGTTACCGACATTCGCACGCGAGAGGAAATGCAGCGTGCGGCCTTCCTGCACGGCCCTGCAGCCTTTTCTCCACCGGAAAAGGGTGCTGGCATAATCGTAAAGGTCGGCGGCAGAGGCGGCAGCAGTTTGGCGTCCTTCGGCATCAAAAAGGTTCACCGCATCCCCTTCCCATCCTCCGGGGAAGTCAATACGCTTGGCGCCATCGTGCGAGCGGCAGTCCTTGCGCTCGAGGAACATCATTTCGTCGCCATAGTACAACTGGGGTATGCCGCGTATGGTTGCAAGCATGGCGAGCGCAAGTTTCATCTTTGCCGGATTCTGCGACAGCACATCCCCGGTGCGGGCGTGGTCGTGATTGGCGAAGAAGGTCATCATGTGGGAAAGGTCCTTGTAGGCAAAGTCCTGGGCGAGAACCGAATACACGCGGGTCATTCCCTCGTCCCAGTTGATTTCATCTTCGCAAAGGGCCGTAAGCATGGCGCGCTGCAGGGGGAAGTCCATTATGGACGGAAGATTGGAATTGAATCCGTTGGCGTTGGGATTGTCCTTCTGCCAATAAGCCACCTGGGGGATGTTCATGTCCCAGCACTCGCCCACTATGTTCATGCGGGGGTACTCGTCGGTGACGGCCTTGCACCACTCGCTCATGGGGCCGGGTTCGTTGTACGGATAGGTATCCACGCGAAGACCGTCCAGTCCGGCATACTCCGTCCACCAAACCGCCCACTGCTGGAAGTATTTGAGCACGAAGGGATTGTCAAGATTCATGTCGGGCATGGAAGGCACGAACCAGCCGCTCTCCTGACGCTCGCGGTCACGAAGCGATGCATTCGGGTCCATATACACGGAGAACAAGGCGTTCATCTGCATATACGGTTCGCTCGTATGATACCAGTCCTTGAAAGGAGGGTCGGGCATCCACCAATGAGCCGTGCCGCAATGGTTTGTAACGATGTCCATTATCACTTTCAGGCCCCTCGAGTGAGCCGCCTCGACAAAATTCTTGTAATGCTCATTGTCACCGAAACGAGGGTCGATGTGATAGTAGTCGGCACAGGCATAGCCGTGGTAGGATTCGTGCGGTTGATTATCGAGCAAAAGTGGGGTGCACCAGACGGCGGTGGCACCAAGTTCCGCCACATAGTCAAGATGATTGATGATGCCCTGAAGGTCGCCGCCGTGACGCGCCACAGGGTCGGTGCGGTCAACTCTGTCGGGAGTGGAAGGCACGCTCCAGGCCCGGGCGGAGCCGTCACGGTATTCCCCACCCTGCCAGGCTTCGTCGTTGTCGGCAAATGCTGATGAAAAGCGGTCGGGCATGATGAGATAAATCATGTCGGCGGTGGTAAAACTTTCCCTGTTCCGGCTGCCCGCCTCGCGTTCACGGACAATATACGGATACTTGAAACTGCCGCCATCGCTACTGAACACCAGATTGAATTCTCCGGCTTTCCTGACATCAATGTCGATAAAAAGATAATTAGGGCTGTCGGCCTTATGAATCTTCTTTATCCGGAGGCCGCTGCCTTCGACGGCAACATCGTATCCGCCGATTCCGGGCCCTTGCACCATGAGCTGCAGCGGGGTATTCATCCCGGTCCACCAGCTAAGTGGTTCCACTCTGGCGACCTGCTCCACGGACGCCTCGGGAACGCCTGAAAAATCAGGAGAAGCGCATGCGCCAAGAAGGAGCGCTGCGAGCAAGTACTTGTATTTCAATAATATCCTCATTTTAAAGTATCGTTTTTACGCACATCCATGGAGCCTTCGGCCTTTTTCAAGCCTTTGGAAGACACGGTCCAGCGCAAAATGCCGGGTTCGGCCCCTGCACGGACGATGAAAGTCAGGGCCCCGCTGAAAAGATGCATCTGCGGCTTGCAGAAACTTTCCAGACAGGTGGGGTCGCCGTTTGCAATGGCTTCGAAGCTCCCTGCCCCGGACACTTTCACATTCACAAGCTCCGAAGCATCCGGAACGGGATTGCCCGCCTTGTCGACCACAGTTACGGTAATATAAGCAAGGTCGTCACCACCGGCATGAAGGGCCGCGCCCGAAGCCACTTCGCAACGGAGTGCATAAGGCTTTCCGGCTGTGCGAAGCACCCTGGAATCCACAGCCTTGCCGGACTCGTCGTAGGCAACGACCCTGAGTTCTCCGGGCTCATAAACGACATCGTTCCACATGAGCCTGTGCCTTTCCAGAAGACCGGGCGAAGCCGAAGTGCCGTCGCACGCAGCGGAGCGGAAGGACCTTCTGCCTTTCGATTCCCCATTCACAAACAGTTCGGCGTAAGGCCACGAGGTATAGACAAATACGGGGGTGACGAGCCCTTCCCTTCCCGGCCAGGTCCAGTGCGGAAGCACATGAAGGGTGGGAGAAGAAGTATTCCATACGCTGCGGTAGAGCCAGTACCTGTCCTTGGGAAGGGATGCGAGGTCCACTATCCCGAACACCGAAGAGTGATTTGGCCAGGCGTCGGTGTCGTAAGGGGAAGGCTCTCCGAGATAGTCGAAGCCCGTCCACACGAACTGCCCAAGCATCCAGGGATAATCTTCGTCTGCCGCAAAATCCACATCGGGGATGTTGGACCAGGTGCAGTATTCAAGGTCGTAGGAACTGCTCTGATGGTCGGGATGCAGCACATCCATGCCTCTCTGCACGGGGAAATGATAGACTCCCCTGCTGCTCACGGTAGAAGCGGTCTCACTGCCGAGAATCAGGCCCTGGGGCAGGAGTTCGCGTGCCTGCAGATAGCGGTCGGGCTTGTAATTGAATCCGGGGATATCAAGCGCCGAGGCGAATCCGTCGGCAAAAACTCCGTCGAACTGGTCCATTCCGCAGGTGACGGGGCGGGTGGAATCTTCCCTGTGGCAGAGCGACACCAGCCACCGTGCGGTAGCTGCACCGGCCTTTCCCCACTGCGAAGGAACTTCATTGCCTATGCTCCACATCACCACCGAAGGATTGCTGCGGTAGTGCCGGAGCATGTTTACCATGTCCTTTTCGGCCCACTCGTTCCAGAAACGGTGATACCCGTTTTCGCACTTGGCGTCGTTCCATTCGTCGAAGGGCTCAATCATCATCATGAAACCCATCTCGTCGCAGAGTTCCACGAGTTCTTCCGCAGGCATGTTGTGCGAAGTGCGGATGGCATTGCAGCCCATGTCCTTGAGGATTTCGAGCTGATGCCTTATCGCGGAACGGTTCACGGCAGCGCCAAGGGGCCCGAGGTCGTGATGCAGGCAAACCCCTTTGAACATGGTCCTCTCCCCGTTCAGGAAGAAGCCCTGTTCGGGGCGGAATTCGATGCTGCGTATGCCAAAGCGCGTTTCGGCCTCGTCGCTGAATTCGCTTCCGGGAACGACGCTGATGCGGTTGCGCCATTTAGCGATATTCCATTCGGTATTGAGAGCTCCGCCCGTGAAGATGCGTACCGTAGCGGTGTAGAGTTCCGGAGTAGACGGGCTCCAAAGGCGCGGGGAAGGAACCACAAGCTGCTGGGTGACAGCCTTGTCGGCGTAAAGTTTACGCGTATCGGTCCTGCGGGCCACTTCGCTTCCTGCAGCATCCCTTAAAACGGTTTCAAGGGTAATCATCTCCCCTTCTTCCAGGCCCTCGATTTCGGTGCGGACGCTCACGACCGCCGATTCCGCCGAAACATGCGGAGTGGTGATATATGTTCCCCATACGGGGATATGTACTGCGGGCTTTGAAATGAGCCTTACCTTGCGGTAAAGCCCGGCACCGGGATACCAGCGCGACGACTGCTCCCGGTTTTCGAGTTCGACGCGGACCGAATTGGTGCCGTCGGCAACGGCATCGCTCACATCCAGGAAGAACGAATTGTAGCCATAAGGCCAGCCTCCCACATCCTTGCCGTTCACGCTCACGCGGGATTCGCTCATGGCCCCGTCGAACAGCAGGAACCATCGGCGTCCGGCAGTGCCGGAAAGCTCCACGCTGCACTCATAGCAGCCCTTTCCCATCCACGGCAGCCCTCCGCTCCGCCCGGTCTTTTCGGTAGCCTCGGTTTCGCCGTTCTGCACTACTGCCACCGTCTGCAGGTCGTTCGCCCTGTCGAAAGGCCCGGAAATGGCCCAGTCGTGGGGGATGCGCACCTTCTGCGTGCCGTTGAAGGTCCAGTCACGAAGAAGAATTACATCGGTGGGGCCTGCCGAAAGACGGCAGGCGACAAACCCGAAAAACAGAATCAGAAGGAAGCGTTTCATTCCGCAAAAGGATCGAGGGCCGCAGTGGGTTTTCCTCCTGCAAATGCCCCATATTCGTAATTGTTGCGGCTCTTTTCGGATTCGGGTTCCCAATAGAACACTCCCCCGAACCAGTCGGAATCCTTCACCCCGTCGAGCACATACTGAAGTGCGGCCTTGGCTTTTTCGGGCTCGGAGGCGGGCATGCCGAATTCCACCAGCATCACAGGTTTGCCGTAACGCTTGTTGAGCGTGGAGAAGTTGGAAACGCACTGCCTGGTCTTGGTGCTCCAGTCGGGATAGCCATTGTTCTCCCAGTAGGAAGGATAAAGTGAAAGGCCGATGATGTCGTACTCGAGCTTGTTTTCCTTCATGAGGTCGTAGAACCATGTGAGGGTGGCGAGTTTCCAGCCGTTATCTATGTGCAGAATCACCTTTGCATCGGGATACACTTCCTTCACAGCCTCGCGCCCTACATTGAAATACTCCACGAAATGCCCGACGCTGCTGCCGCTCACCTTGCCCGAAACTGCCGAAGAAATTTCCTTCACATTGCCTTCCGTGCCGGTGTGCATCAACATGCCGGGGGTGACTTCATTGCCTACCTGAACCCACTCCACATCAATCTTTTCATCCTTCAGGGCCTGAAGAACCTCTTTTGTATGTCCTGCCACCGCCTTTGCCATCTGCTCCGCGCCATATCCCTGCCATGCAAGCGGAACAATCTGCTTTGAAGGGTCGGCCCAGGTGTCGCTGTAGTGGAAATCTATCATTATTTTCATGCCGAGGTCACGGGCGCGCCTGCATTTGACGAGCACATCCTCCTTGTTGTTGTATCCTGCGGAAGGATTCACCCACACGCGGTAGCGCACGGAATTGAAGCCTATGCTCTTCAGCAGGGCCGTACATTCCATTTCTGAGCCGGAAGCATTGTAGAACTTGTATTTTTTCGCTTCCATCTCTGTAAGCCAGCCTATGTCGGCGCCCTTTGCAAAAAAGGCGGAGGCTGCGGGTTCGGGCTCAGGTTCAGGTTCAGGTTCGGGCACGACCGGAGTGTCCGGACCATCTATGGGAGTTTCGTTGTTTCCGCCTCCGGAGCATGAAGCGCAAAGGACGAAAGCGGATGATGCGAGTATCAGTAAAAGTTTTTTCATACCATCAAGATTATCATTCGGAAATCACGAAAACCGCAGTGCTGTAAGCGCCCATGCTGAGGGTGCTGTCGGTGAGCACTCCGGATGTGGTGGTGGTCTTCAATTCGGCGCTGCCGTTGAGCCCCACGACTTTGCTGAGGTCTTCGGCGCCGAAGGAAGCGGTAATCTTGGCACCGCCGAAATTGTGCACCACGAGGAGTTTTTCGCTGCCGGAAGTCATGTACCAGGCTCCGATGGCGGCAAAGCGGTTGTTGGTGCTGTTATATATGGGATGCTCGCTCATTTCACCTTCGGCAAGAGCGGGATAGGTATTGCGCAGTTTGGCAAAGCTTCGGTAAACATTCAGAAGAGAGCCTTCCGACGCCTCCTGAGCCTCAACAGAAATGTCGGCGCCAAGCATGTTGTTGTCAACTTTCCCGTTCAGGGCCGCAGTGGGAACGCTTCCGTTCCTGGTCCATTTCATGGGAGCCCGCACATATTCGTCGCCCTGGTCCTTCACGCCCCAGTATCCGAGTTCTTCCCCTTGATAGATGAAGGGCTTGCCGGGAGATGTGAGAAGCACTGCGGCAGCAAGTTTTTCCTTCTCCAGCGAACGGCCAAGGTCGGAAGCGGCGCGCACCTCATCGTGATTGGAGAGTTTGATGGCATCGATAAAGTCACTGCGGACGGAAGCATAAGCCTGACGGAATCCGAGCACGGTGGAAGCGAAATCGTTGCCCTTGTTCTTCCCTATCCTGTCCTTGAGGGTCCACCAGTAGTAGAAGTCGAAGCATGACGGAAGACCCGCATAGTAGGGTGCGGTCTGTGAAGCATTGTCCTTCCATGCCTCTCCCACCATGTAGATGTCGCCCTCGCCTCCGCGGGCTTTGTATGTAGCGTTGATGCGCTCATACCACTGCTTGAGGAAAGCCGCGTTTGCGGAAGCCTGGTCCTGGTAAATCCACACGACGGCATCGAGCCTGAACCCGTTCACGCCCATGTTCACCCATTTGTCGGCGGTGGAGGCAATGGCCTTGAAGGCTTCGGAGCTGCTTGCGCTTGCATAAGGGCCGTAGTTCAGGTCGGGCATGCTCTTGTCGAAGCTGGCGAAATACCAGCTCGAGTTGTTGCCGAAAACGATGTTGCCGGGGTCGCTGCCACTGTTGGACGCAAGCGTAAAAGGAGTTCCGAACACTATGGCCTTCGCCCCGGAAGGTGCGCCCCACTTGGTGCCCTGCCCCCAGTTGTCGCCGGAAGCGGTACGCACAAGGAAGCCCCAGTCGGTATCGACATCGATGGTTATTTCGAATATGTTCGAGGAAGTCTCATAAAGCCCGACGGCGCCGACTGAACCTATCCAGAGCCACTTGCTCGCAGAAGCATTGGAAGGCTGCGCCGCAGCGGTGGATGTGGTGACGGTAACCGTCTTGGCATCCCCGGTCCAGTCGAGAAGGAAGTGAAGACGCCCCTTGTAGCCAACGCCAACTCCCACGGAATACCAGTCGCCCATCCCGGCGGAGGTGGCTCCGGCGAAATTATCCACTTTCCTGTTCTTGACATCATCCCCGGGATTGTCAGAGAAAACATAGTAATTCCTGTATGGACTGTCGGCATTGCCAAGCGCATCCTGGAACCATTCTGTGCCGGTGCCGGAATGGTTGAGCACATAGTCCATGTATATATCCACCTTCTTTGCGGCAGCGCTGCCGATAAGGGAGCTGAAAGAAGCGTCGTCGCCATAATGCGCGTCGATTGTGCCGTAATCGTTGATGTCGTATCCGTGGTAGGAAGACGCCTTCTGCACAGGGGAAAGCCAGATTGCGGAAGCACCCAGACCGTCGATATAGTCAAGATGCTGTTCCACGCCCTTGAGGTCACCCCAGCCGTCACCGTCGCTGTCGGCAAACGAATAAGCAAGCAACTGATAGGTTATACCCGCACGCTTGACCCCGTCCCAGGTCTTCGGATTAGCAGAAAGAGTGGTGGTGGTGCTTTGTGTAGGGTTCTCCTCGCCTGCCGCCTGGCTTACGGTCACGCTGACATTTTTGCCCCCCCCGCCGCTGAAACTAATGCTTGTACTCCGGGGCTGGACGGAGGTATTTTCGCTCACCGTCACATGTACCGTGGCATCGCCTTCACCGCTATAGGTATCCACCCTGCACCAGCTGCCGCCGTTGGCGACGGATACGCTCCATTTCCCGTTGCTGCTCACATCCACCGGCAGGGTCGCCTGCACGGGGCTCGTGAAGGAGAGTGTCGCGGGAGAAACCGAAAGGGTTACGGCCTGCCCGTTTCCGCCGTTTTCGGAAGGGCCGCCGCACGACGCAGCTGCAACTGCGGCAAGCGCAATGCATATCCAAATGTATAAGAATCTTTTCATAATATATTTGCTTTGGGGAGAAATTTACAAATATACTAAAAAAACAATTGCGCCCGACCGCGATATGCAGCCCTGGCGCAAAAGTTTGATAATTAGCTATGTACCTATTCGATAGTAAGCTTGGGAGTGGCACTTGCCATGTCGAGGACGATGGTATGCTCACCTGCCGCTGCGATGCTGATGTTTGCACCGTTCAGGGAAGTGAGTTCGTTGATGTCGCCTCCCATCGAGTAGTCCCAGTTTCCGTTGAAACGCACCTTGAATCCCTGGTCGGCGGCTGTCGTGGTAATCTTGCCGGAATAGGTCAGGGTGGTGGCGTCGAAGCTCATCTCCACATCGTCGGCCCAGTCGTTGAAGTCGCCGATAAGGCCGACCTTGGTGATTTCCATGGCAGTTGCGGTATTCGCAACGAGGTCAACCTTCCAGAAGTAGGTGCCTGCGGAAGCAAGGGTAAGGTTTTCGCCGTCGCCGAGAGTCCAGTTGAGGCCATCGGCTGAAGTATTACCAATCCAGCTGCCATTGTGCACAAACTTGAACTCGATTCCGGTGCCGTACATGGTGAGAGGGCCCTGGAATTTGCCGTCGCCGCTGCCAAGGAGGGCGGGATCATCGGTGGCACTCCAGCTATGTCCGGAATAATTGCCGGCAACCACGAGCTTCGTGGAATATGCAGGGCCGTCGAGTTCTGCGGTCTTGGTAAGCACTGCATGGTAAGGAGTGGTGGCAAGGAAGAGCTCGATGGTATAAACTCCGGGCTCGGTGTCGGTGATGTTGCCGCCGTCCTGCACGAGGTTATCGACAGCGCCGCCGACATTGATTTCCCAGTCACGGTTCATACGGAACTTCCACTGTCCACCGGCAGGGATGGTTGCGCCTGTAAGCTTCCAGCTGTCGGAGCCGGCGTCGTAGCTCATAAGGTAATCCTCGCTGGTGCCCCAGTCGGTGAACGAACCGACAACTTCCACATCGGTAATCAGGGTGGCACCGGCCTTCATCTCGGACAGGTCGAGGGTGAGCTTGTAGTAACCCTTGTCGAGGCTGAGGTTGCCGCCGCCGGAGCTTACCAGGTTGTCCATGGAGCCTGCATATTCGGCGGACCAGTCGAGATTGGGGGTGAATTTGAATTCGCCGTCCATCGCGACAAAGCCCTCATAGTGGCCTTCGCCGTCGCCATTGAGCCTGGGAGCCGAAGCGGGATCCCAGCCCTGATGATTGCCGGTAACGCCCACGGATTCGGGATAGCTGGTGTTGATGAACTTCACGGCATAAGGATGCCTGCTCATGTCGAGGGTAACCTTGTAATTGCCTTCCGAGGATGCCTTGAGGTTGGCACCGCCGCCATTCACGCCGTAAGTGTCGTCGATGGAGTAATCCCAGTCATCGTTGAGGCGGAACTTGTACTCGTCGGCCACGAAATTGGTGGTAACGGTGAATACATTGGTTTCCTTGTTCCATTCCATGGGAATCTCGGCATCCCATCCGCCTACCGCAGTACCGATGATGCCAACGCTGCTGAGGCTCACCATCTGGATGGTGTTGAGCTTCTTGTTGAGCATGACCACATATACGCCTGAAGGAACCTTGATGTTGTCGCTGACGCCGATGGTACCGTTTGCGGACACATATACGCCGTCCTTTCCGCCGACTTCGACTTTCCCGCCGAAATCGTCCTTCCACTCGGGATAGGGAGAGAACTTGAACTCGGCATCGTTTCCGTCCTCGGTGGTGAGGTCGATGATGCCCTCATAGTATCCCTTGACGGAAGAAGACTGGGCGAGGGTTGCCGAACTTGCGGGATCCCAGCCCTGGTGGCTTCCGGGAGTATAGAGAACTTCGGGGAAAGTAGCCAGATAAGTGGTGACCGTCATCTTTGCGGATGCGGCTTCCACACCTCCGGGAAGGCTTTCGCAGACGGCTTCAACGATGAAGGTGACATCCACATCGGCAGCTTCCTCTCCGCCTGCGGCTACAACGGCCTCGTTGAGGGCGTCAACCGTGGTGGAATAAGAAGTTCCGGCAATGCCTTCGGCCAGCAGGTACGCGCCTGCATCGACGGCCTTGCGGCCTACTGCGGAAAGAGCGGGAGCGGCTTCGGCAACTTTCAGATACACATTGTAACTTACGGTCTCGCCATAGACGAGCCTTGCGGGTTCCCAGGTGATGAGTTCGATTTCCCCGAGAGGGTCGGAAGGATCGAGTTCCACCGCCTCGCTCGCAAGAGTCACCACGGGAGCCACGCCGTCGCCGTAGGCATAAATGTTCACCGCTATGGTGTTGGATTCATACACTTCGCCTCCGTCGGCCACGCGTACATACATGTTCACCGAGAAGGTGTCGTTCTCGGGAATGTCGCTGAAACTCCCGAGCAGCAGGGTGCGGAAAGCGTCCTTGCCGGTCTTGTACCAGGTATCCTTGGTATTTGCCAGGGAAACGGAAGTTCCGCCGCGCTCCATGTAGAAGTCGTAGCTGAGTCCTTCGGGCAGGTTGCGGTATGCGCTCCATGAGAACACCACTTCCTCCCCGGTCGTGCCGGTGGTGAGGAGAATGTCGCTGTGGGCATAAAGTTCGGGGGCTACCGGTTCTGTCGTGAAGGTATCCTCGGATTCGATTTTCTGGCAGGCTGCAACGCCGAGGGCGAGAGCCGCGACACTAAAGAAATAAAATATCTTTTTCATATCGATGCCGGATTATTGTTTTTCCATAACGATGACAAAAGGAGTCCTGTTGCCATGGATTTTCATCAGATAGGTGCCGTCGCCGGGAACCTTCATGTTGTCGCCGCCTTCCACGAGTTCGAAACCGCCTTCAACATCGTCGCTCGCCTTGGTGGCGGAGCCGAGCTTGCGGTCCCACGCGTGGTTGAAGCGGATGAGGAACTCGGTTTCGCCGCCGGAGAAGGTGACGGGCCCTGCGGTCCATACATTCTCCACGCAGTCGTAAACGAGGTCGACATCGTTGGCCCAGCCTGCACTCTCGTCGAATGCTCCGATGAGGCTGAGGGCGTCGATACCCTCGGCGCTGATGGTCTTGGAGCCGAGATTCACGGTAAGGTGATAAATGTTCTGGGCGTCGGAGCCGAACTGGAAGTTCTCGTCGCCGTTCTCGGGAACGGACCATGAAGGGGTAAGTCCGCTGTATCCCCAGTAATCACCGGCCCAGGCCCTCTGGGTTAGAATCTTGAAGCCCTGGTCCTCGCCGGGAACGATGGTGCCGCCTGCAAGGTAGTCGATAAGAATCTTGTAGACATTGGTGCCGCCGCCGGTCTCCCAGAATTCGGGAGCGTTGGCAACATCCCATCCATTCTGGAACTGTCCGCAGATGAACAGGCTCCTGAGGCTGGCCTTGAAGGTCTGCACATTGAAAGCCACGGTGTTGGAAGACCTGAGGGGTTCCACTGCGGTGTCGGCGATTCCGGCCTCCACATAGGCGGTAATGTCGGCTGCGTCATTGGCCTTGACGCCAAGGGAGTTGACCAGCAGGCCGTTGATGTCGGCCTTGGTCATGGTAAGCGAATTGCTGAAGGAATTTCCTGCCAGGGCAGTCTTGTCGTCCTTTTGGAAGTAGAGGCTGTACTGAATCTGGGTGGGAGTTCCGAACGAAGCCTCGCTCCACACGAAGGTAACATCCTCGGTGCTGTTGGTGTTGTCGACTATGACATCGGCCACATCCACGAGCACGGGGGCGGTGTACGACGATGCGGGCGCAACCTGAACCTTGTCGATATCAATCTCGCAGGCGCAGAAGCAAAGCATCGCAGCAAACATTGCCAGATTTGCTATATACTTTTTCATATCTATTCAATATTAATATCCGGGATTCTGGGTCAGATTGTCGTTTGCATTGAGATCCGACTCGATGATGGGGAAGATGTTGCGGCTCTCGGGAAGAGAAACGCGGCCATCAAGCACACCACCCTTGTAAGGCCAGGGGAATGAAGCGGAAGTGAAGTAGCCGTAACGGACAAGGTCTGTGCGGCGGTGTCCTTCGAGCATGAGCTCGCGGGCACGCTCGTCGAGCAGCCAGTCGAGGGTGAGGGCATCGTCGGCGGGCATCGCAACGCCTGCACGGTCACGCAGGGCCTTGATGTAATTCTTGGCATCGGTCGAAGAAACCACACCGCCGTTCAGACGGGCGTCGGCCTCGGCATAGATGAGATACATTTCGGCGAGACGGATCATGGGGAAGTCCATCGAAGAGAAGGACTGGTCGTTGAGGGTGCCGTCGGAATAGCGTCCGCTGAACTTCCAGCAGCGCCAGCCGGTTTCGGTCTTGGCATTGTCGAAGTCCTTTTCTCCCTGATTGTAGAAGAAGGCACGCTTGTCAGATGCCGCACGGTCATAGCCGAGGCTTCCGGAAGGGTCGTCCCACTTCACATTGCTCAGGGCAAAACGCTCAACATACTCGTTGGGAACATGGTAGCCGTTCCACTCTTCGGGAACGATGGCTCCGCTGAGTCCGAGGACAGTAGCCACGGTGCTCCGCGAAGAATCGAAGAATGCCGAACCGAGGGTGGTGGTGCCGCCCCAGCTCTGTGCGTGATCCTTGTCATACTCGATTGCGAAGATGAATTCATCGGCGGCAGCACCGTTCTCGGTGTTGTCCTGCATGAACATCTCTTCATATACGGGGTGAAGCACATAGCCCATGCCTATTGTGGTCTGCGCCATGTCCTTTGCCTTCTGCCACTGTGCGGTGCCTGTGTAAACCTCGGCATTGAGGTAGAGGCGGGCAAGGAGGCCTGCCACCGAGCCCTTGGTAGGACGGGGATAAGCGACGGCTCCCTTTGCAGGCATGTCGCTGCTGTCGGAGAGGAGGTCCAGGAGTTCAGTCTCAAGCCAGTTGTAGAGATCGGCCCTGCTGATTTGTCCGGGCATGTCGCCGCCGATGTTCTCGGGCATGGGGAAAGGAGGATTTCCGAAAAGGTCGAGGAGGGTCCAGAAGAATATGGCCCTGTGGAAGCGTGCTTCGGCACGGTACTGATGCACGGTGTTCTTGATGGAGCCGTGTCCGCGTGCATCCAGCTTGCCGTCCTCGGTCTGGAGAAGGAATTCGTTTGCCAGGGCGATGCCTTTGAGGCAGCGGGTGTAGGCAATGTTGATTCCGGTATTGGAAGTATTCCACTTGTTGTAGCAGAGGTCGGGAACATAGGAGTCGCCCGTCCATGTGCACTTGAAGGAGTCGGTAGTCATCTCCTGCAGGTTGATAAACTGGCGCAGGAGCTCACTCTGACCGGCATCGGGAGCAACGATATCGGCGCTGCCCGGATCGGTCTGGCTCACGAATGACCAATATGCGTTTACATAGGCAAGACCCATGAGATAACTGTCCTCGTTCTCATAAGCGGTCTCGGAAGTATTATCGGTCTCATTGAGCGGAAGGGTGTCGAGGTCGCCGAGGCATGCGTTGCATACAAGTGCGATGGCGGCTGCGGAGAGTATTCTGAATATATTTTTCATAATCCGTCTCAATTAGAAGTTAAGGCTAACGCGAAGAGTGTACAGTCTCGGACGGGGAACGATGTTGTTGTCCACGCCGTTGCTGATATTGTCTGTAGTGTAGAGTTCAGGGTCGAGTCCGCCGTATTTGGTGAAGATGCAGACATTCTGCACGGACGCCGCCACGCGCAGCGACTCGATGCCTTTCAGCTTGAAGGTGTACCCGAGGTTGATGTCATCAATCTTGAAGAAGGATGCATCCTCTATCCACATGTCGGAATAGTTCTGGTAATCCGCCATGGGGAGGGTCCAGTTACGGATAAGGTAGTTGTTGCTGAGGTTGTTGATGTAACCCTTTGTGTAGTCGTCGCTGAACGAAGAGGAGTATCCCCTGCGCACGGAGTTGATCGCATAGTTGCCGATGGAGCCGTGGCCGTTGACGCTGAAATCCCAGTTCTTCCAGGTGAGCCTGGTGTTGAGGCCGAAGTACATCCAGGGAGTAGGGCTGTAGCCGGTGACATAGCGGTCGGCCTGGGTAATCTGGCCGTCGCCGTTGCGGTCCACGAAAGCGTTCTCGATGGCCTTTCCGTCGGCATCATACAGCTGCTGGAACATGTAGAACACATTGGGAGCCTGGCCTATGCGGTGCAGGGCGGAATAACCGTCGGTACCGGAGAGGTTGGGTCCTGTCTCCACGCCCTTGTAGCCGGGAGTGTCGCGCAGCGTGAGCTTGGTGATTTCGGTGTTCTGGAAGGTGACATTGCCTCCTATGCTCCAGTGCCATTCGTCGGTCTCTACGGGAATCACATTGAGAGTGAGCTCGATACCCTTGTTGACGAGGGAGCCGATGTTCTGGGTGAGATAGTTGGTGAAGTTGCCGCCGAGGGGAACGCTTACGCTGTTGAGCAGGTCGGTGGTCTCGCGGTAGTATCCTTCCACGGTACCCGTGATGCGGTCGGAAGCGAATCCGAAGTCAAGACCCGCATTGTAGGTAGTAGTGGTTTCCCACTTGATGTTGGGGTTGTAGCCCTGGGGTGCAAGGGCATTCACATTCACACCGCCCATGTTGTACCTCATGCGGGAGTCGGTGGCGCCGTAGTAACGGGCGAGATACTGGTAGTAGTCGTCGCCGATGTCCTGCTGGCCGGTCTTGCCCCAGCCGAGACGGAACTTGAGTGCGGAAACCGCCCTGTTGTCAACGAGGAAATTCTCGTTCTTCATGTTCCATGCGAAGGCTGCCGAAGGGAAGAGGCCCCAGCGGTTGTCGGAAGAGAAACGCGAGGTGGCGTCGTCGCGGAGGGTGAAGGTGAACAGGTACTTGGATTTCCACGACCAGTTAAGCCTTCCGAAGAAGGAGATGAGGTAGTATTCCCTCGCTGAATCGGGATGGTCCTGGAAGACATTGGCGAAAGTGCCGTCGTTGTAGTAGTCGGTACCTTCCCAGCGGTAGTAGTTGTGCTGCCAGGAATAACCGGCCATCACATCGAGGTTGGAATGCTCGAAAGAGTGGTTGTAGTCGGCATAGAACTCGAGCAGGGTGTTGCGGTTGAAGTTCCGGCTCTTGGAAGCATAGTCACCGCCCTGGATGGCGGCCTTTCCTGCAAGATAGGAGCCGGGAAGCCTGTTGTAACTGTTGTGGTTGTCCGAGATGTCGTAACCGAGATTGAGGTTGAAGCGCAGGTCTTCCAGTCCGTGAAGCTTGTAGTCGACCTGGGCGTTGCCAATTGAACGGCGGAGGTTGCCGAAGTTGCTCACTTCATTGAGCAGGGAGAGGGGGTTCACCGAAGAAAGGGTGTTGGCGTCGCCGTTGGCATTGAACCAGTTCCAGTAAGAGCCGTCTGCATTGCGCACGGGCTTCGTGGGGTCGAAGGCGATGGCGTTGCCCACTGCTCCGGAGTCGCCATAGTTGATGTCGGAAATGATGCCCTTGAGGTTGACATTAAGGGAAAGGTGATCGTCGAAGAACTTGGGCGCAAGGTTGATGTCCATGTTGCCCCTGGTGGCATCTCCCGCCTTGAGTGTTCCCCGGTCATAATTGTATCCGAAACTGAAGCGGTAAGGAAGATTCTGTCCGCCGTTGATGCTGACATTGTGGTCGGTGGAAACGCCCAGACGGTATATCTCCTTCTGCCAGTCGGTGTTTTCCGTTCCGAGAAGGGCCGTCTTGTCGGGATAGGTGGCGGCGATGTAGGAGCGGAACTCGTCGCCGCTCATGGCATCCATGGTGCGGTAGTTCTGCTTCACGGAGAAGCTGCCATTGTAGCTGACCTTGGGTTCAGCGGTCTTGGAGCCTTTCTTGGTGGTGATGATGACCACGCCGTTGGATGCACGGGAACCGTAGATTGCGGTTGCGGAAGCATCCTTCAACACGGAAAAGCTCTCGATGTCGTTGGGGTTCACCGAAGCGAGAGGGTCGCCCATGAAGGCGCCGCCTTCCTTGGTAATCGGCACGCCGTCAATCACGATGAGGGGGTCGTTGTTCGCGGTAAGCGAAGAACCGCCCCTGATACGGAAGGTCGATTTCGCGCCGGGTTCGCCGGAAGCGGGAATGATGTTCAGGCCGGACACCTTGCCCACAAGGGCCTGCGCCGGGCTCGTGATGGCTCCGCGGTTGATGTCGTCAGCCTTGATGGATGCGATGGAGCCTGTCATGTCGGTCTTCTTTACCGTACCGTAACCGATGACAACTACATCATCGAGGAACTCGCTGTCCTCCGCGAGTGTCAGCGCGGCGGGAACTTCAGAAGCCTTGAAAGAAACTGTCGAATAGCCTATGCAACTGATTTCCACAACTGCGTCGGCCGAAGACACCTTGAGGGTATAATTGCCGTCGAAGTCGGTCACCGTGCCGTTCGTAGTGCCTTTTTCCACTATGGAGGCACCAATCACGGGTCCGATTGCGTCAACGACATTACCCTTAACCTCATATCCGCCCTGGGCGGACACATTTGCCCCCATCAGCGCCGAAGCGATGACGGTGGAGAGGAGAATAAGGATTCTTTTCATTAAACTTGTTATTAGTTAAACAATATTGATTTTATTGGATTATTGCTTTTTTCCTATGAACCTCACGCACAGGGCCCCTGCCGCCAGCAGGCATCCTGCCAGCACCAGCATGGCCGGCTGGGAATTCCCCACGAGCCGCATGACCAGTCCGCCGGTCGCGGCTGCCACTATCTGCGGCAGGCAGATGGTGCAGTTGAACAGCCCCAGGTAGCTACCCATGTAGGGATTGCCTTCGAGAGCGTTGGTGAGGAGGGTGAAAGGAAGCGCCAGCATCGCGGCCCATGCCGCTCCGATGAGCAGGTAGCTGCCGCAGATGAGGAACTTGTCGTGGATGAAGAAGATGGATGCAAAGCCCGCCGCACCGAGCAGGAGGCTCAGCACATAGGCGCTTTTCACATTGCGGAAGCGGGGCAGCACTGAAGCCCAGATGATGGACCCCACTGCCTGCACGGCAAAAACGACTCCTACCCAGTTGCCCGCATCCTGATATGCCTTGGAAGCGGTATCGGCGGCCTTGTTCCAGCAGTTGTAGGCGATTGCGCCGTTCGAATATGTCCACATATAGAGAAATGCCGCCCAGCAGAAGAACTGCACCAGGCCGACTGTCCAGAAGGTGCGGGGAGCCTTGAACAGGAGCGCGACAAGGCCGTCGCCCTTTCCTTCCGGCTCATCCTTGATGCCATGGAACTCTTTGTATTCTGCAGGAGGCATCTCTTTCACCTTCACGAAAGTATAGAGTACGCAGACTATCAGGATGGCTGCTCCCACATAGAAAGAAGTGATTACGCTCGGGGGAACCTGCCCCTCGGGAGCCTCGTTCGCGATTCCTATCCAGGTGAAGAATATGGGGAAGAGGTATCCGAACAGGCTTCCGGCATTGCAGAGGAAACTCTGGATCGAGTAAGCCTGCGTCTTCTGCTGCTCGCTCACCATGTCGCCCACCATCATCTTGAAGGGCTGCATGGCCACATTGATGCTGGTGTCGAGGAAAATGAGGCTGAAAAGCCCGAACCACATGGCGGCATTGAGCCCGAGGAAAATCCACGCCGTGGAAAGATTCAGGCTGCCCGCGTTGGGGAGCAGCAACATCACGAGCACGGCCACGATGGCACCTACCAGAAGATAGGGCTTGCGGCGGCCCAGCCTGCACCATGTGCGGTCGGAATACTTTCCGATGAGGGGCTGCACTATCATTCCCATGAGAGGGGGCAGTATCCAGAAAAAGCTGAGCTGGTGGGGGTCGGCCCCGAGGGTGGCGAAGATACGGCTTATGTTGGCGCTTTGCAGGGCATAGGCAATCTGCACCCCGAAGAATCCGAAGCTGAGGTTGACCATCTGCGCAAAGCTGAGCGTGCGTTTATTTTCCATCGCGAAACGGCGTTTTAGTGTTAAAAACGCACGAAAATAGCTTAAATACCTTTTAAAATAAAGGCAATTCCGATGAACGGTGAAAGCAGAAGGACAAACTACAAAATAAAATGGATGAACGGAATCGATTTTTTTGTATCTTGCATGCAATGGAGAAGGTACGCACCGGCTGGCTGATACTCATTTTCGCACTGCTGCATTTCGCTACGGCGGCTGTCTGCCGTATGCTGGACGCCGACGACACCATGCTGCTCACGCTTCTCACTATGACGCTCACCGTGCTCATCTGCCTGCGGGAACGCATCTCCCTCGAATTCATTGGCCTGAGCATCGTGCTGGTAAACATCATAGGCTACGCGGCAGGAACCGGATTCGCCGCACTCATGAAACTTTTCATCTCAAACGGCATCCTGCGGCACGCCATATCCACTTTCCTCACCACTGAAATGCTGGGATGGATGATTTACGGCGCCACCAAAATATCGTTCGCAAAAAGCTCCCACGCCCGGCGCCAGCTCACCTCCGACTTCCAGGTACGGTGGATTATCTTCGCTGTCGGGCTCATCTATCTAATCCGCGTAATCATCAATGTGTGGTCGGCTTCCGGCGGGCAGCTGAAAGAAACCGGAGGCGACATCGTGGGCAACTCCATTGCCCTGCTCATTTTCGTGGCGGACATCATCTTCATAAGCAACAGTACCCGAAAGGCGATGGAGGCGGAACGCGGCAAGGCCAACAAGGCCCGCTTCCAGTACATGAACCTCAAGCAGCAGGTGAACCCGCATTTCCTCTTCAACAGCCTCAATGTCCTGGACGCCCTCGTATGCGACGGCACGAAGGAAGAAGCCAGCACCTATATCCACAAGCTCGCCGGGCTGTACCGCTATATGCTGCGCAACGAAGGGGAGGAACTGGTAAGCCTCTCCGACGAACTCGAGTACGCCCGCATGTACCTTGCCCTTCTCCGGGTCCGTTTCCCCGAAGGAATACGCATGGAAGAGGACATACGCCCCGAGGACCTTTCCCGCATGGTAGTTCCGTGCTCCGTGCAGCTGCTGTTGGAAAACGCCACCAAGCACAATGCCTTCTCGGCATCGGAGCCGCTTCTGATACGCATTTCTTCCGACAATAACACCTTACTGATAACCAACAACTTACGCCTGCGTCTTACGCCCTCTTCCTCAACCGGGCTGGGGCTTAAATACATACGCCAGCAGTATCTCGACCATTCAGGGGCCGAGGTGCTGGTGCAAAAAAGCGACGCAGAATTTTCCGTAAGCCTGCCACTACTTTGATTTATGAATGTTTTACTTGTTGAAGACGAGCCCATGGCCCTCCGGAGGCTTGAGCAGATACTTTCGGTCAACTTCCCGGAAGTCGAAATAATAGGCAGAACCGGTTCCGTGCGCGACACCGTGCAGTGGCTCCGCGAAAACGGCGCCCGCACCGATGTCATTTTCATGGATGTGGAACTATCCGACGGCAACTGCTTTGAAATCTTCAAGCAGACTGAGGTCAGTGCAAGGGTGATAATGACCACTGCCTACGACAATTACGCGGTACGGGCGTTCGAAGTGAATTCAATAGACTATCTTCTGAAGCCCGTCGAGATACCCGCACTCCGCAGGGCGCTGGAACGCTGCAGGAATGCCCTGGGGGGAGCAAGCATAGAAAAACTCCTCTCCGCGCTCGGACAGCGGCCTCCTGTCGGCGGAACTTTCAAGGAGCGTTTTCTCGTCAAGGTAGGGGAAAGGATAGTTCCCGTCGCGGCGGACGACATAGCATGCTTCGTTTCGGAGAACAAAGGCACTTACCTCATCACCCTCGACGGCTCGAAATACATAATCAACCCCTCGCTGGACGAACTTGCTGAAGAACTGGACCCGCTCCGCTTCTTCCGCGTATCGCGCAGTGCGATAGTGGCAAAGAAAACCGTCCGCAGCGTCAACCGCCTGTCCGGAAGCAAGCTTTCGATAGTGTCGGTGCTCCCCGGCGAAATCGAGGTAAGCCGCGCCCGCGTAGAGGATTTTCTTAGCTGGCTGGAGAAATAATAGTTATATTTGCACACTATGAACTTATTGGCAATACACTGGGCCGTGGACCCTGTACTCTTCCACATAGGGCCTGTTCAGATACGCTGGTACGGCCTGCTCTTCATATCCGGATTCATCCTCGGATGGTATTTGTTCCGCTGGTTTTTCCGCCGCGAAGGCATAAAAGAAGAACTGCTCGACCCTCTGCTCTACACCTTGCTAATCTGCACCATAGTTGGGGCGAGGCTCGGACACTGCCTCTTCTATGAGCCGGGCTATTATCTGGGTTCGTGGAAGGGTTTCATCGAAATCTTCATGCCATGGAAAGGCGGGCTTGCAAGCCACGGTGGAGCCATAGCGCTTCTTCTCGGAATGTGGTGGTTCTCAGCCAAATACGGAAAGCAAAACGGGTTTGACTACCTATGGATAATGGACCATCTGGTAATTACGGTTGCCTTTGCCGGGGCTTTCATCCGACTGGGGAACCTCTTCAATTCCGAAATCTACGGCAATGTCACCGGCCTCCCCTGGGGAATCGTATTCGACCTGAGGGGCGAAACCCAGCCCAAGCACCCCACGCAGCTCTATGAAGCCGGTTCCTACCTGCTGCTCGGCCTGTTCCTGCTGTGGCGCTACCGCCATAAGCTGGAAAAAACTTTCCGGGGCTTTTTCTTCGGGGCCTTCCTCATAGGGTGTTTCGGCATGCGGTTCATCATTGAATTCATCAAGGAACCACAGGAAGAATTTGAAAACGCCATGGCCCTCGACATGGGGCAGCTGCTCAGCATCCCCTTCATCATCGCCGGAATCTGCATCCTGATTTACTCCTACCGCAAAAAAATGCCGGCAGCTGCACAGCCACCGGCATCAATTCGGAATTCTTCCGCCAGAAAAGCTTAGTCGCGCACGGCTGCGATTCCGGGAAGGTCTTTTCCTTCGATGGCCTCGAGCATGGCTCCGCCGCCGGTGGAAACATAACTCACCTTGTCGGCATAGCCCATCTTGGTAACGGCAGCAACGCTGTCACCTCCTCCCACGAGGGAGTAAGCACCGTTTGCAGTAGCCTCTGCGAGGTATTCTGCAATCTGCAAGGTTCCCTTTGCAAAGGTATCCATCTCGAACACACCTACGGGGCCGTTCCAGAGAATGGTCTTGGAGCCGAGGATGATGTTCTTCCAGTTTTCGAGCGAAGCCTTTCCGGCATCCATGCCTTCCCATCCTTCGGGAATCTCATGCGAGGGAACGGTCTTCACATTGGCATCGTTGCTGAAATCGTCGGCAACCACGGTCTCAACGGAGAGGCTGAGGTTCACGCCGAGTTCCTTTGCCTTTGCAAGGATTTCCAGCGCCTGGGGGATAAGGTCGTCTTCGTGAAGAGACTTGCCGATTTGGCCGCCCTGGGCCTTGATGAAGGTATAACCCATGCCGCCGCCGATGATGAGGTTGTCAACCTTGGGAAGGAGGTTCTGCAGGACTGCGAGCTTGCTGGAAACCTTGCTGCCGCCGATGATGGCGGTGAAGGGGCGCTCCGCGTTCTTGAGGACATTGTCGATAGCCTTGATTTCGCCTTCCATGAGATAGCCGAACATCTTGTCATCGGGGAAATATGCGGCGATGAGAGCGGTGGAGGCGTGTGCGCGGTGTGCGGTTCCGAAAGCATCGTTTATGTAGCAGTCGGCATAGGAGGCCAGCTTCTTGGTGAACTCTTTCTGGCTTTCCTTCACGGCCTTCTTGGCTGCGGCCTTCTCCTCGTCGGTAGCATCCTCTGCGAGTCCGCGGGGTTTGCCTTCTTCCTCGGCGTAGTAGCGGAGGTTCTCGAGAAGCAGGACTTCGCCGGGCTTGAGGGCGGCAGCCTGGGCGTCTGCCTTCTGGCAGTCGTCGGCAAACTGGACGGGCACTCCGAGGCATTCGCTCACGCGGGCCACGATGTGCTTGAGGCTGAACTTGGCGTCAACCTTCTTGGGGCGTCCGAGGTGGCTCATGATAATGAGGGAGCCTCCTCCTTCGAGCACCTTCTTGAGCGTGGGGATGGCACGGCGGATGCGGGTGTCATCGGTAATTTCGAAATTTTCGTTCAGAGGAACATTGAAATCCACGCGTACGATGGCTTTCTTGCCCCTGAAATCATAAGAATCAATGTGCTGTTGCATAATATGATATTAGAATATATTTTTCCGGGCGCAAATTTAGTAAAAATCTTCTACATTTACTCTACATCCGCTTACCGTTCCACTCGGACGAAGATACTCAAAGGCAGAGTCTTGCCGAAACTGTCGCCGAGGGCGAGTTCTCCGGAAGAAAGATGCGCCTTTCCCAATGCCTCGCGCACGAGGGTTTCTCCCAGCGCAGCGGAGTATCCGTTCGAATAAAGGTTCAGCACCATGAAGGAATGTTCCGGTTTGAGAATGCGGGCCACATTGCGGAGCAGCCCGAACAGGCTTTCGTCGAGTTTCCACTTTTCCCCGTCCGGGCCATGACCGTATGCAGGGGGGTCGAGGATGATGCCGTCATAGAGATTCCCGCGGCGGGCTTCGCGCTGGGCGAATTTCATTGCATCTTCAACTATCCAGCGTATGCCGTCCATGCCGCTCGCCTCCATGTTTCCGCGCGCCCAGGACACTACCTGCCGGACGCTGTCGAGATGCGTCACATCGGCTCCCGCGGCCTTGGCGGCAAGGGATGCCGCCCCGGTATAGGCAAAAAGGTTCAGCACCTTCGGCCTGTCCAGTTCCCTGGTCTTCCTGTATATGAATTCCCAGTTGGGAGCCTGCTCCGGGAACACGCCCACATGCTTGAAAGCGGTAAGGCCGAGGCGGAGCCTGAATTTCAGGCCGTCCTGCAGTCCGGGATAGGATATATACCACTGGTCCTCCATTTTTTTCTGCCTCTCCCAGGTTCCGCTGTCCTCTTTTCCGGCCCTGCCGAAACCTGCTCCGGGCTTGAATCTGACATGCGAAAGACGCCGCCATTCGGCCTCGCCCATTGTCTTGTCCCACAAGGCTTTGGGTTCCGGACGAGCCATTATGTAAGGGCCGAAACGCTCCAACTTCTCCCCGTTTCCACTGTCGAGAAGTTCATAATCTTTCCAGATTTCTGAAGGGAATTCCACCATAGCCGCCGTCAATCGCCTTCCTTTGCAGACCCCACCATTTCGGCGAAGGAGTTGTAGATGCTGTCGGCAAGAGCCTTCTCGCCATTGTCCTTCAGCGTATCCACCACATAATACATATAGTTGCCGCAGAGTTCGAATTCTTCCTGGGCGTAACCGTAGAATTCAAGATAGAACCGGGCGGCGGACAGAAGTTCGTTGCCATAGTCGGCTGCAAGGCTGCGTGCCTTCTCGGCATCGCCCAGCTTGAAGAGGAGCTCCAACTCCTTGATTATCATGTAGTCGTTGGTGGAGAAGCCGAGCGGAATGGCGCAAAGCGGGAAGCGCTTCATCACTTCGTCACAGCGCGCAAGCATCTCCGCAGCCCTGTCGTTCTCTCCTGCCTTATGGAAAACTCCGGCGCAGCTGGTGAAGAGGCTCCTTATGTTCATGACTCCGAGGAAAGTATAGTAGTTCTGGTAGTCGATGAACCAGTCGGGTGCCGAGAGGGCGTCGAAGCTGTAGACTTCGGTCATGTTGCGGTAGAGTTCGTCGGTATCCACAATCCCGAGGTTGGTGGTGGAAGGACGGTTCTTGAAAGGCACAAGCTTGGCCGAGAAGCCTTCGAACATCAGATAGTCCTTGATGCCGATGTTGATGTCGCCTCCGTAGTTGAGCACATTGAAGGGCCTGTCCCACTGGTAGTTCGACAGGAAATCGAGCACGAAGAGTTCGGGCTTGGTAATGAAGTCCTTGTCCTTGGGTATTTCCAGAATCAGGGTGTCCAGTATCCTGTCGGCGAATTTCTCGCTCACTATGCCGTATTTAAGGGCATTCTCCTTGTTCACGGGCACGGCGATGCGGTGCGACGCTATGTAGTCGAACTTGCGTCCGCTGCTCATCTGCACCTTCACCTGAGGATGCTTGAAGAGTTTCATGAGGTCGGAAATGCTCATCACTCCCCCGCGCTGGTCATATATGGGGATGTACTCATTGGTGCCGTAGAGATACTGGTCGGGTCCGATGCGAAGGTCCAGCGGCCTGCTCTCGTTGCATGCCCATTTCATCTGGTCGATATGCCAGTCGGTGCCGAGAAGAGAGGTATTGGCGATACGGACATCGGTGCGGACATCTTCCACCTCCTGGGCATACCAGAGAGGGAAGGTGTCGTTGTCACCATGGGTCACGAGCACGCCCTGCGGGCCTACCGACTTCACATAATTCGAGCCGAGTTCGGGCGCCGTGCGGCGGCCTGAGCGGTCATGGTCATCCCAGTTCTGCGCGGCCATCAGTGCGGGCACGCACAGGCATGCGGCGGAAACCGCGGCTGCGACGGCAAACTCGCTTCTGTGTCTCAGGGCATCGGAAATCAGTTCGTACAGCCCTGCAACGGCAAGCCCGGCCCAGACTGCGAAGAAATAGAACGAACCGGCGAACACATAGTCGCGCTCACGCACCTGGAAAGGAGGCATGTTCAGATACACGGCTATGGCGAATCCTGTCATGAAGAACATGAGGAAATTCAGCCAGCATCCGCGCCTGTCGCGTCCGAACTGGAAGAACAACCCTATCAGGCCAAGCAGCAGGGGCAGGAAGAAATAATGGTTCTTGCCTTTGTTTTCAGCAAGTATTGCCGGAGCGTCGCCCTGGTCGCCCAGCCTCCAATTGTCGATGAATTTCACCCCGCTTTCCCAGTTGCCGTAGAAGATGTTCGAAGGCGAAGGGCTGTGGATGTCGTTCTGCCGCCCCACAAAGTTCCACATGAAGTAGCGCCAGTACATCCATCCCAGCTGGAAATCGAAGAAATACAGGAGGTTGGCTCCCATTGTAGGCTTGGGCGACGCGGCACCCTTCACGCGGCTGCCCTTGCCGCCGGTGTATGCCTTGTAGAACTCCTTGGTATTGCCGTCGATGTTGCTCCACATGCGGGGGAAGAGCATCTTGCCCTCCGAACTGTAGGAAGCTTCTCCGGGGCCTTCGACCTTCTTGTACCTGCCGTCGAGAGGAGCCCAGTAGTAGGTGGTTTTCACATCGTACGGAGCATCGTAATACTGCCCGTAAATAAGCGGCGTGCTGCCATACTGCTCACGCGACAGGTAGCGCACGAGGGTGAAGGCATTGTCCGGCTGGTACTCGTTGGTGGGAGTCTTGGAGCAGGAACGGATGATGTCGATGGTGAATATGGAAAAACCGATGATAATGGTCGTAAGGCAGAGCAGCGCCGTATTCCAGAAAAGCTTTTTGGCTTTGTAGGTACGGAAAATTCCCCAGAAACATGCCACCAGCACGAGTACCAGGAAAATGGCGGCGCCGCTGTTATAGGGCAGTTTTGCCACATTTACGAAGAAAAGGTCGAAATATGCTGCCAACTTGGGGAACCAGGGGATGAACAGGAAATTGATGGCTCCAAGTATCACCACCCCTACGAGGAAAATCTTGACGCATTCCCAGAAGGTATAGGGTTCCTCGCGGCGGCGGTAGTAGAACAGGAACACCAGGGCGGGGATGATGAGCAGGTTGAGCAGATGCACTCCGATGCTGAGGCCCATCAGGAAGGCTATCAGCACGATCCAGCGCACGGAACGGGGCTCGTCGGCCCTGTCGTACCACACCGTCATCACCCAGAAAACCAGGGCCGTGAACAGCGAACTCATGGCATACACTTCGCCCTCGACCGCCGAGAACCAGAAGGTGTCGGAGAAGCAGTACACAAGCGCACCCACAAGGCCCGAGCCGAAAATGGCTACGGCCTGTGCAGTGGAATACTCCTCTTCACGCGGACGCACCAGCCTCTTAACGAACCATACGATGGTAAGATAAAGCAGGAAGATGGTGAGCGCCGAGCACAACGCGCTCATGGCATTGACAAGGAGGGCGGCGTGCATATTGTCGCCGAACATCGTGAAGAAGCGCGCAATCAGCTGGAAGGTGGGGTTTCCCGGAGGATGCCCTACTTCGAGTTTGTACGAACTTGCGATGAACTCGCCGCAATCCCAGAACGAAGCGGTGGGCTCTATGGTGGAAAGATAGGTGAAAGCGGAAACCACGAAGGCGAAAGCCGCGGCAATCCTGTTCCACATATTGAATTTCTTTGTAGTCATAACCCACAAAGATAATCATTTTTGACCAATGTGCGTCAGGGAACGGGATCGTACCCGCTTCCTCCCCATGGATGACAGCGGAGGATGCGCCTGAGCGAGAGCCAGAACCCTTTCAGGGGACCGTATTTGCGGAATGCTTCGAGAGCATACTGCGAACATGTGGGAGTGAACCGGCAGGTGGGAGGCTTGAGCGGGGAGATGCACAGCTGATAGAATTTTATCAGCAGGATGAACGGTGCACTGAGTATTTTCTTCAGGAAATTCATTTGCGGGCTGCGTCTATGCGGGAAAGCAGCGTACTCACATCGGACCTTATCCGTTCGAAAGACTCAGGTTCAGGGCTGTTGAACTGGATGAGAATATCGATTCCGGCAGGTTTCTGTATCCTGTAGGCTTCGCGGATGCGGCGCTTTAGAAGATTCCTCCGGACCGCCCTTTTGAAAAGGCGCTTGGGCACCGACACCATCAGGCGCGAGCCTTCCGTTCCCCTTTCGGCCCAGCAGTATTTCAGGCAACCGCAGCTTCCCCAGCTGCCCCCGGCGATAAGTTCCGACACCGCCTTCTCTCCGGACAGCCTTTCAGCCTTGCTCAGAGTGTTGCCCAAGGGAGCCATGTGGCGGTTATTTGTTGTCCTGAAGATAAAGTTCGATGGCCTTTGCCACCGAAGGAGCTTCGGGGGTAGGACCCTGGATGTCGATGCTCAGGCCGGCTTCCTCCATTGCAGGAACTATGCTCTTGCCGTAACCGACGAACTTGATGCCGCCCTGCTTGAAGTCGGGGAAATTCTCGAACAGCGACTTCACATCGGCGGGATTGTACATGGCCACGATGTCGTAAGATGCGAAATCGATGTCGTGGAGGTCCTGCGTAACGCTTTTCACGAGTTCGGCCTCGCTGTAGTCGAGCCCTGCCTTGGCAAGAAGCGAAGTGAGGGCCTCGGCGTTGGAGCCTGCAGCCTTGGTGACGAGAAACTTCTCCCCCTTGTGCTTGGGGCCTATGAGAGGGATGATTGAAGCGGGCGTTCCGTTACCGAAGAATATCTTGCGCTTGCGGTAAACGATATGCTTCTGCAGGTACATCGCCACCAGTTCGGTGGTGCAGAAATACTTCATGGTTTCCGGCACTTTCACGCGGAGCTCGTCGCAAAGCTTGAAATATGCGTCGATGGCGTGGCGCGACGAGAACACTATTGCGGTATATTCGGAAAGGTTTACCCGCTGCTCACGGAATTCGCGCGAACTGAGGGGTTCAATCCTGAAGAAAGGGCGGAACACCAGTTCGGCATTGAACTTGGTCTGGAGGGTTTCGTAAGCAGTCATCTTCGCAGGTGCCTGCTGGGATATCAAGATTCTCATACTGTGCACTTTAGCCTGCTACAGCAGGAGTGCGGAGGCAATCAGCACGCCGACTGGCAGGATTTCAAGGCCGCAAAGATACAAAAATGTTCCCAATCCCGAACATTTAGAAGCCAAAAACTGATGTTCGCGCAAAAAAGACAACAGCCACAAAAGCCCCATTTCGACCCACATTATCAGGCAGATAAGTTCGTCGTCCGCCCGAAAAACCGTAAGCAGGCACACGCTGACGAGCATCAGCACGGAAAATACTACAAAATAATTGTAAAGCCCCTTGCGCACGGTGGTGCGGGATTCGTTGTCCATACGGGGAGGCCAGACCTTGAATATGATGCCGAATGCCAGAAGGCGCAGAAGTACGAATCCGACAAACACACCGGCAATTTCGGCAATGCGCAGCCAGGGTTCGCCCCGGGGCGCGAGGAAAGATGCAGGATAAAGACCATACCTGTCCACGGCAATGAGAAAAGGCACGGTCAGCATGCGTGCGCAATAGTTGCGTGAGCGGGCGACGCTGAGGCTGTGCTCAATCTCCAGGTTGCCCCGGCGGCGGGAAATTGCTCCGGACACGGAAGGCATCAGCGCAAGGAGCTCCGGCAGGAGCAGGAGCATAAGCAGGGCCGCCCCCACGAGAAACCAGCCGTGTTCCGGAACCGATATCCACGAAAACGGCTTTTCAAGCACGGGAGCCTGTTCCGGCAGATGTAAAGTACCGAGGTCCATTTGACGCGAAATTAACATATTTTTTTAACTTTGCAGGATTATGGAAATGAAAAACATCCGCAACTTCTGCATCATCGCGCATATCGACCACGGCAAGAGCACGCTTGCCGACCGCCTGCTCGAACTCACGAAGACCTTGAGCGAGCGCGACATGGAGGCACAGGTGCTCGACGACATGGATCTGGAGCGGGAGAAAGGCATCACCATCAAGAGCCACGCAATCCAGATGCAGTACAAGGGATATATCCTCAACCTCATCGACACTCCCGGCCATGTGGACTTCTCCTATGAGGTGTCGCGCTCCATCGCCTCCTGCGAAGGGGCCCTGCTGGTTGTGGACGCATCCCAGGGTGTGCAGGCACAGACAATCGCCAATCTCTACCAGGCAATCGACCACGGGCTCGAAATCATCCCCATCCTCAACAAGATTGACATGGATTCCGCACAGCCCGAAGTGGTGGCCGACCAGATTGTCGACCTTATCGGATGCGAGCCCGAAGACATCTTCCGCATATCCGCACGCACCGGGGAAGGGGTGGCCCCCATCCTGGACGCCATCGTGGAAAAGATTCCCGCCCCCAAGGGCGACCCGGACGCTCCCCTTCAGGCCCTAATCTTCGACTCGGTTTTCAACCCCTTCCGCGGGGTCATCGCATATTTCAAAATCAAGAATGGCTCCATACGCAAAGGACAGAAAGTCAAGTTCTTCAACACCGGAATGGACTACGACGCCGAAGAAATAGGCATCCTGCGCATGAAACTCGTACCCACTACGGAAGTGGGCTGCGGCGATGTGGGATATATCATTTCCGGCATCAAGAGCGCCGCAGAAGTGAAGGTAGGCGACACCATAACCTCCTTCGACAATCCCTGCAAGGAAGCCATCGCAGGATTCGAGGAAGTGAAGCCCATGGTGTTTGCGGGCATGTATCCCGTCCAGGCCGACAAGTTCGAGGAACTGCGCGCCGTACTCGAGAAATTCCAGCTGAACGACGCTTCCTTCGTCTATGAGCCCGAAAGCTCCCTCGCGCTGGGAAGCGGTTTCCGCTGCGGATTCCTCGGACTGCTGCACCTCGAAATCGTGCAGGAAAGGCTGTTCCGCGAGTTCGACATGGATGTCATCACCACGGTGCCCAATGTATCGTACAAGGTTTACACCACCCAGGGCGAAGTGCTCGATGTGCACAATCCTTCCGGGCTTCCCGCCCCCACCATAATCGACCACATCGAAGAGCCTTTCATCCGGGCGCAGATTATCTCCAAAGCGGAATTTTTCGGCCCCGTGATGAAACTGTGCCTCGACAAGCGCGGCACCCTCGTGAGCCAGCACTACATCACTTCCGACCGCGTGGAACTCAACTACGACATGCCCCTGTCCGAGATAGTCTTCGACTTCTACGACAAGCTCAAAAGCATCTCCAAGGGCTACGCTTCCTTCGACTATCACATTACCGGATACCGCACCGCACGCCTGGTCAAGCTGGACATCCTTCTCAACGGAGAGCCTGCCGACGCACTCTCCACCCTGATTCACGAAGACAACGCCTACGACTTCGGGCGCAAGATGTGCGTTAAGCTCAAGGACCTCATCCCGCGCCAGCAGTTCGACATCCCCGTACAGGCCGCGATAGGGGCCAAAATCATCGCCCGCGAAACGGTGAAGCAGCTGCGCAAGGATGTGACTGCCAAATGCTACGGCGGCGATGTGACCCGAAAGAGAAAACTTCTCGAAAAGCAGAAGGAAGGAAAGAAGCGCATGCGCCAGATAGGCAAGGTGCAGGTGCCGCAGAGCGCATTCATGGCTGTACTTAAATTGGATTAACTATGCATAATTTACTTATCTTCAACTTCGGCACCCCCGAAATCATCCTCATCGCCCTCGTGGTGCTCCTGCTTTTCGGAGGACGCAAGATTCCCGAACTGATGAAGGGGCTCGGCAAGGGCGTGCGCAGTTTCAAGGAAGGCGTGAACGATATCCAGAAAGATATTGACAGGCTCGACTCGAAGCCGGAAGACAAAGCCGACGAACAGTAGCAGGCCGTCCGGTATGGAGGAGATGTCGTTCTGGGACCACCTCGAAGAACTGAGGTGGTGCATTTTCCGGATGCTCATTGCCCTGGCAGTGGCATTCGCGGGGGTGTTCATTGCTCTCCCCCACATCTTCGACGACTGGATACTCGGCGCTTCCAAAGCGGATTTCTTTGCATACAAATGGATAGGGCTCGTACTTGGGCCCGGCGAGGATGTTCCCATCATCAACATAAATGTCGCCTCGCAGTTCCTCACGCACATGAGCGTGGCAATGTGGCTGTCGCTGCTTGTGGTATTCCCCTTCATGGTTTACCAGCTGTGGGTCTTTGTCAAGCCCGCGCTTTACCCCGGCGAAATAAAGGGCGTGCGCATGGCATTCGGCGGAAGCACCCTGCTGTTTTATCTCGGATGCGCCCTGTCCTATGTGCTCATCTTCCCCATCACCTTCAGGTTCCTCACGCAGTACCGGCTGGGTGGTGAAATCACCAACACCATCTCCCTGAACTCATACATGTCGATATTCCTTACCATGACTTTCATCATGGGAGTGGTATTCGAACTGCCCGTGCTCGCATGGCTGCTCGGCAAACTGGGCATAGTCAACAAGGGCATGCTCCGGGGCTGGCGCCGCTATGCAGTGGTGGTGCTGCTGGTTCTCGCTGCTGCCATCACCCCCACCGGCGACCCTTTCACCCTGCTGGTCGTATTCCTGCCGCTGTACCTGCTGTACGAACTATCAATCGTGCTGGTTCCACGCAGCAGTCAAATAGTTGATTCATAATATTTTACCGGAAAACAAATCGGTCATTTTCAGCGATTTGTTTTCCAGGAAGTCATTGATATGAAGAGAGTTAAGTGCAGCACCATAAAAGCTGCAATAAAATCGATGAGGCTGCGGACGCTGCCGCTGAGCCTGGCGGGGGTGCTGCTGGGTGCGAAACTGGCGTGGAAGACATGGCAGGTGAATCCGTGGGTGATTCTGCTGCTGGCGCTTACTACGGTGTGCCTGCAGATACTTTCGAACCTCAGCAACGAGTTGGGAGATGTGCTGCACGGCACCGATGGCGACGACAGGCAAGGGCCGGAGTACGGATTGAATTCCGGGCAACTGACCATTCGGCAGATGAAGATGCTGATAGGAGGATTCGTGCTGCTGTGCTGCGGATTCGGTGCGACGATGATTTGGGTCTCGTATGGCACGCTGCTGTGCCTGCCTGCAATTCTTCTTCTGCTTCTCGGTGCGGGAGCTATAACTGCGGCGATGCGATATACGCTCGGAAAGAATCCCTACGGATACAGGGCGATGGGAGATTTCTGGGTATTCGTATTTTTCGGCCTCGTGAGCGTGATGGGAGCCTATTTCGTGTGCTCACATACTATCGACGACCCGGCCCTTGTCCTGCCCGCTGCGGGAATAGGATTTTTCAGCATCGGTGTACTGAATGTCAATAATATACGCGACATGAAAACCGATGCCCCCAACAGGGTGACGGTTGCAATCAAGCTCGGTGCCCGCAATGCCCGTATCTACCATACTATTCTTGTTTTGCTCGGATGGGCTGCCCTGATTGCGTTCGCGCTGATGCGTCACGGCAGCTGGTATTTCCTGCTGACACTGCCGCTGTTCGCGATTCATCTTGCCGGAGTGTGGAAGCATACCGGGCGGGAGCTTGACAGGTATCTGCCGATGCTGGTGCTGAGCACTTTCGTGCTTGCACTCCTTTATTAGTTTCCCCTTTTTGCGTTGTAGCCCATGCCCAGAAGGAGCGTGGTGACTTTGTCGCGCAGGTCGCCCTGGATGGTGATTTCGCCATCCTTGGCAGTGCCGCCCACGCCGCATTTGGTCTTAAGAGTCTTTGCGAGGGATGAAAGGTCGCCGGAAGTGCCCACGAATCCTTTCACGAGCGTAACCTGTTTGCCTGCACGCTGGCGGCGATCGATGCTTACGACAAGGCGCTGCCTTGCAGGCGGAAGGGTTTCGGCTTCGGCCTCGGTTTCGGTAGTATATTCAAAATCCGGGTTGGTGGAATAGACCACACCCAGCCTGCTTTTCCAATCGTTGTCTTTCATAATAAATAGTGATGTTCGTACAAAGTAGTTGTTCTTTTTTGCGACCATTTTCCCGGCAGGGTCGCGCAAGCGACAGGGAGCCAAAAAGAACAATCACTTTGTACCTATATACATTCTGCATATTCCGAAAGTAAGGGCCCGGTGGCGCACTTCGGAAAAGCCAGCCTCGCGCATGGTTGCAAGCCATTCCTTTTTTCCGGGAAAGGCCAGCACCGAAGCAGGCAGATACCTGTATGCCTCGGCATTGCCGGACATCCGTCTGCCTATAAAAGGCATTATTCTGGTAAAATACCATTTATATATTTTACGCAGCGGCGAAAATGCCGGCACGCCAAGTTCAAGCATGACGAACTTTCCGCCGGGACGGAGCACACGGAAAATCTCACGCAGGCATGCGGGCCTGTCCTCGAAATTGCGCACTCCGAAGGCAACGGTCACATTGTCGAAACTGCCCTCGGGAAAATCAAGCGCCGCACAGTCGCCAAGCCGGGCGGAGATGCTTTTCTCCAGCCTCTCCCCGGCAACCTTTTCGCGCATCAGTTCCAGCATCTTTTCCGAAATGTCGATTCCGGTTACCGCACAATGGCGCCTCCGGGCGATGGTAATGGCAAAATCCCCCGTGCCGCAAGCCACATCAAGGACCTGCGGACCGTCGATATGGCGGAGGGCGGCACGGCGCCACACCTTGTCTATTCCAAGCGAGGTGAGATGATTGAAAGCATCATATTGAGGGGCGATGCTGTCGAACATTTCCGCTATTTTTTCTTTTTTCGGCATCAAATTGCTAACTTTACTGCAAATATAGAAAATAACACTTTATGAAACGATTTTTCGTAGCCTTTACCGGTCTGCTGCTTGCCATCGGCCTCTGCACAGCACAGTCCAAGTATCCCAACCACCCCCTCCCCAGCAATCCCGACACCCTGCGCATCCTCGCCATCGGCAACAGTTTTTCCGACGATGCCACCGAATACCTTCCCGGCCTGCTGGAAGCCGCAGGCATCCACAATGTAATACTCGGACGGCTCTACATCGGGGGCTGCACCCTTGAAAGGCACTGCAAGGAATACGAAACCAACGGGCATGAATATGTTTACCTGAAATCGGTGAACAACAAGTGGAAAACAATCAAGCGTTACCAGCAAGGGCACTTCATGGACGGCCTGGGCGACGAACCATGGGATATAATCACCATGCAGCAGGGCTCTCCCAAAAGCGGACGCTGGGACAGCTACGACCCCTGGCTCGGAAAGCTCATCGAAATAGTACGGAAGGAGTGCAGCAACCCCGACGCCGCAATAGTCTGGCACCAGACATGGGCTTATTCCCACACCTACACCAACCGCAGTTTCGCAAACTACGCATACGACCAGCAATACATGTTCGACAGCATCCAGCTCTGCGTTGACAAGGCCCGCAAAGAATACGGCATCGACATCGTGATTCCCTCCGGACCCGCCGTTCAGATGCTGCGCAAGACCTGGCTAAACACCGACAAGGACCTCACCCGCGACGGCTTCCACATGTCGTTCCGCGAGGGCCGCTATGCCACGGCCTGCGTGTGGTTCGAAACCCTCATCCGCCCCACTCTCGGCGTGAGCGTCAAGGGCAATGCCTTCCGCAATGCAGGCACCGAAAACGAGGTGACCGACAAGGAAGCGAAGCTGATGCAGAAGATTGCCGTAAAGGCAGCGGGCAAGGCAAATTCAAAGTAAAAACTTACTATCTTTGCAAGATATGAAAAAGACCATTCAGGAACTTACCGACATCGCCTCCCAGGTCCGCCGCGACATCGTGCGGATGGTAACGGCCGCAAAATCCGGCCATCCCGGAGGCTCCATGAGCAGTACCGACATCCTTACTGCCCTTTATTTCAACGAAATGGAACAAGACCCGGCCACCTGGACCCGCGACGCAAAGGGCCAGGACGCCTTCATCCTCTCCGCAGGACACCTTGCTCCCGTTTATTATTCCGTCCTCGCCCGTGCAGGCTATTTCGACCCCAAGGAAATGGGCACCCTGCGCAAATTCGGCAGCAACCTCCAGGGGCATCCCACAGTCGGCCACATCAACGGCATCTTCCAGCCCTCCGGCTCTCTCGGACAGGGCCTTTCCGCCGCTGCCGGCATAGCCCTCGGAAAGAAACTTAGCGGCGACGGCCACCGTGCCTTCGTCCTTTGCGGCGACGGCGAAAGCGAAGAAGGACAGATTTGGGAAGCGGCCATGTTCGCCCTTCACCACAAGCTCGACAATCTCGTAGCCATCACCGACTGGAACGGCATGCAGATTGACGGCCCCATCGAAACCGTAAGCGGCATCCAGGAGCTCAACGAAAAGTGGCTTGCCTTCGGATGGGATGTCATCGTTGCCGACGGGCACGACTTCGAATCCATACTCGGAGCATTCGAACTCGCCCGCAAGAAAGACGACAAACCCAAGATGATACTCTTCAAGACCGAGATGGGTCACGGAGTCGATTTCATGGCAGGCAGCCACACATGGCATGGCAAGGCACCCAGCGAAGAGCAGTGCGGCGAAGCCCTCAAACAACTCAAAGAAACCTTAGGAGACTATTGATATGAAAAAATATACTGTTACCGGAAAGAAGGATACCCGCAGCGGATTCGGAGCCGGACTGGTGATTGCCGGACGCGAAAATCCCGATGTGGTTGCCCTTGCAGCCGACCTCAAAGGCTCGCTCAAGATGGATGCCTTTGCAGCCGAATTCCCCGAAAGATTCATTGAGTGCGGCATTGCCGAAGCCAATATGGTAGGCGTTGCGGCAGGTCTCGCCCTCACCGGAAAAGTGCCTTTCTGCGGTTCGTTCGCAGAATTCATCACCGGCCGCGTGTACGACCAGATCCGTCAGGAAGTTTCCTATGGCAATACCAATGTGAAGCTAGCTTCTTCGCATGCAGGCATCACCCTCGGAGAGGACGGAGCCACCCACCAGACCATGGAGGACATAGCACTCATGCGCGCCCTTCCCAACCTTACCGTGCTAGTTCCCTGTGACTACAACCAGACCGTGCAGGCCACCATCGCCGCAGCCCACCATCAGGGTCCGGTATATCTTCGTTTCGGCCGCCCTTCGGTTCCCATCTTCACCGACCCCGACGAGCCATTCGAAATCGGCAAGATTTATAACCTGAATCCCGGCAGCGATGTCACCATCATCAGCGCGGGGCATCTCGTTTGGGAAGCCCTCCAGGCTGCCGAAGCCCTCGAAGCCGAAGGAATCAGCGCCGAAGTGCTGAATGTCGCAACTGTGAAGCCTCTCGACACCGCCACCCTTCTCGCATCGGTAGGAAAGACCGGGGCCGCAGTCGTTGCCGAAGAGCACAATGTTGCCGGAGGAATAGGTGAAGCCGTTGCAGGCGTGCTCGCAGCCAATGCTCCCGCGCCAGTCGAGTTCATCAACGGAGGCGACCGTTTCGGACAGAGCGGCACCCCTGCCGAACTCATGGCGGCATACGGCCTTGATGCAGCGCACATTGCCGAAGCAGCCAAGAAGGCCATCGCCCGCAAATAGCTTGGAACGGTTTTTGCCGTTCCGGTGATTCGACAAAGTCGGAATATCATGGACAGCAAAGACTTCAATGCAATTGTCGGGCAGTACAGCGAGCCGCTGTATTGGCATATCCGCAACATAGTCGGTTCCCACGAAGATTCCGACGACATCCTGCAGGAAACATTTGTAAAAGTTTGGAAGGCCCTCCCCTCGTTCAGGGGAGAGTCTTCCGTTTCTACATGGCTCTGGCGCATCGCTACCAACGAAGCTCTGAGTTTCATGCGCTGGCGTAAAGTGCGGGCGGCGCTGAGTTTCAAGAGCATTGATGCCGAAACCGAAAAAACAGTCGATGCAGACCCGTATTTCAATGGCGACACCGCACAGCGCAAGCTGGCAAAAGCCATATTGAAACTGCCCGACAAGCAGAGGGCGGTATTCTGCATGCGATATTTTGAGGACCTCCCCTACGAGCAAATCGCCCTGATTACAGGCACAAGCGTAGGGGCCTTAAAAGCCTCATACCACTTGGCGCAGGAGAAAATCAAGAAAGAAATCGAAACCTCAGATTAAACCTATTTACCAAATCCTCATCTAACAAATCGGTATGAACAAGAAACTTAACTATTCAGTGCCGGATGGCTATTTCGAGAATCTGAAGACCAGGCTCTCGGCCATCCCGCAGCAGCAGGAGACTCCTGGCAGGCTCCAGCGTTTCACTCCATACCTGGCCCTGGCGGCGTGTTTTGCAATGGCAATTATGGTCGGGAGCATAGTGCTCAACCGCACTGCGGCACCGGCAGCATCCGACGACGAAATCATCGAGTACCTGATTGACTCCGACATCACGCTTGCACAGATTGAGGATTACCTTACTCTATATTAATTATATCATGAAAAAAATCGCACTTTTTATTTCGGCATTGTGCCTTGCACTCAGCGTAAGCGCACAACCTGCACAGCAGAAAGGCCGTCCTGACGGCAAAGACCGTCAGCAGAATCACAAAGAGATGATTTCCCGCCTTCAAAGCGAGCATATCGCCTTCCTCACTGCGGAACTCGACCTCAGCCCGGAAGAAGCCCAGGCTTTCTGGCCCGTGTTCAACAAAGTCCAGAAGGAACAGATGGAAATCCACAAGGCCCTTGGGGCGGCAAGCAAGAAGCTCAGGGATGCCCTCAAGGAAAACAAATCCGACAAGGAGCTGAAGGATGCCCTTTCTGCCTACAATAAGGCAAAGCAAAACCAGAAAAGCGTTCTTGCCGACTATCAGAATGAATTCATTAAAATACTCGGTGTCCAGAAGGCAGCGAAACTCTATGTAGCCGAAGAATCTTTCCGCACCAGGCAAATCAACAAACTCGGCCAGGGCCGCAAAGACGGGAAACCCCAGGGAGCACCCAAAGGGCAGAAAAAGTCAAAGCCAACGGCGGAAAGCAATTAAACAAGGCAAAAAAAGATGACCGAAAGGTCATCTTTTTTTTTACGCTATCCAAACCAGTACATGCCTGTCGAAGGTTATGTATTCCAGGTCGAAGTCTTCCTCGTAACCGTCCTTGTGAATAAAGGTTGCCTCCAGTTCGCCTTCGCCCTTGGGCCGGAATGAGTCAATCTCAATCTGCTCCGCGAAATCGACCTTGTACTGCGACAATTTTTTGTAAACGGCTTCCTTGGCGCACCAGTAGATAGCGAGCTGCTCGTTGCGGCGGTCGTCGTCAAGGTCGTCGATTTCGTCCTCCGAAAGGGCTTTCTTTTCAACCGCCGAAAAGTCGCGGTCGAGGCTTTCGCAGTCGATGCCGACATCTTCAAGGTCATTCAGAATCACCGCCACATATTTGTCAGTATGGGTGATGCTGATGTTGGTGGCGTTGTTTTCGATATAGGGCTTGCCATTGTCGTGATGGGAAAGATACACCTTCTCCTCGAACATTGCGTCGAGAAGTGCGCGTACTGCAAGCTTCTGCTTGCGCAGGGATTCACTCTTGATGAACGAAATCTCTTCGAGTTCGTCGGTAGGGATGGATGTCAGTTCTTTTAATTCTGCCTCAGTTTCCGTTATATGCCAAACACCGAGACGCGAGTGCGCGTCGTCGTCGAGGTCTTTTGTAAGAAATAGTGCCATAAATATTTATAACGGTGCAAATATAATCAAATTTTGAATATCCAAGAAATCAAAGGAAATAACTATCTTTGCATTCCCTAAAAGAACTATTGTTTTTTTCGATATGAAATATTTGACAAATGAAAAATTGGTCATCGTTGGTGCCGGCGGAATGATTGGCTCCAATATGGCCCAGTCCGTGCTTATGCTCGGTCTTACTCCCAATGTATGTCTTTACGACATCTATGAACCCGGTCTCAAGGGCGTTCTCGCCGAAATCAACCACTGCGGCTTCGAAGGTGCAAATGTTACCGCCACCATCGACCCCGCCGAAGCTTTCACCGGAGCCAAGTTCATCATATCCTCCGGCGGTGCCCCCCGCAAGGAAGGCATGACCCGCGAAGACCTTCTCAAAGGCAACTGCCAGATTGCCGCTGAATTCGGCGACAACATCAAGAAGTACTGCCCCGATGTAAACCATGTGGTGGTTATCTTCAACCCCGCCGATGTCACCGCACTCACCGCACTCATCCACTCCGGACTGAAGCCCTCGCAGCTCACCAGCCTCGCAGCCCTCGACAGCACCCGTCTGCAGGAGGCCCTCGCGCAGGAATTCGGCGTTCAGCAGTGCAAGGTTACCGGCGCCCATACCTACGGAGGACACGGAGAAGCAATGGCAGTGTTCGCTTCGCAGGTGAAGATTGACGGCAAACCCCTCTCCGACATGGGTCTCAGCCCCGAAAGGTGGCTCGAAATCAAGCATGCAACCGTACAGGGCGGCAGCAACATCATCAAACTCCGCGGACGCAGTTCCTTCCAGAGCCCCGCATACCAGGCCGTGAAGATGATTGAAGCCGCAATGGGCGGCGACAAGTTCACCTGGCCTGCCGGATGCTATGTCAACAACGCAGTGTTCCAGAATGTGATGATGGCTATGCCTTCCACCATCGACAAGACCGGCGTTCACTTCAATGCTCCCAAGGGAACCGCAGAAGAGATGGCAGCCCTCAAGGCTTCCTACGAACATCTCTGCAAGATGCGCGACGAAATCGTGGCCCTCGGCATCGTTCCGCCCGTGTCCGAATGGAAGAGTCTGAATCCTAATCTTTAAGACGCGAAAACGCAACTTACAGGCTACCAATACTTTACATGAAAACTATCGCTCGAATCGGGCGATAGTTTTGTTTTAATCAACTATAATTCAAGTGCTTACATTTTCGCACCCGCTACTCGGGCTTCTGGTAGAGCGAACCGGGAACAGGCTTGTCGATATACAGCACTCCGTCGAGATGGTCACATTCGTGCTGGAAGATGATGGCGGAGTAGCCCTGCACGCGCTCAGCGGTGTCGCGAAGGGTCTTTGCCGATGTATAAGCCACATCCACATCGCGGTAGCGCAGCACATCGCCCCTCCATCCGGGGATGGAAAGGCAGCCTTCAGGCCCGGGAAGCATCTCGCCGCGCGTGGCAGTGATGCGGACATTGGGATACACCTCGAAAGGTTCGCCCTCCTTGTCGAAACGCTGCACAGCGATTACCCTGCGGGAGAGGCCGACCTGCGGAGCGGCTATTCCCACGCCGTCCTGCGAAGGGTCGGTTACGGTTGCTATCAGCGCATCCGCAAGCCTGCAGAACTCCTCAGACGCAATTTCATCAGTACTGAGCACCGCGCACGGCGTACGGAGCACGATGGAATCGGCTTTGTCATAAATCGTGAGCACCCTCAAGGGGGTATCGGCATCAATTATTGCCTTTTCGGCCTCGGTCCAACCGGTTTTCGGAGAACAGGCCGCAAGAATCAGCAGGGCGGCTGCAAGGAATTTCGCTTTCATTTTCGTATCTTTGTGCAATACTGCAAAAATAAAAAAATATCCATATATGAAAAAGGCCATCTTGCTTTTCATCCTGTTTATTCCTCTTGCGCTTTCTGCTGCAATTTCGCCCAACAACGCCCGCAGGGCCGACCGCATCTATTTCGATTCCGTCCGGGGGAACGGGGGCACAGCCGAATGGAGAATGTGCAAGGCTTCCGAAGCCGGGCAGGCGGAACTGATTTCGCAGCCGGGATTCGACGATGCAGCCTGGATGCAGGCGAGGGTGCCGGGAACCGTGCTCACGAACCTCGTGGAAAACGGAGTGCTCCCCGACCCTTACTTTTCTGACAACAACCGCCTTACCAAAGGGCTGATTCCCGACATCAACGATGTGGGGCGCGACTACTACACCTATTGGTTCCGCACCGAATTCGACATTCCCGAATCGTATGAAGGCAAGAAGGTCTGGCTGCATCCGGAGGGCATAAACTATCGTGCCGAGTTCTGGGTGAACGGGCATCTTTTCAGCACGGTTACCGGAATGTTCCGCGACGATGACATCGACATCACCGAATTCGCCAACATCGGAGGGAAAAACGCCCTGGCGGTGCTGGTCTACCCCGTCGACTTTCCCGGAAGGCCGGGCAAGAAAACCTGGGGAGCCCCCGGTGAATACAACAACGGTGGCGACGGCAACATCGGCCTCAACTCCACCATGCTCATGAGCGTGGGCTGGGACTTCACCTTCTGGGATGCAGTGCGCGACCGCAACACCGGTATCTGGCGCAGCATCTCCCTCTACAGCACCGGTGCCATTACCGTACGGCATCCGTTCGTACATTCCACCCTCGCGCATCCCAATTACGATGCCGCCGACCTTGCAGTGTCGGTGGAGGTTTCAAGCCGATATGTTGACAGCCCGGCCACCCACAAAGCCCGCATCGTGGGAGAGATTACCGGCCCCGGGCTGGAACCCGTGAGCATAGAAAAAACCGTCGCGCTCTACCGCGAGGAAGACAAACTGGTGAGCTTCGGCGTGGATGAATTCTCCCAGCTGCACATCAGCAACCCCCGGCTCTGGTGGCCTCTCGGCAAGGGTGAGCATCCGCTTTACAATCTAAAGGTCACCGTATTCGACGACGATGTTGCGAGCGATTCGCTGCAGACCACCTTCGGCATCCGCGAAGTGGTGGCCACCCGCGAAACCCCGGATGAAAGCAAGCTTTTCATGGTGAACGGCAAACCCATCTTCGTGAGGGGTTCCAACTGGATTCCCGAGGCCATGCTCAAGGACAACGACAAGCGCATGGCGGCAGTGCTGCGCATGAGCGCCCAGTGCGGATTCAACCTTCTCCGCCTGTGGGGCGGCGGCATCGTGGAAAGCGACTATTTCCACCAGCTCTGCGACGAATACGGATTCATGGTTTGGGAAGAGTTTTTCATGACGGGAGACACCCGCCATCCCCACGACAAGGCCACCTACTTTGCCAATGTGGAATCGTCGGTAAAGAGAATCCGCAACCACCCCTGCGTGGTGTTCTATGTGGCTTCCAATGAAAGCACCGAGGTGAGCGGCACCCGCGAACTTCTCGAAAAACTCGACGGCACGCGCCCTTGGCAGCAGCAGAGCGAATGCGACGGCATCCACGACGGAAGCCCCTATGTGCAGGTGAACCCCATGCTCCACTACTACGACAAAGCCTCACCCCGCGGCAGCCGCGTCAACGGCTTCAACCCCGAATACGGATTTACCGGAATGCCGCATTATACTTCGCTCCAGAGGTTCCTGCGCCCTGAAGAAATCTGGCCCATGGACCAGAGCGTGTGGGATTATCTGGACGGCAGCGGCTTCGGCAAGGTGACCACCACCGTAAAGGCCCTGGCCGACAACTACGGCGAATCTTCCGGCATCAAGGAATACGGATGGAAGACCCAGCTGCTGAGCGCCATGAATTCCAAGTCCATCTGGGATGTATGGAACTACAACAAGTTCGACTATGGCGACCGCTACTGCTCCGGCACGCTCTTCTGGAGCCATGCCAGCCCCATCCCCATGATAAAGAACCACATGTGGGACTGGTATCTCATCCCCACTGCGGCGCTCTACCACACCATGCACGCCCTTGAGCCGGTACATGTGCAGTACGATTACAGGAAAAATACGGTTTCGGTTTACAACGACAGGCTTAAGCCTCTGTCGAACCTCACCGTGGTGGCTCGCCTCTACGACCTCGAATGCGACAAGCTCGCCACCTTCACCACCCGCAGCGTGAAGGTTGACGCCGACGGGGTCGCGAACGATGTAATGCGCCTGATTATCCCCGAGAATATCACTCCCGTGCATTTCATCTGCCTCGAAGTGCTGTCGTCGAAGGGCGAAGTGCTGTCGAAGAATTTCTACTGGCGTTCAACGGCCCGGTATGTCAGCAACACCCTCACGGGCCCCTGTGCATCAGGATTCGAGAAGCTCAAAGACATGCCCGAAGCCAAGATAAAAGCCAGCCTGAAAAAGCGTTCCGACGAGCAGAACCTGTACTACGAAGTAACCCTCAACAATACTTCGAAAAAGATTGCCTTCTTCAACGAAGTGCTGCTCCTTGGCGACGACGGACTGCCCGTGCCCTACACTTTCACTTCCGATAATTACTTCTCGCTGGAGCCGGGAGAAATTCAGACCGTCACGCTGGAGATTGCACGCGAAGACGCACCTTCCAAGCCGCGCATCCATGTGGAAGGATGGAATGTGGCGGAGACCGTGCTTAAATAATTCCTATTCCGGAAAATAACTGTCGAAAACGCTCCGGAGCCATCCGGGGCGTTTCAGGTTTTGGCGAAACTCCTCCAGGCGGGCAGCGTTTGGCGACTCCTCAATCCAGAGTTTGAGGTATCCGCCATAGTCGTATTTTTCTTTCAGATGCTCGCACATCCTCTGCCAATGGCCTTCCCTGTCGAGTTCGGGATAATGAGAGAGGCCGTACTGGATGGTGCGCCGCACAATGGTCTGAGCGTCAATGATGCGGTCGGCCTCCGCCACGATGCGTCCGTAGATGCTGCGAGGTTCGTGGTCGGACGATGCACGGTGGTCTTCCGCCGCCCGGGCCATGATTTCAATCTGCTCCGGGGTAAACCAGAGGCGCAGCTTTTCGTCGCTGCGGATTATGCGTCCGGATACGAGATGATGGGTTTTGCGCCCTTCGCACAGACCGGTATCGTGGTATGCCGCGATGGCATAGACCATGTCGCGGTTGAGCGGCTCACCTTCGCCCCGTGCATCTACTTTGTCAGCAAGCATAAGGCTCTGTTCGATGACGGTTCGCACATGGTCTGTTTTATGGGCGTCGTCGAAATGCCCGTAACGGGGAATTATTTCCGCCTCGATATATTCGTGCAGGGTCATAGATAGAAGTCTTTGGTAAGGGATGAGTATTCTGATGAGCGCATGGCACCCTCCATTAAGGAAAGTTCCTCTTCGCAAGGCTCTCCGGGCACAGGAACTCCTTTGCTGAATTCGGCAATGATGCGCTTGAATGGCTTGGAGGGGGTGGTACGGATGCGTATGGTTCGAAAAGGAGAGAGGCCGAAACTTTTTGCAGTGCGGGTAAGCGGGAGCTCCGTTCCGGCAGGGAGAATAAGGGAAAGGGTGCCGCCGGGGTTAAGGCGCTCCGCTGCAAATGAGATGATGTCGCGGTACGAAAGACTGTCGGCATGGCGGGCGGCGCTGCGTCTGCCGTCTGGAGCTTTGAGGGAGTCTTCGAAGAATGGAGGATTGGAGAAAATTGCATCGTAGCGAGCCGAATCCAAGGCCAAAGACAGTTCCTGCAGGGAGATTTTCGACGCATGAAGATGGAGGCTCCAGGGGGAGGAGGCGAAATTTGCCGAGGCTTCGGCTACCGCATCGGCATCTATGTCGATGGCTTCTATTAGAAAGTCTTCCATCCCTGCGGACAGGCGCTGTGCCGCCATAAGGGCTATTACCCCGGTGCCGGTGCCAACATCCAAAAGAAGCTGGGGTTCCCTGCGGGATGCATCCGGCAGGGTCATGGCAGCGCCGAGCAGCACCGCATCCGTGCCCACCTTCTGGGCGGCAAGGTCGTTACGGACAGAAAACTGTTTGAAACGGAATTCTCCCATCAGACAAACTGCCCGTCTTTCATTGTGAGGGTGCGGTCGCACATTGCCGCGAGGGCGGGGTCGTGGGTAACGATGATGATTGTCTGGCCAAGACGCTCGCGAAGGGAGAAAAATAGCTGATGAATCTCTTCCTTGGTGGCGGAATCAAGATTTCCGGTCGGTTCGTCGGCAAATACCACAGCCGGAGAATTGACAAGGGCACGGGCTATAGCAACACGCTGCTGCTCTCCCCCGGAAAGCTCGGAAGGCTTGTGCTCCATGCGCTCCGAAAGGCCCACGACCAACAGGAGTTCGCGCGCTTTCTTCTCGGCATCCCTGGCGGATTTTCCCGCAATCAGGGCGGGAATCATCACATTTTCCAAGGCATTGAATTCCGGCAGGAGATGGTGTGCCTGGAACACAAAACCTATCTTGGAACCACGGAAGGCCGCAAGCTGCCTGCTCCCGAGGCCCGAGACAAGGGTGCCGTCGATTGCGAGCGAGCCCGAGTCGGGAGCCATCAGGGTGCCCAGAATCTGAAGGAGGGTGGTTTTTCCTGCCCCGGAGGCGCCGACTATCGATACGATTTCGCCTTTTCCGGCGGAAAAATCGACGCCTTTGAGCACCTGCAGTGCGCCGAATGATTTGCTGATGTTCCTTGCTTCGATTATCATAGTTTCAAAGATAGAAAAAATAACTATCTTTGCTATCCGTTTCCGACGGTTTTTTCGGGGTGTGGCGCAGTTGGCTAGCGCATCTGCTTTGGGAGCAGAGGGTCGTGTGTTCGAGTCACATCACCCCGACGACATGAAAAAACTCATTGCTCCCCTGCTGGCGCTTCTGGTGGGAGCGGCCTGCACCAACAATGTAAAGTACGCCGATTCATTCGGTTTTCTTCCCGGCAATGATGCCGATTCCAACAGCGAAGCCTTCCAGCGCTGCCTCGACGGAGGCGGCAAAATCGTGGTCCGCACACCCGGCACCTACAAGCTGAGCAAAACCATTTTCCTGGATTCCGACACCGACCTCAGCTTCGGAGAGGGAGTAATCCTGCAGCGTGAAAAATCAGCCGACGGGAGTTTCGCCCGCTTCGTGTTCCTCAACAGAGGTGCATTGGAAAGGGTATACGACGAGAACATTTCCATCGACGGGCTCACCCTGCACTGCAACGGCCTGAATGAGGGTAGCGACATTCCGCGCATAGTGGGGATGAACGGGCAGCTCGACTTTTTCTATGTAAAGAACCTGATGCTGAGCAACCTGCGCATTCCCGACCTGCCCGTACATTATTTTGCGGTGCATATATCCAATTTCGAGAATGTTGACATACACGATGTTGACATACGCGGCATGAAGGACGCCCTGCACTTCGGGCCCGGCACGGATTTCTCCGTGCGAAACGGCGTTTTCAAAACCTACGACGACCCCATAGCCCTCAACGCTCACGACTATACCGGAAGCAACCCCGAACTCGGATGGATAGAGAACGGCGTGATTGACAACTGTTACGACCTCGACGACCCCGAGCACGGCACTACCGGCTTCTTCGCACGCATACTCGCAGGCGGATGGTGCGACTGGCGTGAAGGCATGGACATCCAGTCGACAGGAGACGCCGTGGTGAGCGGCGGACGCATCTACCGTTCCAACGGTCCGGACGAGAAGAAGAGCTACACATCCAAATACCGGCCCGCTCACGAATCGGGAACCTTGACCTATCCCGACGGAATCACCTGGACGATGAGCCAGGACCGCAATGTGTGCCACAGCTGCGGAGTTCGGAATGTGGTGTTCAGCAACATCCATCTCTGCAAAAAACGCCACCTCGCCTTCTGCTTCCACTACGACCACGACCAGTACTCGCGAAGCTATTATCCATATGCGGAGATTCCCGTCCAGGGCAATGTAACTTTCGACAAAATCTTCATAGAGAACGATATTCCCGTGCTGGTACAGGCACGCACCGCCGTGGACGAGTTTACAATCAGCAATTCCGACATTGCAGACAGCAAGCTCTTCATCGCCCCGGCCATCGACGCTCCCGGAATGCAGTACGACACTACCGTGGTGCGTCTGGTAAATGTCAAATGCAGCGACCCATCAGCCATTCTCATCCCCACGGAACGCCCGGCCAGGGTGATATTCGAATAGACTCACAGCAGTTCCTCGAGATTCTGCCTGTCCAGGAAACGGAAAGTTGCCGCCTCTATAAGATGCGGCGGACGGATGGGTCCTCCAAGCAATGCCGGGTCGGACGACTCCCTCACCGAATTCACATCGGCTATGGTCCGCGCCACCTTCAGGATGCGGGTGAAAGCCCTTGCTGAAAGGCCGTTTGCATTTATTAGTTTCTCCATGGTCTGCCTGCACTCGTCGTCAAGAGGACTGAAATGTTCGAGAAGCGCTGCATCCATCTCGGAATTAAGTGTTATCCCGGTTCCCTCAAAACGCCTGCGCTGGATTTCGCGGGCGGCAAGCACTCTTGCAGCCACCGCCGCACTGCTCTCCCCTTTCACCCTGCGTACCAGCTTGTAGGTCTCAACCGGGGATACCCAAATCTGGAGGTCCAGACGGTCCATTATCGGGCCCGACAGGCGCGACAGATAGCCCAGGCGGCGTCCCGCCGTGCATACGCATCGCTCCCCCTCGCCATAATATCCGCAGGGGCAGGGATTGGATGCCGCCACGAGCATGAACGAACACGGATACTCGGTCTTGGCACGCAGCCTGGACACCACCACTTTCCTGTCCTCGACCGGCCCCCGCAGGGCTTCCATCACGCTTTTCGGCATCTGTGCGAATTCATCCAGGAAAAGCACGCCGCCATGCGCCAGCGACACTTCGCCCGGCACCAGATTCCCTCCGTTCCCGCCTCCGATTATGGCTGCAATGGAAGCGCTGTAGTGCGGGGAACGGAAAGGTCTGCGTTTCATGAGACCGTATCCTCCTGAAGAAAGTCCGGCAACCGAATAAATCTTGCTTGTAACCATCGACTCATCCCGGCTCATAGGCGGAAGAATCCCGGCAATGGCCTTGGCAAGTGAGCTTTTTCCCGTACCGGGGCTACCAATCAGTAACAGATTGTGGTTGCCGCTCACGGCGATTTCCGCTCCCCTCTTCGCTCCGTCCTGCCCTATTATATCCGCAAAATCCGGGTAATATCCAGCCTGTACCGCCCCCTCGCACTCCGAAGCCTCCGTATATATACGCCGGTTCCATATCAGCAGGTCGGAAGAATCCTCTTTTTCTTCAAGAATACGGAGCACATCCGCAAGGCAGTCCACTCCGAAGACGGAAGTCTCCCGGTACTCTACCGCCTCGAGGGCCGACAGTGCAGGAAGGATGCAGCCGGCAAACCCTTTTTGCACAGCCATCTCCGCATAAGGCAGCGCACCCGGCACAGGGCGCACCGAACCGTCCAGCCCCAACTCGCCCATGATAAGGTATTTCTCCAGCCCGGGAAGTTCTCTCTGCCCGGATGCAGCTATAATGCCCAGGGCTATGGGCAGGTCGTATCCGCTGCCGCTTTTATGCAGGTCGGCGGGAGCGAGATTGATGACTATTTTCTTTCCCGGGATATGGAAATCCATGGACTGAAGGGCGGTTACGGTGCGAAGCAGGCTCTCCTTCACCGCCACATCGGCAAGTCCAACAAGGTGGATTCCGATTCCTTTGTCGATTTTGACTTCGACGACCACCGGCACCGCATCTATCCCGACACATTTTGCTCCGGTAATGTTTATCAGCATAAGTTTGTAGTTTAATTGTTAACTTTGCAGCGATATGGAACATCGCATAGTAATTCATAATCTGCGCGAAATCGACTCGGCAGCCGCACGCTTCCTGCAAGAGATAGGCGACGCCCGCCTGATTGCCTTCTACGCTCCCATGGGGGCGGGAAAAACCACCTTTACAACAGCACTGTGCAGGGCTCTCGGCGTGGATGCCGATGCAGTGAGTTCCCCCACTTTTGCAATCGTAAACGAATACCGCACGGGGGCCGGGGAATCGCTGTTCCACTTCGACTTCTATCGCCTGGGAAAAGCATCCGAAGCACTTGACATCGGGTTCTACGACTACATCGACAGCGGCTGCATGTGCATCATGGAATGGCCCGAAAACATCGAGGAAATACTTCCTGAAGAGTGCCTGAAAGTGAGCATCAGCGTGCAGGACGACGAGTCGCGCGTGGTCACCTGGCAGGACTGAGCACGGCCTCCACTCCCGTGAGATAACCGTTTATTGCAAACAATTCCTCCTCTCCGTTTTTCCAAAGAAAGGGAGGGAAACGCCTTTCCCTCGGCGTCACCGCCATAAACAGGGCTTCCCCCAATCCCATGGCGCAGTCACGCGTAAAGAAGAAAGCCGAATCCCTCCCGTATATATAATGCCCTTCCGCATCCTGGACTTTCAGGCCACCTTTGTCACCGGAAATTGCAAAGCATGCGCTTTCTCCGCTCCCGTACACATAATTGTTTCCTCCGCGGAACACGATTTCGGGAAACTCCCCGGTATCGTCATGGACCGGGCGCAGCATGGTACAGGACAGACCCGAAGCAGCGGTTTCGCCCAAAACCCACATCCCGGAACTGCCGGGCCAGAGTTCGCAAGCCGTCCACGAATAGTTGCGCGAAAGGGCATACGACCTGTAAGGCCCGTCCACCATCATTAGAGTTCCATAGTCGGAAACGCTCCAGAGCCCGTCGGAAGCGAGGCGCAGGTCTTTCACCCGCGACGGCGACACCCCGGAATTCTCCGGCCTGGCATCTCCGTTCCGCACAGCATGGCACGACTCTTCGTCGCGATAGCAAAAGCACACATCGCCGTCCAGTTCGTACAACGCCCCGGTCCTTCCGTAGGCAGACGAATTGAAATCACCGAAGACAGTGCCGTCCTCGACCCTCAGTACTTCATTACCATTGTGCCGGAAGGTGAATCCGCCTCCTTCTCGGTCCTGACCGAGAGTATAGACGCCGTCCTCGCGCACCAGCAGACCTTTGAGCACTTCCCTCCCAGGGAATGAGCAGACAAGCTCTCCGTCGCGCTTGAGAAAGGTTTCGGAGGAAGTGGAATATTCCGTATAGAGGTGTCCGTCCAGTATATGATGGGTGTCCGGTTCGATGCTGATGCGCTCCTTCATGCCTGTGCTCAGGCTGAACAAGGGCGTTCCGTCTTTCATAAGCACAAGTTTGCACGAGGCCGAACCGAAAGAAGTGTCACGCCTCCAGTCGTAACTGTCCGGCACCACCACGGCCGATACATACACGAGGGTGTCAAAACGGGGAACATGTTCCAAAGGCTGTTCCGGCCTTGCATTGCCCCGGCCCATCACTTCGCTCCTGTAGAAGCGTGGAGCATATTTCTCGCAAGCGGGCGGCAAGATGAGCAATGCCATACATAGCAATAGATTCCTGAAGCGTTTCATAGCATTTCGTTTTGGGCAAAGTAAAGCAAAAAAAGAAAGCCCCCGGGAGTAAAACCGGGGGTTAAAAATCAAATTGCCTGTTTCCGACTATGTAAGCGCCTGAATTCCTGTCGATTACAGGTCAAATCTCAAACCGGCGCGCAGTACGAGTTGGAAGGGCTTGTCGGTGCGGATACTCTTTGGCTGGTCGCAATTGAAGTAATACCTTGCACTGGGCTCGACGAAAAGACCGCCCCAATTGCCGAGGGCGAACTCCACTCCGAGACCCGTGCCTGCCGACCACTGGAGCCCGTCAACCTTGCCGCTCACGGTTTTGCCGATGCTGCGTATGGAGTACTTGTCGGACACGGCATATTCAGCCTCGATTCCGCCATTTACATAGAAGCGGATGTCGTGAGAGTTGATGATGGTGTAGAATACATCAAGCGGAATACCGACATACTGGATGGTGTGGCGGATGTCACCCGATACTGCGGAGCCGCCACCGGAGTAAATGCCGTCGAAGGTGCGGACCAGCAGGGAGTAATCGACGCCTGTGCCGATGGCGAGCCTGTCATTGATATGGAATCGCATCCCGAGTCCGAGGGTAAGGGGAATCCCGAAATCGGATTTGCTGATTTCGGTAATGTCGTTCTGGGGATACGAACCGCCCGAGCCCCGTGCGCCTGTGCCCTGGCTGGCATTGTTGCTGTTGATGCTTCCGCCAAATACTGCCGAAACCCTGCGCCCGGGCACCTTGGCGCTATGGGAATCCTCAAAAGCCATCATGGCAAATGGGTCAGCGTGGGGGGCGTCGTCTTTCCGGGTATCGGCGACCTCTTCAGGAACTTGGGAATCTGCCTGGCTTGCTGCGGCAGAAGGTTTTTCCGCGGGGGCGGATACGGCATGGGCGGAGGAGCTGACGGGAGCCTCTACATTGGTGGAAGAGCGGAGGGTGAATGACCGGGTATCAGGCGACTGAATAGTATTTCTATGAGAGTTATCCTCCACGGAGATTTGCTCCGAAACCAAAGCATCGGAAGCAACTATGTTTATTAGGTCAGAATTATCGGAAGTGCCGGTAAAGAAGATGCCGAGAGCGACTGCGGCGGCAGCGGCGAGCGGGGCGGCGGCCCAATACCAGCCGCGGCGGCTCCGGACACCGGATGCCCCGGCGGAGGCAGCCGGAGCGGCAGCCCCGATGGCGTCCAGCCTGGCCGAAACGGACTCCCAGACACCGGAGGGAACGCTCTCCCCGGCATCTTCCATTAACGACCTGATCTGAAGGTCAAATTCGTCGTACTTATTCTCTTGCATCTTAAAACTTTTCTTTGATCCTGTTCTGCAGCAGGGTCCTGGCCCGTTGGAGCTGGGACCTCGATGTAGTTTCCGATATTCCGAGGGCTTCGGCAATCTCCTTATGGGAGAATCCTTCCACCACATACATGTTGAACACAGTTCGGAACCCGGGAGGAAGGGCGGAAATCATCTTGCAAAGTTCCTGATATCCGATATTCTGGATTGGCGTGGGGGCGTCGGCACTGATATTCCAAGCCGCGTCCACATCCTCAGTCTGCCTGAGCACATCCTTCTTCCTCAAACTCATCAATGCCGTGTTGACAAAGATCTTGCGGGCCCAGCCCTCGAAAGAACCCTCTCCCGAATAGCTGTCCAGCTTGGTGAACAATGTCACGAATCCATCCTGAAGGATGTCCGCAGCCGCCTCCTTGTCGCCTCCCATATACCGCAGGCAAACTGCGTACATTTTGGGCGAAAGGGCGTCAAAAACGGCTTTCTGCGCCCGTCGGTCACCTTGTTTGCATTGCTCCAGGACCTCAGGCGAGAGGGCATTGCCAATCCTTGCCGGTTTTTGTTCCCGGTTTTTAAGATGCAGTTTGTCTCCAAAAAGTTGCATCTGCAAAAATTGTCTATGCAAAAATAACCATTAAACTGCAAAAAAGCACTATTTTTGTAAATAGAGATGCTTATGCGAAGATTTGCAATCATATCCGTCCTGTTCCTGTGGGCCGTAGGCGCCCGGGCGCAGACGCAGACTCCCAAGGAGCAGTCGGTGGTGGAATCACTGGTGATTGACGCTGCGGGCAGGCTGCAGCAGGGTGATGTGCAGACCGCATTCGACCGTCTTTCCTACCTCAACAGGAAATATCCCGGGAACGATGCCGTCAACTACTATCTCGGCATCTGCTACATTTCATCCGGGCAGGCCGACAAGGCCGAAGAGCATCTGAGAGCGGCGGTAAAAGCCGATTCCACCAATGTATGGTACAAGGACTGTCTTGCAAGCGTCCTGCTGAATGAAGGAAAGACAGCGGAATCGACGCAGATGTATCTCTCGCTGATGGAAAAATATCCCGGGAAATACACCAACGCCTATACCCTCACCCTGCTGGGGAACAACAATCTCGCGGAATACAAGGATTCGCTGGCGATGACGAACTTCGAGAACGCCCTGAAACTGTCGCCCGGGTATGTGCCCGCAATCCTCGGGCAGAGCGAAGTGTACCGCTTCAGGCGCAACTATCCCGCCTTCTTTTCCAGCGTCGGTTCAATGGTGGCGGACGCCTCGGTAAACCCCCAGGCAAAATGCGAATATGTCAACCAGATTCTGCGCCACATCGACTACAACTTCTATACGGTATGGAAGGACCAGCTGGACACTCTGGTCAACACCTGTGCCGCCGTGCATCCCGGCGACAGCAGCGCAATCATGCTCGCCGGCTCCTGGTACTACAGCACCGACAGGAAGGAAAAAGGAATCAAGTATTTCGAGGAACTGCTAAAATATTACCCGCAGGACCTGAATTCGCATTTCATCAAGCTCCAGATGATGATGAACTCCGGAAGCACCGCCAGGGAGATTATCGATGAATGCGAAGAGATAGTCCGCATAGGGGGAGAACAGAATCCCAAGGTGCTTCCCGCCCTTGCCACGATAGGCGATACCTACTGGCAGGTGGGCCAGTCCAAAAACGCATACAAAGCCTACAAGAGGGCGCTGAAGGCCGACCCGGAGTATCTTCCTGTGCTCAACAACTACGCCTGGCACCTCTGCGAAGAAGGAAAGAAGCTGAAAAAAGCCGAGCAAATGAGCCGGATTACAATAGAAAAAGACCCGGACAACGCCACATATCTCGACACCTACGGCTGGATACTCTATCTGCGCGGGCAATACCAGAAAGCAAAGCCCATCTTCAAGCACGCCATGCTTTATGGAGGAAGGGAATCCTCCACCATCACTTGGCACTATGCAAAGGTACTCGAGGCCCTTGGAGAGAAAGACCTCGCCAAATCATTCTACATGCTGTCGGAAAACAAGAAGAAGGAAGGCAAATGAGAAGAATGCTCCCCATACTGCTTTGCGCGCTTGTGCTCGGCTCCCCGCTCCAGGCGCAGAACAAGTCGGCAAAAGACAAGAAAGCCAGGCTCGAAAGGGAGATTGCCATCCTCGACCAGCAGCTGAAGGAAAACGGCAGCAAAACGAAAAGCGCAAATACCGCCCTTAAACTGACCCGACGCAAAATCAACGCCCGGAAAGGTCTGGTTGCGGAAAGCGACCGCCAGATTGAAGGTCTGGACATCAGCATACGCAAACAAAACCGCAGGCTCGACAGCCTTCAGGCCCGCTACGACAGCATCTCCACCCGCTACGACAGGCTCGTGCGCACCGCCTACAAAAACCGCGATTCGCGCATCTGGTACATGTATCTGCTATCCAGCGGCAGCCTTACCCAGGGGATGCACCGCTACGGGTATCTTCGCAAAATGGCCCGGGGGCTGAACACTCAGGCACTGGAAATCAAGGATACGCGAAGCCGGATTGAGGAAGAAAAAGCTGCGCTTGAGAAGCTGCGCGAAGAAGCAAGGGCGCTGCGCAGCACGCGCGTGGGAGAACTCGACCAACTCAGAAAAGATGAAGCAAGCTCGCAGCAGCTGGTTGCGAGCCTTAACAAGGACAAGGCACGGTACCAGAAAGAACTTGCCTCAAAGCGCAAGCAGGTGGAAGCCCTGAGCCGCGAGATGAACAAGATGGTGCAGAAATCGAGCTCGAAGCCCAAGACGGAAGTGGATGTCAAGCTGTCGGGGCAGTTCGCCTCGAACAAGGGAAGACTTCCCTGGCCTGCCGACGGACCGGTGGTGGATGCCTTCGGACAGCACAACCATCCGGTTTACAAGAATGTGAAGATGCCGTTCAACAATGGCGTGAACATAGCTCTAAGCAAGGATTCATCGGTGAAAGCCGTATTCGACGGCACGGTGAGCAATGTGGTGGTCATACCCGGATACAACCAATGCATCCTGGTGCAGCACGGCGGGTATTTCACCTTCTACTGCAAGCTTGCAAGCGTGAATGTGAAGGCGGGCGACAAAGTAAGGACCGGGCAGGTACTGGGCCGCGTGGATACCATCGCGGGCGAAACCCAGCTGCACTTCGAACTTTGGGAAGGCCGCAAACCGCAGAATCCGGAACTCTGGCTCAGATAAGCAGCCCGACAAGAAGCTTGCCTATCCAGGCGACAATCCACGCAACCGCCATGGTGTAGGCGCAGATGGCCCAGGCCCAGCTCCAGCGCCCGGTTTCGTTCTTGATGGCCACGAAGGTGGCTATGCATGGGAAATACAGCAGAATGAAAATCATGAAGGCAACGGCAGTGTCCAGAGGGATGCCGTGCTTGAGTGCGCTTTGAAGTGCGGTGTCGTTTTCGTCCGCCTCGTCACCTTCTTCGCCTGCATACATCACTCCAAGAGAGCTCACCACCAGTTCCTTTGCCGCCACACCGGTAAGAAGGCCCACATCCATGCGCCAGTCGAAGCCAAGAGGGTCGAGGGCGGGAGCCACGGCCTTGCCTATGTGACCGAGGAAGGACTGTTCCTGCTGCTCGGCGCGGGGAAGCGTGTCATTCTTGGGATAATAGCCGAGCGCCCAAATCACGATGGATGCCACGAGAATGGTGGTAGCCATCTTCTGCAGATACTGCTTTCCTTTTTCCCAGGTGTGCCTGCCGACGGCTTTTGCGGTAGGGATGCGGTAAGGGGGAAGTTCCATCACGAAAGGCAGGTCGTCGTCCTTGATGATGCGCTTGAGCACCAGGGCCGAAAGTATGGCGAGTAGCACGCCGAGAGCATAGATGCCCATCAGCGCAAGTGCCGGATGCGAAGGGAAGAAGGCCCCGACGAGAAGCACGAATATGGGCAGGCGCCCGGCGCAGCTCATGAAGGGAAGAAGCGCTATGGTTATGAGCCTGCTCTTGCGGCTTTCGATGGTGCGGGTGGCCATGATTGCAGGCACATTGCAGCCGAATCCCATCACCATGGGGATGAAACTCTTCCCGTGCAGGCCGAGATGGTGCATGAGTTTATCCACGATGAAGGCGGTGCGGGCCATGTAGCCCGAATCCTCCATGATGGATATGAAGAAATATAGGATGAGGATGTTGGGAAGAAACACCAGCACGCTCCCCACTCCGGCAATGATGCCGTCTACGAGAAGGTCCTTTATCCAGCCGTCATTCATCACCGAGGCCACCAGCCCGCCGAAACCGGCCACAAGGGAGTCTATCCAGTTCATGGGATACTCACCGAGCTTGAAGGTGGCGGTGAAGATGATATAGAGGATGGCGAGGAATATGGGGAAAGCCGCCCATTTGTTGGTGACGACGGCGTCGATTTTGTCGGTGACGGTAACTCGCGGTTTGTCGTGGGTGGCACGGGTGTAGGTTTCGGCGAGGGCGCCCTGGATGAAGGCATATTTCGCATCCACGATGGCTGATTCGCTGTTGGAGCCGAGTATGCGAAGTATGCGCTCCTGCTCTTCGCCGCGCACAGAACGCAGCTCTCCTGCCTCGGGAAAACCGTCCACCACCTTTTCCACATCCTTGTCGTTTTCGAGATATTTGATGGCAAGATAGCGGGTGGAAAAACGAGCGCGCACATCATCGTTTCGCTGAAGGATGAGTTTCAGCCTGTCGATGCTCTTTTCGAGTTCTAAACCGTGGTTGATATGGATATGGCGCCCCAACCTGGCATCGTGGCTTTCGTACATCGCTATCACAGTGTCGAAGAGTTCGGAGATGCCGGTGCCGTCGCGGCTCACCGTAGGGCATACGGGCATGCCGAGAAGGTAGCCCAGCTGCTGAACATCGACCTTGTCGCCCTTTTTCTGCAGCTCGTCGTACATGTTGAGGGCCATCACCACGCGCAGGTTCATGTCGATGAGCTGGGTGGTAAGGTAGAGATTGCGTTCGATATTGGAAGCATCCACCACATTCAGCACAACATCCGGCATCTTTTCCAGAAGATTGCGGCGGACATACAGTTCTTCCGGGCTGTAGGCCGAAAGTGAATATGTGCCGGGAAGGTCGGTGAGCACGATTTTGTAGCCCTTATAGTTGAAACTGCCTTCTTTTGCATCGACGGTGACACCACTGTAATTGCCAACATGTTCGTGTGAGCCGGAAGCGACATTGAAGAGCGAGGTCTTTCCGCAGTTGGGATTGCCCACGAGGGCGACGCGTATGATATGTCCCCTTTCTTCCGCGAGTTCGCGGATTTCCCGCTGCAGGAGAGCTTCTTCCTCCGCTTCGGTAGCGCGCAGGCTCTCCTGGATGTGCTCGCTTGCAATGTGCAGTTTGGCTTCCTCCTCGCTGATAACCTCTATCTTGGAGGCTTCCTCGCGGCGCAGCGACACTTTATATCCGAGGATTTCGTATTCTATAGGGTCGCGGAGCGGCGCGTTGAGCACCACCCTCACATCCTTGCCGCGGATGAATCCCATCTCAATCAGGCGCTTGCGGAAACTCCCGTGCCCAAGCACCTTGGCTATTACCGCTTTCTCTCCCGTTCTCAGGTCCGACAGATACATGACATAGCTTTATTTGGTTATGCAAATGTAAAGGTACTTTTAATAAACGATGCACGCACTCATAATAAATTGGTATTTTAAAAGGCTCCGAAGTTGTCATTTGGACGATAATATTTCAGTTTTACGAAGATTTCAAGTATATTTGGAAACTAAAACCTATCAAATGTCAGAAGAAATCAAAGCATCGAAACGGATTCAGACCTCCGTTCTCAACGCCGCAGAGCACAAGGCACTCGTGTGGCTGGCAGCACGGCAGCCGCGCTGGGTCACATCCAACATGCTCACCATCGTAGGAATATCAGGCGCCGTCATAATCGCGGCAGGATACATCCTATCCAATCTCGACATACGGTGGCTGTGGCTCGCCACATTCGGGTGGATAGTCAACTGGTACGGCGACTCGCTCGACGGCAATCTCGCCCGCTACAGGAACACGGGAAGGCCCATCTACGGCTACTACCTCGACCATACGGTAGATGCCATCAACGAAATCTTCATGTTCGTCGGCATCGGGCTTTCCGCCCTGCTCAACATCTGGATTGCAATCGTAGGGCTCATCCTCTACCTGCTTCTCACCCTCAATGTCAGCATGAATGCGCACCTCAAAAAGGAATTCAGGCTCACCTACATAAGCATGGGGCCTACCGAGCTTCGCATCATAATGATTATCATCAACACCCTGTTCATCTTCATCCGGCCTCTGCGTGAATTCAGCAGGGATGTGGAACTTTTCGGCAGCAGCTACAGCCTCGGGGCCCTCGACATCATCGGAGGAATCATCGTCGCGGCGCTTGCAGTGGTGTATGTGGTTACCATCTTCAAGGACCTTGACGAGTATGCGAAGATGGATCCTCCCAAAAAGTGGAACGGCTGATGGCACTCATTACCATTCAGGAACTCGAAAAGATGGCCCCCATTTTCCGGGGCAAGGCAGGCAACGCGCTGGCCAGGACCCTGATGCGCTGGCTGAACATACAAAGGCTCTCCGAGGCCGACGAATCCATAAGCGAATACAAAGGGGCCGAATTCGCGAAGGCCACGAATGAAATAATGGGGGTGAAATATACCGTGAACGGCATGAGCCGGGAAGAGGCAATCGGGCATTTCAAGGCCCTGCTTCCGGAAGGTCCGTTCATCACAATCTGCAACCATCCCATTGGAAGCCTCGACGGCACCATACTCATCGACTTTTTCGGCCATATAAGGGAGGATTACAAATACATGGTAAATGAAATCCTCGCGCGGTTCAAATCCCTCCAGCCAAGCCTGATCCAGGTAAATCCCAACGGGAATACCGTCGCAGCCCCTTCCGCCCTCAACATTGCGGCAATCCGCAACTCGAAGGAGCATCTGGACGCCGGGCATCCCATGGGCTTTTTCCCTTCCGGAGCCGTGTCGGACCTCAAGACCGGGAAACGACCCGTCGTGGAAGTGCCAGCAATAGGAGGCAGCCCGGCTTTCAGCTACACCGAGCCCAAGGTGCGCGACAGGGAGTGGCAGATGTCCATAATAAAGTTCATCCGCAAGGCGGGAGTGCCGGTGGTTCCCGTGCATTTTCTCGACGGAAACTCCAAGTTCTACTACAATCTCGGTCTCATCGACTGGAGGGTGCGCCTGCTGCGCCTTCCCACGGAGCTTTTCAACAAAAAAGGCAAGACCTTGCGCGTAGTGGTGGGGCCCGTCATCAACGCCGAAAAAATAGCAGAGGCCGCCACTCTGGACGACCTCCGCACTTTCCTTCGCGCCAGCGTTTATTCGCTGGAATAATCCTATTCACACACGAGTGAATGATTTAATGCTTATCTTTGCGGAGTAAAAACTACTTTGCAATGAAATACGGAAAATCACTCTTTCTTGCAGCCGCGCTCGCCCTCTTGGCTTCCTGCGGAAGCAAAGACAATATCATCAGAACCCGCATTCCCGCCCGCCCCGCCGGGCAGGAGGATGCCGTGGCACTCAGGGTTGCACCTCTCGACACCGTGCGCGTCGGTTTCATAGGACTCGGAATGAGGGGCCCGGGCGCCGTGGAGAGGTTCTGCTACCTGGACCGCACCCGCATCGTGGCGCTCTGCGATGTCCTCCCCGAAAATGTGGAAGCCTCCCGGCAGATTCTCCTAAGACACGGACGCCCCGACGCCGCCGCTTACAGCGGAAGCGAAGATGCATGGAAGGCCCTCTGCGAGCGCGACGACATCAACCTCGTGTATATCGCCACCGACTGGAAAACCCACGCACCCATGGCCCTGTATGCGATGGAGCACGGGAAGCATGTGACTATCGAGGTACCCGCCGCAACTTCTCTCGATGAGATTTGGGCCCTCATCAATATGGCGGAAAGCAAGCGCCTGCACTGCATGATGCTGGAAAACTGCGTTTACGACTTCTTCGAACTCACCACCCTCAACATGGCGCAGAAGGGAGTATTCGGCGACATCATCCACGCGGAAGGAGCATACAACCACTGCCTCGACGAATTCTGGGACCGCTACTGGAACAGCTGGCGTCTGGACTTCAACGCCGCTCACAAAGGAGACATCTACCCTACCCACGGGCTCGGCCCCGTGTGCCAGGTGCTCAACATCCACAGGGGCGACAGAATGAAGACCCTCGTTGCCATGGAAACCCGTTCGGTGGTAGGAAAGAAACTCTGGGCCAAGCGCGGGCACAATCCTTCGGAATTCCAGAATGGTGATGAGACCATGACAATGATAGAAACCGAAAAAGGAAATACGATTCTGATTGAGCACGATGTAATGACTCCACGGCCCTACAACCGCATGTATCAGGTAGTTGGAACCGAAGGGTACGCCTCCAAGTATCCCATCCAGATTTACAGCCTCCATCCCGAAAGGCAGGAAGGCGTCGTGAGCCACGAAAACCTCAACGCCCACAGGCCGGTGTCGAAGGAAGTGATGCAGGCCATGCAGGAAAAATACCGCAGCCCCATCCTCACCCCCGAACTGGAAGCGCTCGCAAAGGAAGTGGGCGGCCATGGAGGAATGGACTTCATCATGGATTACCGTCTGGTATATTGCCTTCTCAACGGCCTGCCTCTCGACATGGATGTCTACGACCTCGCTGAGTGGTGCTGCCTGGGTGAACTGGGTGCGATTTCCATAGCAAACGGCGGCGCTCCGGTGGAAGTGCCGGACTTCACCCGTGGGGCATGGAACAGAATTGACGGATACAATTACGCATTTGCAGAATGAAACGATTTCTTTTGATAACCGCCGTTGCAGTCCTTTGCATCTGCTGCGGCGCGCCCAAACAGGAGGACCCCGTCCGCGAAGCCATCAAGGCGGAAGTTGCGGGGCAGCTCGGAGAGCTCAGGAGTTTTACATGGGACAGCATTGAACAGGTCGGCACTTCGAGCTTCGGCGACGAAATCGCCCGCAGAAGGAACACCATCGAAGTGCGCCGCAAGCAGAATCTGAAGCTTGCTGCAAAATACAAGGCCGAAGGAAAATCCAACAATGCGGCAAAAAAGGAGGCCGAAGCCGCCCATGATGCCAAAGTACTGGAAGGCATCGATGCTCTCGAAGCAAGGCTTGCAAAGGCCGATTCGCTGGACGCGACCGAACTCGTGATTTACCGTTTTTCGGCAAGGGCAAAGGCAAGCGACGGCACCTCCTCCCACATCAAGGACATGTACATCGCCCTCACCCCGCAGAACGAAGTGGCAGCCATGGACTATTCCAGGGAAAAACTTTTCAAAGCCACCGGCAGGCTCCTTCCCGGCTACCGGGAGCTGTTTGAAGATTAGTTCGCAGATTTGTTTTATATTTGCGTAAAGTAACGCACAAACAAATGCCTGGAAGCCGGCCCGAACTCGGACAATTCTACACAAAAAAGCATATAGCTGATTCTATGTGCAGGCTCTTCTCATTAAAAGAAGGGGCTTCCGTGCTGGATCCGTGTTTTGGCAAGGGGATATTTATAGAAAGCCTCTCCGAACTTGGCAGGTACAACATTTCCGGGATAGAAATTGACGAGGCATCCTTCCGTCAGTTTGAAGCAAAGAACCCATCTGCAAGAGTGCAAAGAGGCAATTTCTTCGACATTCCTGAAGGCACCCGCTACGATGGCATCATACTGAATCCTCCTTACATCCGTCAGGAACTGATTGACAGCCTGTCCGGTTACGGGATGACAAAAGCACGGCTGCAGCAGTTATGCGCCCCTTTTCGCATCCCATCCAAGGCTAATCTGTACATATATTTCATAGCCTTTTCCCTCAAGCTTCTCTCCGATGGCGGTGAGCTCGTCGTGATTGTTCCCGACACATGGATGAAAACCCCGAACGGAAAAGAGTTCCTGCATTCCCTGGAAGAGTCTTGTTGCATTGCGGAACACATCCCCTGCAAAGGGAACCCCTTCGACGGAGCTCCGATTGTAAGCGCCGCCATACTTAAATTTATCAAAGGCGGAAAAAAGCCCATGCAGGCAGATGCGTTTACCGGTGGCACTTCCCTTGTTGCGCTGAGCAGCATTGCCTCAATCAGGCGCGGCATCACCACGGGGTTCAACAAGGTGTTCATCAACCCTCCCCTGACCGGTGGCACGCATATTTCAAGCATCCTGTCGTCGCCCAGGGCCGTACCGGCTTACACGAGTTCGGAAGCGGAGCTTGACAGATGTCTGATGATTCCCGCAAAAGCCGCGCTCGACTCCGAAACATCGGATTATCTTGACGGGTGGGCCGGAAGGATATTGAAGGAAGGCAAACCATCAGTCCTGGCCAAAGCCATCAAAGAAGGCAAGGAATGGTATAAAGTGCCGGTGCAAAAACCGGCTGACATCGTGTTCCCCTACATTGTGCGAAACAGGCTCAGGTTCATCCTGAACGATGCGAAAGTCTTATGCAGGGATAATTTCTACTCCATCTGCTGCAAGGATACACACCCCCTCCTTCTGTTTGCCCTGCTCAACAACTACCATATTTACTGCCAGCTCGAAGATTGTGGGAAGAATTATGGCAACGGTGTCCTGAAAATCCAAAAATACGATGTGGATGCGCTCATGGTCGTTGCTCCGGACAAACTCTCCGGGGAGGATGCCGCAGCCCTGAAAAAGTCGGCAAAAAAACTTGCCGAATCCGGCAATGAGCGGCAGCTTGAAAAGATAAGCGGGATACTGGACAAGTATTACGGCAACGCCGGTTCCAAGACAAACTATATATCCAAAAGAAATGAACGGCTCTGCACAGAATAAACCGATTGTAGTGAGCCTCTTTTCCGGAGGCGGCGGACTCGACCTGGGGTTCAAGCAGGCCGGATATGACATTGTATGGGCCATTGACAACAACAAAGACGCCGTGGCTTCATACAAGGCGAATGTCGGTGAGAATATCATCCTTGCAGATATTAACAAAGTCGAAACTTCGCGGATTCCACCTTGCTCCGTAGTTATCGGAGGGCCTCCGTGCCAGTCTTTCTCCTATGCAGGCAAAAGGAATACCCAAGATGCGAGAGGACAGCTCGTATGGACATACATCAAGATTATCGATGCACTGAAGCCCAAGGCTTTCCTGTTTGAAAATGTAGTGGGGCTCAAGACAGCCCGCTCGTCCGATGGCGGACTGATAATCGAGGCATTGATGAAGGCTTTCGAAGAAATAGGCTACACGCTTTCCTGCAAAGAGGTAAACGCAGCCGACTATGGAGTGCCGCAACTTCGCAAAAGATTGATTATCGTTGGATTGAGAGGGAAAGGGAAGTTTGTATTTCCGGAGGCTACCCATAATGCAGACGGTTCTGGCGGAAAGAAAAAATATGTCTCGGTAAGCGAAGCCATAGGGAATCTCCCCCCTGCCGGCAGCGACAGCTCGGTTCCCGACCACGAAATGCCGTCGATGAGCGCCCTGGACAAATACATAGTGAGCCATGTAAAACCCGGAGGGAACTACATGGACATCCCTTCCGATGTGCCATCGGTGAGGATAAGGAGGCTCCAGAGGGATGGAGGACATACCACCTGTTACGGAAGGATGCTTCCCGACAAACCTTCTTACACTATCAATACATATTTCAACAGGCCGAATGTAGGCTGCAACATCCACTACGCCGCCGACAGGCTCATCACTGCCCGTGAAGCCCTCCGGCTTCAGAGTTTTCCCGATTCCTACATCCCTGTGTCGTCAAGCAAGCAAGGACGCAACCTGATAATCGGGAATGCCGTTCCTCCCCTGATGGCAAAGCATCTGGCCCTCGAATTGAAAAAATATCTTTGAAATCCGCACTATTTTGAATAACTTGCCAAGGCTATGAAACTTTGGTTGGATTATTCGGATGGCGAGGTTTCTTCTTTCCATCCCATTTGCAAAAGATGCCTGGACAATGCCCTATCCATGCTGGGTTTGGAAGAAAAATATACCGTTGCGCACCATACCCGTGTCGGAACGATACAGCCCGACTTCGAAATCGTCAATGCCGCCAACGGCAAAACCCTCTGCGTTGTGGAAGTGAAACGCACTCCCGCAGCGGTGAGCAGCATGCGCTTCCAGATACAGGCACAGTCGTATGTGGTCAACAAAAGCGCCTCCCTCACTGAAAAGCCTTTTTACATCCTGACCAATCTGGAAGATACCGCCGTTTTCCGGCACGACCCGTCAAGGCCCATGGTATATGAGCAACTTCTCGAGCCCGGCATGCTGCATTGCTGCCGTTTAAACGAGTGCGGGCAAGAAGAATTCGAGCGGAAACTGAGCGACCTGTTCGTAGGCATCATCAACAAGATTATGTTCGATGATTACTCATACAAAAACGGTTTTACCCGTTTCATTGAGTTCTTCAACGACAACAAAGCCGACCCGAAAATGCAGAATTCGGCACTCGCGGCGGAATTCTACGAATACATACGCGGCGCATTATCCAAGGGCAGCCGTTTCCCCGGAATGCGGAGCATAAGTTCTTGTCATCGCAGCACAAAAGCCGTTTGCATGCAAGGCAGGAAGATAAACTTTAAAGAAATTTTCTCACAAAGCGAGAACAGTTACTCTGCACTTATTCCCACAGACACCTCCCTGCTCGAAGAAATGTTCAATCTTGGGAAGCAGCATGTCAATGCCGACGCCATCTCGGACATTCTCTACCGCACCATGACTGAAGGCCGGGAAAAAGACGGGGAAGTGGGCACAGACCCCGACCTCGCCCAGGTGCTGATGGCGCTCTGCCATTACTATTGTCCTGAAATAGGATATGCCGAGTCCATCTGTGACCCGGGAGCAGGAGGAGGAAACCTGCTCGCGGCTGCACCCCTGTTCTATCCGGAATTGCAGCCACACCACCTCAAGGCCAATGATGCCGACACCCGGCTTGCGCATCTGCTGAGCCTCCGTCTGGGCCTGATGTTCCCTGCTACCATCGCCAACGACAACTCTCCGGAAATAAGCACGAAGAATATCGCGGAACTGGACGGCAGCTACTTTGAGAATGTGCGGCTCATCGTAATGAATCCTCCTTATGTTTCTGCCGTGGACGCGAAGGAAAGGAAAGCGGAACTCAGCGACAGGATATTTCAACTGAAAGGCTCATGCACAACCAACCGGGGGCAGATGGGCCTGGAAGGGCCTTTCATCGAGCTGATAACACAGTTTGCCGAGGAGGGAACGGTAATCGGATGCATCATTCCCAAAACCCATCTTACAGCCAGGGGTGAAGCAAGCAAGGCATTCCGTGAATTCCTTTGCAACGATTTTGGATTAAAACTCGTTTACACTTATCCCGGAGAAGGTTTATTCGAAAGCGTGACCAAAGACACCTGCATAGTTGTAGGCGTGAAAGGGCAGCAGGGAGGAGATGTGCTGTTCATCTCCGGCAACAATCCTGTCGCCGACAATAACCTGGCCAAGCTGGCCGAAGCCCTGAAAGAAAGCATCCCCTTCAATACTGTGTGCGAAGCTGACGGAGGGTTTGAGTTATTGAAAAAATCCGGCTCCGATGTCCTGTTCCTTGCTTCTGAAGGGTGGAGAGTCAATGATTATTCCGCTGCAGATGCCTCGGCATTTATCCGCGACAACATCGTTTCGCGCCCCGGATTCTGCAAATTGAAAGACATGCACCTCAATATATACAGAGGGAAATGCGGCGACAGCGGAGCTTCCGACCTGATGTACATCAGCAGCAACAAAGCTTTTTTCAACTCTGTCTCATCCAGGATTGACGACTGCCTGAAAGCCGGACTCAGGAGGGTGAAGAACTGCTCTTTCGACTTGGGGATGGGCGATCAGCTGTTCTTCGACATCCGATGTATGGCTGATGATGAAGTCCTTTATTCCATCTTGGACGAATACTGCTCCATCGGCAGCAAAAAGGGTAAACAGAAAAGAAAAGTAAAGAGTATCGAGCAGTTGCGGAAGATTCTGGAAAATGAGAGCAGAAATGGTGTTCCTTCCAACTCGCTACTGATTCCGCGCGCGCTCCGTATAAATGCTCCCGTGTTCCGCTGCTCCAAAGAGACATTCCCTTCCACGAATGTAATTGTACTGGAAATGCCCTCTGAAGAGGATTCCTACATCTTGGGCTCATGGATGTCGTCCGTGTTCTATCAAATTAATTGTGAGATGGAATCCAAGAATCAGGACGGCATGAGGAAGATGGAAATCGCGGACCTGAACGAGACTTATATTCCCGACATTTCACTGCTTAGTCCGGAGCAAAGAAAACGCATCCTTGACACAGCTGTCGAGCCTTTCCTGAATCTGACGAATCCACAGTCGAGAAAATGCGATTTGGTATGGGCAGGCATCCTTTCTGACAAGAATCCCGAAGAATTCCTCAATGAAGCAAGGACCATCCTCGGAGTAATAGCATCTGCCCGCAATTCCTGACCCGAAACGGAAAGGCATCAGCCTAAGTCGCACTCCATTTCGATGAGCCAGCCGGGGCGGCAGACGGGGGCATGAAGGAGTATGTGCGGAGTGTCCGGGAAGCGCTGCTCCATATAGGCGGACACGGCTTCATAATCGGACGGATTGCGAAGATACACAAGAAAATACGGCACTCTTTCCAGCACTTCGGGATCGCTCCCCTCGGCACCTGCCTCACGAAGAAGGGCAGCGATGTTTTCCAGCAGGCGGTCTGTCTGCTTCAGCACATCGCCCTCGTGAAGGATTTGGCCGCGGTGGTCGATACTCGCCGTGCCACTGATGAAGATATGACCGTCGGAAAGTTTCACCCCCCTTTCGAATGCCACGCCGTAATCGTGGGTAGGGCTAAGGTGCGACAGTGCCTTTAGATAAGTTTTATCGGATTCGTGCAGAGCGGGATATGTCAGAAAATCAATGGCAACCAAAGCCGACGGGGCGCAGGTGGCACCTCCTATGCCGGTGCTTGCAATGTAATGCGTGTGGAAACTAAGGCCTTCTTCGTCGAAAACATCGTTGCGGGCCTTCACAAGACCTGCATAGTTCGAGTCAATATCGCGAACATAAATCCATGTGCGCACGCAGTGCGTAGCAAGGTTCAGCCCGAGCGGACGGAGCATTTGAAGATACCTGTCGAAAAGAAGCCTCGCCTGCTCGTAAGACGACTTGCCTGCCGCATCTTCCTCACTCAATCTAAGACTGTGGAAAAGAATGTCCTGCCTTTCATCCGAGGCAATGGCAAGCGCTGAAATCATCGAACCGTCAAGCGGCGGCTGCTCCACTATCGAAACCGCCACATCCGCCAGACGCTCCCGCAGGGCAGCCCTTAACTGCGCCTCTTGATTCTTCGCATCGCTGAGGAAGAAACGCACGAAACCAAGGCTTCCACCCTGATTCCGGGCATTTTCCGCAAAATCCGCTATCTGCTTCAAAACACACTCCAGCGCCCCGGCAAAGCCAGCGCAACCCTCCGGTCTGATTATCCTGTACTCTTTCACACTGCAAAGATATAAAAAAACATGCTGCCTGAGAATAGCCACTTATTATTATGCAGCAGTCAACTTCTTGATATGCAACGCTTTACTGGAAATCAAAGATTTAAGTGCTGCAGCAAATTACTTGCTATGCAGGTAAGCATCGATTGCAGCGGCAGCTTTGCGGCCTGCACCCATGGCGAGTATGACGGTGGCGGCTCCGGTGACGGCATCGCCTCCGGCAAAGACTCCGGCCCTGGTGGTAGCGCCCGCTTCGTCAGCAACAAGCCCTCCCCTGCGGGTGGTTTCGAGCCCCGGGGTTGTCTTTGCAATCAGGGGATTTGGCGAAGTGCCGAGGGCCATGATAACAGTATCGGTAGGTATCTCGTATTCCGAGCCGGGGATTTCCACAGGACGGCGGCGCCCGCTTTCGTCGGGTTCGCCGAGTTCCATGCGTATGCATTTGATGGCGCGCACCCATCCGCGTTCATCGCCGAGGATTTCCACGGGGTTGGTGAGCATGCGGAAGTCGATGCCTTCTTCCTTGGCATGATGCACTTCTTCCTTTCGGGCAGGAAGTTCGGCCTCGGTACGGCGATACACTATCGTTGTGTCGGCGCCGAGACGAAGCGCGGTACGGGCGGCATCCATAGCGACATTTCCGCCTCCAACCACGCATACTTTGGCTCCGGTGTGAATGGGAGTGCGGTAGTCGTCGCGGAAAGCTTTCATGAGGTTGTTGCGGGTAAGGAATTCGTTGGCCGAGAAAACACCGTTAAGGTTCTCGCCGGGAATACCCATGAACTTGGGAAGGCCCGCTCCGGTGCCCACGAACACGGCCTCGAAGCCTTCTTCGTCCAACAGGCGGTCGATGGTGACGGTGCGCCCCACGATGACATCGGTTTCTATCTTAACCCCGAGGGCACGGACTTCGTCGATTTCGTGCCTGAGAACCTTTTCCTTGGGAAGGCGGAATTCTGGAATGCCGTATTCGAGCACTCCCCCCGCCTTGTGAAGGGCCTCGAAGATGGTGACACCGTAGCCGAGTTTGGCGAGGTCGCTGGCACAGGCAAGCCCCGCAGGGCCGCTTCCTATCACGGCAACCTTATGGCCGTTGGATGCGGCTACCGAGGTCGATGCGGTTCCAAGGCTTGCATCCGCCACGAAACGCTCAAGTTTGCCTATGGCAACGGGCTCGCCCTTCACGCCAAGAATGCACGAGCCTTCGCACTGGGTTTCCTGGGGGCAGACGCGTCCGCAGACGGCAGGAAGGGATGAATCTTCCGCAATCTTCGCCGCCGCACCCTTGATGTCGCCTTCCGCGACCAGGGCTATGAAATCCGGAATCTTGATGGAAACCGGGCAGGCAGCCACGCAGCGGGGATTCTTGCAATGCAGGCAGCGGGAAGCCTCAAGCCTGGCTTCATCCAGGTCGTAGCCATAGCAAACTTCTTCGAAATTATGTGCACGGACCTTCGGGTCCTGTTCACGCACGGGAACACGCGGGATTCTATTTGCCATTTGCAAGGCCCTCCTCGGCCTTATATTGGGTAAGACGGCGCATCGCCTCGTCGAAATCTACAAGATAGCCATCGAATTCAGGCCCGTCCACGCAGGCGAACTTGGTCTGCCCTCCGACGGAAAGGCGGCATGCTCCGCACATTCCGGTGCCGTCCACCATCAGGGTGTTCATGCTGACCATCACGGGAATTCCAAGTTTCTTGCAGGTAAGTGCAGAGAACTTCATCATTATCATGGGGCCGATGGCGACAGCATTAGTGTAATGCTTTCCTTCGGCCACAAGCGCCTCCAGACGGGCGGTTCCCACACCCTTGAAGCCGTAGGAGCCGTCGTCGGTACACATGTACAGATTGTCGCAGACGCTCCTGAACTCGTCTTCGTAAATGAGAAGGTCCCTGGTGCGGGCGCCGATTATCACATCCACAGAAGCGCCGTGCTCATGCAGCCACTTGGCCTGCGGATACACGGGGGCGGTACCAAGCCCTCCCGCGATGAAGACATAATGCCTTCCGGCAAGTTCGGCGTCGCTCAGGTCCACAAAATCGGAAGCGTTGCCAAGAGGCCCTACGACATCGGCAAAGGAGTCGCCTTCGGAAAAATCGTCCACCATGCTGCGGGTGGATGCCCCTATGGGCTGGATAACGATGGTAACAGTTCCGGCTTCACGGTCGTAATCGCTGATAGTAAGCGGAATACGCTCGCCAGGCTCATCAGCGCGGACAATCAGGAACTGGCCCGGAAGCGCGGAAGCCGCCACGCGCGGAGCCTCCACCACCATCTTGCAGATGGTCGGGTTCAGCATTTGTTTGCGAAGAATCTTGTACATCTCAAATTGGAATGCTCCCGGTGTCCGAGAACATGAACATCGGGAGCATGTACATGGTTAATGTCAATTAAAAGAGGTAGCGAACACCAAGCCCCACGCTCTGCCAGCCGAAACCGGTGCCGGGAACGAGAGTGAAGACAGGCCTCCAGTCGAGGGAAATCTGAAGGGGAATCTCATCGAAGAGATACTCCAGACCGAGCTGTCCGCCAACGCCGAGAACGAAGTCGTCATCGCCGCCTGCCCAAATCTGTGCGGAAGGGCCGGCATAGAATCCGAAAGGACCTACGGGTGCAATCTGGAAGTCGTATGCTGCACCGATGCTGACGGATTTGTATCCCCATCCTGCATCAACTTCGAGGAAGTTGTCGGCGCTGAGGGTATGCTGGTAGGAAACCTCTCCGCCATAGCCGAGACGGACACCGAGTGAACGGGACTGGGCATTTGCAACAAATGCGACAGCGAGCAATGAAACTGCGATAGCGATAATCTTTTTCATAAAAACAAGGTTTAAGTTATACAATAATATTAAACTATTCCGGAGAATCCGAGGAAGGCGAGGGCCATGATGCCGACGGTAATGACGGCGATGGGCAGGCCCTTGAATGCCTTGGGCACCTCGTTGAGGGCAAGATGCTCGCGTATGCCTGCGAAGAGCACCATTGCAAGGCCGTAACCGAGCGAGGTGGCGAAGGCATAGACGGTGGCCTCTCCGAGATTCAGCAGGTGCGAAGCCCCTCCGAAGGTAAATTCCTTGGTTACCACGGTAATGGCGACTCCGAGCACGGCGCAGTTGGTGGTGATGAGCGGAAGGAAGATTCCCAGTGCCTGATAGAGCGAGGGAGAAACTTTCTTGAGCACGATTTCCACCATCTGGACCAGGGCGGCAATCACGAGAATGAACGCAATAGTCTGCAGGAATGTGAGCCCGAAGGGTTCGAGAAGGTACTGGTTGATAAGGTATGTCACCACCGTGGCGAGGGTAATCACGAAGCAAACGGCCATGCTCATGCCCGAAGCCGTGGAGAGTTTGTTGGAGACTCCCAGGAAGGGGCAGATGCCCAGGAACTGGGCCAGGACGATATTATTTACGAATATCGCGGAAATGATTATAAGAAAATATTCCATGCTGCGTCCTCCTTACTTTTTGGCGATTTTGTTGAACAGGACCATCAGGTAGCCCAGCACGAGGAAGGCACCCGGAGCCATTACGAAGGCAAGGATGCCGTCGCCGCTGATGAACTTCCAGCCGAAGATGGCGCCGCTGCCGAGAATCTCGCGGACAATTCCAATGACGGTGAGCGAAGCGGTGAAGCCGAGCCCTATGCCTATGCCGTCGAGCGCGGAATCGAGCACCCCGTTCTTGTTGGCAAACGCCTCGGCGCGTCCGAGGATGATGCAGTTTACCACAATCAGCGGTATGAACAGGCCGAGGGTCTTGTAGACCTCCGGCATATATGCCTGCATCACCAGCTGCACCACGGTGACGAAGGTGGCAATCACCACGATGTAAACGGGGATGTGCACCTTGTCCGGCACGACGGGAGCGATAAGCGAAATCACGATGTTGCTGAGGATGAGCACGAACATGGTGGCAAGCCCCATCTCAAGGCCGTTGATGGCGGAGGTGGTGGTGGCCAGCGTAGGGCACATACCCAGCACCAGCACGAAGGTAGGGTTCTCCTTGAGAATACCCTTGGTGATTATTGAAAGTTTGTTGCCCATTTTCTATTCCTCCTTCTTTTTGGATGCTCCGCTCACTGAATCGACCGGGGCATTTCCGTTCAGGCTGCGCACGAGCGACACCGCAGAGGCGACAGCCTTGGTATAGGCGCGCGAGGTGATGGTGGAAGCCGTAATGGCATCCACATCGCCGCCGTCCTTTTTTACCGCGAAATTCCCGGAAAAGCCCTTCCACTGCTCGCGGAAATGGGAATTTTCCTCGGTGCACTTGGCTCCAAGGCCCGGAGTTTCGGTATGGGAAAGCACCGTGGTGTTATAGACGCTCCCGTCGGGAAGCACGCCCACCATGAGGGTGAGAGGGCCTCCGAATCCTCCGGCCACGGTCTTCACGGCATAGGCCGAAACCTCGCCGCCGTTGGTCTGCACATAATATTCGACGGGCACGCCTTCCACATCGCTGATGCACGCTTCGGAAATCTCTCCCCCGTCGGGAAGCACCTTGGCGATGGATGCCCGGGCTTCAGCAGCCTCGGCGGCGGCGATGGGTTCTTTGGTAACTGCGTACAGGCTGCCCAGGATTGCGGCGCACACGAGACATACCGCAAACAGGCAGAGTACCATGTTGGTAAGGGATGATTTAGCTGCCATGACTATGCCCTCCCGAATTTACGCTGGTGGAACTTGATGTTGATGAGCGGAACGGCCATATTCATGAGAAGGATGGCAAACGACATTCCTTCGGGATACGAGCCGAAGTAGCGTATCATCATCACTATGAAACCTATGCCGAACCCGTAAAGGACTCCGCCCCAGTCGCTCATGGGAGAGGTGACATAGTCGGTTGCCATGAAGCAGGCGCCGAGAATCACACCGCCGGTGAGCAGGTTGAAGAGAGGCCCGGTGAACTGGGCAGGGTCTACGAGATGGAAGATTGCGGCCACTACTGCAACAGTGGCGAAGATGCTGAGGGTAATCCAAGGCTTGATAACCTTGCGCACCAGCAGATAAACCCAGCCTGCGAGAAGCGCCAGGGCCGAAATCTCACCTGCGGAACCTCCGATGTTGGTGAAGAGCGTCTGCAGGCCCACGAGCTTGTCGGCATCGGCGGCGCCGAGGATTTTCACCTGCTCCAGCAGGGTGGCACCGGAAAATGCGTCGACATTGTGGATGAAGCCTGCGGGAAGGGTCCAGTCGGTCATGTAGGCAGGGAACGACACCAGAAGGAACACGCGCCCGGTAATTGCGGGGTTGAAAATGTTCTGCCCGATTCCGCCGAAGGTCATCTTCGCAACCGCGATTGCAACCACCGCACCTATGAACACTACCCACAGGGGGGTGGTGGCAGGGAGGTTCATTGCCAGCAGGATGCCGGTCACTATTGCGGAGAGGTCGCCCGTGGTGGAGGGTTTCTTGAGCATGTACTTGGTGATTGCCCATTCAAGGAACACGCAGGATGCCACGCTGACGGCCATGATGGCGATTTCGCTGAGCCCGTAGAAGAGGAACGAAACGATTACGGCCGGACAGAGGGCTATGATTACATCCAGCATCAGCTTCTTCGTGCTGACCGCCGAATGTATATGGGGATTTGGTGATACTATCATAGTCGGACTGGATTATTTGTTTTGGGCGGCTTTGGCAGCTTCGGCAGCAGCTTTGGCGGCAGCGGCGCGCGCACGGATAACTCCCATCACCTGACCCTTGGCCTGACGGATATGGTCGAGCAGAGGGATGTTGGCAGGGCAACTGTAAAGGCAGCAACCGCATTCGATGCAGTCCTGGGCAGCATTTTCTTCGAGACCTTCCAGGTCGCCCGCCTTGTACAGACGGCGGAGGAGGAAGGGTTCGAGACCCATGGGGCAGGCGTCGGAGCAGCGTCCGCAGCGGATGCAATAGGATTCGGCTCCGCGGCGGGTGCTTTCTTCGGAAAGATAGAGGATGGACGACGAGCCCTTGACGGTAGCGGCGTCGAGATTGGCGATGGCACGCCCCATCATGGGTCCGCCGCTCACCAGCTTGGCGGCACCCTCGGGAACTCCGCCTGCGTATTCGGCAATGAAGCTGAGCGGCACGCCGATGCGGAAGAGGTAATTGTGCTGCTTTTCGACGGGAAGGCAGTTGCCCGTGATGGTGAGCACATTGGTAATGAGGGGCTTGTTCTTCTGCACGGCCTCATACACGGCAAGCGATGTCGCAACATTCTGCACCACGGCGCCCACGCTGATGGGAAGGCCGCCGGAGCCCACTTCGCGGCGCATCACGGCCTGAATGAGCTGCTTCTCACCTCCCTGGGGATATTTCTTCTTGAGGGGAAGGACCTCGATGCCCTTGTATCCGAGTTCGGCAAGGGCCTTGCCCATGGTCTCGATGGCCTCGGGCTTGTTCTCCTCGATGCCGATTACGGTGCGGCATCCGCCGAGAACCTTCTGCATGATGGCGGCGCCGATGATGATTTCCTTCGGACGCTCCAGCATGATGCGGTAATCGCTGGTAAGGTAAGGCTCGCACTCCGCACCGTTCAGAATCAGGCACTCGGCCTTGCTGCCGGGAGCGGGATTGAGCTTGACATGGGTGGGGAAGGTGGCTCCGCCAAGACCCACCACGCCATTGGCCTTGATTTTCTCGAGTATGGCATTGCGGTCGTCGGGAATTTCGGTGACGAGAGTGTCCGAAAGGTCGATGCCCTCTGCCCACTCGTCTCCCTCAACTGCGATTTCGACATGCATCACATTGTTGCCTGCAAGGTCCTTGCGGGGGGCGATGCTTTTGACCGTTCCGCTTGCAGGAGAATGCACGAATGCGGAAATGAATCCGCCGGGTTCGGCAATCACCTGTCCGACTTTCACGCTGTCGCCCACTGCGACGACAGGCTTCGCGGGAGCACCGAGATGCTGGGCCATGGATACATAAACGGTCTGCGGAAGAGGGAGCACCTCAATGGCGCAGCCGCGGGCGATTTTTGCATCGTCGGGATGCACGCCTCCTATGGAAAATGTTACTTTACTCATTGCTGACCTCCTTTTTTGCTTCGGCGGCGGCTTTGGCAGCAGCGGCACGCTTTGCGATACGCTCCTTCACGGCGGCCTTGTCAAGTTCCTTGGGGAAATTCACCCCGTGGATGGCACCGGTAGGGCACATTGCCTCGCACTCGCGGCAGAGTTTGCACTTGGCGAAATCGATATAGGCGAGATTGTTCTCCAGGACGATGGCATCGTGGGTGCAGGTCTTGGCGCAGATGCCGCAACCTATGCAGGCATTCGCGCAGGCCTTCTTCACGAAGGGCCCCTTGTCAGTATTGCGGCAGGCCACGAACTCGCGTATCCCGCGCGGGCCCTTGTTGCGAAGCTCGAAGAGGGCCTTGGGGCATGCCTTGACGCATTTGCCGCAGGCCACGCACTTGGTTTCGTCCACTACGGGAAGCCCGGTTTCGGGATTCATGGAAAGCGCACCGAATTCGCACGCACCGACGCAGTCGCCGCAACCGAGACATCCGTAGGAGCAGCCGGTGTCGCCACTGTAGAGGGCGGCCTTCACGCGGCAGCTCACGGCGCCGTCGTAATCGTTGACCCGAGGACGGGCGGCACAGGTGCCGTTGCAGCGAAGCACGGCAACCTGGGGAGCCTTTTCTGTGAGGGTGTAGCCAAGGATGGCCGACACCTTCTTCATCACATCATTGCCCCCGACGGGACAAAAATGGGCGTCCAGATTGGCAGCCTTCACCGCAGAGTCGGCAAAGGCGTGGCAGCCGGCATAACCGCAACCGCCGCAATTGGCTCCCGGAAGGGTCTTTTCAATCTGCTCGATGCGGGGGTCTTCCTCAACCTTGAACTTTTCGGCCACAAAGTAGAGAACGACTGCGAGCACCAGACCAAGCCCGGCGAGAATCACAATTGTCCAGAAAATAACAGAATTCATTTCTCTTTTATATAAAACGAATATTCATTGGCGAGCCTGTTCCTGAACAGGGCAAGCACCAGATAATACAAAGCAACGGCGCCGATTGCCACAAGCCCGGC
>JAFUGJ010000081.1 GCA_017469425.1 Bacteroidales bacterium
CTTGTTCATGGAATAAGCCTTGGCATCGCCGGTCTCGAGCGACACGAGCGAACCGTTGTTGCGGTGCTCTATTTCGCCCTTGAAAGGCTGGTAATCCTTGAAACGGTATGCCACGATAGCCTCTCCCTGGGTTGCGGTGAGAAGGTTGCTGCGAAGCCCCATGAGGCCACGGGTGGGAATCTCGAACTCGAGAAGGGTCCTGTCGCCACGCGGCTCCATCCTGAGAAGCGCGCCCTTGCGGCGTGTGGAAATCTCGATGGCAGCTCCGACGAACGCTTCCGGCACTTCTATAGACATTTCCTCGATAGGTTCGCAGCGCTGCCCGTTGATGGTTTTGTCCAGCACCTTGGGCTGCCCTACCTGAAGTTCAAAGCCCTCGCGGCGCATGGTTTCGATGAGCACCGAAAGATGCAGCACGCCACGGCCATATACCACGAACGAATCGGCGGTGGTGCCTGGCTTTACACGCAGCGCAAGATTCTTCTCCAGTTCCTTCTCCAGACGCTCTTTGATATGGCGGGAAGTCACATACTTGCCATCCTTGCCGAAGAAAGGGGAATTGTTGATGGTGAAGAGCATGCTCATGGTAGGTTCGTCCACCGCAATGGGAGGCAGGGCTTCAGGGTTCTCGAAATCCGCGATGGTATCGCCAATCTCGAATCCCTCGATGCCAACCACGGCGCAGATGTCGCCACAGCCTACTCCGTCCACATTTGCCTTGCCAAGACCTTCGAAGGTCATCAGCTGCTTAATCTTGTGCTTCTGTACTATGTCATAACGCTTGCAAAGGCTGACCTGCTGCCCCGTCCTGAGCGAACCGCGGGTAACTTTTCCAACGGCGATACGGCCCACATAGGGAGAATACTCCAGCGATGAAATCAGCAGCTGGGGCGTACCCTCCACCACTGCGGGAGCGGGAACTTCTTCCAGGATAACATCCAGAAGGGGAGTAATGTCGGTGCCGGGCTTGCGCCAGTCAAGCGACATCCAACCTTGTTTTGCCGAGCCGTAAACGGTCTTGAAGTCGAGTTGCTCCTCGGTAGCGTCAAGATTGAACATCAGGTCGAAAACCTCATCCTGCACCTCATCAGGGCGGCAGTTGGGTTTATCCACTTTATTTATGACGACTATCGCCTTCTTCCCCATCTGGAGAGCTTTCTGCAGCACGAAACGGGTCTGCGGCATGCAGCCTTCAAAGGCATCCACCAACAGCAGCACTCCGTCCGCCATGTTAAGCACCCGTTCCACTTCACCGCCGAAATCGCTGTGGCCGGGAGTATCGATGATGTTTATCTTGACACCTTTGTAGGTCACCGACACATTCTTTGCAAGAATGGTGATGCCGCGTTCGCGTTCGAGGTCGTTGTTGTCAAGTATGAGCTGCCCGAGATTTTCGGGCTGGCGCACCAGGTTCGCCTGGTAAATCATCCTGTCCACCAGGGTAGTTTTACCATGGTCTACATGCGCAATAATCGCTATGTTTCTGATTTCCTGCATTCTTGTATTGTCTAACTACCAAATAACCTGCAAAGATAATAAAAAAGTACCGGACACAAAAAAAAGCAAGCCGGGCGAATGGCCCGGCCTGCATACAAATTTCGTTCAAGCCAAATTACTGCTTCTCGATGATAACGGCACGGTTGAGCTCGTTGGTAGCAAACCTCTGGGTCTTGCCATCCCACTCAACAACGGTGATGTTGTCACGGCTTACGCCGAGTTCGTCGATGAGGTTGTAAACGGTCTTGGCGCGCTGCTCGGAGAGCTGCTTGTTGCGCTTAGCGGTACCGGTCTTGGTGTCAGCGCTTCCGCCGAGGGTGAACTTGACATTGTCACCACGGGAAACGATGTTCTTGATAGCATACTCAGCGTGTGCCTTCTCAGCAGCGGTGAGAGTGCTCTTGCCAATCTCGAAGTAAACAACCACGGGTTCGTCGAAGAGACCGTTGATGTTGGTAGCGTCGGCGGCAGCACGGGCAGCCTCGTCCTTAATCTGGTTAGCCTCGTCAAGAGCCTTCTTTGCAGCGGCATCAGCATCGGCAGCAGCCTTCTGAGCACCGGCAACCTTGGCCTCAGCAGCCTTGCGGGCAGCGTCAGCAGCAGCGATGGCGGCAGCAGCAGCGGCAGCGGTAGTGCTTACGCGGGTCCAGTTGGTACGGCCGAAACCATAGGTGAGACCACCGGTAACGGAACCGAGGATAGCCACGCCACCACCTACATTGCCAATTACGCGAGGAGTTGCGAAAATGGAACGGAGGTCGATGTAAAGACCGAGCTTGTCGCTGAGACGGAACTGGTTGAAGAGACCTACGCCTGCACCTGCAGTGCGATCCTCAGCAGTCCATACGAGAGCGGCGGTTGCATAGGGGGAAAGATTGTAGAACCTGTTCTCCTTGTATCCCCAGAACTGGTTGGAGATGTTCCAGAGGAGGTCAAGGTGAATGTTGTTGATGGAGAATTTCTCATCAGTGTTGGGTTCTACGGCAGCATCCTTCTGATACTTGAGACCGGCCCATCCGAGACGGACACCGTAGCAAGGCTCAATCCACTTGCCTACGAAAGCATCGATTGCAGGGAAAGTAGCACCCCTCTTGTTGATGCTCTCGCCGGACCTTGCGATGTTGGTGATGTCGTCGATCCAGCCATTAGCACCGATACCGGCACCAACGAACCAGTTGTCGAGGAACTTGTTGGTTTCATAGCCGCCGAACTTGGTGTTACCATTCTCGTCCTTGTTGGTTTCCTGCGCAAAGGCAGCAACGCCGATAAGGAGAGCGGCAGCAAATGCAAAAAACTTTTTCATAATGATTTTATTTAGTTAACTAAAAAATTAAACTACAAACCAAACATGCGAACAAAGCATTCGCGGTGCAAATATAGGAATATTTCTTTGTTTTGCAAAAATATTAACAATTAATCCACAACTATATTCTTTCGATGTCAGAACGCTGCAACCACCCCTCACGGCCATCCGAGAGGCGGATATTGCACCATCCGCCGACCTCGTCAAGACATTTGACAGTACAGCCTTCATGCAGAATGAACAAATCCTTTGATTCCGTGCTTCCCGGAGAGCTTTTCACCGACACCACCGGACGCATTATTACGGCAGCGTCACCGGATAGTGCATCCCTTCGCTGCCTTGCCCCGGCGGCAATGCACAGGAAAAGGCAGAGCAGCAGTGCCAGACCTCCGAAGAATCCCAGCCTGCGGCCTCCTGCGCCGCGGGAAAGCAGGAAGAGCAGCAGCATTGCAAGCGTTCCGGCAAGAAGCAGCAGCGAAATCCAGGCCCACGCGTCGGAAGAGAGGCTGTAACTGAAACGACGGAAGGCCGTCTTGAGAAAGAATTCCGGCACGGACGCAATGTCGTCCTGCACCTGTGCGGAAGCGAATTCGAGATTGTAGCGGGCGTCCTTATAAGAAGGATTCAGTTTCAAGGCTCTTGAATAGTTGAGTACCGCTCCCGCAAGGTCGTTGCAGCGGAAGCAGGCGTTGCCTATGTTGTTGAAGAGCTCTGGCGATTCCAGCCCCACGGAGGCAATCTGCCCCCAGGCGTCGCGGGCTTCGCTCCAATATCCTGCGGCATAGCTGGCGGTGCCTGCATTCCAGAGGGAATCCACATAGGCATCGGCGGCGCGTCCGTGCAGGGGCAGCAGAAGCAGGGCGAGAAGCACTGCGGATACGGCAGCCTTGCGGGGCGTTTTCTTCATTGCGGAATCGATGCCGGAGATTACCGCAACGGCTTTTTCATAATGCTGGGCCATGGCTTCATTACCCTGGTCGGGGGAATATCGTGCATACTCGCATGCGTCAAGGAGCGAAGTGAGTTCCGCCGTGAGGGCATCCCCCACTCCGGCCTCGGCAAAACGGGCGGAAATGTTATCCTTGTTCATATCGGCCGCATCCATGTTCAGTTTGTCGGAAACAAAGCCGAGCAGGGCCTTGTGCAACTCTTCATAGAATGCGGTATAAAGATTCTTCGACAGGTAATCCCTGGCGGAGGAAAGGCGTTTGCGGGCCATCTTAGAGGCAGCCCTGCCACGGGTTCCGGCCACATCGGCACGGCGTTTGGCGGCTCCCCGGAGCAGCACCCAGACAAGCAGGGCGGCAAGAATCAGTCCTGCGGCCAGGCCGAAATACAAAGGCGAGAAGATGAAGAAGCTCCCGGCGGGCTTGAAAGACGGGGTGCGGGTGGAGATGTAGCGGATGTCGCTTCCCAGGTCCTTCACATTCTTGCGCACGGGCTGCACCAGCTGGCCGCCTCCCTGAGGCGTTTCCGCGCCCAGGTCGCCGCTGCGGCTCACAACGAGGGGCAGGGGCCCGGTGCTGAGGGTGACATAGCGCCCGGCGGAAATGTCGTAATAGCTGTATTCAATGGGGCCGAGTTCGAAGTTGCCGTGGCTCCTCGGGATGAACGGATACTCGAAAGTGCGGGTGCGTCCGTTGTCGGATGCCTTCACATCATAGGTTTCGAAATCGGGAGGGAAGCTGATTTTGGGGGCTTCCAGAAGGGAAAGGTTGCCAGTGCCGCTTATGGACAGCCTGAGCGATGCCGCATCGTGAGCCTTGAGCGAATCGCGGCTGAGTTCCGCACGCATCTCAAACTTGCCCACGCCGCCCCCGAAGCTTGCCGGGGCGCCCGCAGGCAGGGCCGACACATGCACGGTTACCGGCTGCGTGGATATGCGCTTGCGAACGGTGCGGTAGCTTTCCTGGAAGAAGTCGTCGAAGATGCTTCCCGACGAGGAGGAACTGCTGCGCACATTCACGCGGCATACCAGTTCGGAAGGGTCGATTACGATGTCGCCGGATTTCTGGGGGATGAGGTTCCAGCTCCGCAGCACTGCGGTATTGAAAATCTCCCCTCCGACATTCTCACGCTTGAATTCCACGCTTGAGGGCGAAGGCAGTTCCTGGCTCCAGAATCCGTTGAAACCGGGGAACTTGACATCCTCGAAACCGGCTATGTTCACCCTCTGGTAGATTTTGAGGCTGGCGCTGATGCTCTCCCCCACCACCGCGCGGGTCTTGTTCACGGTCAGGCGCATGTAAAGGTCGTTGTCGGAGATGCTGCCCGTGGCCCTGGCGCCCTGCGAAGAACCCTGGCTTCCGCCGCCCTGCCCTGCCCGGGAGGAGGCAGACGAGCCGCCGGATACCACCTCGATGCGGGTGGCGGGCGAACTGACAGTCTTTCCCTGCACCTTGGCCGTAGCCGAAGGTATCGTAAAACTGCCGCTCTTCAGGGGCATCAGCACATAGGTATATGACGATGTGACGGTCTTCGACCTTTTCCCGTTCACTATGCTGATAGATGTGGATGAGCCTTTCTGGGGGCCCCACACCGTCTTGAAGTCGTCGCTTCCCGGCCATTCGAAATCCGAAACGGCATGCTCCCCGTCTATGAGGAAAGTGAGGTTGAACTGCTCGCTGGAAGTCACCAGATTCGGAGCTTCCACCCGTATGGAATTCTGTGCCGTGACCGAAAGGCCGAGCACGGCTGCAATTAACACGGCGAATACTTTTTTCATCTTACCAATTCTTGTCTTTCTGTCTGGACTTCACGGCGGCGGCCTTCTCCTTGTTCACCTTGTCCTGGGTTTCCTTCTCCTTGGCCTGTACGGCCTGAAGTATCTGCTGTGCCTGCTGGGGAGATATATCCTGCGGCTGAGGCTGCCTGTCCTGCTGTTGATTGTCCTGCTGCCGAGGCTGGTCCTGATTCTGATTGTCCTGATCCTGCTGCTCGTCCTGATTCCGGTCTTGCTGCTGGTCCTGGTCCTGCTGCCGGTCGCCACCGCCTCCACCGCCGCCATTCTTCAGCATAAGCTTGGCATATATGTAGTTTTCCTTGGCGTCCATGTCGGAAGGGTCCCTAAGCAAAGCCTCGCGGAACGCTTTCACGGCTGCACCATAATCCTTTTTCTGCAGGGCCACATCGCCAAGATTATAATAATACCGGGTAGCGTGCAGACTTGCGGGAGCGGCTTTATCCAGGCTCTGCAAAGCCTTCTGCGCCCCGTCATAGTCCTCCTGCCGGTAAAGCGCCGACGCGAGGTCGTACTGTGCGGCGAAGGCCGTGCTGTCCTTCAGCACCGCCTTGCGGTATTGCAGTTCGGCGGCAGCAAATTCCCCTTTGCGGAACTTCCGGTTGCCGGAACGCACCTCTTTCCTGTCCACCTGTGCTGCAAGCGGCAGGCAGGCAAATATCAGGGCTATGCAAATAAAGTTTCTCATCGGAACAAACTCTTTTTCGCGCGCCGCTGCCCGACAAGCATCTCAAGCACCAGAAGCACCAGTGCGGCGGCAAAGAAATACATATACTGCTCATCGTAGGTCTCGAACACCACCGAGCTGAAACGCTCCGCTTCGAGCCTTCGCAAATCTTCTATGATGGGATTGAGGCCGAACTCTTCATTGCCGGCATGCACATAGGCACCGTTTCCGGTCTCAGCGACCTGCTGCAGGGTAGCTTCGTCCAGGCGGGTCACCACGATGTTGCCGTCCTTGTCCTTCATCAAATCCCCGTCCTTGGGGATGGGTTCACCACGCAGCGACCCTACTCCTATGGTATAGACCTTGATGCCCGCTTCTGCGGCAACACGCGCGGCCTCGACCGGGTCATCCTCATGGTTCTCCCCGTCGGTAATCACCACAATGGCGCGGCTCTTTTCACTCTGTGCACTGAAGCTGCGCGCCGCCAGGGAGATGGCATCCCCTATCGCGGTGCCTTGCACGGGTACCGATTCGGTGGATATGCTGCTCAGGAACATCTTTGCCGACACATAATCGTTGGTGATGGGCAGCTGCACGAAGGAAGTGCCCGCAAAGATGATGAGTCCTATGCGGTCGTCCTGCAATTTGTCGCAGATGCGGGAGATGGCCAGTTTCGCGCGTTCCAGCCGGTCGGGAGTATAATCGCGGGCGAGCATCGAGTTCGACACATCGAGGCAAATCATGATTTCCGCCCCTTTGGTGTCGCGCTGTTCAAGCTTCGCCCCTATCTGCGGGCGCGCCAATCCTATCACGAAAGAGGCGAATGCAAGGTCGAAAAGCACCAGTCTCACCCATCCTTTCGCAAGCGACCACGAAGGCATCAGCTGCCTTACCAGCGCTTCGTCGCCGAAACGGCGGATACGCCGTCTGCGCATCCACAGCACGAAAGCATACAGCAGCGGCAGCAGCGGCACGAGAAGCAGAAGCCTCAGATAACCTACATTGGCAAATATCAGCATTACGGCATCCTCCTTATTAAAATACCCAACAACACTTCCGCCAGCAGACACACAAGGGCCCAGAACCCGAACTTGCCGAACAGTTCCTGATACACGGGGAAACTGTCGATGGTGGTGCGGACCTTTTCCATGCGGTTGATTTCGGAATAGATTTCGGAAAGCTTGGTATTGTCGGTGGCACGGAAATACCGCCCTCCGGTGCTCTCGGCAATGCTCTTCAGCAGGTCTTCGTCAATCTCAACGGGCATCTTCACCAGCTCCACGCCCCAGGGATGCATCACAGGATAGGGGGCCTCCCCACGGGAGCCTATGCCTATGGTGTAAACCCTTATACCATAGGTAGATGCTATTTCCGCAGCAGTCTCCGGAGCCACTTCACCACGGTTGTTCACGCCGTCGGTAATGAGTATCACCACCCGGCTCGGGGCCTGCGATTCCTTGAGCCTGGCGACGGCGGTAGCAAGGCCGTTGCCGATGGCGGTGCCGTCCTCGATAAGGTCGGTCTGCACATCCTTCATGAGATTCACGAGGGTCGCCCTGTCGGTGGTAAGGGGGCACTGGGTGTAACTCTCCCCGGCAAACACCGCTATTCCCATGCGGTCGGACGGCCTCTGGGCGATGAACTCGATGGCAATATCCTTCGCGGCGCTCAGGCGGTCGGGCTCGAAATCGCGCGCCAGCATACTCGTCGATACATCCACCGCAAACATGATGTCGATGCCTTCGGAGTCGATTTTCTCCATCTGCGACGAGGAACGCGGACGCGCCAGGGCCAGGATGATGAGGCTCAGCGCAGCGATTCTCAGCACGAATGGAACATGCCTCAGCATTGCCATGAAGGATATGCCGGTCTGTTTCCATGGCGCAGCCTTCGACACCCTGATGTGCGGATTCCTCCCGCTCAGTTCAAGGTAAAAGTAGCGTACAACAAGCAGCAGGGGAATGACGAGCAGCCAAAGGAGCCTGGGATTCTCAAAGAACATCGTCCTTCCGCTCCTCCTCAAGCATGGTCTGATAAGTATTTGTCACGAAGCGCACTGCGGTGGGCAGCACCCTTGCGTTGTCGTCGTCACCCACGGTATGCTTTGCGAACTTCACGAAGTCGGCAGTCTCGAAGAGCGTCTTGGCATCATCGTAATCGGCAGGGGTGATGTCCTTGCAGTCCTTCAGCGCATCGAAGAGTTCTGCGGTGGTCATTTCCGGGGCATCCACCGCAAAGCGGGCCTCGATATATTCCTTCAAGGTATCCGTAACACCGGAATAGAAAGCCTTCTGCTTGTCGGGAGCCCAGAATTTGTCGCCACGGTATTTGTCCAGGCGGCGCAGAGCCACGATATGGGCAGGTTCGTGCAGCGCGGCACTCTCTTCCCTGCGCTTGCGCCTGGAAAGCAGGACCCATAGCAGAATTACGAGGATGACCGCCCCCAGAATGCCCAGAATCCACGGAAGAATCTCCCGGAAGGTGAGCGGATATCCTATCTGCTCCTTTATGTCGTGCAGTACATAGGTCGCGGTGTCGATGGGGATAGTTTTCACTTCTATCAGCACCGGTTCGAAGCTAAGGGTGTCAATGACGCGTCCGGAAGTGCGCTGCACATAGATGGGCGGCAGCTGATAGCTTCCCTCTTCGAAGGGGGCCATCACCACTGCGGCGCGGATGGCGTTCATGCCGCTTTTCCTGTAAACTTTGGTAGTGTCTATCTTCCAGTTCCTTACAAGGGTGAGGGTATCGTTCGATGCGGGCGACCAGTCCGGAAGGGCTATCAAGGTTCCGGCGGGCACGCTGTCCAGGCAGAACCCGTATTCGAGCTGGTCGGCAACCAGTATGGAATCCCTCTTCTGGAGCGGATTCAGGAATGCGCTTCCTTTGGGAATCAGCTCCATCGCAAGGGCAAGTATGAGGCAAATCAGTTTCATCTGCTCGCAAACAACGACATCAGCGCACGCACATAATCTTCGTCCGTGGCGATGTCCACATTATCTATCCTGTATTTGTTGAAAAGATGCTTCTCTTTCCGGGCGAGTTCTTCGAACCAACGGGAATAGGCCCTTCGCACCGCGGCACTGTCGGTATTCACCCAGGAGGATTCCCCGGTTTCGCTGTCCTTGATGTGCAGCAGGCCCACAGGCACGAGGCTGCGTTCGCGGGCGTCGTATACCTTGATTACCGAAAGGTCGTGCCTTCCCGCAGCAACCTTGAGGGCATCCTCATAGCGGGGATTCCCGGCATTGTCGGCATCCAGCATGTCGCTCAGCAGGAAGACGGTGCATTTTTTCTTGATGGCGCCGGTAACGAAACGCAGCGCGGCCCCGATGTCAGTTCCGTCGGATGTAGCTTCGAGCTCCAGCATTTCGCGGATGATGTGCAGAAGATGGCTGCGCCCCTTTGCCGGAGGGATGAATTTTTCCACCCTGTCGCTGAAAAACAGCGCCCCTACCTTGTCGTTGTTGAGTATGGCGCTGAACGAAAGCACTGCGGCAATTTCCGCCAGCATCTCACGCTTGGTCCTGGCCTGCGTTCCGAAAAGGCCAGAACGGCTCACATCCACCAGCAGCACCACCGTCATCTCCCTTTCCTCCTCGAACACCTTCACATAAGGGGCGCGCAGACGGGCCGTGACATTCCAGTCCATGTTGCGCACATCGTCGCCATACTGATACTCGCGCACCTCACTGAAGGCCATGCCCCGCCCCTTGAACGCAGAATGGTACTCTCCCGCAAAAATCTGATGCGAGAGAGCCTTGGTGCGGATTTCTATCTTCCGAACCTTCTTCAGCAGGGCAGTTGCGTCGCGTGCCATTACGGAACAACTACTGCATTGATTACCTGGGAGATAATCTCTTCGGTGGTCACATTCTCCGCCTCGGCCTCATAGGTAAGTCCGATACGGTGCCTCAACACTTCGGGGCAGACGGCACGCACATCCTCGGGGATAACATATCCGCGCCTCTTGATGAAGGCGTATGCCTTGGCCGCCGCACTGAGCGAAATGCTCGCACGGGGCGAACCGCCATAGGCAATCAGGTCTTTCAGCCCCTTGAGTCCGTACTGCTCCGGCTCGCGGGTGGCGAACACTATATCCACTATGTAACGCTCAATTTTCTCATCCATGTACACTTCGCGCACCACGCTGCGGGCCCTCACTATCTCTTCGGGGCTCACCACCGGGTCGGGATGGGGGAATTCTCCCGTGTTGTTCATGCGGATTATGAGTTTTTCCTCATCCTTCTTCGGATAATCCACCAACACCTTCAGCATGAAGCGGTCCACCTGGGCTTCGGGCAGGGGATAGGTTCCCTCCTGCTCCACGGGGTTCTGGGTAGCCATCACGAGGAAGGGGTCCGGAAGGGCGAAAGTGCTGTCGCCCAGGGTGACCTGCCTTTCCTGCATGGCTTCGAGCAGGGCCGACTGCACCTTTGCGGGGGCACGGTTGATTTCGTCCGCCAGCACGAAGTTGGCGAACACGGGCCCTTTATGCACCTCGAACTCCTCTTTCTTCTGCGAATAAATGAGTGTTCCCACCACATCGGCAGGCAGAAGGTCCGGGGTAAACTGAATTCGGCTGAACTTGGCGTTCACCGCCTTACTCAAAGTACTGATTGCCAATGTTTTCGCAAGCCCGGGCATACCTTCTAGGAGAATGTGTCCGTTTGCGAGAAGAGCTATGAGAAGATTCTCGGTAAGATGTTTCTGCCCCACTATCACCTTGCCCATCTCCAGAGAGAGGAGGTCCACGAAGGAACTTTCGCGCTGGATGCGGTCATTGAGTTCCCGGATGTTTACACTTTCCATATATTTTGATAATTTTGCATTCTATGCGTTATACCATTGAACTTTCGTATGCAGGAGCCGGATTCTGCGGTTGGCAGAATCAGCCCGACGCCCCATCTGTGCAACAATGCCTGGAGCACGCTCTCGGCACCCTGCTCGGCACTCCCACCCCCGTAATCGGAGCGGGAAGGACCGACGCAGGCGTGAACGCAATTGCATACATCGCCTGTTTCGACGGCCCTGAAGACCTGGAGGCAGATATATTTTGCTACAAATTAAATGCCATTTTACCCGCTTCCGTGGCAGTGGCTTCGGTAAGCCCGGCATGCCCCGATTTCCATGCCCGTTTCGACGCCAGACGCCGCGAATACACATATCTGCTGCACCGCGTGAAAGACCCCTTCGTTGCCGGATACTCCTATTATTTCGGCTATCCGGCATTCGATGTCGATGCCATGAACCGCGCCGCAGCCATGCTTGTAGGCACCCACGATTTCTCCTGTTTCGAAAAAACCGGAGCCGACAACAAAACTTCGGTCTGTACCGTCTTCGAAGCCTTCTGGGCCCCGTACACCCCCACCCATGTGCGGCTCATGGGATCGGTAGCCCCGTCCGTGCCGGTTACGGGTATGCATTCAAATACCACCGTTGATTCCGCTGTGGCATGTGCGTCAGCATTCGGAAAGGCAATGCCCGTACAGGGGAACCCCTGCGGTCCCATGACGGGCCCTTTGCCTTTCGCGGATGGCAAAGCCGGCATGGACAGCCAGTACTGGTATTTCCGCATCGCTGCCGACAGGTTCCTGCGCAACATGGTCCGCGCCATCGTCGGAACCCTTCTCGAAATCGGCCGCGGCAAACGCACCCCCGCCGACTTCGCCACCCTCATCCTTCCCCCCGACACCCCCCAATCCTCCGGCGCAGCATCGGCTTCCGACTCCGACGCCTTCATTTCCGGCGCGAGGACTTCTGGTTCAGGAAATATCTCTCCGAACGCCGGCGCAGCCCGGCAGCCACGGACCACCCGCCGCTCCCTCGCCGGCCAATCCGTTCCCGCCCACGCCCTCTTCCTCTCAAAAGTCGAATATTGACCCTCCACTGCTCCCGGTCTCCGAAAAACACGGACACCAGTAGCATTTTCATATGGTTTTCGCGCCCGGTCTACCCTTTTTTCGGACACCGGGAGCACCTCACCCATATATCAGGAAAATCCAAGACGGAAACAGGCAGGAATTGAGTATTTTTCATTATATTTGCGTGATATTATAACTTAGACGAATTATGCTGTTTACTTTACTTCAGGCCGACACTCTTGCGAATGCAGTGCAGGCCGCACCGGTTCCCCAGGAGATGTCTTACTCCCTCATCGATATGGCTGCCAAGGGCGGATGGCTGATGATAGTCCTCCTTGTCCTTTCGGTCATAGCCATTTACATCTTCGGCAAAAAGCTTGTGGAAATCAACCGTGCATCGAAAGTTGACAAGAATTTCATCGACGACATCCGCGACTACATCCACGACGGAAAGACCAAATCCGCCATCACGCTCTGCTCCAAGTACGACAATCCGACCGCAAGGCTGGTGGAGAAAGGTCTCGAGCGCATAGGCAGACCTCTGGGCGACATCCAGACCGCAGTGGAGAACACCGGCAACCTGGAAGTGGCACGCCTCGAAAAGGGCCTCCCCTTCCTTGCCACCATTGCCGGAGGCGCCCCCATGATTGGATTCCTCGGAACCGTGTCGGGTATGGTACAGGCATTCTTCAACATGTCGAACGCAGGCAACAATATCGACATCACCCTCCTTTCCGGCGGTATCTATGAAGCAATGATTACCACCGTGGGAGGTCTCATCGTGGGTATCCTCGCATACTTTGGATACAATTACCTCACATCCCGCATCTCCGATGTGGTGTTCACCATGGAGAACGCCACCATCGGTTTCATGGATGTGTTAAATGAAAATCCCGAACAGTAATGGCTATCAAGAGAACAACACGGGTGGACTCCTCGTTCTCAATGTCGAGCATGACCGACATCGTGTTCCTGCTGCTGATTTTCTTCCTGGTCACATCCACCCTCATCAACCCCAACGCACTCAAGCTACTGCTCCCCAAGAGCACGGGTCAGGTGAGCGCAAAGCCTACCGTGAGCGTCAGCATCAAGGACTGGGGCGAGGGCCGGTACACCTACCATGTCAACGGCAATGAACTCGCCGAGAACGACATCGCCCAGGTGGAGGATGACCTGGTCGGCCTGCTGCAGAACGAAGAGGACCCCACATTCAGCATCTATTCCGACGAGAGCGTACCCATCGGGGAGATAGTGCAGGTGATGAACATCGCAAAGCGCAATCACTATAAGGTCATATTAGCCACCCAGCCCGAATAATGAAAGAGTATCTTCGCGAAAGAAAGAGAACCGGCGACAAGGCCAAGTTTACGGGAGCCGTGCTTACGGTACTGCTCCATGCGGGGGCTTTGTGCCTGGTGTCTTTCACGGGGCTGAACTATATCTATCCACCGCCGGAGGAGAGTTCTTTCGTGCTGGATTTTACCGAGGAGGAAGAAATCACCCTCAAGCCCAAATACGGGCGCGAGCCACAGGGAGAGGATGTGGATTTGGAAAAGGATGTGGAACTGGTACAGAAGAGCGAATCGCCCAACGAGAGCCTTGCCCAGAACCTTACGCCTGCAGCCAAGCCGGATGATTTCGGCGATGTGGATACTCCGGAACCTCCCCGCGAGGAAGAGCCCAAACTGGATCCCAGGGCGGCTTTCCCCGGAATGTCCAAGAAGGATACCACCCTCACCGCACCCCACAATGCAAGGGAAGCCTCCGACAATTTCAAGGCCGGGCAGGCCACGGGCAACACCGAGACGGCCAAGACAGAAGGCACGGCCAACGCCCATGTGGAAGGCCGCAAGGTAAACAAGTCCACCCTGGTAAAACCCGGATATGACATTCAGGAAAGCGGCAAGGTGGTAGTGAAGATTTGGGTGGACAACTACGGCAATGTCAAGCGTGCTGAAGCCGGTGCCGACGGCACTACGGTTTCCAACGCAAAACTTTGGGCAGCAGCGCGTTCCGCTGCAATGAAGGCCCATTTCGACCAGAAAATCGACGCTCCTGCCATGCAGGAAGGCACGATTACATACATTTTCAACTTAAAATAATACAACAGCCGTCGTGGCGGCGTGAGTCGCCATCCGGCAAAAGAAATCTTACAAAATGGCAGAATTTTCAAAAGACGGCCGCAAACTCAGGCCCCGCAAGCAGCATGCTTCGGGAGCACGCCCGGCTTACAGCACCGAAAGCAACAATTACGAGCACCGCAGCAACGGTGAGCGCAGACAGTATGGCGAACGCAGCGGCAACAACTATGGAGAACGCAGAAATTATGGCGAGCGCCGTTCCTACGGAAGCGGAGAGCATCGCGCACACGGCAGCGGTGACAGCCGGAGCCAGAACCGCCCTTACGGAGAACGCAGGCAGTACGGCGAAGGACGCAGCCAGTATGGCGAGCGCAGCGGCAGCAGCTACGGAGAACGCAAGAATTACGGTGAGCGCCGCCAGTATGGAGAACGCAAGCAGTACGGCGAACGCAGGCAGTACGGCAGCAAGCCCGGATTCCGCGCAGGCGCAAACAAAAACACTTTCAGCAAGGCTTCCGACGAGGGCATCAACCGCATGATTGCCAACAGCCCCGTCAAAACCTATTCCGACTTCGACTCGGCTCCCAGCCTCGTGAAAGAAGAAATCCGCCTCAACAAGTTCATCGCCAACTCCGGCGTATGCTCCAGGCGGGAAGCCGACACGATGATACAGGCAGGAGTAGTTACGGTGAACGATGTAGTGGTTACCGAACTCGGCACCAAGGTCAATATCCTTACCGATGTGGTCAAGTTCAATGGCGAAACCCTCAAGGGCGAAGCCAAGGTATATATCGTGATGAACAAGCCCAAGGGATATGTCACCACCGCTTCCGACCCGCATGCTGACAAGACCGTGATGGACCTCATAAAGGGCTGCAACACCAGGGTATATCCGGTAGGAAGGCTCGACAAGGCCACCACGGGGGTACTCATGTTCACCAACGACGGCGAAATCTCCGAGCGCCTGACCCATCCTTCATACGACAAGAAGAAGATTTACCAGGTAATCCTCGCCAAACCCCTTCCTGAAGAAGACAGGGAGAAGATTCTCTCAGGCGTGGAACTCAGCGACGGAGTCATTTCCGCCGATGCGCTCGAATATATCGACCCCGATGACAAGCGCAAGCTCGGCATAGAAATCCACTCCGGTAAGAACCGTGTGGTGCGCCGCATCTTCGAAGCCGTGGGCAACGAAGTACGCACCCTCGACCGGGTGTATTTCGCGGGCCTCACCAAAAAGGGCCTCAAGAAAGGCGAATGGCGCTATCTCACCGAAGGCGAAGTGAATATCCTTAAAATGGGAGCATACATATAATGGCCCACAAATCCGGATTCGTAAATATCATAGGCAACCCCAATGTGGGCAAATCCACCCTCATGAACGCCATGGTGGGTGAAAAACTCTGCATAGTCACCGCCAAGGCCCAGACCACGCGCCACCGCATCATGGGCATAGTGAACGGGGAGGACTGGCAGATTGTATATTCCGACACCCCCGGCATACTCAAGCCCGTGTACCGCCTGCAGGAGAACATGATGAATTTCGTGGACTCCGCCATAGGCGATGCCGACATAATCCTATATGTGACCGACACTATTGAGAAGCCGGACAAGAACCAGGAATACATCGACAAGCTGTCGCGCATCGCCGTACCCGTCATTATAGTGGTGAACAAGATAGATGTTTCCGACCAGGCCAAGGTGAAAGAACTGATGGAGTGGTGGGCCGCAAAGGTGCCCGCCGCCCTCATAATCTCCGCCTCCGCGAAGGAAAATTTCGGCATCGAAACCATCCTGAATGCCGTCGTGGAGCGCCTGCCGGTATCCCCCCCCTGGTACGACAAGGACACTTTCACCGACCGCAACCTGCGCTTTTTCGCCTCCGAAATCATCCGCGAAAAAATCCTCCTCAACTACAAGGACGAGATTCCCTACAGCTGCCAGGTGGAAGTGGAGCAGTTCAAGGAAGGGGAAGAGCGTTACGACATCAGCGCCATCATATATGTGATGCGCGACTCCCAGAAGGGCATCCTCATCGGCAAGGGAGGTTCGGCCCTCAAGCGCACCGGCACCCAGGCCCGCATCGAGATGGAGGATTTCTTCCAGAAGAAGGTCTTCCTGCAGCTGCTGGTGAAGGTGGACCCCGACTGGAGGGAATCCCGCCGGGAACTCCGAAAATTCGGATACGAAGATTAATTCTGAACGAAGAGAAGAAGCTATGAGCGAAGAATACGAAGATATAGAAATTCAGGAAGAAGAACCCGTGGACGAGCAGGCCATCGACGACGAAGGCCAGCCCTCTTCCGGCAAGTTCAGCAGGCTGCTCGAAAGCGACAGCCGCAAGTACAAGCTTTCCGGCATGTTCAAGGACTGGTTCCTCGACTACTCCTCGTATGTAATCCTGGAGCGTGCCGTGCCGCACATCGTGGACGGACTCAAGCCCGTGCAGCGCCGCGTGCTCCATGCCATGTTCCGTATGGACGACGGAGCCTACACCAAGGTGGCCAACATCGTGGGCCAGGCGATGCAGTACCATCCCCACGGCGACGCATCCATCCTCGGAGCCCTGGTGCAGCTGGGCCAGAAGAACCTCACCGTGGACTGCCAGGGAAACTGGGGAAACATCCTCACCGGTGACTCCAACGCCGCCCCCCGATACATCGAAGCCCGCCTTTCAAAATTCGCGAAGGAAGTGGTGTTCGATCCTGAAATCACCAACTGGATGAACTCCTACGACGGCCGCAACCGCGAGCCCGTCGAGCTTCCGGTTCGCTTCCCCCTGCTGCTTGCCCAGGGCACTGAAGGAATCGCAGTGGGTATGGCATCCAAGATTCTTCCCCATAACTTCAACGAGCTTCTGGATGCATCGGTAAAGATTCTGGAAGGAAAGAAGTTCGAACTCTACCCCGACTTCCCCACCGGAGGCTTCGCCGACTGCAGCAAATACAACCAGGGCCGACGCGGCGGTTCGGTGAAGGTGCGCGCCCGCATCGAGAAAATCGACAAGAGCACCATCTCCATCACCGAAATCCCCTACGGAAAAACCACGCATATCCTCATCGACTCCATCCTGAAGGCGAAGGAAAAAGGCAAAATCAAGATAAAGAAGATTGAGGACATGACCACCGACAAGGTGAACATCATCATCCACCTTCCTGGCGATGTGTCGCCCGACAAGACCATCGACGCCCTCTACGCCTTCACCGACTGCGAAACCAACATCGCCCCCAACGCCTGCGTCATAAAGGACAACAAGCCCCAGTTCCTCAGTGTCGACGACATCCTCGAATACGACACTTTCCACACCCGCGACCTGCTGGAACGGCAGCTTCGCATCCGCCTCTCCAAACTTGAGGACGACTGGCACTACAGCTCTCTGGAGCGCATCTTCTTCGAAAACCGCATCTACAAGATACTCGAAGAGGACCAGCGCACCTGGGAGGACCAGCTCGATGACATCTTCGCCAAGATGAAAGAGTACCAACACCTGGTGCACCGCGAAATCGTGATGGACGACATCCTCCGCCTGGTGGACAAGCCCGTGCGCAAGATTTCCAAGTTCGACACCAAGGCGGTGGACGAGAAAATCGCCAAGCTCGAAGAACAGATGGCAGCCGTGCAGAACGACATAGACAACATCACCGCCTATACCATCAACTGGTTCAAGGAACTCAAGAAGAAGTACGGCAAGGATTTCCCGCGCCTTACCGAGCTGACAGGCTTCGAGACCATCGCAGCCACCAAGGTCATCAACAACAACGCCAAGCTGCAGGCAAACCTCGCGGAAGGCTTCGTCGGCATTGGACTCAAGCGCGACGACGGCGGCACCTACATCTGCGACTGCTCCGACCTCTCCGAAATTATCGTCATCGGCAAGGACGGCAAATACCGCATCACAAAGGTGGAAGACAAGGCTTTCTTCGGAAAGGACCTCCTGTATGTGGGGCTCTTCAACCGCGGTGACGCCCGCACCATCTACAATGTCATATACCGCGAAGGCAAAACCAGCATCTACTACGCCAAACGCTTTGCAATCACTTCGGTAACCCGTGACAAGGAATACGACATCACCACCGGAGCTCCCGGCTCGCAGATAATGTGGTTCAGCGCCAACCATAACGGCGAAGCCGAAATCGTGCGCATCGCACTGCGGCCCAAGCCGAAGCTCAAGAAGACATCGTTCGAATACGACTTCGCAGCCCTTGCCATCAAGAGCAAGACCGCACGCGGCAACCTTGTGAGCAAGAACACCATCGCAAAGATTACCCTCAAGAGCAAAGGCGTGTCCACCATTTCCGGCAAGGACATCTGGTACGATGCCGACATCCAGAAACTCAACGAGGACGGCCGCGGCCAGTATCTCGGGCAGTTCGAGGGCGACGACAAGGTGCTCGCCATCTTCAGGAACGGAACCTTCTACACCACCTCTTTCGAGCTGGTGAACAAATATCAGGGCGATGTGCTGGAAATCAGCAAGCTCGACCAGGGAAAGACATACACCGCAATCTACTACGACGGCGCTGCCAAAACCTTCTATGTGAAGCGCTTCTCCTTCGTGGAAAGCAACAACACTCCGATGCTCTTCATTTCCGACGCTCCCAAGTCGTATCTGGTGGCCCTGAGTTCCGACAAACACCCGCAGTACAAGTGTACTTTCGGAGGCAAGTCGGCGCACAAGGAACCCGAGTGCATCGATGCCGAGGAGTGGATTGCGAAGAAGGGCATTTCGGCCAAGGGCAAGAAGTGCCACGACCGCGAGACGGTGAAAAAGGTGGAGTTCATAGAGCCCCTGGTAAAGCCCGAGGACGAGCTTCCTGCTCCCGAGCCGGAAACGGTCGAGATTGAGATTCCTCCCATCGACGAGGAACTTGGCATTCCCGTAGGCGAAATTTCCCTCCCGGACACTTCGTCAGGTGATGAGAATGCTGATTTCTTTGAACCTACCCTGTTCTGATGGTTTACGCCCTTACAGGTTTCATGGGCTGCGGAAAGAGCAGCATCGGACGCGAAGCAGCACGGCTTGCCGCCTCCTGCAGTGCAGATGGCTTGCAGTTCCTGGACCTTGATGCGGTGATTGAAGAGCGGGAAGGGCGGAGCATTCCGGAGATTTTCGCCGCTGTCGGGGAGCCGGGATTCCGGAAAATTGAACGCGCTGCTTTGCAGTATTGCCTTTCTGACGGAGAAGTTCGCTTCGGCAGAAAGGCAATACTGCTGCTATCCCTCGGGGGCGGAACGCTGACGGATGAGGGAAGCCGCGAACTGATAAGCCGCCACTGCCGCTGCATCTACCTGCGGGCAAGCATCGACACTCTCGTAGAAAACCTCAGCGCCGACGGCATCGAAGGCCGCCCCATGCTGGCCGGAGCCATATCCGGTGCCGACGACAAGGAATCCCGTCTGGGGGCCCTTCGCGAACGCATCTCTACGCTGATGGCCGGGCGCGCCCCCATCTACGAAGCCGCCGCCGACCACATCATCGACATCGACGGACTCTCCTACACCGAAGCAGCAGAAAAAGTATTGGGCATTCTCCGGCCTTAGATAATATCCTCTCCCTTGCGCATGTCGCGGACGCGAAGCTGGGTGAAGGAGGTGCCGGCATAGTAGTTCTCCACTATGGCATAACAGACATCCATGGGATTGCCCTCCTTGATGTATTCGAAATAATCGGCCAGGTTGAAGGCGATTGCCGGAACTTTATGATAGGGCGAATCTTCCTGGATGAGGTCGAGCTTCATGTGGGCGCCTCCCGCCCCAACCTTGCGCCCGTCGCCAGCATCATATACATTGCGTGTCATGAACACAGGATTATGGTTGCCGGGGCCGAAAGGCTGGAACTGCTTGAGGATGCGGAAGAACTTGGGGGTAATCTGGCTGAAGTCCAGTTCCGAATCGATGTTCACCACCGGGGTCAGCATCTCCTCGGTAATATTGTTCTTCACGAACTCGTCCATCCTCCGGGCAAATTCCTCCAGCCTGTCCTCCTTGAGGGTAAGGCCAGCCGCATAGGTGTGGCCGCCAAAGTTCTCCATAAGGTCGGCACAACTTTCAATAGCGGCGTAGAGGTCGAACTTCCCGGCACTGCGAGCCGAACCGGTAACGAAACCATTGCTCTTGGTGAGTACCACGGTAGGTTTGTAGAAAGCTTCCACCAGGCGCGATGCCACGATTCCCACCACTCCCTTGTTCCAGTTGGGATTGTATACTATGGTAACATGCTCGCGCGCGAGGCTTCTGCCCTTCTGCACCATTTCGAGGGCTTCTGCGGTAATCTCGCGGTCCACATTCTTGCGCTCGTTATTATTGTTGTTGATTTTCTCTCCCACGAGCATGGCCTTTCCGCTTTCGGTGGCGGTAAGAAGCTCTACCGCGAGGCGCCCCGTTTCCATACGGCCGGCAGCATTGATGCGGGGGCCTATCTTGAAAACGATGTCGTCCACGGTGATGTGCCCTGGCTCGAGCTTGGAAAGGTTTATCATGGCGAGAAGCCCCTTGCGGGGGTTTTCATTTAGCTGCTTGAGACCGAAGTGGGCCAGGATGCGGTTTTCACCCACGATGGTGACAAGGTCGGAGGCTATGCTCACCACCAGCAGGTCGAGCAAAGGGATGAGGGTTTCGAAGGGGATGTCGTACTTCTGCGAATATCCCTGCACGAGCTTGAAGCCTACTCCGCAGCCGCAAAGGTCGTCGAACGGATAGCTGTCGTCCTCGCGCTTGGGATCCAGCACGGCCACCGCCGCAGGCAGTTCCTCTTCGGGAAGATGATGGTCGCAGATGATGACATCGATGCCGTATCCTGCCGCGACCTTGACTTTCTCAATGGCCTTGATGCCGCAGTCGAGGGTAATCAGCAGGCTGAAGCCATTGTCAGCCGCCCACTGTATGCCCTTGTTCGACACTCCGTATCCTTCTTCGTAACGGTCGGGAATGTAGAAATCCACCTTGTCGGTAAAGCGCTTCAGGAAGGAATACACCAACGACACGGCGGTAGTGCCATCAACATCATAATCGCCATACACGAGAATCTTCTCTCCCCCTTCAACTGCCTTGTGCAAACGCTCCACGGCCTTGTCCATATCCTTCATCAGGAAGGGGTCATGCAGGTTTTCGAGACTCGGACGGAAGAAAGCGCGGGCCTGCTCGAAGGTTTCCACGCCACGCTTTACAAGAAGCGAGGCCAGAACCTTGTCGATTCCCACCTCCGCAGAAAGGCTGTTCACCTTATCCGCCGGAGCAGGTTCGCTGATTACCCATTTGCTTTCTTTGGTCATAGTCTGCAAATTTACCAAACCGACGCTAAAAAGGCAAATATTTTGCCATATCTTTGTAAAATCATTCCAGTTACACTCGTCCGTTCATGGAGGCGGAAGCAAGTGCCTGATAATCTGACAATTAACATTCAACTATCGCCCGAATTCGGCGATAGTTTATAAGGAATTCATTGAAAAACAAGCAATTAGCTTTGCCGGAGTTCAGCCTCTCCGCTGCCTCACGGCTTCGTAGAGGAGGATGGAGGCGGAGACGCTGACATTGAGAGAGTCGAGGCGCCCGAGCATGGGGATGAGGATGTGGGCGTCGGCGGCCTCGCGCCAGACGGGAGTAAGACCGGTGGATTCGGTGCCCATGACGATGGCGGTTCCGCGGGTCATATCGACATCATAATAGACGGAAGAATCTTGCAGCTGGGCTGTAAGTATCTGAATTCCACGCGCTTTCAAAAAGGAAATAGCATCTTCTGAAGAGCAGGCCACGGTAGGCACGGTGAAGATGGCGCCAATGCTTGCGCGGATAAGATTGGGATTGAAAAGGTCGGTAAGAGGGTCGCAGACAATTACGGCATCAGCCCCTGCGGCATCGGCACTGCGAAGCACCGCGCCGAGGTTCCCCGGCTTCTCCACACTCTCAAGCACAACTATCAGAGGATGTTCCGAAAGCGGCAGGTCTTCAAGACGACGCTCCTTCAGACGCACCTCCGCAATTATCCCTTCCGTGCCGCCCCTGTACGCCACCTTTTCGTATAATTCCCTGGTCAGATGGAATTCTTTCGCTGCCCCCAGGGGCCCATGAGCAGAAAAAATCTCCGGGCAGACAAACACCGTGTCAAGCTCGAATCCGGCCTCGATGCAATGCTCCAGTTCCCGCCTACCTTCAACCACGAAAAGCCCCTCAGAACGGCGCAGACGGGATTTTTCCTGAAGGGCAAGCAGATGCTTCACCTTTGGATTCTGGGAAGATGTTATCAGTTCAGGGGCCATGACGACAGGGCGAATTATATCAGGGGGATATTATTTTCAGCGCAGGCGGAAATCATTTCCGAAGGCCAGACTGATGCCTGAATTTCACCGATGTGGGCTTTGCGGAGGAAGAACATGCAGAGACGGCTCTGACCTATACCCCCGCCTATGCTCTGGGGCAGGGCTCCGGAAAGCAGCTGCTGATGGAAATACAACTCGGCTTTCCGCTCTTCACCTGCAATGGCAAGCTGACGCAGAAGCGCTGCCCTGTCCACACGGATACCCATGGACGAAAGCTCGAAACTATGCCCGAGCACAGGATTCCATACGAGGATGTCACCGTTCAGCCCCGGCAGCATCTCCCCGTCCCAAAGGGCCGGAGTGCTCCAGTCGTCGTAGTCGGCGGAACGCCCGTCGTGCTTCAGGCCATCCCCGAGGGCACAGCCGATTCCCGCAACGAACACCGCCCCGTATTCGCGGCAGATGGCATCCTCGCGCTCCTTCGGTGTCATGGAAGGGTAAAGCCTTCGCAACTGCTCGGCATGGATGAATTTGATTTCTTCCGGCAGGCAGGGCCTGATTTCGGGATATTTCTCACACACGAAGAACTCCGTGCGAACGATGGCGGAATATATGCGGCGCACGATATCCTTCAGAAAATCGGGATTCCGCTCGCCTGCGAGCATCACCCTCTCCCAGTCCCACTGGTCAACATAGAGCGAATGCACATTGTCCAGTTCCTCGTCGGCGCGGATTGCATTCATGTCGGTATAAATCCCGTAACCGGGCTCTATGCCATATTCTGCCAGGGTAAGCCTCTTCCACTTTGCAAGGGAATGTACTATCTCGCAGACACATCCGTCCACATCCTTTACGGGGAACGACACCGCACGCTCCACGCCGTTCAGGTCGTCGTTGATGCCTGTGCCCTGCCTCACGAAAAGCGGGGCGGTAACACGGCGCAGTCGCAGCTCCGAACTGAGGTTCATCTGAAAGAAATCCTTGATTTCCTTGATGGCCCCTTCGGTCTGGCGCGGATTCAGCACCGGCCTGTAGTTACTCGGAATCTGCAGTTTCACTCCTGACGATTTTTTCGGGCCTCATCTGGGGGAAGAACAGCACATCCTGGATGGCAGTCTGCCCGGTCATGAACATTGTAAGGCGGTCCATACCCATTCCGAGGCCGGAGGTGGGAGGCATGCCGTACTCGAGAGCACGCACGAAGTCGTAGTCGATGAACATGGCCTCGTCGTCGCCCTTGCTCTTGAGGCGGGCCTGCTCTTCGAAGCGCTCCAGCTGGTCGACAGGGTCGTTCAGCTCGCTGTATGCATTGGCGAGTTCCTTGCCGCACACGAAAAGTTCGAATCGCTCGGTAAGGGCGGGATTGCTGCGATGGCGCTTGGTGAGGGGCGACATTTCCACGGGATAGTCGATGATGAAAGTGGGCTGGATGAGGTTCTTCTCGGCATATTCTCCAAAGATGGCATCGATGAGCTTGCCCTTGCCCATGGAAGGCTCCACCTCCACATTCAGTTTCTTGCAGGTGGCGCGGAGTTCGTCTTCATCCATCCCGCTCACATCCACTCCGGCGTACTCCTTGATGGCGTCGAGAATGGGCAGCCTGCGGTACTCTCCGCCAAAGTCCACCTCATTCTCCCCTATCTTCACCCTGGTGGTTCCGTTCACCGCCAGAGAAATCTTCGCGAGCATCTTCTCCACGAATTCCATCATCCAGATGTAGTCCTTGTATGCGACATAGATTTCCATGCAGGTGAACTCCGGATTGTGGGTTTTGTCCATGCCCTCGTTACGGAAGTCCTTTGCGAACTCATAAACCCCGTTGAACCCGCCTACGATGAGGCGCTTGAGGTAGAGTTCGTTCGCGATGCGGAGGTACAGGGGGATGTCGAGCGCGTTGTGGTGCGTGATGAAGGGGCGTGCGGTGGCGCCTCCAGGGATGCTCTGGAGGATGGGGGTTTCCACCTCAAGGCATCCGGCCTCGTTGAAGTACTCGCGCATGGTCGCCACAATCTTCGAACGCTTAATGAAAGTGTCCTTCACCTGCGGGTTCACGATAAGGTCGACATAGCGCTGGCGGTAGCGGAGCTCAGGGTCGGTGAAGGCGTCGTGCACCACACCGTCCACCTCCTTCACGATAGGAAGCACGCGGAGACTCTTGCTCAGAAGGGTCAGTTCCTTTGCATGGACGCTCAGCTGGCCGGTCTGGGTAATGAAGGCGTAGCCCTTGATGCCCACCACATCGCCGATGTCGAGAAGTTTCTTCCATACGGTGTTGTACATGGTCTTGTCCTCTCCGGGGCAGATTTCATCGCGCTTCACATAAATCTGGATGCGCCCTGTCTCGTCCTGCAGTTCGCCGAACGAAGCCGCACCCATGATGCGGCGACTCATAAGGCGTCCGGCAATGCACACATCGGCAAAGTTCCCCTTTTCGGGGTCGTAGCCTTCGGCTATGCTTTTGGCGCTTTCGTTTACGGGATATAATGCTGCCGGATACGGCTCGATTCCAAGTTCACGCAATTTTGCGAGAGATTCCCTGCGGATCTGCTCCTGCTCGCTGTACTCAATGTTTGCCATTTTCATTCAAAAGTTTATATCGGACAAAGTTAGTAAAATTGTGCCGTTTAAGAAAACATGCGAACAACAGTTGTATTTGATTTTCACCGGGCAGTGATGAAACTGCTTTGCATAATTTTAACCAAAGAGTCAAGGTAATCAACACCAACACCGAGAGAGGCGGCAAGCGACTGGCTTATCTGCGGTTCTGCAATCGCCTGAACAAAAGCATTCAAGACTTCTTTGATATTTACAGACACCTCGAAACTTTCAGTTGGATCAAGCGATGCCACTGCCATCATCACATCCCGGCGATGCTTCTTCAAATCATCAGAATTGACTTGTTTTCCACTGATGCGATCCGCGCTCAAGTTCATATAGGCCAACGATTTCAAGCAGATAAGAGAATCCGGTGAGGCGTATCGGATTCCATCGCGCACAATGTAATGCGCAGTTAAATATGCATAATAATCAGAATCAAGGATGATGGCCGACAAATGTGAGTAGTCTTCTTCGGTTTCAATATATTCGACATGATAATCTGCCGGCTGGCCAATTCCTTCTACAAGCTTGGACAGAATCTCAATCTGGCTCGGATATCCTTGTCTGCCACCGACAAAACTGTAAAACACATATTTCTCCTCATCGTCAACATTCTTCCGACGAGCAAATTTGTAGCCACCTTCTTTTATGAAATTCCAAAAGGCTCCGATGAATCCCCTTCCGACTTTTTCAAGCACAAGCACCATGTCAATATCACGGGTCCGGCGTGGCAATATAGGGCCTTCGGAAAGTACGGCCCGGCAAGCACTCCCACCTATTACTATGAACGAATCTGAGTATGGAGCAAAAGCTCTCTCAAATTGCTGAATTCCAGAAACTATTTCCATATAAAGTCAAAAAAATTTTCAAGTTCCTTATGCACGCGCGGATCTTGGATTCCTTCAAGAGAAAGATACAGAGACAGACCGTCAACGGTTTCTTCTCCAATGGGCGGATACTTCCAGACTTCCACCTTGAATGCTCCGTCAAAATAATTCAGGCCTCCATAATCCTCGTCCTTGAATTGTCCGGCATATACTGCCACTGTCGGCGTATCGTCATCGGCAAGATTACCGAGAGCGGACAGCGCAGAAATTCCCGCAAGCGGAAACTTCCCATCCGGAAGCGTGTCACAGAACACTGTCTTCTTCAGCGGAGAAACCATTAATGGTTTGGCCGCATCCCAAAGTTCCCGACCAGATTTTGTAAAAGTAATGACCTTTGCCCCATTTGAATCTTTCTTTGAAACTACGATAGCATTTTCTTCCAGATTCTGAACGCCTTTTGCAATACTTACATAAGTGTAAGGCATCCATTCAGACAAAGCAGAAATAGTGCTGCCTTCGACTCGCTTCCCTTGCAGATGGGACAAGAGGATATACTGGCCACAGGCTGATAGATGTTCAGGGGCTTTCCTTCTGCTTGATGGTGTTGTTAACAGAATGGGAAGATAGGCATTACTCTCTCCCACCACATAATACACGCCCTTTTCCAACAAGCGCCTCTTTTCATAAAAGTCAAGGTGATTGAAGAAAAAAACGACAGGCCGCTGTAGGGCGATGCTTAATCTTGCAGATCTTCGCTGATATTGCAACGGTGTTTCCTTTGAGGACCTGGAAACGAGCAAAAGCATGGAGACTCCCTGAAAGGAGAAGTCGTAAAATACATACCGCATAGTATCATCCACTATGGCTCCCTTCAATTCATTCCTTTTCCGCTCCTTGAGGTCAATCCTTAATCCGGCAATTACTATATTATCCATATTTTGCACGATTATAA
>JAFUGJ010000047.1 GCA_017469425.1 Bacteroidales bacterium
GTGAGTTCGGCAGCCGACACCTTCCAGATATAGTTGCCCGCCGACTCCAGGATGCGCTTGAAATCGGCAAAGCTCACGAGCTCGCTCTGCTGGAACTTCACTATCTCTTCCACGCCCGCCTCGTTTATCACGCGGTATATGCGCCGGGCGTTGCGCTCGTCGCGGATATGCAGCACCGGCTCCATTATGAAGTTGCTCCATGGGCGATCGTTGGAAGACTGCCCGGCTCCGTAGTAGCAGCGGTTCCGGGTATAGAAGCCATACATGCGCAGCATGTCCTGCGAACTCTTGTCCTTCTCGACATCCGCACGCTCCAGGGAGTTCTTCGCCTTGAAGTATTCCGCGCTCCATATCTTGCGGTTCTTGTACCTGGCGGCGAAACGGTCGATATACATCTCCGCCACCGTGCCGTCGCAATATGCGAGCAGCTGCGCGACCTCTGCAATGGCAAGGGCGATATCCGCCTGGGAGGTCTTCCCTTCCATGATGCGGTCGCAGTACCATGGGATAAAGTCCGAGGTGTTCTGCGCCATAGCCTCCGCCCACCCCTGCGGGTGCCTGAAGAAGTATTCGTCCGGATCCTTCGGGCCCCCGCCGTCCTTGTCGTAATCCCATGTCATCACGCGCACATTCATGCGCGCCTTCACGAAATCGATGCCGTGCGCAACCGTCGCCTTCAGTCCGGAGGAATCCATGTCACCGAGGAGCAGCGCGGTCTTCGCGCGCTTCTTCAGGAACTCCACATGCTCGGCGGTGAGGGCCGTGCCGCACGGTGCAACGGCGTAGCCCTGCCGGATCTGATGCAGGCGCATCACATCCGGATTGCCCTCGCACACGATTACGGTTTCCTGGGCGGCAATCTGCCGCGCGCTCTGATACCAGCCGAAGAGCACCTTCTTTTTTTCGTAGACCGGAGTATTCTTCGTATTGAGGTACTTGCGCGCCTTGGCAACATCCTCCTTGTCGCCTATGTAGCGGCCCGAAAAGGCCACGAGCTGGCCGGAATGCGAATACAGCGGAAAGACTATCCGCTCGCGGAACACATCATAATAACGCCCGTCGTCGCTTATGCCCACAAGACCCGCCTCGAACAGGGCTTCCTTCTTCCAGCCCTTCCCTGTCATGTATCTGAGAAGGCCGTCCGAAAGGCCGGGCGCATAGCCGACTCCGAAGAGCTCCACCGTCTCCTCGCTCCACCCCCGGGCCTTGCAGTATTCCCGGGCCCTCGGCGCATCCTTCAGCTGCCGTACAAACCAGGCATGGGCGTCGCGGTTGGCAGCCACAAGCTGCTCGCGCTTATAGTTCGCCTCCCTTTCCTCCGGAGTGAGGTCGCGCTTCTCATACTGGATATGCAGCTTGGCGGCAAGGTACTCCACGGCTTCGTAGAAGGTCATCCTGTGCCGGTCCATCACGAACTGGATGGCATCCCAGCTCCGGCCCTCGCCGAAGCAGTGCGCGATGTTGCGCGACGGCGACACCACGAAAGACGGCGTTTTCTCGTCGTGGAAGGGGCAGCAGCATTTATAGTTGGCGCCCTCTCTTTTCAGCTCCAGGCCCTCGCCTTGCAGAATGGAAACAAGGTCGCTCTCCCGGATCTGCTCTATTACTTCATTAGGTATCATAATGCTTCCCGCCTGTTTTCGCCGACGGGGGGGGCGGAAATGGTCAGATGTTTTGGATGAAGTCCTGGATCTTCTGCTGCAGGGATTCGAAGCGCGCAATGCGCGCATAATCCTGCGTGCTCTTGTTTATGTAAGAACCCAGCAGCCGCAACTGCGTGCCAACGGCCTCATCGAGCAGCTTCATGTCGTTTGCGCTAAATTCATTCATGCCCTCTCAAGATTCAATCTACAGCCTTCAAGACAGGCTGTAGAAAAGGTGTAAGGTAAAAGGTGAAATCCTTATGCTGCCACCGGACGCACCGTAAACGCGTTATACTTGTAGGAGATGCCGACACCGCCACTAGCGAAGTTCATGCCCCAGGCGTAGCCGCCATTGTACTCGGTGCTGCTCCAGGCTGGACCGGAGAGAAAATCCGGATAACCGGCCTTCTTGGCAATGGCATTGATTTCATCCTTAAAATACATCAATATGTAGCATTCACGCAAGGAGGGAAGGCTGCGGCCAATGCTCTCGGCATACGCCATCGCATCCCGCCAGGACATCCGCTTCTCAGGGCAATCCCTGAAGTAAATGGTTTTGTTGATGACGGGGATATAGATGCCTATACCGTTCCCGGATTCGTCCTCGACGAGTTTAGGGAGAATTTCTTGTTGTTTCATATAATTTATCTTTAATTCATTTTTTAGTTCTATCGTTCATTTACATAAATACTTTTTTTGCTGCTGATTTCTTGGCACCATCATCGGAGTGAGCGTAGATATTGAGCGTTGTCTGCACATCACTGTGACCGAGCAATTCCGCCACAGTCCTGATGTCCACCTTGGCTTGTAACAGGCGGGATGCATAGGTATGACGGAGACTGTGGAATGTCCGGTAAGGGATTCCTACTTCGGCGCACAGTGCTTTATATTGACTTCTGAACACCCGAGGCTCGACAAACGGCATCCGAACGGCGCCGGTGCTTTGGAGCGTACGATTGATATAAGTTTCGTTATCAGTATTATAAAGCCTCTGATAGCGCTTGAAGTATTGGTTAAGCCAAGAAGGAATGGGAACGCGTCTTTCAGACGCGCCGCATTTAGGCGGATTGACAAAAAGAGCAGTCCTGTCTTTCCCCAAGTAAAGCCTTCCGACTGTTCGACGAACAGACACGATAGAACTTTCAAAATCAAAGTCGCCGAATTGGAGACCGCAGAGTTCCCCGATTCTCAGTCCTGCCATTGCACCAAGGGCCACCACTTTACAAAAGTGCGAATCTGAGTTTTTACAATGTTCTATCAGCGTCGCCAATTCTTTGTCGGTATATTTTTCTCGAGGCTGGCTGGCATTAACTGATTTAGTTGGCCAGACGATACCGAAGGCGAGCATGGGTCGGTCTTGTGAAAGGCGCCAGTGCTTAATCATATTCTTCACGACGGAGATATGGTCTTGTACGGTGCTAACACTCAGCCCCTCGCCGACTTTGTTGTTTACATAGTCTTGAAGAATGCTGTTTTTTATTGCATTCATGTCCACATCGTTAAAATGCCTGGATAGCTGCGAATCCCAAATCAGAGTATAGGCAGCAATCGTCGTATCCTTCACGAACCCTTTCTTTTGCGCCTTGTAAATCGGCCAATATTCTCCAAAAGTCATAACTGATATACTTTAGAAAAACCCAAACAATCGTCCTGAACATTCACGAGGCGGTAGCTCTTGATTATGCGCTGCTCTAAGACATCGCCATGGTAAACAGTGCCGACAATACCGCGTATAGAGAGATTCAGAAGGAGCAGGGGAACGGAGCGAAGCGACAGTTCCCAGCACTGAACGGGATTCTTGGATGGATAGAAGTCGAATGGAATATGCAGCTGCGCCTTGCGCCACCAGTCGGCTATAATCATTGAACCATTCCCCGCAGTGGGCTCGTAGGCGGAACCGTCTTTAATCCCGGTTAGCCGGGAAGTCAAGACACTTACAGATCCAGGAGTAAAGTCCTGTTTTTTTTCATGACGCTCTGATAGTTCCCCTTCAAAAACAGCCTGAAACCAGTCATAAGAGACATCGTAGTTAGCGAGCTCAAGCAATTGGCGATATAGCGCATCCCTCTCAGTATTGTTACTCAGCACAACAGGCAGTACGGCTTCCGGGAGATTTCGGAGGTCATCGATTCCAAATAGCTGCAGTAAAGACTCCTTTGTCATGATGTCTTCAAAAGATAGTCAAGGCCGCCCAACTCGATTGCCAGGGCAGCAAGCAAGAGTTCGTTGTCAGTGCATTCGATATCCCTGTTCATCTTTAGCACAACCCACTTGACCGGTGCGGGGAGGTTCGGGTCATTTATGTTCAGGACGCTCAAGTGGTGTCGAGGGCCAAAGTGCGCGCCCGATGTGTTTGTGTGTATGCCGTTGTTGTGATCGGGGAGAGCGTAGGTGAGCTCTTTGCAATCGTGGCAAAATGCTATATCCATTTCAACGCATTGAAAATCAATGAAAATTCTTGCAAAATTTGATAGATAAATTTTGCAAATTCAAATAAATTTCGTATCTTTGTAATGCCGAAAGGAAACAGCCCTGGAGAGCAGGAAATCCGAAGCCTTCAAGTAAGAAAAAACTAAAACCGAAGAGACATGAGCGTTAAAATTGTTCTCAAGGTTTGGAAATTCAAGATCACAGTGCAAATCGAGCTTTAATTTCCTTCCGAAAGGCTCCCCGGCACGGCCGGGGATGCCCCTTCGGTTTTAGTCCACCACAAAAGTACGAACTATTATGGAATCTGCAAAATCTTCAAAGAACTGGGGCGGCCACCGCGAGGGCGCCGGGAGGAAGAGCATGGATGCCGCCGAAAAGAAGGCCATCGTGTCGGTCTATTTCCGTCCGCAGCAAAAGGCCAAGCTCAAGGCCCTTGCCGAGGCCGAAGGGCTGTCCGTCAGCGAGTACCTCGGGCGGCTTGTCGACTCGCTGTAGGCCCCTCCCTCCCCCTGTTGCCGTCGTAAATATCTATGCACATCCTCCGCAGCTTGTCGCATGCCTCCTTGTCAAGCACCTTGCCCTGGAGGCGGGCGAGCTCGCGGAACATCTCAAGCGCAACTTCCTTGGAAAACTCGACACGCTCCCTGAGCACATCATTCTCTATCAGCGTAATGCTCATTGCTCTGCAGTTTCAGGGTCAATAATGAATGGTGCGATGCCGTAAAGGTCTTTGATGTCGTAACTCATATCACGGTTCAGTTTGGGGCCGGTTAGGCGAATTGACAATAAAAAGGGCGGAAAGGCCGCGAACCGCCCTGCGAATGTGCAAGTATGTATGACTGACTGCTGTAGCGGCCTTTTTCCTTGCATCCTTCATAAATGCGGCAATCGCCGCCGTCTGCCTCTCCGTGAGGGATTCCCATGTGAGCAGCGCGACCATCGCCAGCGTTGACCAATGCCACCAGGCAAGCCCGGCCAAGCCGAACAGCGCCATGACGGCGTTTACTGCCAGCGACACCGCCAGCAAGCAGGTGACCCCTACCAGGAGCCAGCCCTGCATCTCGTTGATTCTGTTTTCCATACTTGCACATTCTTGTTGTTGCTTTAATTCATTGTATCGAGTTTTATGTTTTTCTTTAAAAATAAGGGAGAGCCCTATGGGTAGCGGTTGGTCAAGTCGCGTATTTCAATCTTTATACTCGGGCCCTCCCTTATAGCGCCGTCTATCCGGCTGTCATGAGCATTATTTTCCGGTCTTTCCCGGATGTCAGAATTGGCAGGTTTTTCGAGGACCGCCAAAAGGTTAGGGGAACAGCTGCTGACGGGTATAGGACGAGCCCAGAACATCGTTGGTCGCCTGCATCACCGCGTGCTCCATGGGGAAGGAACCGGGGCGGGATTTTCCCGTGACCCACTTCCAGAAGGTGACATCGGAGATGTGTGTGAGGCCGATGACACGGGCACGCAGGTCACCGCGCTGCGCCTTGTCCAGGCCCTCCCATACCTCAATAAATGTTTTA
>JAFUGJ010000082.1 GCA_017469425.1 Bacteroidales bacterium
CTTTCTTATCTCCCGAATCGAATGCATATCCTCCGCCGCCACGGTGCAATGGGCATCCCAGTCCGGACCGGCAGGCCAGAGGTCGGCAGGGGCAATCATCCTGCGCACAGACTCTTCCTGAGGCATGTTGAGCCCGATGGAAGTTTCGGTATTGAAGCCGTATGCGCTGCCAATGCGGTTCCGGGGGTCGTACCAGTATTCGGGCCCCACATATTCGTAAGGGCCTACCATCTTGTTGCCCGACGGCCCGGCAAGGCTGGCAAGCCCGGAAGCGGCGCAGACATAGGGGCGGTCGTCAAGTTCCGCATACATCTTCAGGTATTCCTGCTCAAGTTCGGGATTGGGGATACGGTCGCTGCCGGTGAGCCACACGAACACCGAAGGATGGTTGCGAAGCCATTTGACCTGGCTTTCGAAATATTTGAGGGCCAAGGCATTGCGCTCAGCGTCGTTGATGCATCCATAGAGGGGATGATGCGGTATTCCGCAGTAGCTTTCCCATTCCCAGAAGCAGCTCCACCCCACCATTGCAAGAAGTCCCAGGCGGTCGCATAGGTCGTAGATATAAGAGTCCTTGCCCCATATATTTTCGAAACGGATGCAGTTGAGGTTCATGTCGGCGACCATCTTCGCCTGGGCTTCCAGGCTGGCGTGCGAGTCGCGAAGGAAGATGTCGTCGGTCCATCCGGCACCGAGGACAAGGAGTTTCTTTCCGTTGAGCCAATAGGCCCGGTGCCCGTTTTCATCAAGCCTGCTTTCGATGCTGCGGATGCCGAAGGTGACGGAAGATTTGTCGCAGGTCTGCCTGCCGCCATTCAACTTGAGTTCGAGGGTATAGAGTTCGGGGCTGCCAAGGTCGCGGCTCCACCAGATGCGGGGATTCACGATGTGGAGTTCCGGCACCCGGGAGGCACCCAGACGGATTTCCCTGCTCTCGCGAGGGCCAAGGCTGACTTTCGTGCTGAATTCGATGGCGTCTTTCCCTTCGTCAGGATTGAATATCCGCCCTTTGATGATGCCTTCGAATGGCCTGCTACCGTGGTTTACGAGGGTAGTGCGGATTTCAAGGTCGGCGGACCCGAGGTCGGAGGGTTCCAGGATGGAATGCACATAACTGTCCTTCATCTCCACCTGCGTGTAGGATTTCAGCACGACATCCCTCACTATCCCCATGCTCGCGTCGGGAGGGGCGGGATTCCAGTCCACGAAACCTATGTTGAGGTCGCCCGGGCGGGCCCTTTCCAGACGGATTTCCAGCCTGTTGCGCCGCCGCACGAGTTTGCTTATGTCGAACTCGCGGACACAGAAAACACCAAAGGTAGTGTCTTTCGAAGCCAGCTGCTCTCCGTTGAGCCAGATGTCAGCATAGTAGTTCAGGCCGTCGAAACGGAGAGTGTAGCTGTGATTCTTCTGTGCGCGGAAAGATGTAGAAAACTTCCATGCTCCGGCAAACATTGCAGAATCGAGAGTGGAATAATTATCCCCTTCCAGCACATCCCCGGGCAGGGCCCCGGCATCCATGAGCGCTCCGGCCACAGTGCATGGAACGCTTGCCGGATACCGCGCTCCGGTGTCTTCCTGAACGAGGGTCCAGCCTTCCTTCAACAGCACCTCTTCTCCTGCTCCGGAGCCGCTGCATCCCGAAAGCATGATTGCCAAAACTATGGGAAACGAAATTCGAAGATTCACTTTCATAGGTACAAATTTATGAAAAACAAATTAATTTTATAAATTTGCAGATTGTGTGTGCGCACACATCATAAACCACAAACAATCGGATTCATATGAAACGCAGAAACTTACTGGCATTGCTCATTGCGGCGCTCCCGACAATACTGAACCTGTCATCTTGCAGCAGCGAAATCTCTGAGGCACGGCTACCTGAAGCCGGGATTACGCGCACAGTGCGCTTCGAGGCCGATGCGAACAATACCAAAACCGCGTTCGGCACGCCGGACGGAAGCAGCGTTCCCACGCTTTGGACCGCAAACGACGCCGCGGTGAAAATCTCCGTCAACCTTAGCGAAGGAACCGACGCCGCAGTGGAGCGTTCAAGCGACGGAAAGAGCGCAAGATTCACTGCCAACCTCAACGACGACGGTTCTGCGGACTACACTTTCTACGCACTCAGCCCGGCAACGGCGGCAGGCGGTTTCAGCGCCTCCGGCATCAGCGTAAAGATTCCCGAAATCCAGAATGCGATTACCGGGTCCTGCGACGAAGCCGCGCAGGTGCTGTTTGCAAAATCCGACCACTTTTCAAGTTTCCCCGAAAGCGCAGCGCTCAACTTCAGGCATCTCACCGCTTATGGTAAAATATCCCTGAGCGGCATTCCCGCCGACGCGGCGCTGTCTCAACTCATACTGATTTCAGAAGCCGAGCTTGCAGGAAGCTGGAAATACGACCCGGACGGCGGCACGCTCACTCCCGTCACCGCCTCGGGAACAATCAAGATAAACACTTCATCCGTTTCCGACATCTGGTTCGCCTGTGCCCCGGCTGACCTCGGAGGGAAGGAACTTACCGTGGTTGCGCTCACCGACAAGGGTAAATTCGGCAAAACCGCTACCCTCCCGGCAGGAAGGAAATTCGAGGCGGGGAAGATTGCTTCGATAAACATAGGGCTTGAAGCCATAGAGGAAACCGACCTTGCAGTGTGGACCCTCGA
>JAFUGJ010000048.1 GCA_017469425.1 Bacteroidales bacterium
CCGATGATGCGCTCCAGCGTCAGCTTCCGGAAAGCAATCTCACAGATCTGCCGTACGGCTTCTGTGCCGATACCCTGGGACCAGAATGGCGTCAGGATCATATAGCCAATCGACCCGGCTGCTCGGTTCTCATCGGCCATTCTCTCCACGGAAATGCTTCCGACGATCTGACCGTCCGCCACGATGGCCCGCCAGACGCCCTCTTTGCCGTCATTCTCCGCCACCAGTCGGCATCTGCCTCCGTGTATGGATACGGAAGCCGGTCCGACAGGAAAGTTCTGTCCACGGCATTGCATAGCGCCATCAGCGCCGGCTTGTCGGCGGGTGTCCAGGTATGAAGGGTAATAATCATCAGTGTTCAGGCCGAGAAATTGGAATTTATCGTCCGAATCTCTTTTTCATGATGGCGAACATGTCTTTGTAGCGGAGGCCAATCATTCCCATGAGGGAGCGCTGCATGCAGGCAAAGCAGGCAATAAAGACAAAGGGACCGAAGGTATAGTCGTACCATGCTCCCAGATGGTTTACTGCCAGATATATAATCAGGGAGATTCCCGTTACCAGTTCAATCTCAGCGGTTACCAGTCCAGGAGTGTAGGGTTTCTCGCGCTGGAATATCTTGATTCCGACGACGTGGATGATGCCTTCAAAGATGCAGAAACTGGCCATTGCAACGGCGAACATTGGGATGCGGTCACCAAAGAAGAACGGCACCAGGGTTATGGTGAAGATAAACACTGCAGTGATAAGACGGCTTCCCAGTTTGGTTTCCTTGTCGATATCCATTTGTAGCACATACCCTGAAATCAGGTCAAGGAACCCGCCGGGGAATCGGCCTTCTTCCCATTCATGCAGAATACAGAGAAAAGATACCCAGACGGCGAACTGCTGGATAACCGTCAGATTGTCCATAAACATGGCAACCAAGGTGATAAGCAGCATGGCGATTACAGTGTAAATCTCCAGCGCATAGTGTTTCATGAATTTCCACATAATGATAGATCTCTTTATTGCATTAATTCTTTCTGAATAGCGATGCGATTCCGTGCCGGACTTCGAATTCATCGGCCTGATACTGCGCAAAGCCGTAGGGCGTATCCTTCTTCCTGAAACTGAGGATGGGCAGCAGGATGGTGGAGAAGGCCACCACGGGGAAGGCGCAGATGGGCGCCCACCAGTAATAGGATGGGAAGGTGTAGTTTGCCTCCAGCCATATAAGGAAATAGACACCCAGCGGAAGCATCACGAATAAGGCCGACAGGCATCCGGGGCAATACCAGGACTTCAGGGAAAGGTTCATTTTGATGCAGTGCATCAGCACCTGCGCCATCGTGAAGTACGCGATGAAGATGTCGTACCAGAGCCACTCATAACAGAAGATACCTACGATATAGAGCGGATAGGCGCAGAACACGTTCACCATCAGGGCGCTCATCTCGTTCAGCGGATACTTGTCGACATTATCCTTCTCCCCGAACAGGCCGATATTGGCTGCAGCCGGGAATCCCCCCGGAAAGATATATTCCTCAAACTGATGGAAGATCAGTGCCATATACATTAGGACCATGAAGCGCTGCAAAGCGGGCACCTGATGCCCGAACAGGCCGACGAAAAATGCCAAAGCAACGAAGATGAGCCCGCCGATAGCGGCCCAATACCTGCGGTAAAACTTGACTGCATGCATAGAACTGCGTTTTGTTTCTTTTGCAAAGGTAGGTCAGGAAGCATGTTTTTGATGTGCCCTTTTCTATGGAAAAATATACTATTTCTATGATTATTTGTATATTTGCCCGGAAATCTCGCATTAAAATGTCTCGAAAAATAACAACACTTGCTCCTGTCCATCTCAGAGAACATGTTGCAGAGAGCCGCGAAGTCTATACCTCTGAGGATATCGCCATACTGCGCTCCCTTCGGCCATTGATGGCTTCACCGGCCGTCGAGCTTCTCCACACACCGCAGTATGTGGAACTTGGGCGCATTCTGCTGGTAACCTGCGGAACGGCCGTCCATCAGATTAACCTGGTTCCCTTCGAGACAATACCGGGCGATGTGCTCGTGATTCCCCAGAACACTTATATCAGCCTCTCTTCTTTGTCGGACGATTATGAGGGGCAGATGCTGTCGTTCGGTCATCTTCCGGTGGACTTTGAGAAATGTTCCCACCTCCGTCTTTGTGCCGATGATTTCCAGCGGATTCGGCATTATGTGGATCTTCTGTGGGAGACTGTGCACAGCAGCTATGACCGAATGAGCATCGAGCATTTGGAGACAGCTCTCCTATACGACCTCAGGAATATGCATGTCAGCCAGACCGACAGTGCCCATTTAGAACTGTCACGCAGCCAGCTTATCTTCCAAAGGTTTATGGATGCTCTGGGACGCAAAGAGTCCCTTCCTCGCACCGTTAGAGCCTATGCCGAAGAACTCTGCATCTCGCCCAACTATTTATCGGCCATCGTCAAGCAACAGAGCGGGCGTAGTGTCATGGACTGGCTCAATGCCCATGCAGTCCTTCGTGCCCAAGTGCTACTCCGTCACACAGACCAGCCCATCTTCGAGATTGCCGACAGACTGGATTTCCAGAGCGCCACTTTCTTCAGCCGCTTTTTCAAGCGGGAAACAGGAATCACGCCAAAAGAGTACCGAAACAGCGCAAGATTGATATCCCGATAAACGGGGAATTTACTTGTCTCTTTTTATTTATCCTCCACTACCTTATAATACTTTCCGTTGCCTGTATTTTTTCGGAGATTCGCCCTGGAGGCGGGTGAAGAATTTGCTGAAAGCAGCCTGTTCCGAAAAGTTAAGACGGTCGGAAATCTCCCTGATGCTGAGGTTTGTCGTTCTCAAGAGGAAGGATGCTTCCATCAATAGAAGCCGGTTTACATAGTCGATGACCGTGCGCCCGCTCATCTGACGGACAACCCTTGAAAGGTAGGTAGTCGTGATATTGAGTTCTCCTGCATAAAAAGGAATGTCGTGGTGTTCAGCGAAGCTTTCGGAAAGCAAACTGAGGAAGCTTATGAAAACGTCCTCTTTGTGTTTTCCCGCTTTCCCCGCCTCGGAGGACTGCTCCAGTTCGTTTTGCACCTCAAGTAGAAAAACAGCGTATAAGTGTTCCAGGACAGCCGCCTTGCGGGGATTGTCGGAGTCCAGATAATGCAGGATTTCCTCCAGCCGATGATGGATCAGCGTAGCGGCGGACTGGGACAACGCGATTTTGGGTTCGTGAAGCCGTACGACAGGAAGGTAGGCAAGACGTATCATGTCCCTGACGGTATCACTCTCAAGCGTCATGCCCTCATCCACCAGCAGGCAGATACCTTGATAGTTCTTTGTGGCGGACACAATAGTGACCGACATGCCTGGTGAATAAATGTACAAGTCGTTCTGCCCCAAGGTCAGGTGCTTCCCATTATAAATGATGCTGATTGAGCCTTCCCGGACAAGGGTGAAAGTATACGCCGCCATAAAGCCCTGTGTCCTGTTGGCCCGGAACGATATCTCAGCATCGGTCCGGGCACACATGACGCGGCCGTTCCATCCTTCAAAGGGGGACTTCCCGTGCATGATTATCCAGGCATCTTTCAAGGTGTACATAATGCAAAAATATCGAATTGTTTCGTTTTGGACAAATCCAAGCCTCTTTCAGATAAGTATTTCCCCCTCTATTTCACTAAATTTGCAAAAAAGAATACACTAAAACAAAAAGGATTATGACTAAAGAAGAAGCATTGAAAGTATTTGCATCCTATGGCGCTGCCTGGTTCGGAAACAGCAAACAGCATTTCGCCTTCTCGGCATACTGCCGTCTGCAGGGTTGGAATAAATTGGCCGACAAATGGAAAGAAGAGGCCGAAGAGGAATGGGAGGAGGCTGAGGAGGTCCTGAACCGCCTTGTCGAGCTCGGCTGCAAGCCCGCAGACCTGCAGGAGGCGATGAAAACGATGGAATTCCCGTTCTGCGATGATCCGAAGCAGCA
>JAFUGJ010000083.1 GCA_017469425.1 Bacteroidales bacterium
ATGGTAATGGGGCAGATGGGCGACAACAATGAGCTCATGGCCATAAAGAGCGCAGGAGTTTCGCTTTCGAGGGTCATGCTTCCCCTCATGATTGCTTCGGCCTTCATCAGCGTCGGAGCCTTCTATGTGGGCAACAACCTCGTGCCTGTCGCATGGAACGAAATATACACCCTGCGCGACGACATCGGCAAGACCAAAAACGAAATCAAGATTCCCGCAGGAACTTTTTACGACGGAATCGACGGCTATGTGCTCCGCACCGAATCGCAGGACAAGAAAAGCGGCATGATGTACGGAGTGATGGTGTACGACCATTCGTCCAACAAGGGCAATACCTCGGTAACCCTTGCCGATTCCGCCCTTATGAAGATGAGCAAGAACAAGGACTACCTCACTTTCACCCTTTACAACGGCTCCAACTATCAGGAAAGCAATACGCGCAAACTGCGCGACACCACCCGCGAACTGCAGCACATCGACTTCGAGAGGCAGGAGATGATAATTCCCCTCAAGAATTACTCGTTCCAGAAGTCGGACAGCAGCCGCTTCGGCGACCAGGCCAAGGCCATGCGCCTGAGCCAGCTTTCGGAGAGGAAGGATTCGCTTACGGAACTTGTGTCCGGGGTCATGCACGACCGCTACCAGCAGTTGGCATCAAACAGCGGTTTCTCGCTCAAGACCCAGCTCGACACGGCCCGCAACTCGAAAATCCTCGAGGCGGAACTGTTTTCCGATGCTTCATACATGAAGTGGGAATCCGCAGGCAGGAAGAGCAAGTCGTACAAAAAGGCGGTCGAAACTGCGGAAAGGATGCAGTCCACGGTGATGTCTTACGGCAACGAGGTTTACGAGCATTATTTTTATCTGCGGCGCACCGACATCGAATTGTATAAGAAATTTGCACAGGCTCTGGCGTGCCTGCTGCTCTTTTTCATAGGTGCACCCCTCGGGGCTTTCGTGCGCAAGGGAGCTTTGGGCGTGAGTGCCATCATCTCGGTGCTGTTCTTCGTGCTTTACTGGGTGGTGGACATTACCGGCACGAAACTCGCCCGCGACGGCGCCGTCACCGCTCCGCTCGGAGCCTTCGTGTCGGCTCTTGTGTTAGGCCCCATAGGGGCTTATCTGACTTCCAGGGCCATCAAGGATGCGACCCTGTTCAACAATGACAATCTTATGACAGGATGGCGTAAACTCAAAAGCAAATTCACCCGTTTCTTCCGTCCGACCCGCATCGTCTTCATGGGTACGCCGGAATTTGCCGTGGCATCGCTGGATGCCCTGGTCAAGGGTAAATATAAAGTGGTGGGCGTAGTCACCGTTGCCGACAAACCCAGCGGCCGCGGGCTTGAGGTGCACGAAAGCGCCGTAAAGAAATATGCGGTGGAGCATGGCATCCCCGTTCTCCAGCCACTCAAACTCAAGGACCCTGAATTCCTCGCGCAGCTCGCTGCATGGAAGGCCGACCTGTTCGTGGTGGTGGCCTTCCGCATGCTTCCCGAAGAAGTATGGCAGATGCCAAAACTCGGCACTTTCAACCTGCATGCCGCCCTGCTTCCGCAGTACAGGGGAGCCGCGCCAATCAACTGGGCTGTAATCAACGGAGAAAAGATTTCCGGCGTCACTACCTTTATGATAGACAAGGACATCGACACCGGTGGCATCATCCTCAGGCACGAAGTGCGCATCGGCCCCGACGACACGGCGGGCGACCTGCACGACAGCCTCATGGAAGTGGGCGCGAAGCTTGTCGTGGAAACCACGGAAGGCATCATACAGCGCAATGTGGAAACCCGCGTGCAGCGCTCCTTCATCCAGGGCTCCGAAGTTCTTAAATCCGCCCCGAAACTCACAAAGGAAAATACCCGCATCGACTGGAGCCGTCCGGCGCAGGACATCCACAATCTGGTGCGCGGACTTAACCCTTACCCTTCGGCATGGACCACGCTCGTGCGCGACGGAAAATCCACCGATGTGAAGATACTCTCCGTGCATCCGCTTGACAGTACGGGCAGTTTGCCGCATGGAGGCATCGTATCCGACGGCAAGCGCCTCCTGGTCCGGGCGGGCGACGGCTTCGTCGAAGTTAAGGAACTGCAGCTTGCGGGCAAGAAACGCATGGCCGCCGATGCTTTCCTGCGCGGGTTCAGGGAGATAGAATCTTACAATTTCGTGTAGGCTATGGCCAGGTATGTGTTCAATCCCATTACGCTTATGTACGAGGTCCGCGAAGAACCCCGTTACAAACGCTGGCTTCGCGTGGCGGGGATTGCGGCACTTGGCATAGCCCTGGGATTTTTTTATATCTGGCTCTATACTTCGGTGCTCGGCCTGGACCTTCCGAAGACCGCCCGGCTGAAAAAGGCGAATGCCCGCTGGCAGTCGAAAATCGCCCTGACCACCAGGCAGCTGGACCTCTACGAAGAGGCCCTGAAGGGAATTGAGGACCGCGATGACAATGTTTACAGGTCGATATTCGGCCTCAATGTGATTCCGGAGGACGCGAAGAACATGATAGCGAACCCCGAAGACGACAAGCTGACTTCGAGGCTGAACAGCCTCCTGAAAAGGGCCTATGTGCAGACCAACGCCCTCGACGAGGTTTATGGCATCGCACTGAATGCGGGCGACATGATTTCCCACATCCCTGCAGTGCCTCCGATTTTCCCCAAGAAGGATGCCTATCATCTTGCGAGCCCCTTCGGCTATCGCACCGACCCCGTGTACGGGGGCACGCGTTTCCATTCGGGGCAGGACCTTGCCGCGGCGCAGGGTTATCCGGTTTATGTGACCGGCGACGGTGTCGTGGTAACCGTAAACTACTCTTTCTCCGGCTATGGCAACGAAATTGTCGTCGACCATGGTTTCGGCTACAAGACCAGATATGCCCACCTCAGCCGCATGGATGTGGCGGAAGGCATGAAGGTATATCGCGGCGACCAAATCGGAGCCGTCGGGAAAACCGGCAAGGCCACCGGTCCGCATCTGCACTACGAAGTGCTGTACAAGGGCAGCGCCATCAATCCCTACAGCTTCATGAATCTCGACATGAGCACCGAGGAATACCAGGCGATGATTGCCCGGCGCAGCGAGGAAAATGCACCCAAGACCAGTTCCACCCTGGAACTCCTTAAAAAGCACGGAAGATGAGACGCAAGATTTACACATTCGACGCCGCCGCCATGGGAATGCGCAAGTTTACGCATTCTGTATGGTCGGTGCTTCGCGTGGTGCTGGGGGTGCTGCTGGTGTCGGTGTCGCTTTTCATCCTTTTCTACCTCATTACTTCGCTGTTCGTGAGCACCGACACCGAGAAACTTCTCAGGACCGAAAACAAGATGTACGAAAAGGCCTATGCAGAGCTTCCGCAGCGCCAGAAGTTGTTGGAAGATGCCGTGGCGGTCCTGCAGCAGAAGGACTCCAGGATATACGAAGAGGTCTTCCATACCAAGGCTCCGGAGATGGACCCTGTAAGCAGGTTGGATTTTGCTTTCGGGGCCGATACCATCCCGGACGCCAAGATAGTGACTTATACGACCCGGAAGGCCGACGCGCTGCTCGGCGTGGCTTCCGAGGTCGATGCATCTTTTGAGCGTATTTACCGCATGCTCGGGTCCGGGAATGCCATTATTCCCCCCATGACAATGCCCGTTTCCGATGTGTCCTATCCGCAGGTCGGCGCCTCTGCGGGCATGCACCTCAATCCTTTCTACAAAGTGGATGTGGAGCATCACGGACTGGATGTGATTGTGCCCCAGGGCACTCCTGTGAAGGCTCCTGACGACGGCACCGTGACGGAGGTCGTGCGCGCGTCCAAGGGCGACGGCAATGTGCTCTCCATACAGCATGCCGGGGACTATACCACCAGATACCTGCACCTTGGCGAAATCTATGTGAGCGTGGGGCAGAAAGTCCGCAAGGGCTCCCGCATAGCCTCGGTGGGAATGTCCGGCAATTCGTATGCACCGCACCTTCACTACGAAGTGCTCAAGGAAGGGCAGTATTGCAATCCCGTGGACTTCCTTTTCGGAAGCATTGCGCCAAAGGACTATGCCAATATCCTCTTCATGTCGATAAATACCCGTCAATCAATGGATTAATATATGGAAAAGCTGTATTATACCATAGGTGAAACCGCTTCGCAGCTGGGCGAGAATGTGTCGCTCGTGCGGTACTGGACCACCGTGTTCGGCAAGTTCCTGAAGCCTTCGCGCACGACCAAGGGCGACCGCCGCTATACCGCCGAGGACATTGCTACCCTCAAGCAGATTCATTATCTCGTCAAGGACAAAGGGCTTACGCTTGAAGGCGCCGCAAGGCAGCTCAAGGACGACAAGAGCAGCGTTGACAAACGCGTGAAAGCCCTCGAATCGCTCAAGGACATCCGCACCCAGCTCATGGAAATACGCAAGGCATTATGAGAGTAAGCGACATAGTCCGTGCAATTGAAGAATTCGCCCCGGCTTCCATACAGGAAAGCTGGGACAATACCGGCCTGCAGCTTGGCTCGCCCGGGCAGGAAGTGAGCGGAGTGCTGCTCGCGCTCGACTGCACAGCTGAACTTGTGGAAGAAGCCGTCCGCAGGGGCTGCAACATGATAGTGACCCATCATCCCCTGATTTTCCATCCACTTTCCAGGATAGACCCTGACAATCCCGTGGGAGCAGCGGTGATTGCTGCAATCCGTTCAGGCGTAGCCGTTTATTCCGCCCATACGAGTGCCGACAAGGTGCCCGACGGGGTGAGCGGAGCCATGGCTGCAAGGCTGGGCCTGCTGAATGTGCGCATCCTCTGCGAAGAAGCCCCGGGAGTGGGCCTCGGGGCGGTGGGAGAGCTTCCTGAAGAGCTTTCCGCCAGCGAAGCCGTGGCTCTCGTGAAACGGGTTTTCGGCCTTTCGTGCCTGCGCACTTCCGCCCCCATGGAAGGGAAAATCCGTACCGTCGCCGTGTGCGGAGGGTCGGGTTCGTCCCTGATTGGCAACGCCCTTGCAAGCGGGGCGCAGCTCTACCTTTGCGGCGACATCAGCTATCATCATTTCTTTGTGCCGGAAGGGTTTATGCTGGCCGATGTGGGGCATTTCGAAAGCGAAGTGCAAATCGTGGAAATATTACATTCCGTAATACGGAAAAATTTTCCTAACTTTGTATC
>JAFUGJ010000049.1 GCA_017469425.1 Bacteroidales bacterium
ATAGTGCCCAACCTCAACTACGACCGCCAGACCACAGAACTCGTAAAAGCCGAATCGTTCGTAGAGATTTCTCCCACTGCGGGTTATGTGAGCGCCGGGCAGCTGATAGTGGGGAAAGACGAACTGGTAACCGCCGAAATCGCGCAGATGATAGATTCGTACGAGAAGGAATATGCTTCCAACATGGGCGCCAGCGGCCCGGGAGTGCTGTTCTGGCTCGGCAATCTCGTGATTGCCCTCGTGCTTGTCGTACTGTTTTATTTTGCCGTCGCTGCATTCAACCCCGGGATTTTCAATAACTGGGGGAAGTATCTGTATCTTCTGCTCATCTTCAGCGTCTTTACGGTGGTGGCGATAATGCTTCCTCGTTCCGACCCGGGCCTGGTGTATGTGTTCCCCTTCGTGCTGTGCGCGCTGTTGTTGGAAGCCTTCTTCGACAACCGGCTGGTTGTGAGCGTCTATGCAATATGCCTGCTTCCCCTGATGCTCTATGCCGACAGCGGACGGGCCGTGTTCCTTATCTTCCTTGTGGGGGGATGCGTGTCGATAGTAAGCTTCCACTATTTCAACAAGGGCTGGAGGCAGTTCCTCAATGCCTTCATTACCTTCCTGGTGCTGTTTGTCGTGTTCCTCGGCTGCCGCTTCACCGACCTTGCCGAAGGAAATATCATAAGGGTGGGCGTTTCGCTGCTCATTTCGGCCTTCCTCTGCGTGGCGGGGTATCCGCTCTCTTATCTTTTCGAACGCATCTTCAACCTGGTTTCCGTCTATAGGCTGAGCGAACTCTGCGACACTTCCAACCCCCTGCTTCACGAGCTGGAACAGAAGGCGCCGGGCTCCTTCCAACATTCGCTCCAGGTGATGAACATGGCCGATGCGGTTGCGGGAGCGATAGGTGCCAATGTTCAGCTGGTGCGTGCGGGTGCACTCTATCACGACATAGGCAAGATGCTCAATCCCATGTGCTTCGTGGAGAACGAGTCCGCCCTCGCCGCCGACAGGGTCCGCCGATACCATCAGGACCTCACGCCACAGCAGAGCGCACAGGACATCATGCGTCATGTTTCCGACGGCGACGAACTTGCGGCAAAACACCGCCTTCCGTCAATCATACGCGACTTCATAGTTACCCATCACGGCACCACCGTGGTGAGGTACTTCTACAATAAATACCTTGAGCAGGGCGGAGACCCCGGGGCGATAGCAGATTTCCGCTATCCCGGACGCAAGCCCGTCACCCGGGAGCAGATTATCATCATGCTCTGCGACAGCATCGAAGCCGCAGCCCGTTCGCTCAGGGACTACTCTCCTGCATCGTTCGACGCTTTCGTGGAAAACATCGTGGCGGGCAAGCAGGAGGAGGGCCAGTTCGACGAAGCCGAAATCAGCGTGAAAGACCTCGGCATAGTCAAGGCCACGATTAAGAATTATCTCGCCCAGATGTATCATGAGCGTATAGAATATCCGAAACAAAAGAATAAATTCATAAGATTTTTGAAGTAATGAAAGTAGAGAAAAAACAAATCGATGCCCTGAACATCGAACTCACCCTCGGAATCGAGAAAGAAGATTACAGTGAAATTGAACGCAAGAAGTTCGCCCAGCGCCGCCGCACTGCCGACTTCAAAGGCTTCCGCAAGGGAATGGTTCCCGATTCGCTGGTGCGCCGGGTGTATGGCGACCAGGTGCTTGCGGAGAGTGTGAATGAAGTGATTTCCAAGGGTCTGCAGGATTTTATCGAGGAGAATAAACTGAATGTCCTTGGCGAGCCTCTCGGAAGCGAGAACCAGCCCGAAATCGAGTGGAAGGACGGCAACGCCTTCACCTTCGTATTCGACATTGCGACCTATCCTGAATTCGAGGTCGAGGTTTCGAAGGAGGATGTGGTGAACAAATACAACATCAGCGCTTCCGCAAAGGACAAGGCCGAGATGATATCCAACCTCAAGAAGTACTATGAGGAGAAGAAGGAAGAGAAGAGCGACGAGGACATCGAAAAGGAACTGGACGAGCGTCTTGGCGGCGAATATGCACAGCAGTCGGAGTGGAGGCTCAGCAAGGACATCCGCGACCATTTCGTGGAAAAGACCAAGTTCGACCTTCCAGAGGCGTTCATGAAGCGCTGGCTCTTCGAGGCCAACGGCGGCAAAGTGAGCAAGGAAGACATAGAGAAGGATTTCGAAGGCTTCCTTTCCGACTTCCGCTGGCAGCTCATCCGCACTGCCCTCATGCGCAAATACGACTTCAAGGTTGAGCAGAAGGATGTCGAGGATGCGGCTTTCGGATTCGTGCAGTACCAGTATGCAATGTACGGAATGGGCAATGTTCCTGCCGAAATCCTGAAGGATGCCGTGCAGAATATCATGCAGGATCGCAAGCAGATCGACCGCCTTGTGGAGCAGGTTGAGGACAACAAGGTTCTCGGAAAGCTCAAGGAGGAAATCACCCTCAAGGCAAAGAAAATCACTTCCGAGAAATTCCGCGAACTCAAGTAATTATGTCATCCTCCGATTTTGAAAAGTTTGCCCGTTCGGAGTTCGGGGTGGGTTCCGCCACCTTGCAGCGTTACGGCGGCTGGATGGATTCGTACATCAATCCTACCATCATAGAGGAAAGACGCCTGAATGTTGCATCGATGGATGTGTTCAGCCGCCTGCTCATGGACCGCATCATCTTCCTTGGGGTTCCAATCGACGATGATGTGGCGAACATCGTGCAGGCCCAGCTGCTCTTCCTCGCCAATGCCACCGACAGCGATTCCGACATCTCCATCTACCTGAACACCCCCGGCGGAAGCGTCAGCGCCGGACTTGCCATCTACGACACCATGCAGCTGGTAGCTCCTGATGTGGCCACCATCTGCACCGGCATGGCCGCCTCCATGGGCAGCATCCTGCTCTGCGCAGGCACGAAGGGAAAGCGTTCCGCGCTGCCGCACAGTCGCGTGCTTATCCATCAGCCCCTCGGGGGTGCCAAGGGGCAGGCTTCGGACATACTTATAGCCGCCAAGGAGATTGAGAAGACGCGCGACGAACTGTGCCGCATCATTGCCTCGCACAGCGGGCAGACTTTCGAAAAGGTTTTTGCCGATGCCGACCGCGACTATTGGATGAGTGCCGACGAAGCCCTTGCTTATGGAATGGTGGACAGGATACTTAAAAAGGAGAGGAAGTAATGGCAGAGAATACCCGGATACCCAAGCCTAAAGAGATAAAGGCGTTTCTTGACCAGTATGTGATTGGGCAGGACAGGGCGAAGAAACTGCTCTCGGTGGCCGTGTACAATCACTATAAAAGGATTCTGCACAATGTGGTGGAACCTTCCTCCGACGGGGTGGAGCTTGAAAAGAGCAACATCCTGCTGGTAGGCCCTACCGGAACGGGGAAAACCCTGCTCGCCCGCACCATCGCCAAGATGCTCATGGTTCCCTTTGCCATCGTGGATGCCACGGTGCTCACCGAAGCAGGCTATGTGGGAGAAGATGTGGAAAGCCTTCTGGTGCGCCTGCTCCAGGATGCCGACTACGACCAGGCCCGGGCGGAGATGGGAATAGTGTTCATCGACGAAATCGACAAGATTTCCCGCAAGAGCGACAATCCTTCCATCACCCGCGATGTATCCGGCGAGGGCGTGCAGCAGGGTCTGCTCAAACTCCTTGAAGGGAGCGTGGTGAATGTTCCTCCGGCAGGCGGGCGCAAGCATCCCGAACAGCAGTTCATCCATTTCAATACCGAGAATGTGCTGTTCATCTGCGGAGGCGCCTTCGAAGGCATCGACCGCATCATAGCCCAGCGTCTGAATACCAAGGTGATAGGTTTCGGAGCAGGCGACAGGCAGAAGGTGGACAAGGAGAACCTGCTGCAGTATGTGGAGGCCCAGGACCTGCGCAAATTCGGGCTTATCCCCGAAATCATAGGCCGTCTGCCTGTTATCATGAATCTGGACAACCTCGACCGCAAGGCGCTCAAGAGAATCCTCACCGAGCCTCGAAACGCCATCCTCCGCCAGTACGAAAAATTGTTCGAGCTGGACGGCATCAAGCTTGAGATTGAGCCCAAGGTGCTGGACCTCATCGTGGATACGGCGGTCCGCAACAAGCTTGGTGCGAGAGGACTGCGCTCCATCTGCGAAAGGCTTATGAACGACGCCATGTACGAAGCTCCTTCGTCGCGCCGCAAAACCTTCAGACTTACTTTGGATTATGCCAGGCAAAAGCTTGGGGCAGAATAAATTGATTTTTAACGCTAAAACTTTTTTGATATGGGCGCATTTCACGCATACGACATCCGTGGAATCTATAATGTGGATTTCGACAAGGATACCGCTTACAAGGTAGGGTATTTCCTTCCGCAACTTCTTTCTGCCGACAAGGTTCTCGTCGGTCGCGACTGCCGCGTTTCCTCTCCCGAGGTTCACGACTATCTCGTAAAGGGAATTACCGACGCAGGTGCCGATGTCGACGATATCGGTCTCAGCAGCACCCCCCTCGTTTATTTCGGAACTGCCAATTACGGCTACAAGGCATCCGTTCAGATAACCGCATCGCACAACCCTGCCGAGTACAACGGCATGAAAGTTTCGCGCGAAAATGCGCTTCCCGTGGGCCTTGATACCGGTCTCGGACAAATCAAACAATGGATAGACGAAGGTCGGCCCACGCCTCCCGCCGAAAAGAAGGGAACGGTGAGGGAAATCGATATCAAACCCGATTATATCGAGTTCCTCCGCAAGTATAAAGGGGATTATTCCAACCTGAAGATAGCTTTCGACCTTTCCAACGGCATGGCAAATCTTTTTGCAAAGGAAATTTACAAGGATGATGATGCCCGGTGGCTTTTCGACACCATCGACGGGCGTTTCCCCAACCATGAGCCCAATCCGCTCATTCCCAAGAATGTACAGCCTCTCAAGGACCTGGTTGCAAGCAGCAAGGCCGATGTGGGCGTGATTTACGACGGCGACGCCGACCGCGTGATGTTCGTGGACGACAAGGCGCGTTTCGTGGCTCCCGACCTCATCATTGCCATGATGGCGCTGTATTTCTGCGGCGAGAGGGGAGAGAAGGCACCCCGCGTGCTTCAGGAAATCCGTTCCTCCAAGGCGGTGGGCGAGTATCTGCAGCAATACGGCGCAGAACTCCATACCTGGCGTGTGGGCCGTGCATTCGCTGCACCCAAGCTCCGCGAAATCGACGGCCTGTGGGGCGGAGAACTTGCCGGACACTACTATTTCAAGGATTTCTTCTACTCCGACAGCGGCATGCTTGCGAGCATCATCGTGCTGCGCATCGTTGCCGCACTCAAGCGTGCCGGTAAGAGCTTCAGCCAGCAGATTGACGAACTTACGAAGTACAAGAACTCCGGCGAGGTTAACTTCCGCGTGGAAGACAAGGCCGGGGCAATGGAGGCCGTGAAGAGGCATTTCGAGGCTGTCGACACTCCTACTGCCGTAATGGACTTCGACGGCTATCGCCTGGAGTTCGACGGATGGTGGTTCAATATACGCCCTTCCAATACCGAACCGTATCTGCGCTTCATCTGCGAAGCGACTACCGACGAAGTGCTGCAGGAGAAGATTGCGCAGACCGCAGCCATCATTGAAGGCGAATTCGGAGGAAAGCGTGCGTAGGGCGGTATCATATAT
>JAFUGJ010000050.1 GCA_017469425.1 Bacteroidales bacterium
GGCAAATGGCTTTTCGTGCAGCAGGACAACAAATCCGTGCTTGCGCGCCACGCGGTTCATCACAGTCATTCTCAGCTGGTTCTGGTCGTTCGACAGGTTCATCTCCCCATATATGGGAGCAAACTCGAACTGATTGGGAGCCACCTCGTTATGGCGGGTTTTCAACGGAATGCCGAGCTTGTAGCCTTCGATTTCAAGTTCTTTCATGAAGGCAGCCACCCGTGCGGGAATCGCTCCGAAATAATGGTCGTCGAGCTGCTGGTTCTTGCTGGAAGCGTGCCCCATGAGGGTGCGTCCGGTGAGCATGAGGTCGGGGCGGGAGGCATAAAGGTCCTCATCCACCAGAAAATATTCCTGTTCCCAGCCGAGGTAGGCATAAACCCTCTTTACTTCGGGGTCAAACAGCTTGCAGATTGGAACAGCCGCATCGCTCACGGCCTTCAGCGACTTCTTGAGAGGAGTCTTGTAGTCGAGCGCTTCGCCGGTGTAGGAGATGAACACGGTGGGGATGCAAAGGGTGTCGTCCTGAATGAACACCGGTGATGCCGGGTCCCAGGCGGTATAGCCGCGGGCCTCGAAAGTGGCCCTGATGCCGCCGTTGGGGAAACTCGATGCGTCGGGCTCCTGCTGCACGAGGCTCTTGCCGGTAAAACTCTCGATGACGCCGCCCTTGCCGTCGTACTCGATGAGCGAATCATGCTTTTCCGCTGTGCCTTCGGTGAGGGGCTGGAACCAGTGGGTGACATGGGTTACGCCGTGTTCCAAAGCCCATTTCTTCATCCCGGCAGCCACCTTGTCGGCAGTTCCCTGGTCGAGGGCCACGCCATCGTCGATGCACTTGAAAAGCGCCTCGCAGGTGGCAGGATCCAGATACCTGCGCATTTTGTCGCGGTTGAAAACAAGCTCGCCATAATAACGCGAAATCTCGCGTTCGGGAGCATTCACGGGTACGGCCTTCTTTTTGAAAGCTTCCCGCACGAGTTCTGCCCTGTTCTTGTCCATGCTACTGACTATAAAATGTTCATTGACTGTTCGCGGATCTTTTCAAGTTCATCCTTCATCTTCACCACCGTCTGCTGTATGCCGGAATGGTTGGCCTTGGAGCCCGTGGTGTTGATTTCGCGCCCCATCTCCTGAATTATGAAGCCCAGCTTCTTGCCGGGGTATTTTTCAGAGTCGATTGTGTCGCGGAAATACTTGCAGTGCTGGCGCAGGCGCACCTTCTCCTCGTTGATGTCGAACTTTTCCAGATAGAATATCATTTCCTGTTCGAAACGGTCTTTGTCGAGTTTGACGGCAGCTTCCTCGGCTCCCTTGAGAATCTTTTCGCGCACGGCGGCAAGCCTTTCCCCTTCAAACGACTCCACGATGTCTTCCAGCTCGAGTATCTTTTCGACACGGGAAATTACATCCCTGTACAAAGCCTCCCCTTCCCTGCTCCGGTATTCCTGAAGGGCCTCGACAGCTTTGTCGAATCCCGCCTCCACGAGAGGCCAGTTTTCGTCGTTTATCACATCGGCCTTTTTCGCATCGAGCACATCGGGGAAACGCAGGATTGCAGCAAGAATCTCGTTGTTCATGCGGTCGTTCACGGATGAACTGCCCATGGCGAATCCGGGAAGACTGCTTCGGAGCGCAGTCAGCTGATTGTAGTAACTCCGCACAAGGGATTCGTCAATCGCGCGTGCAGCCCCCTCGCCCGAAGCTTCGAAATTCACATACACATCGATCGTGCCCCGGTACAGGGCATCGGCGAGTTTCTGGCGCACCAGAAGGTCCTTGTCCTTGGGGAGCAGCGAGGATTTGATGCTGATATCGGCGGATTTGGAATTGAGTGTACGGATTTCTATGGTGAGTTTGCCGGCAGGCAGAGCCACCTCCGCCTTTCCGTAGCCTGTCATCGACTTAATCATAATAATACACTTTTAACTTACAAAAATAGGGATTCTTCGAGAAAAATCAATAATTTTGTGGATTGATTACAGATACAAATTATGGAAGAAGAACGCAAACTGAATTTCCTCGAAGAAATAATCGAAGACGATCTCAAGTCCGGAAAAGTCAATTCCATTCTCACCCGCTTCCCTCCGGAGCCTAACGGATACCTTCACCTGGGGCATGCCAAGAGCCTCTGCATCAACTTCGGGCTCGCCCAGAAGTATGGCGGCAAAACGAATCTCCGCTACGACGACACCAACCCCACGAAGGAAGACACCGAATATGTGGACGCCATCAAGGAAGACATTGCCTGGCTTGGTTTCAAATGGGAGAAAGAGCTCTACGCCTCCGACTATTTCGACCAGCTATACGAGTGGGCCGAACAGCTCATCCGGCGCGGCCTCGCTTATGTGGACGACCAGACCCAGGAGGAAATCAGCGCCGGACGCGGCACCGTGGAGACTCCCGGCAAGGAGAGCCCCTGGCGCAGCCGCACCCCGGAAGAGAACCTGCGCATCTTCCGCGAAATGCGTGACGGCAAGTATCCCGACGGAGCCAAGGTGCTGCGGGCAAAGATAGACATGGCACATCCCAACATGATGTTCCGCGACCCCATCCTCTATCGCATCAAGCACGCATCGCACCACCGTACCGGCGACAAATGGTGCATCTACCCAATGTACGACTACACCCACGGCCAGTGCGACTCCATAGAGCACATCACCCACTCCATCTGCACGCTTGAGTTCGATGTGCACCGTCCGCTCTACGACTGGTTCATCCAGACCCTGGGCATATTCCCCAGCCATCAGTACGAATTTGCAAGGCTCAACCTCACCTACACCCTCATGAGCAAGCGCAAGCTGCTCGAACTGGTGCAGAAAGGGCTCGTGGCAGGATGGGACGACCCCCGCATGCCTACGCTCTGCGGAGTGCGCCGCCGCGGTTACACTGCGGAAGCCCTCAAGATGTTCTGCGACAAGATAGGCGTGAGCAAGCGCGACCAGCTCATGGATATCCAGCTCCTCGAATGGTGCGTCCGGCAGGACCTCAACGCCCGTGCGAATCGCTACATGGTGGTGCAGGACCCCGTAAAGCTCACCATCACCAACTACCCCGAAGGGCAGGTGGAATGGTTCGACTGCCCCCTGAATCCCGCAGAGCCCGAAGGCGCCGCCAGAAAAGTTTCCTTCACCCGGGAGCTCTATATCGAGCGTGCCGACTTCATGGAGGATGCTCCCAAGAAGTTCTTCCGCCTAAAACCCGGCGGAGAAGTGCGCCTGAAATACACCTATATCATCAAGTGCGAAGAAGTCGTGAAGGATGCCGACGGCAACATCACGGAACTGCGCTGCACCTACGACCCTTCCACCCGCCCGGGTGCCGGAGAATGGCGTTCCGTAAAGGGAACCATTCACTGGGTTAGCACCGCCCATGCACGGGAAATCACCCTGCGCAACTACGACCGCCTATTCACCCTCGCCGACATGAGCCAGGTGCCTGAAGACAAAGACTACAAGGACTTCCTCAATCCCGACTCGCTCGTGGTCGCGAAAGCCTTCGCCGAACCCGCCCTTTTGGACGATGCCTCCGGAATCGCCGTCCAGTTCGAACGCACCGGCTACTACATCAAGGATGCCGACAGCACTCCCGCAGAGCCCGTGTTCAACAAGACCGTTTCGCTCAAAGACAGCTACAAGCCCGAATAGTGCGGATGAGAAAAGCTCTTATCGTCATCGCCGCCATTGTGTGCGCGGCATGCACCAGGGATGCCGGACTCAGCCGGGCATACGAAGAATTGCCGCTCGGAGCCATAAAACCTCAGGGATGGCTGCGCGAGATATTGGAGCGCCAGCGTGACGGCATTACTGCCACGCTCGACGAAAGCTACCCGCAGGTAATGGGCGACGACAACGGCTGGCTTGGCGGCGAAGGCGACCGCTGGGAGCGCGGCCCCTATTGGATAGACGGGCTGCTCCCACTCGCATACATCCTTGACGACCAAACACTTAAAGACAAGGCGCAGCGCTGGGTGGAATGGGCGCTAGCAAGCCAGAGGGAAGACGGTTTCTTCGGCCCTGACAAGGGATACCCTTATGTGGAGGGCCTGCATCGGGGCATGCCTCTCGACTGGTGGCCTCGAATAGTGATGCTGAAAGTGATGCAGCAATACTATAATGCCACCTCCGACGAACGGGTGATGCAATTCTTCGACGCATATTTCA
>JAFUGJ010000084.1 GCA_017469425.1 Bacteroidales bacterium
CCTGTACTACAGGCTCACCCAGTACTTCTGCAAGGACTACGACCCTGCCACCGCAGCATCGGTATTCGGAGTTCCCGTGGTTACCGAATACGCTCCTACGGGCGACGCAAGCAAGTACCCTCACCGCGGAACCCTTGCCGATACCTATCTCCAGATTGACAAGGACCTCCAGGAAGCCGAGCGTTTCGTCACGACCGAAGGCAGCGCCAACTACGGTTATGTATCGAAAGATGCCGTACAGGCCCTCAAGGCACGCGTGGCTCTCACGAAGCATGACTATACCACCGCATACAACGCGGCATCCGCACTTGCCGACGCCCCGGCATATGCACTGGTAAGCAACGCTGCGAAATATGCCGACGGCTGGGTGAACGACAACCTTACCGAAGTAATCTGGCAGCCCATCATCGTGGATTCTTCCGACGGCGGTTCGGCCAACAGCTACTTCATCCACAACACCAGCGGCGCAGCCGGACAGGATGACCCCCAGTACTTCCCCGAGCAGTGGGTACTCGACCTCTATGACTCCGCCAACGACATCCGCTACGACGCATACTTTGCAAACCGCGCCATCAACATCCGCGGCAATGTGGGCAACCTCACCATTCTCGTGAAGTACCCCGGCAATCCCGCCCTCAACACCTCGGCAGCTTCGCGCTATGTGAACCGTCCCAAGGTGTTCCGCGTAGCCGAGCAATACCTCATTGCAGCCGAGGCGGCCTACGAGAACAATGACGAGACCAACGCCAACAAGTACCTCGGGCTCCTGCAGACTGCCCGCGGACTCACCCCCGCCACCCTCAGCGGAACGGCCCTCGAAACCGAAATCCGCAACGAGCGCGTACGCGAGCTCTTCGGCGAAGGCTTCCGCCTCTTCGACATCAAGCGCTACCATATCGGATTCAGCCGCGATGCAGGCCAGGACCCCACCATGATTCAGGACCTTGGCAAGGATATTTCCCTCCCCGCCGACAGCCCTAAATTCGTTTGGCCCATCCCTACCGCCGAAATGGAAGCGAATCCCCAGTTCGAGGGTGAGCAGAATGAAGGCTATTCTCTTGAGTAATTTGCACGATTCAAAACAAGAAAGAATATGAAAACAAGATATATACTTGCAGCTCTTACGCTCGGTTCCGCCCTTCTTGCAGCATCCTGCGAAAAGGACCAGAACCCGAACACCGCCAACAGGGGCAAGGAAAAACCTACCGTGGCCGTTGAGGTGACCGATGATTCCGATGTGGAATTCACCCTCAAGCTCACCCCGTCGTCCGACGCCCTCTCGTATGCGTATGTCATCTACACCGCAGACTCCTATGACTATGCCAACATTCCCAGCGCATACGACATCGTGACCAAGTCCGTATCGGGAACCTTCCAGTCCGAGGCAATCATCAAGGGCGACGAAAGTTCCACCGATGTGAATGTAAAGTGCGTACTCAAGGAATACTATCAGATTTGCACCGCAGCCATCAGCAAGGACGGCCTGCTCGGCGAGGTTGACACCATGACCGTCTACATCCCGGGCGCCCATCCCGACATATCTTTTGTCAATGCGGTCTATACCCTTGAGCCTTACACCTCCGAAGACCTGGGCGAAGACGCCTTTGCCGACGGACTCGGCGACCCCTTCGACATCCAGTTCATTGAGGTGGAACCTGCCGTGTATGTTGCCACAGGCCCTTGGTTCGGAGCATTCAACATTCCTCTGGTTGGAACCTACAACTACTCGAACAACACCCTTACCTTCGACGGAACCGTTTACGGCGACGAAGCGTCGGGAACCTATTTCGGCGGCCTCGTAGGGTATGTCGACAGGACAGTTCCTCTCGCATGGGCGCTGTTCGGAGGCGGCAATTCCGGTGCGGAACCTCTGGTATTCCAGTGCAGCGTTACCGACAAGAAGGCGACAATCTCCGGCGTGAAGTCGGGAGCAATCGAAGTTGACATCTACAACGGCAGCTCTGGCAGCTGGTCCTGGTACGGAGTGTATGGCTACTTCGACGAAGATTGCACCATCACATTCAAAGAGGAAATTACCGAATAAGCTAATTAATTGAACTTCATCAAATAAGGGCGCCGGTTGATGCCGGCACCCTTTTTGGCTAAAAAATCCCCGATGAAAAATACTTTGTCAATTCTTTCCGTCCTGCTGCTGTTCTTCGCATGTGCAAAAGAAAAAGGGCAGGTTCCGGAAAGCAACATGCAGGAAGAAAAAAGCGAATTCATACAAGGAGAACTCTCAGTCAAGCTTGACGAAGAGCTGGCAGCCCGCATTGAAAAAGGCGGCATCCTTGAAAGTTCCCTGCAAATCAGTTCGATAGAACGGGTATTCCCTGATGCAGGAAAATTCGAAGAAAGGACCCGCAAGGCCGGGCTTCACAGGTGGTACCGCATCAAATACGATGCTCCTGTAGTCGCAACCAAAGCAGCCGTGGAACTGCTCGACATTCCCGGAGTGGAAATCAGCGAAGAAGTACGCAAGATCAAGAACACCGCGCTATTCAACGACCCCTACCTTCCGATGATGTGGCATCTCGGCGACGGTAAGACGCCTACAGTGAGCATTAATGTGGAACCCGTATGGGCGAACTACACTGTGGGAAGCAGTTCGGTCATCGTGGGCATCATCGACGGCGGAGTACAGACGGACCATGAAGACCTTGCCGGAGTCGTGATTCCGGGAGGTGCCGAAGGAAGCAAGAGTTTTGTTGACAACGGATTTAACATTACCGCCCACACTCACGGCACCCATGTCGGCGGAACCATCGCCGCCATAAGCGGCAACGGCTTGGGAGTCAGCGGTATCGCAGGAGGCAATGCCGCCGCAGGAATCCAGGGAGTAAAGCTTCTTTCGTGCCAGATTTTCAAGACGGTGGACGGCAAGGACCGGGGCGGAGATACCGCTGCGGCAATCAAATGGGCCGCAGACCATGGTGCCTGCATAATCAACAACAGCTGGGGATATGACTATGACTCCGACGGCAACGGCACACTCACAGGCGATGAACTCACAAGGGCGCTCGCCGCAAACATACAGTACGAAGACAAAGATGCCGTGGATTATTTCATCAAGTATGCCGGATACGATGAAAACGGCAACCAGACAGGCCCCATGGCCGGTGGCGTGGTTTTCTTTGCCGCCGGAAACGACGGCATAAAGAATGGGGCTCCCGCGAACTATGAGCCCGTAATTGCAGTAGGGGCCACTGATGCCAACGGCGTCAGGGCATCCTTCTCGAATTATGGCCCATGGGTGGACATAGCGGCTCCCGGCACCGAAATCCTCAGCACATATCCCGACAATTCCTACGCCCGTCTGCAGGGAACTTCGATGGCCTGCCCCAATGTAACGGGCGTGGCGGCGCTGCTCCTGTCGTACTACGGCGGAAGAGGTTTCACCAACGACCAGCTCATCGACAAACTCATCGGCGGTGCCAATCAGGACATTCTGCCTGCAGGCTCACAGATAGGGCCGCTCGTGGACGCAATGGGTGCTTTTGCCTATTCCAGCCCGGAACCTCCGGCAAAAGTCACGGGAATAACATCTTCCGCCAGTGCAAACAGGCTCGACCTCAGTTTTGAAGTAACCGGCAACTCCGATGGAACTCCTGCCTATTCCTTCCTCATGGCCGCATCGAAGGACAGGGCGCTGGTTGAGAATTTCGACCCGTTCAGCGCAGTTCCGGAAGGTGTAACGGTTTCCA
>JAFUGJ010000085.1 GCA_017469425.1 Bacteroidales bacterium
GGGGATAAATCTTGTCGGTTCCCCAGTACATTTCCATGCTGATTTTGGTAAACTTGTCACGCACGGCCTGAGGGAACTTGGCGGCCTTGATGTCGGTCTGGAAGTATCCGGAATTTTCCCAGTCGTCGGTATGCATGTCGTTCACCATTACATATTCGCTATGGTTCACGGATGTCTGATAAGGATTCGAAACAATGCTCATGACACTCGCACCTGCAATGGTGTTGCCGGTATACTCTGCCTGGAAATCGTTGTTCTCAAATGAGTTGTACACGAACCTGTCGGTTCTTGCAATGGTTCCGAGACTGTACACTTTACCGGACTGAAGATTGACGACATTGGAGTTGAAAGCACGCCCGGTAAGTCCGGAGAAGGAAAGCTTGAGGTCGACACCCTGAGTAATGGAAGCGGGCAGGACGGGGATATAATAGTCGCCGGGAGCGAAATAGTCGCCATCGCTGCTTGCGCCGCACTGGTGAGGGTCGCCTTCGGCAGCAGTAACCTCAACGGCAGGAGCCGAATCCGCATTGGGGGTAACATTGAATGTTCCGGACAGGGAACCGGTGATTGCAGAAGCCCTGTTGAAAACCACTACTTCCGAGAGGTCGGTGACATCTGCGGGAACCGTGAATTTGAGAAGGGCGCAAACCTGCTTGAAAACAAGGTTGGTATTGTCCGAAACGGCCACGGCTATGGCCTTCTTGGAATTGTATGTTCCGACAGCGGTTCCGTCGGAAGTCTTGTTGAGCGTTACTCCCTTGATGACTCCGCCATCGATGGTTGCGTCGGCAGAATAAGGGAAAAGTGCATAATACTTGTCGGCGACAGCTGCTGTTCCGCTGAACTCGGCGATTGCGCCACCTTCTTCAGTAGTGAACTTATAGTTGGTTCCGTTTGCAAAAATACTGATTTCTTCGCCGGGTTTGAAGACTACATCCCTGCCTTCGCCGAAAGCGGTCTTGGTAAGGGATTCGGGGGAAGCTGTAAAGGTGAGCTGAACAAGTTGTCCGTCAGTACTGCTCTGGTTTCCTTCAGGCTGTGCAGCCTCTTTGTTGCAAGATGCAAATAATGCGATTGCCGCCGCAAAAACGAAAATGGTCTTTTTCATAAGGCTACAGAATTAAAAAGAAACAAATGCGTCAAAGTCCTCGTCAGTGGAGGAAAAACCTTCGAGACTACCGGAAGTACAGATGGGATTCATCTGCAGAAGATCCACCTCGACTGCGAGAGGAACTTCGTAAAACAGTTTTTTACTCATAATTATGGTTTGTGTTATCATTGTTTGCGGTATTGGTCGGTGCAAATATAAGTACACGCATATACGCATGCAATAAATCCACCCCTACAAAAGCCCTACTTGCTTTGTTATCGGCTTATTTTCTTATATTTGCAGAAATGTCAAAGTTTTGTCTCAAGATACTTCCCCTGCTGTTGCTGACGGCCTGGCAAAGCATCGCCTCCGGGCAGGAAGCCGCCGGTTTCCGCAAGATTGCAAAGGTGTCCGACAGCGAGAACATCATATCCGGCTCGCAGGTCTGGAGCATCAGCTGCGTGAACGCCGGAGCGCACGAAGCATTTCCCTCCCCCGTAACCTTCCTCGCAAGCAACGACGGACTCTTCATGTACAACGGTTCCAGGCTCGCACGCCAGAGTTCCGGAAATCCGGGTTCGATACGCAGCCTGGAATTCGACCCTGCTTCCGGAAGGCTCTATTCCGCGTCCTCGAACGGTTTCGGATGGTGGGAAAAGGAAGATACCGGCAGGATGGCTTATCATCCCGTGAACGACAACACCGACTCCGGAAGGAACCGGGATTTCTGGCGGACAAAGATTGCGGCGGACGGGAAAGTGTTCTTCCAGAGCTACGAGCGCATCTGCATATATAATCCTTCCGACGGAAGCGTGGAAAGCATACTGCCCGAAAATCAGTTCCGCTACATGCATGGGATGAAGGGGCGCATATTCGTCCAGGACGGGAGCATCCTTTTCGAAATCCTGCCGGACGGAAGCCTCGCTAAAGTCTGTTCCGCCGACGACCGTATCATGGAAATGGTCGATTTTTCGGGGAAGACCATAGTCGGCCTCGAAAGGACCGGACTGATGGAACTGCGCAGCGACGGCAGCCTTCACGAACTCCACCGGCAGAGCAATGAAATCCTGTCGAAGGCGAAAATCCTTTCCCTGACAAGATACGACAGCACCTCCCTTCTTGTAGGAACGACCCAGGGCGGAATCTTCCTGACGGATGCCGACGGACGCATTCGCCCGGAATTCCGTATGGAAAAACAGTTCTCCGGAGCAACGGTCCTATCGGTTGCAAGGGATGCCAATGGCGATATATGGACAGGGATGGAAGCCGGAGCGGCCAGGATAGATTTCAGTTCCCATGACTACTATATAGAAGACCCGCAGCTGGGGCGCGTCAGGGCGGCAGTTCCGCTTGCACCCGGGATTCTTCTCATCGGCTCGAACAAAGGGGCCTTTCTCCATAAAGATGACATCCTGAGCCCCGTGCCCGGAAGCACCGGTTCGGTCTGGAACTTGTCTCTCATTGACGGCAAAGCATACATCGCCCACGACCTCGGCCTGTTCCAGTGCAGGACCGACGGAAGCCTCTTTCCGCTTTACAATGAGACCGGCGTAATGAGCTTTGAACCCTATATCGTTCCGGGGCTTTATGTCTGCGGAACTTACAACGGGCTCGCAATCTTCGAAGACAAGGGCAGTGGCCCCAGGTTCCGGAATGCAGTGGAGAACTACGACGGATTCGTCCGGAACATACATATCGATTCCGAAGGGCGCATCTGGGCGCGCGACAGCCGCAAAGGATTCATCCGCCTTACTCTCGACAGTACGCTTTCGAAGGTCGTCGGGAGAAAGGATTTCAACCTCGTGAGCAACGAAGGGGATCCGCTTTTCGCTTGCAACACGAAAGAAGGACTGCTGTTTTGCTGCAATTCCGACGCCTGGGAAATCGACCCCGCCACGGGCGACCTCGTTCCGAGCAGCGAGGGGAAAGTTCTCCTTGACATTTGCGGAGACGGGGTACAGAGCATGGTTTACAATACCGGAGCATGGTGGTACATGTCCGCGTCCGGCTGCGGGATGGTAGTAAAAGGAGTGGACGGGAAATTCCACAAGATGGGGAGCATCCTGTACGGTGAAGACGACATACGCAATTCCAGCGGCCTCGGGGCTTTCGGAGACGGGGTCATATGCGGATTCCTGAACGAAGTGGGCATCAGTTACGGCCCGAGAAGCATTGAAGAAAGCATCAGCCTCAGTCAGGTCCAGATGCTGGGCACGCATAGGCAGAAACTTGCGGACATCGCCGAAGGGCAGGCCGATGTTCCCTTCGACATGAATTCCGTCCGCTTCTTCGTGGGCGGAAACATTGACGACGACTATGTCGAATACAGGGTTCTGCCCATGATGAAAGAATGGAAAAAGGCGCCCCTGCGGGATCCTCTTCTTCTTTCCTCTCTCCCTTCGGGGAACTATCAGGTAGAGTTCCGTTCCTCCGCCAGACATGAAGTGTCGTGCAGTTTTGACCTGCACATCCTGCGCCCTTGGTTCCTGAAATGGTGGATGCTGTTGTTTTATCTGGGAGTGATTCTTCTGCTCTCTGCCGGCATCCGGGAGTATTATGCCCGCAAGGCGGAGAAGGAAAGGCAGGCGATGCTCCGCAAAATGGAAGAGGAACGGCTCAGGAACGACCTGAAAGAAAAGGGGAAGGAGCTTGCCAACATCACCTTCAACAACGCCAAACGCAACAACCAGCTGAAAGAAATCAAAGAGTTGCTGGCATCGGCAGACCCCATGCGACGGAGCATGGACATCAAGAAAGTGTCCGCAAACACCATACACCTGATAGATTCCTACCTCGAGGACGAGACGGACTGGGAAAAGAGCGAAGAGTATTTCAATATCATCTACGACGGAATGCTGGACAAGTTGAAAATGGCATATCCCGGCATCTCCAAAACCGACCTGAAAATCTGCGTGTACGCCAAACTGAACCTCTCGACCAAGGAAATCGCAGACATCATGAACATCTCGCCCCGGAGCGTAGAGATGGCCCGCTGGCGCCTGCGCAAACGGCTCGGGCTTCCGAAAGGGCAGGACATCGTGGATATTCTCAGAGAGTTGTAGCCATAATAATTTGGCGAAGTATAGGCGAAACCAATTCCTTTACTTATATTTGACAAAACTGATTTGAGTCTATGGCAAAAGGGAGAATAATTGGAGCGCCTGACAAAGCGGTTGCAACCTGCAACCAAATAAGTGTCGTACCTATTGAGAAGAGAATCTATATGGTCCGCAACATTCAGGTAATGATTGACTTGGACCTGGCGTCCTTATATGGGGTCGAAAACCGCTCTTTAAGGCAGACGGTCAGGAGAAACATAGACAGTTTCCCGGAAGATTTCATGTTCCGGCTCACCAGAGATGAAGCTAACAATCTGATAGCCAAAGGGGTGTCACAATCTGTGATACCCCCTGGATACAATACTGGAGGATCTGAGATGTTCGCCTTTACGGAGCATGGAGTTGCTATGTTGGCTACTGTCCTTAAAAGCCCTCAGGCCAGAAAAATCAGTATTGACATAATGCGGACATTTGTTGCAATGAGACGATTCCTCTCTGCCAATGCGCAGGTGTTTCAACGCTTGGAAACAATAGAGTATAAACTGCTTGAATCCGATCAAAAGTTTGAGGACATATATTCGAAACTTGAAGAAAAATCCTTGAAACCACAGCAGGGCATTTTCTTTGACGGCCAGATCTATGATGCATACGAACTCATTTGCACCCTCATCAAATCTGCCGCCTCCAGAATCATACTCATAGACAACTATGTGGACGATAGCGTCCTCACAATGCTCGACAAACGAACTGCAGGGGTGAGCGCAACAATATACACGCAGAGAATTTCCACCCAATTAGCGCTGGATATTGCCAAACACGATGCACAGTACCCGCCAATTCCGGTGCAGATATTCAATAAGTCACATGACAGATTCCTGATTATTGACAATCGGGTTTACCATATAGGGGCATCCGTCAAAGATTTAGGAAAGAAGTGGTTTGCTATCCTCGAGATGGAAGATCTTGACCCGAACGAACTGATTACCAAGCTATAACCCCTTCCAATCTCAGCAGGGCGGCTTTCCGCTCGAGACCGCCCGCATATCCGACAAGTTTCCCGCCCGCACCCACGACACGGTGGCATGGAACAATCAGGGAAATCGGATTGCGAGCGACGGCGGAACCAACGGCCTGGGCGGACACCTTTCCGCCAGTTTGTTGCTTCGCCAGAATTTTTGCCACATCCCCGTAAGTCAGTGTATTGCCGTAAGGAATTGTTTCGAGAATCTGCCACACGGCCCGCTGAAAAGGGCTTCCTTCAAGGCGCAGCTTCGGCTTGGTTTCGGGATTCCTGCCACTAAAGTAGCTGTCAAGCCACCGGCAGGTTTCCGCAAAAACCGGAAGGCTGGAAGGAACGGGTTCGATAGTTGGAGCAGTTTCGTTGGACGAAGAGCTCTTGTATTTCAGAAACTTGGCGACGGGAAAATGCTTCTGCCCATCGAACCATAGTCCGGTAAGCACTACTCCGTCGCTCCCCAATGTAATGCCTCCCAACGGAGAGTCATAATGATGCGTGTAGAACATATTCATTCGAACAAATATACGCAGTTTTTGAGAATTCGCTTTGCCGTAGTGCAGCAGCTAACCGTTTCATTATCAGCGCTTTCCCGGAAAACAAATCGGTCAAATTCGCCGATTTGTTTTCCGGGAAGTAATTGTTAGTCAAGGTTTTAGCAGCTGCAGAAATCCATAAGAGAGTAGTGGGGGACGAGATTTCGTCGCTGCGCTCCGATTTCTCGTCGTCACCGTCGGCAATCAGGTTGCAGGTGCATCCAATGGATGCTTTCTGTTTGCGCCACAGCCCTTCTGAAAGCAAGCTTTCAGCGGGCTGGGCACAAACAGAAATGCCGCACTTTCGTGCGGCACCTGCAATTGATTGCTCTGGGCGGTGGGGACGAGATTCGAACTCGTGGTACGGTTACCCGTACGGCAGTTTAGCAAACTGCTGGTTTCAGCCACTCACCCACCCCACCGGAAGGTTTTTGTGTTGAACCATGCGGCCCCGTTTTCGGAACCGGACTGCAAATATACCAAATTTTCCGGAAATACAATATTTTTAGTTGTATCTATATGGCAAGATGAAGCATCCGAAAGTCCGTAAACACAGCGGCTACTGCTCGTCCGGTGAACCATCGTCATTTTCCGGGTCGTAGAAAAGGGTATTGTCGCGCCTGTTGGCTGCCGCCTCGGTCAGAATCCTGTTCCGGGTGAATTTAAAAAGCCTGTAGCAGAAGTACAGCAGGGCAAGGGAAATGAGTCCGGAGAAGGCGATGGGAAGTTCCGAGGAGAAGGCAAGGGTGTCGTAGATTCCGTGAAGGAGCATGGGATAAAGCCAGACCCTGATTTTATCCATCCTGTCGGTGCCGTCGAAGTGTATGCGCGAATAATAGTAACCCATCACTATTGCAAAGGCAAAGTGCCCTGGAACGGCAAGAAAGGCCCTGGAAACGCTGACATAGAACCAGGCACTGCCGGAAGAAAGCACATACATGAGGTTCTCAAGGCAGGCAAAGCCCAGACCTACGGAAGCGGCATACACCAGCCCGTCGTATCGCTCATTGAACTCAGGACGGTTGCGAAGCAGCAGCCAGAGCATGAACAACTTGGCGGCCTCTTCCGGCAGGGCGGCACCGAAAAACGACACACTTACAGCCTCAAGGAAAGTGGTCGGCTCATTTACATAAAGACCCAGATTCAGCAGAGGTCCGGAAATAAGGGTCGAAGCGAAGGTGGCAAGCCCTCCGTAAGCGAAGCCACGGAGCACGAGGTCTCTGGGTTCCGGGTTGAAGTCATTGCTGTAAACATAATAAAGCAATACCAGCGCAGGGGCTATCGCCGCTGTCAAAACAATCCACATAATCTTTTTATTCCAATTAATTTACAGTTGTTCTTCCACTGCCTTGCGGACTTCCTTCATATCTGCAACAGGCTCAAACCGGGCGACGATTTCGCCCTTGCGGTTGATGAGGAACTTGGTAAAATTCCACTTGATGTCCGGATTTGAAGCATAGTCGGGGTCGCGCCGCTTCATCATCTTGTCCATCATCGAGGCGGACACCCCTTTTCCGAATCCTTCGAATGGCTTCACGGTATAAAGCCATACCCAAAACTCGTCGGCGTTCTCCCCGTTCACATCGATTTTGTTGAACTGGGGGAAGGTCGTACTATACTTTTCCGTGCAGAACTCGCGGATTTCCTGCATTGAACCGGGGGCCTGCCCGCCGAACTGGTTGCAGGGGAAGTCGAGAATCTCGAAGCCCTTGTCCTTGCAATCGTCGTACAGGGCCTGCAGTTCCTTGTATTGTGGGGTAAATCCGCATTTGGTAGCGGTGTTCACGACCAGAAGGACCTTCCCCTCATACTGGGAAAGGGCGACGCAGCGTCCGTCGGAATCCTGGACTTTGAAATCGAACGCGTTTTTTTGCGCGGAAAGGATGGTGCACGCAAAGAGCGTGGCAATGGCAAATATCTTTTTCATGACATATAATATTTTCAAAAATCAATAGGTACTCAGCGACACATTTTCAAGATTGAGCATGGCGGGGTCCTCTATCTCCGAAAGGGTCTCGGTGCAGAATATCGTGCAGTCGCTGATGTCGATGTCGTGAATCATCCTGACTTCCCCCTTGGCGGAAATGCCTATGCGGGCATCGCGGCAGACCACATTGCTGATGTGAATGTCGGTAAACTCGGGAAGGAAGTCCTCCGCCGTGGAGCGTTTGCCGTCGGAGCCCACCGGAACATCGACATACGAAGTTTCGAACACTATCGCCTGGTCGCGTATGTCGCTCATGAAAATGTCGGAAATATACAGATTGGAAGTCTTTCCCCCACGCCCGGGAGCGCTTTTGAAGCGAAGTCCGGTGTCGGTGCCGGAGAAAGTGTTGCACCGAACCACGACATCCTGCACCCCGGCGGAAAACTCTGAACCGATGACAAAGCCCCCGTGGGCATGGAACACCGTATTGTCCTGTATGAGGATACGCGCATTCGAAGGATATTTGAGCGCGGCTGCACCTCCTCCGGCCTTGAGGCATATGCCGTCGTCGCCAACATCCACTTTATTGTTCACTATCAGCACATCCTGACAGTACATCAGGTCGATGCCGTCACCGTTCTGTGCATTCCACGGGCAGCGTACCGTCACCCCATCGATTATCACATTGTTGCAACGGGTGGGAACAAGGTGGAACTTGGGGGAATTCTGTATGGTTACCCCCTGCACCAGCACTCTTTCGCAGTCGGTAAGACGAATCATATGCGTGCGCATCTTTTCCTGAGCCTTGAAATCGGATGCGATGTCGGCCCCGTGCTTCAGAGCGAAGGGATACCAGAGCTTGCCTCCGTCGGCCTCCGTGCCTCCCATGCGCTTGAAATCTTTCCACTCCACATCGCTCACCTTGCCCCGCTTTACCGCCCTCCACCATTCTCCGTTGCCGTCGATGATACCATAACCCGTGATGCTTATGTCCGTGCGCTTGCCGGCAGAGATGCAGGGCATCACCCTACCATCCTTCAAAAAAGCCTCTCTATTGGGAGAAAACAGCACTACAGAGCCCTTGTCGAGGTGAAGGTCGATATGGTCCTTGAGAACTATGGGGCCGGTAAGCCATATTCCGGCAGGCACTACAAGATGCCCTCCACCAAGTTTCGCAAGGCCGGATATTGCCTTTCTGAATGCTTCGGTACAGTCCGTAATTCCGTCGCCGATGGCCCCGAAATCGCTTACCACTACGGTATTGTCGGGTATGGACGGGAGAGCCGGTTCGCTCAAAGCGACGGGAAGGTCGGAAGTGTAGTATTTGGAGTAATCCCCGGCAGCCGCCGTGAAGGCGAGGGTGCAGAAGAGGACGAGAGGCAAAAATGTCTTCATGGTTGCAAATATAAAAAAGTATTGCGAGAAAAAAGGGGGCTTGCTATATTTGCAGCCAAATTGTTGGAAAATGAGAAGTTTGCGTTTTGTTCCCATGGCCATAACGGCCTTGTTCATGGCATGCCTTCCAACTATGGCGCAGCACCACAATACCGAGGCCAATGTCTATGGACATGTGCTGGACGCACATACCGGTGAACATGTCGGCTTTGCCTATGTGGCGGTCACCGACCTTGGCATTGGCGCGCAAGCTGATTCCACGGGGCACTACCTTCTTACGAACCTCAAGGAAGGGCGGCACGGCATTGAGGTCTCGTTCATGGGATACAGGACGCTTAAAACCACGATTGAGGCCGAAACAGGAAAATCGCTCGAATACACCTTCCACCTGATTCCCGAAAACAATTATCTCGACCAGGTGGTGGTGACCGGCAGCCGATATGCCACAAAGAAGAGGGAAACCGGCCAGCTGGTGAATGTGGTCGCCCCTAAACTGTTCGAGAACGCGGTTGCAGTGAATCCGGCGGGAGTGCTGGATTTCCAGCCGGGACTGAGGGTGGAGTATGACTGTAGCAACTGCGGAATTTCACAGCTGCGCATCAACGGTCTTTCCGGACAATACACCCAGATTCTGCTGGACAGCCGCCCGGTGCTCAGCTCGCTGTCGGCGGTCTATGGCCTGGAGCAGTATCCTTCTTCCATGATTGAGCGGATAGAGGTCGTCCGGGGCGGCGGGTCGGCCCTTTTCGGCTCCAACGCAATCGGCGGCACGGTGAACATCATTACCAAGGAGCCCGTGCGTTCCGGGATAGATTTCAGCAACCAGACCGGCCTTGTGGGAGGCCAGGGAACCGATGTGAGCACTTCCCTCAACGCTTCCCTGATGAGCGAAGACCGCAGAAGCGGAGCGTATCTTTTTACCATGGTGCGCGACCGCCAGGCATACGACCGGAACGACGACGGATTTTCCGACATCCCCGCACTTCGCAGCGAAACGGTGGGGATGAGGGCATTCCATAAGCTTTCGGCTGCATCGAAAATCACTGCGGAATATCATCACATCCACGAATTCCGAAACGGGGGCGATTCGCTTCTCCTCCCTCCGCATCAGGCCGAAATAAGGGAGCAGACTGAGCACTATATCGACGGCGGAGGACTTTCGTTCGACTGGAACGGCGAGTCTGATGCCGTCAGCATCTACACTTCCGCCCAAAGCATAAGGCGCAACTCTTATTATGGTGCAGGAAAGGACCCCGACGCATACGGCAACACCCGGGATGCAACCCTCACGGCCGGAGCACAATACATTCATCACTTCGGGAAGCTGCTGTTCCTGCCTTCCACCTTTACCGCAGGGGCCGATTTCAACGCAAACAACCTGGAAGACACGATGCTCGGATATAACCGGCATCTGGTTCAGGATACAAGGATGGCAGGAGTATTTGCCCAGAACGAATGGAACAGCACGAAATTCGGCCTTCTGACCGGTCTTCGCATGGATAAACATAACCTTCTGGAGCGGCCCGTGCTCTCTCCGAGGCTTGTGCTGCGCTATGCTCCCGACGCGCACTGGACTTTCCGTACAAGTTACGCGAGAGGCTTCCGCGCCCCGCAGGCTTACGATGAAGACCTGCATGTTTCTGCCGTCGGGGGAGAAGTTTCCCTCATCCGCCTGGGCGACAATCTCAGCCCCGAGCGTTCCAACACCCTGAACCTTTCCGCCGACTACTGGGGAAGAAAAGGAGAATGGCAGTTCAATGCCCTCGTGGAAGGATTCTATACCGGCCTTTCAAATGTGTTCGTGCTCGAAAACGGAGGGCGCGACGCTGCCGGAAACCTTGTCTTGATTCGAAGCAATTCTGCCGGAGCCACCGTTGCCGGAGCCAATTTCGAACTCAGGGCGGAAAACTGCGAAAAACTCGAGCTTCAGGCAGGAGCAACCCTGCAGAGCAGTCGCTACAAGGAAGATTTCGAATGGAGCCCGGATGTTCCCGCAGGAAAGAAAATGCTCCGCAGTCCGGATTTCTATGGATACCTCACTGCCGACTACGAGTTCGGAAAACACCTGCACGCATCTTTCAACGGCACTTTCACGGGCCCCATGCTTGTTGAGCATTATGCAGGTGCCATCCCCGCCGACGAGCAAATCAGCACGCCGCCATTTTTCGACGGTTCAGCAAAACTCGCCTGGCACTTTCATCCATCCACCTATATGAGATGCGAACTGTCGGTATGCTGCAAAAACTTCCTGGACAGTTTTCAGAAAGATGCCGATTTCGGCCCTGAGAAAGATTCCGCCTTCATGTATGGCCCGGCCATGCCGCGAAGTTGGATTCTTGGAATGAAGCTAAGTTTTTAGAAAAAAGACTATTTTTGTAACCATGAATAAACCACTCGCTTTCGCACTTGCCGCACTCGGCACACTGACACTGAACGCACAGCCTTATCTGGACCGTACCCTTTCGCCCGAAGAAAGGGCCGACGACCTCATTTCGCGCCTCTCTCTCGAAGAGAAGACCGCACTCACGCTGAATGCCTCCGATGCAATCCCCCGCTTTGGAATCAAGACATACGACTGGTGGAACGAAGCCCTGCACGGAGTAGGCCGCAACGGCTCCGCCACCACCTTCCCCATGCCCATAGCAATGGCCGCCTCGTTCGACGACGCGCTCGTATATGATGTGTTCACCGCCGTGAGCGACGAAGCCCGCGTAAAACACCGCCTTGCCGATGAGGAAGGCCCCCTTGCAAGATACCAGGGCCTTACTTTCTGGACCCCGAACATCAATATTTTCCGCGATCCACGCTGGGGCCGCGGCATGGAAACCTACGGAGAAGACCCGTATCTGACAGGACAGATGGGAATGGCAGTGGTGCGCGGCCTGCAGGGCCCCGACGACTCGCCGGTGCGAAAACTCTTTGCCTGCGCAAAGCACTATGCCGTACATTCCGGGCCCGAACCCGACAGGCACCGTTTTGACGCGAGGCCCAGCCGAAGGGACCTGCACGAAACCTATCTCCCTGCCTTCAAAGACCTTGTAACCAAAGCCGGAGTGGAACAGGTAATGACCGCCTACAACCGCTTCGAGGGCCAGCCCTGCGGAGCCAGCGACTATCTTATAGACACCCTGCTCCGCGGCGAATGGGGATACAAGGGCGTGATTGTCTCCGACTGCTGGGCGGTTGCCGACTTTTACATCAAAGGCCGCCACGAATATGTGGAAACCATGGCGGAAGCCGCCGCCCTCGCCGTCCGGTACGGTGTTGATGTAGAATGCGGACATGCCTATCAGGCTATTCCCGAGGCAGTTAAAGCCGGACTTCTGGACGAAGCCGAACTTGACCGCAACCTGCGCAGGATTATCGCCGCACGCATCCGTCTTGGAGAATTCGACGGCATCGACCCTTGGAAAGACCTGCCTGCAGAACTTGTGGAAGGCCCGGAGCACCGCGCCCTCGGACTGAAAATGGCGCACGAGACCATGGTACTTCTCCAGAACAAGGGAGGGATTCTTCCCCTGAAGAGCACCGAAGCCGTGGCCCTTATAGGCCCCAATGCCGACGACACGACCATGCAGTGGGGCAACTACAGCCCTGTTCCCAAGGAAACCGTCACCCTTCTCGGGGCCCTCAAGAACCGCCTCGGCGAAGTTAAATACATAAAAGGATGCGGACATATCGACAGCGCCGAACCAGTGGAGGATATTCTTTCCCAACTGGACGGCATCGGAACCGTGATTTTTGCTTCCGGCATCACCCCCTTCCTCGAAGGAGAGCAGGGAGACGCGGGCGGATTCCCCGGATTTGAAGGCGGCGACCGCACCCGGATCGAACTTCCCGATGTACAGAAGGAACTGATTGCAGCACTTGCCAAGGCCGGAAAGAAAGTCATCCTCGTAAACTTCAGCGGTTCGGCGATGGCACTCACCGACGAGGCAGCCGAATGCGAAGCCATCCTGCAGGCATGGTATCCAGGACAAGACGGCGGTACCGCAATCGCGGATGTGCTTTACGGCGATATCAACCCTTCGGGCAAACTCCCTCTTACCTTCTACAAGAGTACCGAACAGCTGCCCGATTTCGGCGACTACAACATGGCAGGACACACCTACCGTTTCTTCAAGGGTGATGTCCTCTACCCCTTCGGATATGGCCTGAGCTATACTTCTTTTAAAGTTAGTAAGCCCCGCATCCGCGACGGAAAAGCAATCGTCAAGGTCAAGAACACCGGAAAACGCGACGGCGAAGAAGTCATCCAGCTCTATGTGTCACGACCCGGCGATGCCGACGGCCCTGTCCGCACCCTGCGGGCATACAAGCGCGTTAGCGTTCCTGCCGGAAAGAAAGTCCGCGTGGAGATTCCCCTCGATGACGAAACCTTCACATGGTGGAATCCCGAAACCTCACACATGGAACCCCTGCCCGGAAAATATCTCGTTCAGGTGGGCACCAGCTCCGCCGCCAAGGACCTCAAGAGCCGGAAATACAAGTTTTAACGGTTGCTGTCCTTGATGAGGGTGGCAACCTGAGTGCAGAAGGCCGGACTGTCGAGCAGCCGGTCGGTAGTGAGATGCATGCGCCAGCGCCACTTGTTGTCGGGGTCAGCAGGGTCGTTGATGCGCTCTTCGCCGGGATTCGGCCAGCGGAGAGTGGCATCCATTGAAAGCCAGTCCTGAAGAGGGAAAATCGCAAGCATGCTGAGGGAATCCAGGTGTTCTTTAAGGATGCGGCGGCATTCTTCGGGCGCTTTATCCTCGCCATTCCAGAGGCGTATGGATGTCATGTCGTGCGACGATGTTGCAACCACGCTGAGGTAAGGCCAGGGGCGGCCCTTCTCCATACGCTGCATCTCCAGGCTCAGAATCTTCTCGTGGTCCATTACTCCCGGCACGCAGTCGGGCACCATTCCAAGGTCTTCGCCGCAGGCCAGCATCCTTGTGCAGGAAAGGAGTTTGGGGAGCTTGCGCATGGCGTTGCGGGCCCAGAAATCATTGTGGCGGTGGAAGAAGAAGTCGGTGTAGATGGCGTCGAAACGCTCTTTCTGCCAAGGCTGCAGGGCCGAAGTGTCCGGAGTGATGAGCGGGTGGAACCAGCCCTCGCGCCGGGGGTCTTCAATGAAAAGCCCCACTATCGGAAGCCCTGCGGCAACTATCTCGTCGCGGCTGTATGGCATTGCAGGGTTGAAATGGCCGAGCAGCCCGCTCTTGTGAGGGAGAGGAATCTCCCAGATGCGGAAGAAGCCGAGGATATGGTCGATACGGAAAGCGTCGAAATACTTTGCCATGGTGCGTAGGCGGGCCTTCCACCATGCATAGTCGTCCTTTGCCATTTCATCCCAATTGTAAGTGGGGAAGCCCCAGTTCTGCCCGTCGGCGGCAAAGAAATCCGGGGGTGCTCCGGCGCTTGAATCAAGATTATAAAGTTGGGGGAAGGAAGCGGCGTCCACACTGTCGCGTCCTACCCCGATGGGAAGGTCGCCCTTCAGATAGACACCATGCCTGTGGGCATACTCGACAGCCTTTGAAAGCTGCTTGTCGAGATGATACTGAACCCAGCGGTAGAAGTCGGCTTCGACCCCGTCGCGCTTTGCGCAAAACTCGGCGTAAGCATCCAGCCAGTAGGCGTTTTCCTTGACGAAGCGCTTGTATGCGGCAGCCTTCTTGTCTGTCTCGCCATGGGCTTTGTAAGCTTCGCGAAGATACTTGACCTTCAGTGTCACAACCCTGGGATAATCCACCGCAGGGAGGGCGTTCAGTTCCTTCTGCGCCTTTTTGTAGGCGGCATCCTCCTTTACCCCCACTTCGGGAAGATGAATATAGATGGGATGCAGCGCGAATGAAGACACGGGGCTGTAGGGATAGGAATCGCCCCACTCGCCTTTGCGCGTGGTGTCGTTGATGGGAAGGAGCTGCAGCACGCTCTGGCCGGTGCGCTCCATCCAGTCCACGAACTTGGGGATGTCGCGGAATTCGCCCACGCCGAAACCCTTCTCGCTGCGGAGCGAAAACACCGGAATCGCAGTGCCTGCGCCACGATAGCCGGGCTTGTCGAAAATCGCCGCGCTGTGTTCGCGGGGGAAGGGGCAACCGGGAATGGGGCAGTCCACCCAGGAATCCTCAACATCCAGGCTTCCGGCCCTGTCCGCACTGCGGTGATGGTGCGACCACTCGGTCCTTGTCCAGATGCCATCTTCAATGACGACATAAAAATAATCCTTCAGCAACGACGCCGGAGCCTTCGGAAGGGTCAGCGTCCAGAATCCGCCGTTCTCGTAGGACATGGGGTATTCTTTGTCATCTGCAACAAGTGCGAGGGATTCACCCCAACGGGTATGATATTCAATTCTGAATCTGATAGTCATAGTGTTTTTGGGTTTGGTTCAACGAAGATAAGAATAATCTTTGTAAATTTGGCAGATATGAAACATTACATCGCAATTCTCACCTTGGCCGCAGTCCTTTCGGGCTGTACGGCCTCCAATAAATCCTCAGAAGTCAACTCCTTGACTGACAACATCCAAACCCTGACAAGCCCGGATGGAAGGCTGCGGATGAACTTCGGTCTTAACAAGAAAGGGATTCCAACCTATGAACTGAACTACAACGACTGCAAAGTGGTGCTTCCGAGCAAACTTGGCTTCACTTTCAGGGGCAGAAAAGAAGAAAATGTTTACAGCCTCGAATCCGGGAGCAAGCGCTACGCAAAGCCGGTGGACATGCAGACCGGATTCAGTTTCGTCAGTTCTTCCACCGACAGTTTCGACGAAGTCTGGACCACGGTCTGGGGCGAAGAATCCAGGATACGGAACAACTACAACGAACTGGCCGTCACCTTGCGCAAAGACAAAGTGCAGATGATTGTGCGTTTCCGCCTCTACGACGACGGGCTCGGATTCCGCTATGAGTTTCCCGAACAGCCGGGGCTGGTGGATTTTGTCATTATCGACGAACTTACGGAGTTTGCAATGGCTGGCGACCACACTGCATTCTGGATTCCGGGCGACTACGACACCCAGGAATACAGTTACAATGTGACCAGGCTGTCCGAGGTTCCGGCAACAATAAGCGGGATGCAGATAGGGAACGCCTCGCAGCATGTCATCGGGCCGAGTTCGGTGCAGACATCGCTGCAGATGAAAAGCGACGACGGGCTTTATATCAACATCCACGAGGCAGCTGTCGTGAATTATCCCACGACCAACCTTGACCTGGATGCGAAAACGCATGTGCTGCGCACACATCTGACCCCGGATGCCGAGGGCTGGGCCGCCCTGCTGCAGGCCGGTTCCCGTACCCCGTGGCGAACCGTGATGGTTACCGACGATGCGCGCAAAGTGCTTGCTTCCCGCCTGATTCTCAATCTCAACGACCCCTGCGCCCTGGAGGATGTAAGCTGGATTCACCCCACCAAATACATGGGTGTCTGGTGGGAGATGATTGTCGGACGCAGCACCTGGTCATACACGGCTGAACACAATGTAATCATCGTCGGGGAAACCGACTATGACAATGCAAAGCCCCACGGAGCTCACGGAGCCAACAACGAAAATGTGAGGCGCTACATCGACTTTGCAGCGGCCAACGGCATGGACGGACTGCTGATAGAAGGATGGAACATAGGTTGGGAGAACTGGTTCGGGCATCAGAAAGACAGGGTGTTCGACTTCGTGACCCCTTATCCCGATTTCGACCTTCCCGCACTGAACGCATACGCCCACAGCAAGGGCATCAGGCTCATCATGCACCACGAAACTTCGTCGTCCACCCTCAATTACGAGCGCAGCATCCCGGAAGCCTATGCGCTGATGAACAAATACGGATACGACGCCGTAAAGACCGGATATGTCGGCGACATCATCCCCGTGGGAGATTATCATTACAGCCAGCCCACCATCAATCATTACAACTATGTCATACGCCGGGCGGCAGAACATCATATCATGGTTGACGGGCACGAAGCAGTGCGGCCTACCGGCCTTTGCCGTACCTGGCCGAACCTCGTCGGGAACGAATCGGCAAAGGGCGGAGAGTTCTGCGAAAGCGTGGAGCCAAAGCACCTTACCATCCTGCCTTTCACCCGCCTGCAGGGAGGGCCTATGGACTATACTCCAGGCGCCCTGGAAATGGACCTCAGATATATCAATCCCAAGCGCAGCGATGTCCTGCATTTTACCGTATGCAAGCAACTCGGGCTTTATCTCACCATGCCTTCTCCCCTGCAGATGGCCTGCGACCTTCCGGAAAACTACGAGCGCTATGCCGACGCATTCCAGTTCATAAAGGATGTGGCCGTTGACTGGGAGCAGAGCAAATACCTGTACGCCGAACCCGGCGACTACATCGTGGTTGCCCGCCAGCCCCGCAAGTCCACCATGGAACTTGCCGCAAAAGGAGTTGCCGCGCTGAAGGACGGGAAGAAGGACTATGTGAACGGTGCCAGCCGCTTCTGTCTTACCGATGTTAACGGCAGGCCGGATGCAACAAAAGACATCTGGTTCGTGGGAGGCATCACCGACGAGCAGAGCCGCAGTTTCGACATCGCTTTCGACTTCCTCAAGCCGGGAGCCAGGTACGAGGCCACTTTCTATGTGGATGCCCCCGACGCCGACGGAGTGAATGTATCGAAAGAAACAGGTTCCGCCCCCTGCGCACGCTACAATATTTATAAACAAACCGTGGAAGCTTCCACCGTAGTGAATCTTACCATGGCTCCTTCGGGAGGATTTGCAATTTCACTGAAAGAAATATGAAAACTCTGAAACTCCTTGCCGGACTTGCAATCGTGCTCGTCTGGTTGCCGGCAACCGCACAGGACTACGACTATGAGGGTCTTGACTGCACCAGCATCGCGGTAGGAAGGCTCGCCTCCGCCGACGGAAGTGTAATGACCTCGCACACCTGCGACGGAAAATCCCGCACATGGCTTACACAGGAACCCTCCGCCAGGCATCCCAAGGGAACGGTGCACCCCGTTTACAGGGGAGGACGCCATAACGCTTTTCCCGGTGACACCACCGGACTGCGCTGCACAGGCGAAATTCCCGAGGTGCGCAAGACTTACGCCTACCTCAACACAGCCTATCCTTCGCTGAACGAGAAGCAGGTCGGAATAGGAGAAACCACCTTCAGCGGCCCTGATACCCTGCGCAGCGGCAACGGCATCTTCCTCGTGGAAGAACTCTGTCGGCTTGCACTGCAGCGCTGCGACAACGCCCGTGACGCCGTCTTGCTGATGGGCAGGCTCGCCGAACAGTATGGCTATATCGACGGGGGAGAGTGCCTTACCGTGGCCGACCCCAAAGAGGTCTGGTTCTTCGAAATCCTCGGTGCAGGAAAGGGGGAGAAAGGTGCGGTATGGGCTGCCCAGCGCGTACCAGACGACGAGGTTGCAGTTTCGGCCAACATCCCCCGCATCGGCAGGATAGACCGCAGCGACAGACGCAACTTCATGGCATCCGACAATGTGGAGGCCGTGGCCTTGAAATATGGCCTGTGGGATGGAGGAGGGGATTTCTATTTCTACAAAGCCTACCATGCAGCCTATGGCGCGGGCAAGAATTTCCGCGAACGCGAATGGTGGATACTCAACGAACTCGCCCCCTCTCTCGGGTTGAAATATGAAGACGACGAGATGCCTTTCAGCGTCAAGCCCGAAAAGCCGGTCAGCGTGCGCGATGTGATGCAGCTGCTGCGCTCCACCTATGAAGGCGTGGAAGGTTTCGACATGACCGCAAACATCAAGATGGACGGGAAAATCAGCCCGCTGGCGAACCCCTGGCCTACCACGAACTACCAGAAAACCATAAACAGCATCGCCCCAGGCACCCTGACCTTCCGCCGCACCGTGGCAGTCGCATGGTGCGCATATTCCACCGTCATCCAACTTCGCGGATGGCTGCCTGATGCGGTCGGAGGAATCTGCTGGCTTGCCGTTGACAACCCTGCACAGAGCCCGCACATTCCCATTTTTGCAGGCGGAACCGAGCTCCCGGAAGCCATGTCGGCCTGCGGACAGAAAAATTACGACCCTTCACTTTTCGTATGGCAGTTCCGCAAGGCGAACAAACTCGCCACGCTGAGCTGGCAGACCACGAAGGAGGGGTTCAACAAAACCCTCAAGGAAGTGGAAGACGCGGCTTTCGAGGGGCTGCCCGGCCCCAAGGCAGGCAAGGACGAACTGAACGCCTACACAAAGAAAGTTTACGACAACGCCGCAGCCCGCTGGGCGGAACTCGAGGCCGACTACTGGGTGGAATTCGGAAGGGGATTTTAAGACAGGAAGGAAATGATGCGGAGGAGGCGTTGTCAGAAATCGCCTGAGCCGAATCGCCTGCGGGTGAAAGTATAGGACTTGTCGGCTCCGACGACAACGATGTCGCTTTCTGCCTCAACCTTGTTGCGGTCTATCAGCACTCCATGGAGCAAAAAGTCCATTTCGGTCTTCTGCAAATCTTTATTGGCCGCCACCAGCTTAGACTGAAGCCCCGGGAGGCGGTTTTCCATTACTACTATCTTCACCGACAGTTTCTCCTTGTCTTCCCCTGCAGCGCTCTTGTATTGGGCGCGCATGTCGTCGAGGACCTTGTTGAAACGCGCAATCGTGTCGCGCAGGGCCCGCACTTCGGCAGCCTTTCGCATGTACAGGGCGGTGTTGGGGTCGGCATAGGTCGATGACGACAAAGCGCTCTTGTTATCCACTTTTTTGAGGTCGTCGGCAGGGGTAAGGCTGCATAGCTCTCGCAGTTCCCCCACGCTCTCAACGGCCTTGCTCACCGGCAGAACTTCGTATTCCAGCACATAAACCCCGACGCTGTCGGCGGAACAGTCGCGGTTGCTGGCAAATATGCTGTACTTGCCGTCGGCGGAGTTGATGAACAGGAAATCGTCGGCAGGCGAAGAGTAGGGGAAACCCATGTTCCTGGGAGGACCCCAGCTGCCATCGGTTCGGCGGGTGCAATAATAAATGTCATATCCTCCCACGCCGTAGAACCCGCGCGAAGCGAAATAGAGGCGGTTTCCGTTCACCATGGGGAAAATATCGTCGTCGGACGATGAGAGTTCGAGTTTTTCGGGGGCCGACCATGAGGCTCCCTCCTGACGGGAGTACATGATGTTGCGCACCCCCATGGTGTCGGCCCCTGACCAGAACACCTCATCAGCCCCGAAGGGATAATAAACCGCAGGGGAAAAGCGTCCTCCAAGGGAGTCGAGCCTGTTGGGAGAAGGCCGCCACGACTTGTCCGGAAGGGGATAATAGAGAAAAAAATCCTTCAGTGAAAAGTTCTTGCGCGCCACAACCTTGGGCCTGGTGGCATACGACGACATCATGCGGGCGTTCCTGCTTCCGGTGAGCTTGCTTTCGAGGCTTACGCGCGCCGCCGAATCGCTGCAGGCTTGCAGCGCGGCCCCGAAAAAGCGCACCGCCCCGGCAAAGTCGTAGCCGTCGTGGGCCCTCTCGGCAAGTTGCGACAGTTCCTCATAAGAGAGCACCGCCACCGCCTCTCCGGTGTCGGACTGTGCCGAAAGCCTTGCCGGTGCAATTGCAAGCGCAACCGCACACAACATTGTCAATTTCGGAACTGCACGCATAATTCGGCACACAAACGGATTGCAAAATTAAGAAATAACTCGTACATTTGTCGGCTAATTTGCTGAATTATATTTTTAAACTAATAAAACATTATGCAAAGTAAAGGTGCAATCAGATTAGTAGCCATCCTGCTTATCATTGCGTGCCTCTGGCAGCTTTCCTTCACCCTCGTGACGGCGGTGCAGAACAAGAAGGCCCAAAAATACGCCGAGGCCGCCGCAGTGGCCGTGCAGAGCACCCCTGCCTTCGCAAAAGTGGCGGAAGCAGACCAGGCTTATTATCTTGACTCCATCAAGAAGGAACAGCAGAAGTGGTACACCGACTCCATTTCTTCTGAAAAAGTTTATTTCGGCTACAAGTTCAAAGATGTCAGGTCCAAGGAAATCAACCTCGGCCTCGACCTCAAAGGCGGTATGAATGTAATGCTGCAGGTGCAGCTCGAGGATCTCGTAAAGGCCCTCTCCGGCCACAGCCAGGATCCCCGCTTCCTTCAGGCAATCTCTCTTGCGAAGAGCCGCAGCGTGAATTCCCAGTCGGACTTCATCACCCTTTTCGGCGAAGCTTGGGAAGAGATTACCGGAGGTGCACGCCTCAGCCAGATATTCGGCACATACGAGATGCGCGAGAGCATCAAGCCCGAGTCCACCAACGCAGAAGTTCTCAGCGTCATCAAGAATGAAGCCGAGAGCGCAGTTGCAAACTCCTTCAATGTGCTGCGCAACCGTATCGACCGCTTCGGCGTCACCCAGCCCAGCATCCAGAAGATTGGCAATACCGGCCGTATCCTCGTGGAACTTCCCGGCGTGAAGGAGCCCGAGCGTGTGCGCAAGCTCCTCCAGGGAACCGCATCCCTCGAGTTCTGGACCACATTTGAGAATTCGGAAATCGCTCCCTACCTCGCAGAGGCCAACCAGATTCTCGCAGGCATCCTTGCCGAGGAGAACGAGGCCGTTGCCCCTGCAGAGGAAGCGGCTGCCGAAGGTGACATCGTCGCCGAAGAACTCGCAAACGATTCCGACAACGCAAACATCGAGGCCCTCCGCGCGGAGAATCCCCTCTATGCAGTCCTGCAGCCCATGCAGGGCAACAGCGGAGCATGCATCGGTTATGCCAGCGTGGCCGACACCGCAAAGGTGAACCGCTATCTCGCAATGCCCCAGATTGCCGCCCTCTTCCCTTCGGAGTTCCGCCCCATGTGGAGCGTGAAGCCCGTGAACGGAACCGAGAATGTGTTCGAGCTCGTTGCTATCAAGGCTTCTTCGCGTGACGGACAGGCTCCCCTCGACGGAAGCGCCGTTACCGACGCCCGCGTAAGCTACAACAACCAGCGCAATGGCGAGCCTACCGTATCCATGAACATGAATGCGGAAGGTGCGAATGTGTGGGCTCACCTCACCAAGGACAACATCGGCAAGCAGATTGCAATCGTGCTCGACGGCACAGTTTATTCCTACCCTGTAGTGAACAGCGAAATCTCCGGAGGAAGCTCCGAAATTTCCGGACACTTCACGGTTGAAGAGGCTACCGACCTTGTGAATGTGCTCAAGTCCGGTAAGCTTCCCGCTCCCGCAACCATCGTCCAGGAGCAGGTGGTAGGCCCTTCGCTCGGTGCGAAGTCCATCCGCGACGGTATGATTTCGTTCATCATCGCCTTCCTCCTCGTGCTCGTCTACATGGTTCTCTTCTACTCGGGAGCCGGTCTTGCAGCCGACGCAGCGCTTCTTACCAATGTCATTCTCCTCTTCGGTACCCTCGCATCGTTCGGTGCAGTGCTCACCCTGCCCGGCATCGCCGGTCTCGTGCTGACCCTGGGTATGGCAGTGGATGCGAATGTCATCATCTACGAGCGCGTCAAGGAAGAGCTCAAGGCAGGAAAGGGCCTCAGCAAGGCTATCGCCGACGGTTATTCCAACGCCTACTCCGCAATCATCGACGGTCAGCTCACCACCCTACTCACCGGTCTGGTGCTGTTCTTCTTCGGTTCGGGTCCTGTGAAGGGCTTCGCCACCACCCTCATCATCGGTATCATCACCTCGGTGGTCACTTCCATCTTCATCACCCGCCTCATCTTCGAGGCACGCGTTGCAAAGGGAAAGAACATCACCTTCGACAATGCCACCACCCGCAATTTCCTCAAGAACACCCATGTCAACTTCCTCGACGCCCGCAAGTGGTCTTACGCCATTTCCGGATGCCTCATCGTCATCGCCATCCTTTCCATCTTCATCAAGGGATTTACCTATGGTGTCGATTTCACCGGAGGCCGTACCTATGTGGTCCGCTTCGACCAGCCCGTGCTTGCTGAGGATGTGCGCGCAGCTGTGAACGATGTGTTCGGAGCCGCTGCGGCAGCTGACGAAAATGTGAAGGCTTCTTCGGTTGAGGTGAAGCAGTTCGGTGGAGACTCCCAGATGAAGATTACCACCTCCTACAAGATTGACGACGAATCCCAGAGCGTCGACGCTGAAATCGAAGGAATGCTCTACACCGCCCTCAAGGGCCTGTTCGCTGACCAGAGCTTCAGCCAGAGCGACTTCGTTTCCACCCTCGACAATCCCAACGGTATCATTTCCTCCGACAAGGTGGGCGCATCCATTGCGAACGACATCAAGCGCGACGCCATCATCTCCGTGATTCTCGCACTCATCATCATCTTCGCCTACATCGCCTTCCGTTTCAAGGGTTGGAACTGGGGTCTGGGCGGCGTCGTTTCGCTTGCCCACACCGCCATCATCGTGATTGGCTTCTTCTCCCTCTTCTCGGGAATCCTGCCTTTCAACCTCGATGTGGACCAGACCTTCATTGCGGCCATCCTTACCATCATCGGTTACGCAATCAACGACAATGTGGTTATCTTCGACCGTATCCGTGAAAACAGGCTGCTGCACCCTGGCGCAGACTTCAAGGAAACGGTGAACACCTCGCTCAACGCAACCCTCACCCGTACGGTGAACACCTCGGTATCCACCCTCCTCCCTATGGTTGCCATCGCAATCTTCGGCGGTGAGAGCATCCGCGGTCTTTCCGTCGCCCTCATCCTCGGTATCCTCATCGGAACCTATGCTTCCATCATGATTGGTACTCCTGTGATGTACGACAGCACCAAGAAGGTTGCCCCCAAGGCAAATAAGTAAGAAGGAATCTTCCTCATAAAAAAAGTCCGGTTCGAAAATGACCGGACTTTTTTTATTTCCCTACAGTGTAGCTGATTCCCAGCTTTTCCAGACCGGCAAGGAGGTCGGAACAGACGGTGACGCCGAATTTCTTTGAGAAAAGTTCGACGCGGTAGCCGGTGCGGGCGTCGCGCAGATAGACGCTCAGCCGGGTCTTTCCGGAGAAGTCTTTGATTACTCGCACCAGACCTTTGCGGAACTTTTCGTTTAGCTGCGTGGAATCGATATTTATGGTGAACGACTTCACCATATCCTCGGCAACATTGCCGAGCAGGGTAATTTTCTTGATTTTGAAAGCGTAAGGCGGTTTTTTCCCTTTGGCGGCATCTTCAGGCTTGAGGCGGAAACGCTCTGCTATCTCTCCTTCGAGGAAAAGCTGCTCATGAAGCTTCATGTAGGACATGTAAGCCTCGTAGTCTTTGCCGAAGAGAGCAAGTTCATAGGTGCCGCTATAGTCCTCCAGGACGATTCTGCCGCCCGGGGAACCGGTGCGGGTGGTAATCTGTTTGACATCGGTCACGATGCCCGCCACAGCCGTTTTACGGGCCTTTCCAAGCTTTTCCTGCTCGTCGATTTTTTCCGGAAGTTCGGCAAGCTTGCAGTTGGTGAAGGTTTCAATGGCAAAGGCATAACGGTCGAGGGGATGCGAGGAAAGATACATGCCTACGACATCCTTCTCCAACTGGAGCATGGCAAGGATGTCTTCTTCGCCGGAGAAGATAGGTATTTCCGGACGCACTGGCTTCATTTCCTCTATCTCGCCGAACAGGGAACTCGCACTGTCAACCTTGTCGTTGCGGTAGAGGTCGGCATATCTCAGCAGTTCGTCGATGAAGAGTTCGCCGTTTTTGCAAGGTGTGTAGAACTGGCTGCGCTTGTAGCCGAAGGAATCCAGACACCCTGCGTTGATGAGGGTCTCCAGAGCCTTGCGGTTCACATTCACGGGTTTGTCCTGACGCTGTCCGTACAGGGCCATGCGCTCCATGAAATCCCACACATCGGCAAAAGGTCCGTTCTGGCCGCGCTCGTCGATAATCGCGTTGACGATGTTTTCGCCAAAGCCCTTGAGCCCTCCGAGACCGAAGCGTACATCGCCTTCCCTGTTGACGGAAAAGTCCTTGTCGGATTCGTTGATGTCGGGGTTCAGCACCTTTATACCGCTCTTTTTGCAGTCGGCCATAATCTCCTTCATCTCATCCATGTTGGAACTCTGCTGGGTGAGATTGGAGGCTTGGAACTCGCTTGGATAATGGGCCTTCAGCCATGCGGTCTGGTAACTTACCCATGCGTAACAGGTGGCGTGACTCTTGTTGAACGCATATTTTGCAAAAGCTTCCCAGTCGCTCCAAATCTTTTCGAGCGTTTTCTGCGGATGCCCGTTCGCCACTGCTCCGTCCATGAAGTCTTTCTTGAGCCCGTCCAGAATGTCCTTCTTCTTCTTTCCCATAGCCTTGCGGAGCTTGTCGGCCTTTCCCTTTGAAAAGCCTGCCACCGCCTGGGAAATCTGCATCACCTGCTCCTGATAAACGGTTACGCCGTATGTTTCCTGCAGATAATCCCCCATTTCGGGCAGGTCGAAGGAGATTTCTTCCGCCCCGGTCTTTCGCGCCACGAACTGCGGAATGTAATCCATGGGGCCCGGACGATAGAGGGCGTTCATTGCAATCAGGTCCTCGAAGCGCTCGGGATGGAGTTTCATCAGCCACTCCCTCATCCCCCCGGATTCGAACTGGAACACACTCTTGGTGTCGCCGCGAGAATATAGGTCGAAGGTTGCCGCATCGTCGATAGGGATGGCCTCTATGTCTATGTCCGGACCTCCGCGTTTCTTTATAAGATTCAGGCATCGGGAGATGATGCTGAGGGTTTTCAGCCCCAGGAAGTCCATCTTCAACATTCCCACATCCTCAATCTGCGAACCTTCGAACTGGCTCACCCACACCTTCTGTCCGGTAGCCTTGTCCTCGCCCATGGTGATGGGGATGTAGTCCGTCAGGTTTCCACGGCCGATAATCATGGCGCAGGCGTGGATGCCCACCTGACGCACGCAGCCTTCCAGCCTCATGGCATAGTCGAGCACTTCGTGAATCAGCGGCTCGCCGTTCTCGTACTCGTTCTTCAGTTCGGGCACATATTTGATGCAGTTCGCGAGAGTTGGCTTCACTTCCTTCTCCTCGCCCTTTTCCTTCACCACGAAAGCGCGGTCGGGAATCATTTTCGTAAGGCGGTTGCTTTCCGGGATTGGCAGGTTACTTACACGCGCAACATCCTTCACCGCCAGTTTTGCAGCCATGGTGCCGAAGGTAATCACATGGGAGATGTGGTCCGCACCATAAAGATCCTGCACATACTGAATTACGCGGTAGCGGCCCTCGTCGTCGAAGTCCACATCAATATCCGGCATGGAGATTCGCTCGGGATTGAGGAAACGCTCGAACAGGAGTCCGTATTTCACCGGGTCGAGGTTGGTGATGCGCAGACAGTATGACACCACGCTGCCCGCCGCGCTGCCTCGTCCCGGCCCTACGGAAATGCCGTTGCGCTTCGCCCAGTTGATGAAATCCTGCACGATGAGGAAGTAGTCCGGAAAGCCCATGTAGGAAATGGTCTTGAGCTCGAAGTCGATGCGTTCGCGAAGCCCTGTATCGGTATCGAGCTGCTCCCCATAGCGCTCACGCGCCCCTTCCCAAGTAAGATGGCAGAGGAAGGCTACGGACTTGCAGAACTCTTCTCCCCGGTAGTTGCCTTTTTCGTCGTTGCGGCCACGGTCGATGACATCCTTGTACTCTTCCAGATACTTGTCGATTTCGGCAAGGAAAGCCGCGTCAATCGTGAATTTCGGGAGGACATGTGCGCTGTTGATGTCGTAGCGTTCCACTTTATCCAGAATCTCCAGGGTGTTGGAAATGGCCTCCGGATGGTCCGGGAAGAGTTCGAGCATTTCTTCCTCACTTTTGAGGTATTCCTGCTGGGTATAGCGCAGGCGCTTGGGGTCGTCCACGAGCGCGTTTGTGGTAAGGCAGATAAGTCTGTCGTGCGCAGGGCCGTCCTCTTTGAGAATGAAGTGCGTGTCGTTGGTGGCTATCACCTTGACCCCGTGCTTTACGGCAAGTTCGAAGATGGCTTCGTTTACCTTCTGCTGGTTTCGGTAAAGGTCGAGCGACAATCCGGGAACTTCAGTCTTGTGAAGCATTACTTCGAGGTAATAATCTTCCCCGAAAACCCGCTTGTGCCATTCTATCGCCTTGTCCGCACCGTCCATGTCGCCCGCAAGGATGCAGCGGGGAATCTCGCCGGCAATGCAGGCGGAGGAGCATATAAGCCCCTCGTGGTATTTCTCCACCACTTCATGGCTGACGCGCGGCTTGTCGTAATACATGCCCTCGATGTGCCCGGTGGAAACTATCTTCATTAGGTTTTTATAACCCTGATAGTTCTTTGCCAGGAGGATGAGGTGGAAGTATTTGCGATGTTCGTTGTCCTTGAGTTTATGGTCGTAATGCCTGGTTACATAGATTTCGCAGCCGAGAATGGGTTTGACCCCCGGAAACTTTGCGCTTGTGTCGAAAAACTCCTTTACGCCATACATGTTGCCGTGGTCGGTAATGGCAAGGCCCGGCATCCCTAACTCGTCCGCACGGGCGAAGAGTTTCTTGATGTTCGACATTCCATCGAGGATGGAGTATTCGGTATGGACATGAAGCGGAACGAAATTCGACATAGCCTTACAAAGGTAATAAAAAGGCGTCCGACCTCAAAGCCGGACGCCGATAAAAGTTTTCAACAGGACATTTAACTCACTTGAGCATTTCGAAGAGAGCCTTTTCGTATTCGTCCTTGTTTGTTTCCTTTTTGGGAAGAAGCATTATTACATTCAGGACAGAACGCCCCTCCTTGATGAATGTGTATTTAAATGAGTCTTTTTTCTTGAGGGAATAAGAATCTATGGCTTTCAGCATAGGTTTCCTTAAATAGGCTTCCAGATAGTTCTGTTTTTTAGCAGGAATCTGGTAATAATAGATTTTATCCGCATAACATGGATATTTTCCACTAATGTCCTCAACATAATTCAAAGGATCATAAGACTCAGGATATGCTCCACTCACAATCACAATCTGGCCTTTTGGAACCTCCGGATATACAAGGTGCAACCCGTTGGCTTGGAACACTTCATGCTTCATTGATGTATGAGGATTCTCCGTTCCCACCTGAAGTAAAATCAAACATCTGCCATCGTCGCTTTTAACGGCAAATGTATAAAAATTCATCAAGACAGGGCCCTCTTTGGAATACTCTACAGCCCAATTCACATTAGGGTACAGGCTTTTTGCCTTGAATCCATCCGGAATTGTTAGAGAAACTCCATTTTCCCGCTGCAACAAAACTTTGGCCTGCTCTTCCGTATATTCTACAGACTCCGGCGGCGGAGCGGTTTTTCCGTTTGCAGGAAGGAATATGCAAAGGCAAAATAGCAAAGAAAACAATTTACTAAGGGGCGAATGTGGCTTCGCAAGGGTCAAAGGTCGAGTTAGAATATACATATTGCACTAAGTGTTTTGGAATAGTTTTCTCGTTCATTGTATCTCCACCAAAGTCCTTAATCATAAAACTTATGAAGGACTTCGTGCAATATAAGAGTTAATTCCCTATTATCAAAGCATTTTCTGAATTATATGCCGGTAATAGGGAATTAAAGTTTACCTCTTCAGGTCGAAGCCGAGTTTGAGGCCGGTGACCTGGTCGACAAGACCGGTGAGGGAGGACAGCGTGGCGTCCTGCGAGGCGGCGCCTACGACCTTGATGGCCTTGGTGGCGAATTTCAGGAACTTGTCGGCGGGGAAAAGAATCTGGCAGCCGCTGGTGGTGGCTGCAACATCGCCGGTCATTGAAAGATAGTTATATACCTTTCCGAATTTCATCTTCACTACTTTGTCGGCATAGGTATAAGTGCCTGATGCTATGGACTTTCCTCCTGCTGCAATGGTAAAGGTGCCGTCTTCGGCAAAGCTGAGGGTGGCGATGCCGGGCTTGATACCTACCTTGGCAAGATAGCCGTCGGCCTTGTTTTCAAGGTTTTCTTTGTAAGCGGAAGCGGCAAGACTGGTAAGGGTATTGTCGGTGGAAATTGCGGTGGCCGAACCATTGTAGGTCCAGTTGCCGGTGAGATTTACGGTCGTGGTCTGGTTCAGAACCGAGCCGATGAGCGAGCCGAGCACTCCGGTAGCAGCAGATTCTACAGCAGAGGACGAAGAGGAAGACGAACCTCCGAATACACCTTTGAGGGAATTGAGAAGGCCGCTTTGGGCATTGGCCGAGGATGCGCCGAGAGCAAGGGCGCAGACAATTACGAGGATTTTTTTCATATAGCGGATATTTTTAATTCAACGCCCTCGGGGGTAACAAGTACTGTGCCTGCATCCTCCTGGGCAAGATGGCCGATTATATCGAAAGTCTGGAAATCGCGACGGAATTTTTCCGCCTCAAGAATTGGCACCGTGAACAGAAGCTGAAAGTCCTCCCCACCATTCATTGCAGCAGATACGGGGTCCAGGTCCAGTTTTCTCCCCAGTTCGAAGGAATTACCCTCGAAGGGTATGCGCTCGGCATAAACCTTGGCACCAAGGCCGGTCCGCTCTGCGATACGATTCACCGCATCGGCAAGTCCGTGGGTGATGAAGCATCCTTCAGAGGGGATGATTGCGGCGTCCTCCAGTTTGGAAACTATTCCGGCATCCAGTTCTGGTTTCAGGTAGGCCGCCACCTGCATCTTGTATTTTTCGAGTTCCTTGCGGTCGGATTCTCCTTTGTCGAAACGCTCGAGTTCGCGCTCCATCACCCTCATGCCGAGATACGCCGCACCGAGCCTTCCGCTGATGCAGAGGAGGTCCTTGCTCTGAGCCTTGGGGCGGCGGACTTCAGTGAGTTTATTGCGCTCTCCGCTCGCGGCAACGCTGATGGCAAGGCCGTTTTGGGAAGGCTGCAGGTCAAGATGCACATCTTTGTATCCGTGCTCTTTTGCTGCGGCAGCAATCCCGCCCCAAAGCTCCTCAATCTGGGGATAATCAAGTTTGGAACTGACACCCAGCACCACCGAAAGCTCCCGCGGATGGCGCAGTTGCGCATAAAGCTCGCCCGTGACGGCAATTACCGCCTTGTATCCCAGATGCTTGAGAGGAAAATAAACCAGGTTGAAGTCCACCCCTTCCAGCAGCACTTTGTGGGCCGCCGGGATACCCTGTGAAAAAGAAGTCCCTTCGTACAAACGGCGCAGGGACTCTTTCTTTCCTAAATCTGCAAATGACTCTGCCATTCTGCAAAAATAGCAATTATTTCATTCTTTTTCGAGAGGACATGAACCAAACGACAAAAGTAAGCATGACGGATACGACCGCCGCACCGAACCAGAACCAGGACACGGAAGAGAAATCGTAACTTCCGGCTGCGCTCTTTCCGCTTTCAATGGTGAGACCGCTCACAAAATCCTGAATGGCGGCACCTATATAACTTGCGATGCCAACCACTCCGAGCGCCGCTCCGGATGAATTTTTGGGGGCGATGTCAACCGCCATGAGACCTCCCAGATAGCAGATAAGAGCCCCTATGGCAAGACCGAAAACCACCATGCTCGCAATCATGCACGCACGCGTGGCCGGTCCGAAGAGGAAGAGGCCGAGTCCGCACACATTCATCAGCCCGAATATAACGGCAGGAGCATTACGGCTTCCCTTGAACCACCAGTCCGACACGAAACCCGATATGACCGTTCCTATTATCCCACAGATTGAACTTATCGAGATGATGGAACTTGCCTCCAGGTTACTGAATCCCCTCTCGGCTTCGAGATAGAATATTCCCCAGCTGTTGACGGCATAACGGGAGATATACATGAAGGCGCTGGCAAACGCAAGGGTCCAGATTGCCGGATTGCGGAGCACTTCTTTCTGCGACTCCCAGACAGATGCGCTCTTGGACTCGGAAGGGTGCTCTATCGGGGGCAGGCCGCAATCCTGCGGAGAATTGCGAAGCAGGAGTGCAAGCGCCGCGGCACCGGCTATGCCCAGAAGCCCCGCCGAACGGAAGCCCCACTGCCATCCGAGGGAGGCTACCACTGCCGCCACGATTATAAAGGTCAGAGCCTCGCCTATGTTGTGGCTTGCCGACCAGATGCCGTAATACCTTCCGCGCTTTTCGTCGGGAACCCAGCGGGACTGTGCCACCACGCCTGCCGGAGCACCCATAGACTGCACCCATCCGTTGATGCCCCACATTATGATGAAAACCAGCGAGGAAGTGGTAAAGCCGAGTATCAGATTGACGAGGCCCGCAATGAACAGCCCTGCGGACATGAAGCGGCGGATGTTGGCCCTGTCGGCCAGAAAACCGTTCACGAATTTGCCCACGGCGTAGGTAATGAAAAGGGCGGAGCCGATGATGCCGAGTTCGGTTTCGGACAGCACGCCATTATCCACGATGGGCTTCTTGACCACATTGAGGCTGAGGCGGCACACATAGTAGAGGCCGTAGCCTATGGTTGCCGTGATGAAAGTCTGAAGACGCAATTTGCGGTAACGGCCGCTCTCGTAAATGTTTTCAGTCATGGCCTGTTTGTCACTTTAGTTCCACTTTTACAGAATCGCGTATGTCGATGCAGGAATTTCCGACCGATATTGTAAATACCCCGGGTTTTACCTTCCAGTCGTGCACGGATACATCGAAATATGCAAAATCTTCCCTGTCGAGGTGCATTACCACCTTTTCGGAAGCGCCTTTGGGCAGCTTGACCTTTGCAAATGCCTTGAGTTCCCTTTCGGGCCGGGGAACGCATGGAGAATCTTCCCCGACATAAACCTGCACGGTGGCAGCGCCTTCATACCTGCCGGTGTTCCTTACGGTAACGCTCACATCGAAGCCGTCTCCCGAAGGTTCCACGGAATAGTTCTCAAAATCAAATCCGGTATAACTGAGACCGTATCCGAACGGATAGCGCGGGGCCTTGCCTTTATATCCCCTGTATCCAACGAAAACGCCCTCTTTGTAGCTTACAAAAGGAACCGAAAGGCCTCTCTTGGTATAGGGCTTTTCAAAACCCCACCACGGCTGGGAAGGATTGTCTTCTATAGCCTCGGGGAAGGTGACAGGAAGTCTTCCTGAAGGGGAGAACCCGCCCATGAGCATTTCAGCTATGGCCAGTCCTCCTTCCTGCCCGGGATACCATGCCCATACAAGGGCAGAAACCTTGTCGGCCCAGCGGGAGACATCTACAGCTCCTCCGGCATTCACAACCACAATCACCGGCTTCCCGGAGGCAATCGCCGCATCAATCATACCCTCCTGGCCCTCTGGCAGGGAGAAAGTCCGGTCGGAATGCTCCTTTTCGGTGGTTTTGTCAAATCCCACTGCAACAACAACGGCATCGGCCTTCGACATCGGAGCTTCTTTCACTCCAAGTTTGGAAAGCCCGCTGCGAAGTGACACTGAATAAACAGGTTCCACGGCTCCGCTGCCACCTCCGCATGGAATCACATCGGCTTTGGGCCCTATCAGGCACAAGCGTGAGTTCTTGCGCAGTGGCAGAATCCCGTCATTTTCGAGCAGGACCAGGCTCTCGCATGCAAGACGGTATGCGACATCCCGGGAATAAGGGTTGTCTTCGGGAATGGAGGGGTCGAGCTGCGGCCTGTCGAGAAATCCGAAAGCGATGAAGGTCTGGAGCAGGCGACGGACCTTGGCATCTATCTGTTCTTCCGTGACAACCCCCTGTTCCAGCAGAGGGAGCAGTATTTCTTCTTTCATTGTAAGAGACCACGGCATTTCCAGGTCAACGCCGTCTTCCATTACGCTGATTGGCGAGTAGGTGGCGGTCCAGTCCGACATAGTGAATCCGTCGAAATGCCATCTGTCCCGCAGTGTTTTTTGAATCAGATAAGGGTTTTCCGTAGCATGCACGAAGTTTACCATATTGTAGGCCAGCATGACGGAGCCCACATTGGCGCGCTCCACCGCCGCCCGGAAGGCAGGGAAGTATATTTCGTTCATTGTGCGCTCGTCGGCTACGGAGCTGGAATGCAGGCGGTTCTCTTCTTTGTTGTTCAGCGCAAAGTGCTTGATGGTTGCCATCACGCCCTCGGATTGGAGACCGTTGATATAGCCCACCGCTGTCTCTGCGGCAAGGCAGGGGTCTTCGCCGAAGTATTCGAAATTGCGACCGCACAACGGACTTCTTGCAATATTGGCACCCGGGCCGAGCATGATGTGGACCCCGCGGGCCCGGGCGTCCTGTCCGAGAGCCTTGCCCATTTCATAAACAAGTGCGGGGTTCCAAGTGGCAGCTGCGGCCACTCCGCAGGCGTAGAGGGTGCTTCGTGTGTTGTTCCGCACGCCCTGCGGCCCGTCGGCGAGGCGGATTTCGGGAATCCCGAGCCTCTCCACCGGGGCTATATAGAATCCGTCGCGGTACCCTCCGAGCAGGGAAATCTTCTCGTGAAGGGTCATCTGCGAAACAAGGGCGGCTGCCCTGTCTTTATTTTCCTGTGTCACTTTCTGGGCCGAGCAGGGAAGGATTGCAATGATGCAAAGCAGGGCGCCCAGCACTTTATCTGATGCCATATTTCTTTAGAATTTTCAATAAGGGTTTGCGGATGGAACGGGCCCAGAGAGTATAGCCATAATCACCCGGGTGCGTGCCGTCAACGGAGGTATAGTGGTCGGAAGATGTTGCATTTGTGCATGTCAGGAAATAAACATCTTCATATTTCCTGCAGGCTTCCTTCATCATATTTTCCACAAGGGCTACGCGGTCGCTGTCCCATTTACGGTTGACCGTGTCGAAATTACCCCTTTCCCTGTAGATTGTCTGAAGGAAAACCAGGGGCTTTCCGGGATGCGCGGCCTTCATGGCCTCGATAAAGGGGTAGAGCCTGTCTTCAACCTCTTTTGGTGTAGGATTGGAGAAGGTGTCGAATACGAACGCATCAACATCGGGGGCCGCAGCAAGGGCTGCGGCAAAATAGTCCTGCAGTTTGCATCGCCCGCTCACACCAAGGTTCAGGAACAGAAGCCCCGTTTCGCGGGAAAGAATCGATGGCCAGGCCATTCCGGACTTGGAACAGGCAGCGCCTTGGGTAAAACTCGAGCCGAAAACCGCTATCCTGTGCCTGAAAGGATTCGCAAGAGGCCTGATGCCTGAGCCCTCGGGCACTCCCACCTTGAGGGAAAGGACTTCACTGAATCCAGGAAGATAGAGCAGACACTCTTTTTCCCCTTCGGGGAGATTGTTTATGATTTTGAGGGGCTTTCCGGGGGTTTTGTCGTCCGGCACTCCGGAAGCAGCCCAGAGCCACTGCCCGTCTTTGCGGATGTAAAGGTCGTATCCCCTTGCCATGAAAGCATTGGAATTGAGGCTGTACGACTTATATCCGAATTCGGTGCAGAGAGTTATTGAGGGCGAATCTGTAACGAACGCCACTGCAAGGCCGGCAGAATTCTGAAGCAGGCGGATTTCGTGGGAGGTGAATCCCTTGTACGCAGCAGAATCAAGCCTGTGATAGGGATTCGGCGTTTCGGGGAACACTTTCCCTGTGATGGTCAATTCCGATGCTTCGGTAAAGGAAAGGGCGGCCCCGCCCTGTGCAGATGCAATCGTACACAGGAACAGGGCGGCCACTAATAAAGAATACCTCATTTACTCGATGGTTATCTTGCGGAGAGTATATTTCCAGTCGAAGAAATAGAGGATGTTGGAGTTCTCGGGATCAATGGTAATATCCTGAGGCTGGTTGGTAAGCTGGATGTTGGCACCTACACCGTCCCTCAGCGAAGAACCGCCACCGAGGATGGTGGTAACAACAGCGTCCTTCCAGCCATCGGAGCCCTTGGTAATGCGGCGGACAGCCCAGGAATCAACCATGATAAGGGAGCCGTCGGGCATCTGGGCGATACCTGACACACTGCTGCTGAACACCGCTTCACCCACACCGCCGTCGGCGAGCTTGGCAAAACTTGTTCCCTTCACGCCCTTGCCGATTGCAGACACCACGCTTCCGTCGGGAGCAATGACATAAACCTTGAATGCGGTAGTGGATGTTCCCTTGCTGGAGCTTACGGTCACAATGGCATTTCCATCGGTATCGAATGTGAGTGCAACAGGCCAGTTGGTGTCGGTGCCATGGTCGAGTGCAGCGAAGTCAAAGAATTTTACGGGAGCATTTGAAAAGCCACCTTCATATTTCCAGACTGCGGAAGCGTCGCGGCACACCACATAAGCGTCATCGCCTTTGAACCTCACGCACATAGGGCCGCCGGAGACTGAAACCACATCGGCAACTTCGTCTGTCGTCGGATTCCAGGTGCGGACCTTATTTGCAGCCTTATCGGTGAAATAGAAGATGCCTCCGTGCATCTCACCCTGCCAGGGAGCGTTGGTAGTAAGGGCTTTGGCACTTGTAACAGCCTTTGTATCCTTGTTGAACTTGCGGATAACACGGCTGCCGTTCGATTCGGTGAGCAGGAGATTCTGGTTGTCGAGCCAGCAAAGGCCGCGCACCTGATTTAATTTCGCGGCGGTACCCGTACCATCAACTGTTGCATTGCTGCCGTAGGTTCCTGCAGCTTCCTCAACGCTGTATTTGGCAAGTTTTACTGCAGGCATGGGGGTGATGGTTGCACGCTCAATAGTCACATTGCTCGCTGTGCGCACGGAGCCCGGAACTTCTGTTCCGCTGGCAAAGGCAAGAGCAACGCGCAGTTTGGGATACTGGTGCGATGCACCGGGGCCTACGGGCAGCGGCACATAGAAGGTAACGCCGTCATCGGAAGCCTTCTGGGCAGCCTGTGCAGCCGTAAAATCCTGGGTAAGCACGCTGCTGCCGCTTACAGAAGCAGACTGCACATAAGGCTCGGTCGTGCCTTCAACAGCAAACACGCCGCTCAGCTGATAGGAGTTGGAAGCATCTACAGGTGCCGAAACCAACAGTTTCACAGCCTTGGGAGGGATGTATTTATAAGTAATCTTGAGAAGGCCGCCAAGTTGCTTGAATGCAAGGGTGGAACCTTCTTCAACATTAGCCATCATGGGAGCTTCGGCATTGCCGTCGGACCATGTGTATGTATCCTTGAGGACTGCTTTCACCACACCGCCCTCAACGCAGGGATAGGACCCGGAAGCGGTGGCGGGATACAGGGCAAAACTGCCTGTGCCGGTGTAAACCATGTCGCCGGTACTCTGGCTTGTGAAAGTAGCTACGGTCACGGCATCGGTGCCGGAGTAAACATATTCGGTGTACCCTGCGGCATTTTTGCTGCGGGCAAGGAAGGCATCATCTTTCTTCCATTTGTACACGCCCTCATCGAAGCCGGTCTTGGTAACATCGCCGAATGCAGCGGTAAGTTCATCGCCTGCTCCGGTTTCTGGAGTGGTGCCTGCAAATTCCTTGGAGCACGATGCTGCGAGCAGCGCTGCAGCAAAAACGGATAAAGCAATTATTTTTTTCATGGCCATGTCCTCCTTAAAGATCCCAGTCTCCGTCTGAGCCGGTAATCCATGATTCAATTCCTCCGTCTGTGGACGGGATTGTGGCCGAGCCGCAAAGGACCTGGCCGCTTAGTAGTTCCGAGAAACTGGTCTCGGGTATCGAGTATTTCTTTTTCATACGAAAAACAGGTGTGTTTCGAGGTTGCGATTCAAGTTTATAGTACAATGTCCAAGAGTATGGGCAGGTGATCGGAAGGACGGAAGAACGAGTGCACCTCCTTGCTTCGTACAGGGGAGGTGTACCTGTCTTCAACTATCCTTGCCTCTCTGACTTTTGCGGCAAGAGCTTCGGTAGTGTAAACGAAGTCGATGCGCTGGCACGACTGTGCCGATGCAAGGAAGCTTCTCGGGTTAAGCTCATGCACGATATCTATGTATGGCGTGCTGCCGAGCACATAGTCGTGCACCAGGAAACGGGTATCATCGTCGGGATAACCGTAAAACGCATTGTCGAGCCTTGATACCGCGTTGAAATCGCCCATCATCATCCAATAATGCTCCGACGCTTCGGGGTCGGTAAGGATGGTGGAAGAGCAAATATACTCGAGTTCCATCCGGCGGTAACGGTCGCCTCCGCCACGGGCGGCATCGGCGTCTTGCTCTGCCTTCGTGGCCTTTTTGAGGCGGAAGTCATAGGCAAGGGGGCATGTGTGCAGAGTCACGATTTCAAGCGACTTGCCGCGTATGTTTACCCTGGCCCAGCCCGCACCATGCACTACGAGGGAATCCGGTTCGGCCCCGGTTATCCTGGCAATGTTGCTGATGGGATATCGTGAAGTTATAACCTGGGGATAACTGTCCCTGTGCCCGCCCACATACACATATTTGTGACCGTAGCGGCGGGCAAGGATTTTCCAGTTATCGACAAGGAAGCGTTCCTCTGCGGGGAGGCGGCGGTCGGTACCCGTATAGTAGATGCTCTGGGCTTCGCACCAGACGCAGATATCGGGTTTCTTTTCCTTCACCCACCCCACGAATGCCTCGTAGTCATCCTCCTGCCCGGACCACATTCCGTTCTGTATGTTCCAGTACAGGAGCCGGAGAGGCTGTTCGCCGCCCCTGCCCCATGCACTGAAGCATAAAATCAAAACCGAGCAAAGAGTAAGGATTCTTTTCATCAGATTACTCGAGGGTCATTGTTCGGATAATGTTGCTGCCGCAGTTGGTGAAGTAGAACACACCTGTCTTGGGATCACGGCAGAGCTGTCCGGCCTGGTCTTTGGTGCAAACCTTTGCTTCCAAACCGGTTCCGTCGGTCAGGCCATAAGAATAAGGCTGTCCGGCGATGGTTTTGAGGATACCCTTCGTGAAGTCACCGTCAACGCCGGGAACAAGGACGCGGATGAGGGCATGACGCATATCGATAAGATAAATGTATCCGTCTTCGGGATCCTGATAAAGTCCGGGAACGGGGCCGAGCGTAGCGGAAAGCGGGTTGCCGGGGTCACCGTCGGTAACTGTGGATGCATCGCCCTGCGTCGATTTGGGGCCGCCGCAGATAATCTTTGACTCTCCGCTTGCAAGGTTAATCATGATAAGACCCCATCCGTTGGCTCCCACGAAGATGTTCTCCTGCTTTGTGTCAAGAAGAAGGGAGTAAGGAGACTTTTCGATATTGTAGGCCTTTTCGAATTTGCCGTCATATACCGAAATAATGTTGAAGTGGGGAGCTTTCTGGTCGGTTCCGCGGGATGCAACGAACATGTGTCCGTCTTTGTGGAACTTAACGCTCATGGGGTTGCCGAAATTGAAGTCTGCAGGAAAGTCGGCGATAGTATAGGTGGACCAGGTTCCGTCCTTTGCCACTTTGCCGATGACATGCTTGCCTTTGCATGCGATATGGAATTCACCATTGGCGTCGAAGTCGCCGCCCCAAGGATAGAATCCGCTTCCGATTGTTGCGGGAGCCACGATTGTGGTCACGGAGTAATCAGAGAGGTCTGCCTTGAAAATACCATGCGCAGCAGTGCTGCCGCGGGTGCTGATCCACAGACTTCCGTCAGGAGCGATGCCGCAATATTCGGGAAGCTGCAGTGCAGCCTCTTTTCCTGTTCCCTCTATGTTGGCAGCCTTTCCAGCGCCGATTACCGTAGCGAGCGTGGCCGTTTTAAGCTTGTAGAAAACGAAATCGGGAGTATCGACAGCAACGGCGCCCTTCACTGCCACATTGAACTTGTACTGTCCTTTCTGGAGTTCGGGGAGCGTAACAGTAAGGGAAGTTTCAGTTACGACGCTTACGGAAACGGCTGTTCCGTTGACGGTGACAACATTGTCGGCAAGGGTCTCGGAGAAACCTGTTCCGGTAATTGTGATTTCGTCGCCAGTGGTTCCGATAGGAGGATTGACAGCCTCAATCGTCACAACCCTGTCAACCTTATAACTGAAGGTTCCTGCAGGAACGACTTCGTCACCCTTCTTCACGAGAACGGCAACCTCGCCGCTTCCTTCGGGAGCAGTGACGGTAATCTTGGTGTCCTCAAGTTCCTTAATGGTGGCAACTGCGTCAGCGAAGAGGACCTGGAGGGCGCTCTTGTCGGTGCCGAAGTTGGTGCCGCTGATAACCACATCCTCACCCACTTTGGCCTCTGCCGGGGCAATACCGCTCACGGTAATGGGCTTCACGACTTCGAGATAGGTGAATTTCTCAGCTGCGGATTTCTGTCCGCCCACGGTAACAGTAACATCAACTTCGCCCACGGGATTCTCGGGAACGGTAACGGTAAGGGAAGTGGCACTTGCCTTTGCAACGGTTGCGGCGGCAGTGCCGAAATTCACGGTGTTCTCCGATGCAGTGGCGGAGAAATCCTTTCCGGAAATCACCACCAGGTCACCGGCGTAGCCGCTGTTGGGAGCGATGGATGTGACGGAAGGAACCACTTTCGTCTCTTCCTTTGGTTCATCATTCTTGCTGCAGGAAATCGCAATGAGCGAAATGGCTGCAAGAGAGATTAACAATGCTTTTTTCATAATCATAAATTTTAATGAATGGTTATTTGTTATATCGGATTGCTATGTAGTCAAGGGAACTGGAATGCATGTCGTTGTCGAAATCGGCCCCGATGACGGCATCGGCATAGTCGGCCCCGGTGCTGCAAATATCATTTGCAGGCGTGAGCTTGATGAATACGCTCGGGTGCCCGAGGATGGTGGCGGGGAGTTCGAAATCCATAGCCTTGTATCCCACTATCGAAGAATAGAGGGTGTTGCTCCATGTAGAGATGTCGGGAACGGTATATTCAGCAACCGGATTCCACTGCGAATCGTCGTTCACCTTGTCGGTCAGGCCCCACTCAATCTTCCAGTAGCGGGGGGAATAGAAACGCTGGGAAGTGTTCATGGCCGAAATCTGCAGGGAAATATGGTCGGTTGTAATGCCTTCTGTTGAGAAATTCAGCAGCCATGAATAGCCCCTGTTGGTATCGTAATCCCACCAGTAGATTGAACGGAATGCGCAGTAGCAGTCGGGAGAGCACCAGCTCTTGCCTGCCATGGAGCCTCCGTTGGCCAGCCTCACTCCTCCAACTTCGTCAGAGACACTTGGAGCTATCCATTCAAGGCCGTTTTCGCTTGTTCCAACCCAGTCCTCCATCTCAGGATTGTAGTGTTCCTTTTCGGGATCGAGCACAATTCCGAGACCGTTCATGTTGCCGCCGTTGGTGACGCTCTCCGCAAACATGGTTCCGCTCAGGCCCATGGGGCCGAGGTATGAGAAGGTGGCCTCTCCGTACATGTGCTGGCCGTAGGCTGCCTCGTTCGTGAAATCCTTGGCCGGAGAGCCCGAATAAGCGGCCTGGTAGGTGTGGGTGAACCAGCCGTTGGTGCCGTAAGTAGGCAGTTGGCGTCCATTTTCCGTATCGGGGTTCCAGAAGCGGTATTCGGTAAGCAGGGCTGAGAAACTGTCTTCAACGCTGTCGTTCATGTTCTTCCAGATGTCATCCTTGGTCTGGTGACGGATCTGATACCGTCCTATATTGCCCAAGGTGAGGTCGTCGTTGATATCCAGGGGATCGGCGCCGTTCTTCCATTCGAAACGGCAGAAACGCTCATGTACGATGACGCCCGATATGGAGCCGCTTCCGTAGGGCAGGCGGGTTCCGTCGTTGCGATAGACGCAGACGGTGTTGGTGTACATGTAGGTATGGTTTCCATCCTTGCCGCGCACCAGAAGGGGATATTTGCTGATACGGTTGGCCCTTCCGCCTATCGAATAGCCTTCATTGATAGGAGAGAGGGAGCCCTTGCGTATAGGGAATTCCACATCTTCGAGAGTCACATAAGTGTAAACATCATCGTCGGTGAGCGTTCCGATTGTGCGTTTTTTCTCGGGAACCGCTGCGGCGCTTCCGCTTACCTGCGACACCACCATGCTGCCTGTGACACCGGTAATATCATAGCGTTCTGGCTCTTCGTATTTGGTTACGGTTGCTCCGAAAAGCAGGACCTGAACTTTGTCATACTGCTTGAACACATTGTCGGCCACGGTTGCGGTATGCACGCAGAAGCCGTATTTTCCATCGAGGGATTCGAGATATACGGTAGTCTTTGAGCCATTGTAGTCTATGGCGGAGGTGGTTTTCTGTTCATTCTCCCCGGCGTTGCCGTTTTCAGTGTTGCTTACCACTATGCCCTCGACAATTATGTATTTGTCAACAGGGCTTCCCGTTGCATAGTCGAGCCTTACATCTTCGAACGATGTGAGGGTTCCAAGCACACCTTTTGCGGTTTTCTGGGTAATGTTCAGCAGCAGCGAAGAATTCTCTCCCCATCCGTCGGTGTAGGAAAGCAGGATCGACGCTGTGCGCACCTTGTCTTCTTCGGGATTGGAAGCCACGCCAAGGGAGAGCGTCCCTTTGCTGATATCGACGCTGTTGATCCATTCAGCCCCGGAATCTCCATAGCTGATGCTGACATCGAAGTTTTCGAAGGGGATATTGGTGTCGATGGGAACGCTGGTGACGCCTTCGGTATTCTCGCAAATAATGGACGCATTGTCGATGGCGAGCTCTGCCTCAAGCATTCCCTTCTGTTTCACAAGAAGGGTGTCGCGGCGCTCGTCGATGTCGCTGCACAGCACCAGGGTGGCCATCCTTTTGAAGCTCTCGTTCATCTGGTAATCGGCCTCTATGGTGGCGTCGCCCTTTTCCGACATTTTGCCGAGGGTAAGCCAGTCAGCCTCGTTGCCGAATTCGAAATGGTAGGCATCGTTCGCATACACTTTTATATCGAAGGAACCTTCCGAGGCTTCGAGAACATACTCCTTCACCTGCGCGCCGAGTTCCACCATTACTGTATTCATCTCCGCATCATCCACCTGGCATGCTTGCAGGGCGGATGCAAAGACAAATGCTAAAAGTATTGTTCTGTTTTTCATATCACTCATGCTTTTTGTAAGACAGTAAACTCACCCTTCACGCTCTTGCCGGCCAAATCGATGAAGTTGACGGATATCTGCGCAGAGCGCATGGCTCCGGAATTGTTGGCATCCAGCGAGAACATCAGGCCGTTTTTGGTCAGGCGGATATCGTGTATCCAACCGGCCTTGCATGTGATGAACACATCGTCGGAGTAAGGGTAAATGTTATTGAGGGTGCACTTGGCTGTGTATTCTGCCGCAGTATTGTTGTATGTTCCGGAGATTGACGAAAGAACGAACATGGGAGAATCAGTGTTCTGCTTCACCGTAAACAGGGAACGGAAGTTGCGCCCGGTGGGATCATCAATCGATACCACCAGATCGGCGCTTCGCGTTCCGGTTCCCGAATAGGGCGACACATCCAGCCCGATGCGGTCGTAACGCTTCACAGCATCTACTATCCAATGCTCTGTAGACGCATTTTCCGGAGCCACCAACACTGTGTCCTTTTTACCGGATGCATCGGTGTATATGGCTGTGACGCGGATAGCCTCGGTGCTGTAGTAGAGATTACTCGTGCCCGGTATAAAAGCCAAGCCCCCGTTCTTCAGCACTTCAAGAGTATTGTATTCGAGCTTGAACGAAGGGGAGGTAACAGGGCCCTTCTGGGTCACGAAAACTGTGTCACGGTCCGACCCGCTTTCCAGCACAACACCCACCCTGCGGGCGATTCCGTAGTTGGCTGAGTAGCTGAAAACCAGGTCATTTACTCCTTCGCCGGAGAGTTTGCTGAGCGCGGCCCAGTCCACTTCCCCGGCAAGGGAAGCCTTCCATTCTCCGGATGCATACACCATGATATGGGTGGAACCGGCATCGGAAGGAAGGGTAAGATTGTGCGCCGTTACCGAAAGCGGCAGATTGTATTCGTATGGCTTGTCGCACGCCTGGACTCCAAGCATGGCGACGAGGGCGGCCAGCGCCAGCTTACATTCCATATTTCGCATATTCATTGTTGTCGAGATTATGTTTTGAATACACCACCTGCACATCCGGAATAGGGTAATACTCGTGGCAGGGTTTGATGTTGTTCTGGAGGGTACCATAGTCGTTGTAGGCAACTACGGCATCGTACCAGATGCCCCAGCGCACCAGGTCGAACTTGCGCTGGAACTCCCCGAACAGTTCGCGGGCGCGTTCGCAGCGGATTTCCTCCTGAAGGCGAGGGAAAGTGCGGAAAGTGTAATCCCTCACGCCTGCACGGTTGCGGGTCTTGTTGAGGTACAGGATGGCATTGTCGCTGTCGCCGAGTTCGCAGTAGCATTCGGCCATCAGCAGGAGGGCATCGGCATAGCGGAAAATATTGTAGTTGTTGCTGTCGCGGGTGGTCTTCATGCCAGGGCACCAGAACTTGGGCCCCATCCACGGCCTCGTGTTGTTCTTGAGGCTGGTGAAGGTTATGCCGTCATAGGTCCACGCCGTGTTGTAGAGGGCGCGTTTGTCGCTTGTCATCTTTGGCATCAGGCCCTGGCAATAATACACTGTGGGCTGGGCCGACTGCCATGTGGTGGCCTCATTCCCGAGCTCGGGGATTTCGATGCCGTCGTAAATGTCTCCGCTGCGTCTGGGAGGGGTGCACACGCAGGCAACATTCGAGGTGTAGGCAAGGCCTCCGTCAACATAGAGGTGCTGGATTTCAAAGATGGATTCCGGCGTATTCTTGTTGCGCCACAGGACATTTTCTTCGAGGTCGTATTCCGACAGGTCGCCATATATCTTTTCAAGCTGCTTGCAGGCATCGAGGGCCACTTCCCACTCCTTGTTCCAGACGGCCATCTTGGCAATCACCATATAGGCCATAGCGGCGCCAAGGCGGTTGCCGGTGTTGTCGCAGGTGCGTGTCTGGGGAACGGCCGATGCCAACGGGAGAAGGTCTTCGATAACCTTGTCGCGGGTCTGCACAGCACTCATACGCGGAAGCACCGCAATGCGTTCGAGGGCTTCGTTGTCGGTCACATCGTCGAAGTAGAAAGGAACATCGCCGAAGAAGGAAGTGAGCGTCCAGTAGTAGAAACCGCGAAGAGCCTTCACCTCACACAAAAGTTCGTTGCGCTGCGCGTCGGTGAGAGCTTCGCTTTCTTCAATTCCCTTGACGGCGAAGTTGCACCTCTGCACTCCGAGATAGCCCTGCTGCCACACATTCGCTCCGAAACGGGGCTTTACGGGGCTGATGTCGAGCTGGGCGTCAAGGGTACCCGAAGCGCACCAGATTACATCCGAGACGCACTCGGTGGCGAGGAAGTAATTGTAAACATATATCGACTTCAGCGGTATATAGCAGCTGTTCACCACGGACTGGCATTCCTGATAGTTCCTGAAGAAGTTCTCGGGTGTGCTTACCGCCGATGTTGAATCCTCGTCCAGGGAGCATGAAACCGCTGCTCCGAGAACGGCAAGTATGCCAAATATTTTATACAAAGTTTTCATATTCGTCTAATATCTTACCTGGATGCTGAAAGTAATCGTACGGGATTTAGGGTATGCTCCAAGGTCAACGCGGCGCAGTGTGGAGGATGTTCCTTCGCTCGACACATCGGGATCGAAGCCATTGTAGTACTTCCAAAGCAAGAGATTGTCGCCCGAAAGGGAGAAGGTGGCATCGCGCAGCTTTGAACGGGTCTTGGAAAGGTCGAGGGTGTAGCCTATGCTCACCGTCTTCAGACGCAGGTACGATGCATCGTGGATCAGGAAGTCGCTGGGGATTGACACATCGGTGTAGCAGGCCCTGGGGATGTTCGACTCGGGATTGCGTTCCGGGTGCCAGGCGTTCAGCATGTAACGGTACTGGTTGGTGTACATTCCTCCTGCCTGATAGAACTCGGAGTAGTTGTAGATTTTTCCTCCGAGGGAATACGCAAAATAGACTCCGAGTTTGAAATTCTTATAGTAGAAAGTGTTCTGGAGTCCTCCGTAGATATACGGGTCGGCATTGCCCTGGTACACAAGGTCGTCCTGATTGAGGACGCCATCGTGGTTGGTGTCGTAGTAACGCGGGGTTCCGTCGTCCCATTTGGCCGTGGTGCTCACATAGGTTTTGGTAACCTTGTTGCGCTGACGCTCTTCGTCGCTCTTCCACACGCCTGCATACTGGAAGCCCCAGAGGGAGTTGAGCGGATAACCCTTCACATAACCATATATCATGTAGGGATTGTTGCCCGGGGAGTTCATGGCCGACACGAATTCTTCCGTTCCCACATCCTCAACGCGCTGGCGGTTATGGGAGATGGTGAAGGAGGAGGTCCACTGGAAGTCTTTTTTGGCTATGTTCATGCTGTCGAACGAGAGTTCAATACCCCTGTTGGAGATACGGCCCAGGTTCATCAGGTGCGAAGAATATCCTGTCTGGTTTGCCACCTGCACCGACAGGAGCAGGTCGGTAGTGTTGGAAGAATATGCTTCGGCCGTTACGGTGAGACGCCCCTTGAGCACCGACAGGTCGAGAGCGGCATTGTAAGATGTCGTTGTCTCCCATCCGAGTTCGGGCTGGGCAAGGCGGCTGCGGTAGAAAGCAACGGGCTGTGTTCCGTTGAAAAGATATCCGTCGGTCGTGCTCGAAAGGGCGGCGAGGGAACGGAAAGAACTGATGGCATCGTTGCCCGTTTTTCCGGCGCTGAGCCTCAACGAAAGATTGTCTATCCATGCCGCACCCTTCATGAAGTTTTCATTGGAGATGTTCCAGCGGAAAGCAGCCGAGGGGAAGGGTGCCCATTTGCGGTTGCGCGCGAAATTGGAAGCGCCGTCGTAGCGTAAAGTGGCTGTCAAATAGTAGCGGGAGTCGTAATTGTAGTCGGCCCTTGCGAATGCCGACATCTTTGTCTTGCCCGTCATGGAAGTGGAGGCGCTGTAGGTATTCTTGTCCACCACGGCATTCATGTTGTTCCAGAGAATCTGGTCGTCCATGTAGCCTTTTCCGGTAAGGGAGAAGTTGTCGGTATCAGATTTATATACGGAGAAACCAAGCAGCGGCACGAGCGAGTGCCGTCCTGCCTTCAGGTCATAGCGTGCAGTGGTTTCCGACGACAGCGAATAACTGTGGTTTTCGGTACGGGTGGCCTGTCCGCCTTCGTCTTCGGTCTTTGCAGGCAGGTTTCCGGGGATATAGCGGTACATCGAGCCTGTGTATAAGTAGTACGACAGGATGCTCTTGATGTGGAGATTCTTTACCGGCTCAAGGTCGGCATCGAAGGAATGGTTCATCGAATTGCGCTCGGTGTAATGGGTGTTGAGGTCTATCAGCACCCTCGGCGTATTGATGCGCTGACCGAGGTTGTAGAGAGGGTTCTCAATGTCGGTGACCTTAATCATAGGAGACAGGTACTGTGCCGAATTCCACCAGGAGGTGCCACCTATCGAGGCCTTTGTCTCATCGGTATGGCGGAAGGTGTAGGAGCCGTTGTATCCGACCCTGAGGAAGGGGAAGAGCTGCCTGTCCATCTTGATGCGCCCGGTGAAACGCTTCTGCCCGCTGTCCTGGATGATACCCTCGGTGTCGTTGTAGGAAAGCGATACATAGTAGTTGTGCAGATGGTCGCCGCCCATTACCGAGAGGGAATAGTTCTGGACAATGGCCGTGCGGGTGATTTCCCCGATCCAGTCGGTTCCCTTGCCGAGGCTCATAGGGTCTTTGTAAACCGACTGCGACAGAGGTGTGTCGGGCCCGACGCTTGAGTGCGAAGGGTCTTTACCGAAATAGGCGTAGTCGTTGCGGTAGAGGGCGAATTCCGAAGCATTCATGAGGTCCAGCGATTTGGGAAGCCGGCTCACACCGAAATCGGCCTTGAAAGAGATGCGGGGCTTTCCGCCGGCATCGGAACCGCTCTTGGTGGTGATGATGATGACACCGTTCGCTCCCCTGGAGCCATAGATTGCCGTGGAGGATGCATCCTTCAGCACGGAAATGCTGGCGATATCGTCGGAGTTGATGTCGTTGAGATCGTTGATTGCGTCAATGATACCGTCAACCACAATCAGAGGCTCGTTGGAAGCCGAAATGGAACGGGTACCACGGATACGAATGGTAGTTGTCGAACCCGGGGCACCGTCTGTTGACATGAAATCGGCGCCTGCGATACGGCCCTGCAAGGCGTTGTCGATTGACAGCACAGGAGTACTCTTCACATCATCCATCTTCACATTTGCCACGGAACCGGTAAGGTCGGTTTTCTTCGCGGTGCCGTAGGCAATCACCACAACATCTTCAAGCATGTTGCTGTCCTCCGCAAGGGAGAAGTCGATTGTGGTCTTGTCGCCAACCTTGACTTCCTGGGGGATATAACCCATATACTCGGCCACCAGCACGGCCGACGAGGCGGCGTTGATGGAATATTTGCCGTCCATATCGGCCAGCACGCCGTTACTGCTGCCTTTCACCATTACGGTGGCGGCAGGAAGAGGCGCACCGCTGTCGTCGGTGACACGGCCTTTGATTTGCCGCTGCGCCGCAGCAGACCATCCTGTCAGCGCCACGGCCAACAAGACAGCCAAAACTTTTCTGCTATTATTCATTGTCTTGCTCATTTGTCTGAATAAATCTTATCCCGTCCGCTTCCGCCGTTGGCGATGAAGAAATCTTCGTCGAAACCGTCGATGATGCGCACGACCGAAATGTTGTCAACATATAGCCTGGCATTGCCCGTTCCGTCGGGTGTGCCCGATGTGATACGGATACGGGTGCGGGTAGTAAGGGGGTTTGTCTCCGTTGCTGCAATGAAAACCATGAAATGGCCGCTTTCCCCGAGGTAGGGGGCATCCAGCACGAGGGAAGTGCCGCCTTCTGCTGCCAGGTCGCGGATAACTCCTCCGTCAAGCACATCGACGACGAATTTTCCCTGGTCTTTCACACTGCCGTCCTCGGATTTCCAAGCGAGCGCATCGAAGCATACCATCAGCAGGGAATCGCTTCGGAATCCTTCGTCATAAGGCGTGCAGATGCATCCTCGGTGCCCCTCTTCGTCGCCGAGCTTCACCATCCCGTTTTTGCCGTAACAGCGCGACAGGGTGTCGGGAGCAACGGGGGCAGAAGTGAATCCAAGGTTCTTCAGCTGGGTCGTCCATGTGGAAATCTCAGTTTCCCCGGCAGTAACATAAGGATCTTCGGAACCGTACACCAACTCGTCGAAACGGCTGCCCGTGCGTTCGTACGCTCCCTGATATACGGGAAGGAACACGCCAAGGGCGCTTTCAGGCTTCACCACGGACAAGGTGCCCACCCTGCGGGTATAGAGAGGATAAGCCGCACGGTCGTCGTATGCCAGCGACACTTTCCAAACATCGCCGGACACTTGCTCGCAGCTTGTCACTTCCGCCCAGGGAAGAGGGGCGGCATCTTGCCAGAAAGCCTTGAAATCCGACACGCCGGTGCGGACATAGAAGTCCTGCACCCCGGCCTTGACTCCCAGGCAGAATTTGTCGAGGGGAGCCTCTCCGTCACATTCTGCGGAGGGCCACAGTTCCATCGTATCCGGCCTGACTGCATTCGAATCCTTGTCGCTGCACGACAGGAGCGCCGACGCAGACAAAAACAGTACGAGGATTTTTAAAAGTTTCATATTCATAGTCATATCTGATTATTTCATTCTGAAGTCAACAAGCACCGGACGATGGTCGGAAGGGAAACAGAGGTATCCTGTCACATTTTCGACCTGATAGGGATTGGCCCAGGAATCGGTGAGTATTACCGCATTCGCAACCCTTTCGTACATCTGGGGCGAAGCAAACATATAGTCTATGCGGCTCGTGGCAGCGCACACAGATGTCATGAATGCACCGGGATACTGTTCCGCAATTATGTCGTGGTAGTCGGTAGTTTCGAGTATCTGCTTCTGGGCAAGATACTGTGTGGAGCCAGTGCCCAGTTTGTAGTAATGCTCATCATTGGGCGACTTGGAATTGAAGTCTCCCATCATTATCCAGTTTTTAACATTCGCATATTCGGGATTGTTCCTGGTCTGGGAAATCACATATTTCACTTCATGTTCCCTGTAATAGTCGCCGCCATGGGCAGCCGTGGAAGCATCCCGCTCCGATGACGGAACATCGAACGCATAGGATTGGGCATAAGGATGGAGGGTGACTATGTAAATGTCTTCCCCTGCAACAGTAATGCGGAACAGCCCGGCACCACTCACGACCGGCCGTCCGGTTTCGTCCGTGTCGGTAATGCGTTTCAGCGTCGTGATGCTGTAGCGCGAGGTAATGGCCTGGGGATAATTGTTCCTGTCGCCGCCAAGTGCGTAATAGCCATGATTGTATTTTGGATAGAGCGAAGGCCATGCATTGGTGAGCATGGATGCCTTCTCAGTCTTGGAGAGGTAGGTTCCGGATGCATTGAAGATTGAACGGGCTTCGCACCACACGCAAACATCCGGAGAGTAACGCTTTACCCATTCTATGAAATTGCTGTAATTATTGTACTGGTCGGCCCACATTCCATCCTGTATGTTCCAGTACATCACGCGGAATGTTCCGTTGTCGCGGACACTGCGGTCTTTGGTTTTGCGGATTTCTACATTGTCGAGCCAGAATCCGTGCGTTCCCTTGCCTTCATCGGCGGTGGAGATACGGAAATATGTGGCGTCGTTCGCATTGCGTATCTTCAGTTCCGCCCTGTGCCAGCGCTTGTTTTCGGCCATGGAGCCGGTGAGGTATGCCTGCGTCTCAAAATTGCAGGTGTGTGTCACGGCAACATATCCGGAACCTGAGCCAAGGGTTTCAAGCTGCTGACCGTCAACCGACACCGACTCGATGTATCCTCCGTCAACAATCTGCACCTGCGGCATGTCCTTGATGCCGGGGCTAAGCACAAAGTCGAAGCTCAGGGTAAGGTCGGACAGCCCGCCGATTACGCCCATCGGCACGGTCTGCCAGATGCCCCTGCTGTCGTCGCCTGTGCCTACGGCAATGTAGCCGGGATGCTCCTGACAGCGATAAAGGAAGCGGTAGTCGCCTATATTGCGGCTTGCCACATAGGCAGCGCTCATTTTGTGAGACTGTTCCACGGTCTTTCCGGCCACATCCATGAAAATGGTGGACTGGATGAATCCCGAGCCGGGCTGGGTGTATGGCACGGCAACCAGGGCCTTTTCATAACCCCGCAGGCTTGCATCCGCCTCGGTTCCGGTATCTTTGCCGGTAACGGCGAACCCGGCACCTTTGCTTCCCGCTACTATATCTCCTCCCCATACGAAATTGTCGAAGCCGTCGTAGAATATCACTTCGCTGTCGGGAGCCCAGTCGGCGTTGCAGGCAACAACCTCATCGGAAGCAATTGCCGTATTGCTGACATGTATCCTCTGCACGCGGTGCTTCTTATCCGTGACAGTCACATCAAGCCCGGAAGGATACTCTCCGGCCGCAACCAGCACAATGAACTTGCTTCCTCTTGCTGCGGTGCAATTCAAATTCGCCCAGCTGAACCCTTTGGACATCACATTCGCCTTCCTGGAAACCATATAATTTCCTACTCCGGACAGGAGGGCCCCGTCTGCAGCGGAAACATTTACCGACACGATATCTTCAGCACCGGCCAGCGTGAGGGCAAGCGCCCCGCAACCGGGAGACAGGTATAGGATATTGCCGTTCGAGCTGTCGTAGGAAGCGAACTGCGGAAGGGTGGCCACATCGTCGGTAAAAGAATCAAGGAACTGGCCCTGAGGGAGTATCAGGGATGTGTAGGTTGAGGAGCCTGTGAACTTTTCCGCCCCGGGGGCAAGCATTGAGGCATTGTAAGTTGCCGTCTGGTTTGCCGCCGCTTCGATAAAATAATCTCCATTTTCATCCTGCTCAACGGGATATTCCTTCCCTCCTACCGTAACCGTCTGTCCATCTCCCGGCTTAAACGCGACCCCGGAGGCATCACAGACTCCGCCTTCCTTGAATTTCAGGTAAAACTTCACCTTCCCGTCAACCACCCGGATAGGTTCGCCGGGCTTGTCCGTTTCCTCTATATTGGGCCCGTCGGGATCATCAGGGCTGTCTGTTCCTGTCGTTTTCTTCGAACAGGAAAGCAACACCAGTCCGCTTGCAAGAATCAAGAATAATCTGTTTGTCAATCGTTTCATCAGTTCCAATTAGGATTTTGGGTTATTGCTCCGCCGGTGAGCACTATGTCATCGGTGGGTATGGGGTATAAATAGTCTCTGTCTTCGCGCCAGTTCCTGGGAATATTGCCGAAACGCACTATGTTTCCGCTCATGCCTTGGGTGAGCGCAAGGTCGGCTATGTTGGAATAGGCCACCCCGCTTTCCACTGCGGGTGCATCGCCGAGGTATATGCAGAAATCAACGCTTCCATTGCCATCGAGGTCGTAAGTTCCGGGGCCGGGGAAATACATCCCGACGAAAGGCCTGTCAAATCGTTTCCCTTCTTTCCAGCGCATGATGTCCCAATACCTGAATCCTTCGCACACCAATTCTATCGTACGCTCCCTCCGGATTTCAAGTATTATCCCCTTGTTCGGGCCGCTTACATTGCGGTAGCCTGTCACAGGGTCGCAGAGATATGGGTCAGGAGCCGCATTTGCTGACGACAAATCAAGGGCGGGCATACCCACGCGGCTGCGGAGCAGGCACACAGTCTCGTCGAGGTCGGCCTGCGTGATGGTTCCCAGCTCTGCCTTTGCTTCTGCGTAATTGAGATAAACCTCTGCAATCCTGAAGAGAGGGAGGTCGTTCTCGGAGGTGTTCGAGATGTCGTAGCGTGCTTCCCCGACAAACTTTGTTATCTGGTAACCGGTCAGCGTCGCGTTCATGTCGGGCGCCACCCACGAATTGCTGCCCACCCTGGTATATCCTGGAGTACGGATGGTCTGCGCCAGCCTGGGGTCGCGGTTTTGGCATTCTGCCACAAAATCGAGGTTGTCGAAATCTTCGCCGGAAGTAAAAGTGCTTCCGTCTTTCATCAGATACATGTCAACCACATCCTTCAACAGGCCGGAACGCCCCATCGTGGTGGATGTGAAATAGTCGTTGGCGTTGTGGGTCAGGCCCATCGACAAGCCGTACGACTGTGCAAGTATCACTTCCTTGCTGATGGTGTTTTTGCTGAGGAAAAGGTCGCGGTACGGAGTCTCCCCTTCAGTGTAGAGGGAGTAGCCTCCGTTATCGATAAGTTCTTTGCATGCTAATATGCATTCGTCGAGGCATTCCTCCCACCCGGGAAGCCCGTGATACTTCCGGAATGTTCCTTCAAACAGGAAAATGCGGCTCTTGAGGGCAAGTGCGGTCCAGCGTGTCACCCTGTAATCTTCATGTTCTGAAGGAAGGGTCGCAATGGCTTCGTTGATGTCTTCGAGGACCCTGGCACACACTGTCTGCCTGCTGTCCCTTTCCTTATAAAGGGTAATGTCTGCAGGGTCGAGGGTGTGGTCGTACCAGGGGACATCGCCGAAGCGCCGCAGTTTGTCGAAATAGAAGAATGCCCTGAAGAATTTGGCAAGACCGCAGTATTCCGCACGCACAGCCGCATCGTCGCATCGCCAGGCATTTTCGAGGAAGAAATTGATTTCCCTGAGGGCATCCCATGTCCAGTTCTTGTCCTTCGACGATACGAAGCGCGCCCCGCGGATTTCGGGGGCCAGCGTACTCTTGATTATTATGTCGGCTCCTTCATCGAAGATGGCGGCTCCTGAAGGCAGGATGCGGTAGAAGCGGTTTGTATAGAGGCGGCACTGCGTTTCATCCTTGAAGAAGTCCTCAACGGCAAGCGAATCCTCCGGCTCCTTAACCAGGAAAGATGAGCAGGAAGCGGCGGCAAACGCACAGAGCAGATATGTGATAATCTTCTTCATGGTGTCAGAATGTCAAGCTTATGCCAAGTGAATAAACCTTATACCAGGGATAGGTATTGCCGTTACGGTCGCTGTGCGCGGAAATCTGCTCCGGGTCAACATATTTTCCATGCACCGCACTCCATGTGAGAACATTCTCTCCGCTGAAGCAGATTCTGGCCTCCGACAGCCCGGCCTTGGATATAATCCGCCCGGGGATATTGTATGCGAGCGAAATGTTTTTCAGTCTCAGGTAGGCGAGATTCTGCAGATAGCGGGAGTTGGTATAGTATAGGGAACCGCTCGTGGATGAAAGCGCGGCATATCCCCTCGGTCTCGGGAAATACGCTCCGGTATTATCCTCAGCCCAGACATCGTTCATGAAACCCTTGGGAACGAAGGAGGCATAAGGACGGGAATAAGGCCCCCAGAAACGCATGTTTTCGTGTCCGGGATACCAGTCCATGTGCCCTATCCCCTGAAAGAAAAACTGCAGGGTCCATCCGCTCCACGACACATTGCCCCTCAATCCATAGTGCCAGCGGGGAAGGCTGTTGCCTATCACTTTCTGGTCGCCGGGATCCTTGAGGGTATTGTTGCCAGAGGTGATTTTGCCATCGCCGTTGAGATCCACATACTTCATGTCTCCGCCCCTCACTCCGCGCGAATCCTCATTGAACGAAGAGAAGTACCCCGGACTTATCTGCGACAGGTCAACCTTGGCGGCATAGGCGGCCGCTTCTTCATCGCTGGAGAATAGTCCATCCACTTCATATCCCCATATTTCACCAAGCCTGCGGCCGGGATAAGGTTCCGTAAGAAGGCCCGAAGGATTGTCGCAGCGCATGTATGTGGATATGTAGTCGGACAGCGTTGCCGTTATCCCATATTTCAGTTTTTTGCTCCACAGGACACATTCGTCATTCCACGAGAGGGTTAGCTCGAAGCCCTTGGTCCTTATGTCATGGGCATTCACCAGAGGTTCAGTTGCGCCGTAGAACGAAGGCAGGGCCTGGCCGGAAGTGAGAATCCCGATGGCATCCCTAACATATATATCCGCCGATGCAGTGAGCCTGTTCCCGGCAAGTGTCATGTCGAGGCCTGCATTGCTCGTTATTATTTTCTCCCAGGTGCCGGTGTCAACAGGGTCATCCGCAACGGCATACCTGCCCAGTGTCTTTCCATCGAAAGAATAGCGCATGAAATTTCCCGTATGAATGGTCTGCCAGTATGCATATTCGTTGATTGACTGGTTTCCCAGCGAGCCGTAGGAAGCCCTGAATTTGAGTAGGGAAACAATTCCGCGGAAGTTATCCCAGAATGGTTCGTCGCTGATTCTCCAGCCCCCGGAGAAAGACGGGAAGAGCCCCCATTTATTCCCTTTGGGGAAGCGGGAGGATCCATCGAAACGGCCGTTCGACTCAAACAGGTAACGCCCCTTCCAGTCATAGGAAAGGCGGTAGAAAAAGCCTGCAAGGGAATACTCCTTCACGCCTCCGGTGAGTCGTTTCACCTCGCCCACGGCAAGGTTGAAATCCGACATGCTTTCGGAAAGGAGATCCTTCCTCTGGACAGTCAGCTGCCTGCTGGTCCAGTCTTCATAGGAACCGCCGCCCACGGCTGTGAGGTGATGGCGGCCGGCGAATGTGCGTTCATAAGTAAGGAAGGCATCAAAGGAATTCCTCCGTGTGCGTGTATCCTTTTCGGAAATATAATCCTCGTAGGCGTTTTCGGGTTCGTACGCAGTTTCGCCCGGATACATTGAATATGCCGCAGGGGCACTGCGGTAGAGATTCTGCAAAGTATAGGAATGGAAGGTGTACGAGCCTTTGAGGGATAATCCGGGCAGAAGGTCGGCAGTAAAATCGATGGTGTTGTACGACTGTTCGTCGGTGTTGGTTCCTCCTGTATTTCCGCTGCGAATCATGGAATTGTAGCCCGACATTATGAAGTGGGCCGATGAATTGGTGAGCACGGTGTGCGAGACGCTGGTGCCGTCCGGGTTCACAGGCAGGAAAGAGGGCAAGGCATGAATGGAAGGACGATAGAAGTTGATATACTGCGAATCCGTTCCGAGGTATTTATATCCCGAATTATAGTAACGGGAACTGTATCCGAGGCTCAGCCAGTCGCGAAGCTGCATCTGAACCCTGCTCGAAAGGGTGTAGGAACTGAACCTGTCGGGCCCCATGCGCTGTATGCCCTGCTGGTCGTAGAAGCGGCCGCTGATTTTATACGAAACCCTGCTGGAGCCACCGGAAATCTCAATATTGTAATCCTGGGTCGGACGGGACTCGTTGTACAGATAGTCATACCAGTCGAAATTGCCGAGGTAGATGTAAGAAGGCACACCGTCGCGCATTTCCGTAACAGTCCAAGGGCGTTCAGCCACCGGTTTCCTGTCGCCCCTCCGTTCATACAGGCGCTGATAGTCGGCATCCGTATATCGTGTGTAAGGGATACCGGAAACCGATGACAACATAAACTTGTCTGCTATCTTGGCGGCATCGTATCCCCTTGTTTCGTAGTTGGTGGAAACGGTGTTCGCCGACAAAGAGAACCTCATGTTGAGGCTGACTTTGGGAGGCCTGTCACGCTGTCCGCTCCGGGTGGAGATAAGAATCACACCGAATGCCCCGCGCACACCATATATTGCAGCGGAAGAGGCGTCTTTAAGTATTGAAATTGACTCGATGTCTGCAGGATTCACGCTCATGGGATCGGTTTCCACTCCGTCCACGAGAATCAGGGGATCTCCTCCGTTGAGGGATGTCTTTCCCCGTATGTTGAACAGCGAAACCGCACCCGGCTGTCCGGATTCCTGCAGGATGTTCAGGTTGGATACCATTCCCTGCATCACCTGTCCGATTCCGGCAACCGGCCTGTCCTTCATATCCTTTTCGTCGAGGACAGACACCGCTCCGGTGACATTCTGCTTCATCTGCACGCCATATCCCACCACCACAGCCTCTTTGAGGACATTAATCATCCTTGCCGCACTGCGGACCTGCCCGGTATCGGCCGGAGGGGTGGAACTAGTGGCAAAAACATCCGAGTACAGGGTGTCGGCAATGATTTTCCTGCGCTCGGGAATCAGCACAATGCGCTCTTCGAGAATCAGGCAGCGCATATCAGGGAAAACCATGTTCAGGATATCCACAAGCTGCATATCCTTTACCTTGACGGTGACCCGCTTTGAGACATTTACCTCATTGTTATTGAAGAAGAAAGCAAGGCCGGTTTCATTTTCAATGCTGCGGAACAGTTCCAGCACGCTCACATCCTCAAGATTGAGCGTAAGCTTCTGTGCTTCAAGCGTATGGTTGATTGCCTGAAGACACGACAAAAGAACAGTCAAGATGATAATCCGACTCCAGCGCATAGAATGTCCTGTAAATAAATTCTACCTGATGGAGACGGTTTCCCCCGAAAGGAGGTTGATGGTTGCGAGTATGGTATCCACGCTCTCGCCCCTTACGGTCATCGAGAGTTTGATATCGTGGGCTTCAAGAGTGTCGCTTATGGCAAGGCGGACGCCGAACCAATGCTCAAGAGAGGAAACCACCTCATCAAGAGGCATGTTTTCCATAACGAGCTTGTCGGAAATCCATAGGCTGTGGCACTTTGCATCGGTATCGGATACTGTCCAGGTGCTACCGTCGAAGGCAATGCTCTGGTCGGGATGCAGTTGCGTTGTGGCAAGGCCCTTGCCATTCACCTTGATGGAACCTTCTTCCAGCCAGGCCGCAGGGAGAGCATCCTTATATGCCGATACGGTAAACTTTGTGCCGAGGACTGTTATGTCCATATCGCCGGTTTCCACCACAAAGGGATGTTCCGCATCCTTCACCACATCGAAATAGGCCTCCCCGCTGAGTTTCACGGTCCTTGTCGAAGAACCGAAGCCGGGAGCATATTCGAGGCTGGAATTCCTGTTCAGCCAGACGCTCGAACCGTCGGGAAGCGAGAATTGGGTCTTCTCGGCATCGGCGAGCAACATAACACTCTCCTGCCTGTTCGACCCTATGAAAACACCTGCAAAAACTACAGCAATAACTGCTGCCGAAGAAAGGATTGAGACCGTGCGCCTGCGTATGGCCCGCTCCTTAGAAAGACCTTTGGACAGAACCGCATCGGCCGATGAAAGACCCTTCCCTTCAAGAGGAGAAGCGGAATCCCATATCTGCCTGAGCCTGTCTTCTGATACTTTGGTCATATCCGATTCAAATATAATGATTTTATTGATATGACGACTTACTGCAGCAAAACACGTAATTACATTTTTTGGAAATAAGAATTATCTTTGTATTCCAAACTAATAACCAAGTGGAGACTTCCCATGAAATCCTGACATGTCTCGGACAAGGAGACAGAACAGCTTTTTCGGCATTATACGACAGTTATGCCGGACAATGCGCAGGTTTCATTGATGCCCTTATCCACGATTCCGAGTCCGCACGCGACCTCACCCAGGATATTTTCGTAAAGATTTGGCTGCGCAGAAAAATTGTTTGCAGGGCGAGGGATTTCGAAGCATACCTTATGGGTATGGCAAGGAATGCAGTTCTCGACTATTCCAAACACAAGAAGGTGGCGCTCCGCTTTGTTACTGAAGCTACAGGCTTGGCTAAAGAACTGATGGGAGAATCATTCGACGCAGCCGAGCAGTCCGAAACTGTTGAAAGGCTTCAAAAGGCAATAGGCAAGATGCCGCCCCAAAGGCGCAGGATATTTGTAATGAGCAGGTTGCAGGGCATGAACAACGCTCTGATTTCAGACCTCACAGGTTTAAGCATTCGTACTGTCGAGACTCATATCTCCCATGCCCTCAAGCAATTGAGAAAAGAGTTTTACTAAAAAAGGCAGCGTACTCTCCGGTAGTCTATATCCTGCACGCTGCAAGCTTCGTCGGCCGCTATGCAGGCCGCCCGGGCCGCAACTTCCCCGAGAGTCATGAACACAGGTTCCATCCTTATGGAGCCGAAAGCTATGTGGCTCGCCGACACACACACCGGAACAAGCAGATTGGTGCATTCTTCCCGCTTTGGAACTATCGCCCTGTACGAAACGGGATATGGCCCCGGAATCTTGATTTCCACATCTCCCTCGTTCTTAACCATTTTCACTCCGTTCCTCTCAACCACTATCCTCTGGCAGTTGTGCGAATCCATCATGTAGGCGGCCTCCGCTATGCCGTCCTCCACCCTGATTCTTCCCTCGCAGTCCGCCTGGGTCACGACATAATCTCCCAGCATACGCCTGCCTTCCCGCACATAGAGCTGCGGCGTCCAGTGACCGTTTTCCGTATATTCATCTTTGGGATATCCCCAGCGCGAAACCTCCCTGCTGAGCGCCTGTGGCACCCTCGGGTCGGTCAGGATAAACCAGAAAAGTCCTTTGATGTACTCCCCGTGTGCGTCCAGAATTTCCTTGCGCCTGGAATAAGAACCCTCAATGTATCCGGAATTGCATCCTATCATGTCGGTGGAAAAGCCTCCGTAGTTGTTTATGTCAGTTTTCCGCCCGGGCATGGGGCTCCAGATAAAATAACGGGCGTCCTCGGGCTGTGCAGCCATCAGCCGCGCCAGGAGTTCATATCTTCCAGCATCGTATCCGTCAGGTTTCGTGAAAGGGATGCGGTTGTCAGTACTGTCAGTAAGGCACACCCGGAGATTGTAAGCCTGAACCAGGCTGTCCGCCGACCCTTCGGGAGATTCCGCCGCATCCGATATTCCCCACAGCAATCCACTCGAAGGCTCTCCCGGAACCACATAAGGGTCCACCCCGTCGGGGAACTGATGATACCATGCAAAATGAAATCCGTTCCAGGGTTCGCCGTAAGTTTCGGAAGATTCCCTTCCGGTGGTGTACCCCACACCCGCGGAAGCCATCAGGTCACCCTCGTAACTGCAGTCGATGAAAACCTTTGCCCTGATTGTTTTCTCCCTACCGGCAAAACAGCCTTTATCGTCAAGGGGAGCTATTCTGATACTCTTTATCTTCCTACCTCTGACAACAGCCTTCCGAAGTCCTGTATCCTTGCAGATGCGTATCTTTGGAGAATCAAGATAGGATGCGAAAATTTCCGATGCAGCATGAGGTTCGAATACCAATTTTGATACCGTGCCGTAGTATTTCCCAACATCATCGTAAAAATCCTTTGCAAGACCGCAGAGTTTCTGACGCTTTCCCATGTCGGTCTGCCCGAGGCCTCCGGTCGTAAGGCCCCCAATATGGGAAGAAGGTTCTATCAGTATTACATTTTTCCCCTGCTGCGCAGCACTTCTGGCAGCAATAACTCCCGCTGATGTTCCGCCATAAATGCAAATATCGCAGTCCGTTCCTGCCGGAGAGGCACAGGCTGCGATGCATATTGCCGGGAGAAGAAGCGACAAAAGCCCCCTCATGCCCATTACAGGTTCCTGAGCAAATTGCTGAGAGACACTTTCCTGTCAATCATGGCACGGAGGTCCGCAATGGGAACGCGTTCCTGTGCCATGGTGTCGCGGTCGCGCACGGTGACGCAACCGTCTTCCAGGCTCTGATGGTCAACTGTGATGCAGAACGGGGTTCCGATGGCATCCTGGCGGCGGTAGCGCTTGCCTATGCTGTCCTTTTCCTCGTACTGGCAGTTGAAGTCGTATTTGAGTTCGTCCATCACCTTCTGCGCAAGTTCGGGCAGTCCGTCCTTCTTTACGAGGGGTAGCACTGCAGCCTTTACGGGAGCAAGAGGCGCGGGGATGCTGAGCACTACGCGGCTTTCGCCGTTTTCGAGTTGTTCATTCTTGTACGCATGGCTCAGGACGGTGAGGAACATACGGTCAACTCCGATGGATGTTTCCACGCAGTAGGGAACATAGCTTTCGCCCGTTTCGCTGTCGAAGTACTGAAGTTTCTTTCCGGAGAGTTTCTGGTGGTTTCCGAGGTCGAAATCGGTACGGCTGTGAATGCCTTCCAGTTCCTTGAATCCGAAGGGGAAATTGAACTCGATGTCGGTTGCTGCATTGGCATAATGCGCGAGCTTTTCATGGTCGTGGAAACGGTAGTTTTCATCTCCCATGCCGAGATTCTTGTGCCATTTCATGCGGAATTCCTTCCATTTGGCAAACCATTCCATTTCGGTGCCGGGCTTGCAGAAGAACTCCATCTCCATCTGCTCGAATTCTCGCATGCGGAAGATGAACTGGCGCGCCACTACTTCGTTGCGGAAGGCTTTGCCTATCTGTGCAATACCGAAGGGTATCTTCATGCGCCCGGTCTTCTGCACATTGATGTAGTCGACAAATATGCCCTGTGCGGTTTCGGGACGGAGATACACGGTATTGGAACCTTCTCCGGTGGAGCCGAACTGAGTGCTGAACATCAGGTTGAACTGGCGCACATCGGTCCAGTTCTTTGTTCCGGAAATGGGGCAGACTATATTGCAGTCGAGAATTATCTGCTTGTACTCGGCAAGGTCGTTCGCCTGTTCCGCCTTCAGGTAGCGGTTGTGAACTTCCTCATAGTGAGCCTTTTCGCGAAGGATGTTGGGATTGGTTTCGCGGAATTTGGCCTCATCGAAAGCCTCACCGAAACGCCTGCGACCCTTCTCTACCTCCTTGTTCATCTTCTCCTCTATCTTTGCGAGATAGTCTTCGATGAGAACATCGGCACGGTAGCGTTTCTTGGAGTCGCGGTTGTCGATGAGCGGGTCGTTGAAGGCAGCGACATGCCCGGATGCAACCCATGTGCTGGGATGCATGAAAATAGCGGCATCGATTCCCACTATATTCTCATGGAGGCGGACCATTGCCTGCCACCAGTAATTCTTGATATTGTTCTTGAGTTCCACACCAAGCTGGCCATAGTCATACACGGCGCCGAGACCGTCGTAGATTTCGCTGGAAGGGAAGATGAATCCGTATTCCTTGCAGTGGGCCACCAAGATTTTGAAAAGTTCGTCCTGTGTCATTTTCCTATTATCTATTTATCTGCAAATTTAATCATTTTTGCGCACCTGATCCAAGAGTGGGCGGATAAAGGGCCTTTCCTCCACCTGAGGATGGGGAATCGTGAGCGTAGGGGTGGACATCTGCACTTTCCCGTAAAGGAGGATATCGATGTCAACGATGCGGTTGTGGTATATCCTGCTCCCGTCCGCTGCATACTGCGGCTGGTCGGTACGGCCCATGCGCCGTTCTATCTCCTTGCATATGCCGAGTATGGTTTCCGGACGCTTGCGGGTGTTGTATCGCGCCACGCAATTCAGGAAAGACGGTCCGTCGAAACCAACAGCTTCCGTTTCCATTATTTCGGAAAGCGCTTCATATCGCCCGAGATACCCATTCAGGAAACTCAGGGCCGACATTATATTGGCCTTCCGTGCTCCAATGTTGCTTCCAAGTGCAAGATAAAGTTCTGCCATATCGCTTTACAGTTCAGGATCCATTCCAAGAGCGATGCGGGCTTCGTCGGACAGCATGGACTGATCCCATACCGGTTCGAAAGTGAGTTCTATTTCACACTTGGTAATCCCCGGGGTGAGTTCCACGCTATGCTGCACTTCAGCAATCACCTCGTCTGCCATGGGGCAGTTAGGCGCGGTGAAAGTCATTTTGATATACACTTCATGGGCCTTGTTGATGTTCAACTCGTAGATGAGGCCCAGGTCGTAGATATTGACAGGAATCTCAGGGTCGTACACCTGCTTCAAGGCGAGGATAACCGCATCGTAAAGGGGCGAAAGTTCCTTTACATCTTCCGGGGTGAGTATTTCATCCATATTGTCAGACATTCTTTTCAGCCTCCGTGCGTATCGTGTTTATCATGGAAAGAAGCCCATTCGCCCTGGTTGGAGAAAGGTTCTCCTTCAATCCAATTTGTTCTATGAAAGAAAAGTCATCACCAGCAATCTCCTCTGCGGTGCGACCGCTGTAAACAGAAATCAAAAGAGAAATAATTCCCTTTGTAATGATGGCATCGCTGTCCGCCCGGAAATAAAGCCTGCCGCCGCGCAGCTCTGTATCGAGCCAAACGCGTGACTGACAACCCTTTATTAAGCGGTCATCGGTCTTAAGTTCCACGGGGAACACTTCAAGATTCTTTCCAAGATCGATGAGATACTCATACTTGTCGAGCCACTCGTCGAACATGGAAAACTCTTCTACTACAGCGTTTTTAGCATCCTCTAAACTCTGCATCATCTCAACATTTTAACAGCCTTCCTGAGGCTTTCCACAAAATATCGGGCTTCGTCCATGGTGTTGTAAGGAGCGAACGACGCCCTCAGCAAACCTGTAACGCCCAAACTGTCCATCAAAGGTTCGGCACACATCTGTCCGGACCTGGTTGCGATGCCCATTTTATCGAGAATCAGCGCAAGGTCCTCATGGTGAACACCATCGACCGCAATGGAAAACAGGCTGATTTTGTTTTCGGCATCGTGCGGATTTCCATAAAGGGTTACGCCAGGTTCTGAAGCCATGGTTTCGAGCATCCAATCCTTCAGTTCCGAAGTCCTGGCAACCAAATCGCTATCCCTCATTTGTTTAATAAGCTCAATGGCAGGCTTGAGGGTTGGAACGCCCGAGATGTTTTGGGTTCCTGCTTCGAACCTTCGGGGAATGGGAGCAAAGGTGGTTTTATCCCAACTGACACTCTCTATCATCTCCCCTCCGCCCATATAAGGAGGCAAGTTTTCAAGCAAATGTTTCTTTCCATACAGAACTCCGGTTCCGGGAGCCGCATACATCTTGTGTCCGGAGAACGCATAGAAGTCGCAATCCATGCGGCGGACATCGGTCTCGACATGGGGAATTCCCTGGGCACCGTCAACAAGCAGCAATGTTCCGTTGGCATGGCAGGTATCGGCAATCTTTCTTACAGGATTTACCACGCCGAGAACATTGGAAACCTGGGAGACGCAGCAAATCTTTGTCCTGTCACTTAGAAGCGAAGGAAGAAGATCTAAGCGCAATTCACCCTGCTCATTTATAGGTAAAACTTTGATTATAAGCTTATTACTATCCTTGAGCAACTGCCATGGAACTATGTTGGAATGGTGCTCTGCGGCAGAAATGATTATTTCATCTCCCTCGGAAAAAGACTTTCCGAGAGTTGCGGCCAGGAGGTTCACGGACTGCGTGGTTCCGGAAGTGAAGACAATTTCTTCCGGAAATTCCGCACCGATAAAAGAAGCGACGGCCTCCCTTGTGGACTCATACTCCTCGGTGGCGGCAACTGCAGTAAAATGTACTGCTCGATGAAGGTTGGAATTATACTTCAACGACATTTCCTCCCATTTACGCACTACCGGAAGCGGACGGAGGGATGTTGCCGCATTGTCAAGATAAACAAGCGGCTTTCCGTAAACCTTCCCAGCAGTCTGAGGAAACAGGGAGCGTAATTCGTCGATATTCATATTCAGTAAATAGAAAAGCAAAATTAGCAAAATTTAAGTACATTTGCGATAATTAACTCCACAATACAATGATAGATTACATTTCCGGCAAAATTGAAGAACTCAACCCTACCCAGGTCGTGATTGACAACAATGGCATAGGCTACCGACTGGAAATTTCCCTGCAGACCTACGCACTGCTCGAAGGAAAAGACAGCGGCAGGGTTTATGTTCAGACACAAGTGAATACCAGAGATGGAAGCGAGGTGTCGTATGGGTTTGCAAATAAAGATGAACGAGCTCTGTTTCAACTAATTACAAGTGTTTCCGGAATGGGGGCGGCATCTGCAAGAATGGTTCTTTCTTCGCTCTCGGCAGACGAATTCCGTCAGGCCGTATTGTCGGAAAATGTCAACCTGATAAAATCAGTAAAAGGAATAGGACTGAAAACTGCACAACGGCTCGTACTCGAACTTAAAGACAAGATTGTCGAAGGCGGAGGAAGCGACTCTTCAGCACTATTCAGCGTAGCAAGCAACGAAGTCATTGACGAAGCGAGCACAGCCCTGGTTCTGCTTGGATTCAACAAGGCAAATGTTCAGAAAGCTATACAGCAGATACTCAAATCGAAGCCGGACGCACCGGTGGAAGAAATAATAAAGAGTGCGCTGAAAATGCTTTAAACCTCAGCGTCCAAAATAAACGAGAAGTACCGAAATATCGGAAGGAGAAACTCCGGAAATACGAGAAGCCTGAGCTATGGTTTTAGGAGCATAGCGCTTGAGTTTTTGCCTGCATTCTATTGTAAGTCCGGAAACCCTGTCGAAGTCAAAACCATCAGGAATAACAAGATTCTCCAGTTTCTGCAGTTTTTCCGCCATTCGCTTCTCCCTTTCAATATAGCCACGGTATTTCAGAGTAATCTCCGCAGACTCTACTACTTTTTCATCGAAAATATCCAGTGTTCCATGTGGAACAAATTCTAATAAATCTCCAAGATTGACTTCAGGGCGCAAGGCGACTTCCGCTATCTTTTTTGAATCACCAAGCGGCGAAGAGGAAACGGAAGCAAGATAATCGTTAGCTTGCTTAGCAGTCACATTAGTAGAATCACAGAAGTTCAGGAGTGCATCAACCTTTTCGTATTTCTCTGAAGTAAGTCTGTAGCGTTCCTCGGAGGCAAGACCTATCCTATAAGCCTTTTCAGTCAGTCTCTCATCAGCATTGTCCTGACGCAGCAGAACCCTGTATTCTGCCCTGGAAGTAAACATCCTGTAAGGTTCATCGACCCCTTTGGTAATAAGGTCATCAATAAGAACCCCAATATAAGATTCACTTCGGCCAAGAATAAAATCTTCCTTATCCTTCAAGCGCAGATGTGCATTGATACCGGCAACCAATCCCTGGGCGGCAGCTTCCTCATAACCGGTAGTACCGTTAACCTGGCCTGCAAGATAGAGTCCTTCAACCAACCTTGATTCAAGGGTAGGCCTCAACTGTGACGGATCAAAATAATCATATTCCACAGCATAGGCAGGCTTGAAAATTTTGGCATTTTCCAATCCTTTGATTGCATGAAGGGCATCAAGCTGGACTTGTAAAGGAAGCGACGACGAAAAACCCTGAAGATAATATTCTGTGGTATCGCTTCCTTCCGGTTCGAGAAACAGTTGATGAGCATCGTTCTCCGGAAAAACCCGGAGTTTATCTTCAATGCTCGGGCAATACCTTGGACCTTTCCCGTGAATCATCCCGGTAAACATAGGAGAATCCTCGAAACCTGTGCGGAGTATATCGTGCACCTCAGCATTAGTATGAAGGATATAGCAGTTCATCTGCCTGCCGGAAGACTGCACGGAAGAAGGAATATCCAGGAAACTGAATCTGTCAGGATTTTCATCCCCGAACTGTACAGGAAGGACGGAAGTATCGACAGAAGAAATATCAATCCTGGGAGGAGTGCCCGTTTTCATCCTGCCTACCCGGATACCGAATTCTTCAAGCTGAGAACTCAGACCAACTGAAGGCTTCTCCCCAATCCTGCCTCCTTCAAACTGTGTGCGTCCTATAAAAATCTTCCCGCCAAGGAAGGTTCCCGCGGTCAGGATAAGCGCCCGACATTTAAAAATTGCCCCGGTAATTGTACAAACTCCGCAAATTTTTGAATTCTCAAAGAGAAAAGAAATCGCTAAATCGGCGTAAATATCTAAGTTACAATTAGTTTCGAGAAATTTACGCCAAGTGGCCGAAAAAGCGCGTTTATCACACTGCGCCCGGGGGCTCCACATGGCAGGACCCTTGCTCCTGTTAAGCATCCTGAACTGAAGGGTAGTAGCATCAGTTACAATGCCGGAATACCCTCCGAGAGCATCTATTTCTTTAACTATCTGACCTTTAGCTATTCCTCCCATTGCAGGATTGCAGCTCATCCGCGCAAACCCATCAAGGTCCATGGAAATCAAAAGGACGGAACTCCCAAGCCTCGCAGCGGCCATGGCAGCTTCGCATCCGGCATGACCTCCCCCGACAACGATTATGTCATAAGACAATTCCATCCTGCTTTACTTTGCCAGACCGCAGACTACAGGACGAAGGGAAAGATAATAATTCTCTTTATCCCTCATCTGCTTTTGTTCCTCGGGAGTATGATCATCAAAACCTATCAGATGAAGCAAACCATGAACAATAACCCTGTTAAGCTCGTCGGAAAACTCAGTTCCGTAAAATTCGGCATTGTATTTGACAGAGTCGATGCTGATGAACAAATCACCGGACAATACATTTCCTTCACAATAGTCGAAGGTAATTATATCGGTAAAATAGTCATGCTGAAGAAACTTCATATTGACATCGAGGATGTAATTGTCGGAGCAGAATATGATATTTATGTCGCCGAGACGGCGGACTTCGCTCTGTGCAACAAACTTAAGCCACTTATTATTAAGTAGTTTTTGCTTAAATTCAAACCTGATATCCTCGTTGAAATACCTAACCATAAGTTTTTTGAAATATAATGCAAATTTACAACTAATAATAAAAAATTGGAATTCAAATTAATTATTTATACCTTTGAAGATGAATATAGACAAAAACAGTCAACAGATATGGAAGTAAAGAAAACAGAAAAGGCCAGTTTGGGGAACAAGAGATTGCTCTTCACTGAAATCGGTCTTGTACTTGCACTGCTCGTAGTCTGGGGTGCCTTCGAATATAGCACCAAAGACAAGAAAACAAAGATTCTCGAAGCAGTAAGCGAGGAAATTATCGATGATGAGATTGTTCCTATCACCGAAAACACCCCTCCCCCGCCGCCCGAGGCTCCTCAGCCCGTCATTTCCGATATTATCGATATTGTGGATGACGACCTCCAGATTGAAGACAACATCCTGAACCTTGAGGAAGATTCTTCTTCAGGTGTGGAAATCAGGGAGTATATCGAAGAACAGGAGGAAGAAGTAATCGAGGAAGAAGCCATTCCTTTCGCAATCGTGGAAGATAAACCCAAGTTCATGGGTGGAGACGCCAACACCTTCAGCAAATGGGTGAACGAGCGTCTGCAGTATCCTGAAATTGCTAAGGAAAACGGTATCCAGGGTCGTGTCATCCTGCAGTTCGTCGTAGGAACTGACGGTTCTGTTTCGAATGTAAAGGTTGCCCGTGGAGTTGACCCTTCACTCGACAAAGAAGCTGTCCGCGTAGTACAGAGTTCTCCTAAGTGGACCCCTGGAAAACAGCGCGACCGCGCCGTAAAGGTTACCTATACCTTCCCTGTGATTTTCCAGCTCCGATAAATCAATTAGAAATCTCTGAAAGCCCGTCCTGCCGGATGGGCTTTTTTTGACAAAAGAATGACTGAAAACAATATAGAAAAAGCTGTATTCGTAGGTATCATCCGTCAGAACGACGATGAAGCCAAGGTAATGGAATACCTCGACGAACTGGAGTTCCTGGCTGAAACGGCAGGCGCCACCGGCGACAGGAAATTTGTCCAAAAAGTAGATAAACCCGACAAAGCTACTTATATCAGAAGCGGGAAACTCGCTGAAATACAGCAATACTGCGAAGATAACAATATTAAATACTGCATTTTCGACGATGAACTCACGGGAATACAGCAGCGAAACATTGAAAAGGTTATCAAGGCAGCCTCGGTTATCGACCGCACCAGCCTGATTCTCGAAATATTTACCCAAAGAGCACAGACTGCATATGCAAAAACACAGGTCGAGATAGCCCGCCTCAACTACATGCTCCCGCGTCTTGCAGGCATGTGGACCCACCTCGAAAGACAGCGCGGAGGAATGGGCACCAGAGGCGGTATGGGCGAAACCCAGATAGAAGTTGACCGGCGTATCGTCAAACAGCGTATAAGCCGCCTGAAGGAAGAACTGAAGAAGATAGACAGGCAGATGGCAACACAGCGCGGAAACCGCGGCAGGCTGGTCCGTCTGGCGCTTGTGGGCTATACAAATGTAGGCAAGAGTACCCTGATGAACCTGTTGGCAAAATCGGATGTATTTGCCGAAAACAAACTGTTTGCAACCCTTGATACCACGGTTCGCAAAGTGGTGATAGAAAATGTACCTTTCCTGCTAAGCGATACCGTAGGATTCATACGAAAACTCCCTACCCAGCTGATAGAAGCATTCAAGAGCACGCTTGACGAAGTGCGTGAGGCCGACATTCTTGTGCATGTGGTGGATATTTCCCATCCCGATTTCGAGGAGCAGATGCAGGTAGTTGAAAATACCTTGCAGGAGATTGGGGCCGGAAACAAGCCGGTGTATGTGGTATTCAACAAGATTGACGCATACCGCTACGAAGAATACGACGAGTTTTCACTGGAGCCAAAAACCAAACTGAACAGGACTCTCGAAGAACTCAAAAACAGCTGGATTGCCCAGGAAAAGACCCCTTGCATATTCATTTCTGCAATCAATAAGACCGGGTTGGAAAAACTCCGCCACGACATCTACAAGATGGTGGCGGAGATTCATGCAGGGCGTTACCCCTTCAATAATTTTCTCTGGTAATTACTCCGAGAATTTAGCTTTCAGATACTCGCGGTTCAGGCGGGCAATGTGAGAAACCGAAATACCCTTGGGGCATTCGAGCTCGCAGGCGCGGGTATTGGTGCAGTTGCCGAATCCGAGTTCGTCCATTTTCTTGACCATTGCGCGGGCACGCTTGCGGGCCTCAACCTTACCCTGGGGAAGCAGGGCGAGGGAACTCACCCTTGCCGCCACAAAGAGCATTGCAGAACCGTTCTTGCAAGTTGCCACACATGCGCCGCACCCGATACAGGCAGCAGCATCCATGCTTTCCTCTGCGGTATCATGGCCGATAAGGATATTGTTGGCATCCTGGGCTGCGCCGGTGCGCACGGAGATGAATCCTCCTGCCTGGAGAATCTTGTCGTATGCCCTGCGGTCGACAACAAGGTCCTTGATTACGGGGAAAGCAGAACTTCTCCAAGGCTCCACGGTAATGGTAGCACCGTCCTTAAAATGGCGCATGAAGAGCTGACAGGTAGTTACATGGTCGTCCGGGCCGTGAGCGCGTCCGTCAACATAGAGCGAGCACGCACCGCAGATACCCTCGCGGCAGTCATGGTCGAACGAAATGGGATCCACACCCTCGCGGATAAGTTTCTCGTTAAGGATGTCGAGCATCTCCAGGAAAGACGCATCCGACTCGATATCTTCGATATGGTAGGTCTCGAAATGTCCTTTTGCCTTGGCGTTACGCTGACGCCATACTTTTATATTGAAGTTCATAAGTCTTAGTCTTTATAGTTTCTCGTCTTAACCTCGATAAACTCATATTTGAGGGGTTCCTTGTGGAGTTCGGGTTCAGTACCTTCTCCCTTGAATTCCCAAGCTGCAACATACATGAAGTTTGCATCGTCGCGCTTGGCCTCACCTTCCTCGGTCTGACTCTCGATACGGAAATGTCCGCCGCAGGATTCCTTGCGGTTGAGAGCGTCGTAAGCCATCAGTTCGCCGATGTCGAAGAAATCCTCCAGACGCAGGGCCTTTTCGAGTTCCTGATTGAATTCGTACTGGGTTCCGGGCACCTTGACATCTTTATAAAAACGCTCGCGGAGTTCCTTGATTTTGGTAATGGCAGTCTTGAGTCCTTCCTCGTCGCGCGCCATGCCCACATACTCCCACATAATGTGGCCGAGTTCCTTGTGAATGGAATCCACGGTCTCGGTTCCCCCTATGGAGAAAAGGCGGTCGATGCGTGCCTGGACGGCCCTTTCAGCCTCGGTGAATTCGGGAGCGTTGATGTCGGTCTTGGGCTCTGCGAATTTCTTGGAAAGATAGTCGCCGATGGTAACGGGGATGACGAAATAACCGTCAGCCAGACCCTGCATGAGGGCGGAGGCACCGAGACGGTTTCCGCCGTGGTCGGAGAAGTTGGCCTCGCCTATTGCATAAAGACCGGGGATGGTGGTCTGAAGGTCATAGTCGACCCAGATTCCTCCCATGGTGTAGTGGATGGCCGGATAAATCATCATAGGCTCTTCCCAAGGGGAAGAAGCGGTAATCTTCTCATACATCTCGAAGAGGTTGCCATAGCGCTCGGCCACTTTCTGGTGCCCCAGGCGCTTGATAGCCTCGGAGAAGTCGAGGAACACGGCCTTGCCTGTCTCGTTCACGCCGAAGCCGGCATCGCAGCGCTCCTTGGCTGCACGCGAAGCAACATCACGGGGAACAAGGTTTCCGAATGCGGGATAACGGCGCTCGAGATAGTAGTCGCGGTCCTCTTCGGGAATCTGCGAAGCCTTGATTTCGTGCTTGCGCAGTTTCTCCACATCTTCGATTTTCTTGGGAACCCAGATGCGTCCGTCGTTACGCAGACTCTCGCTCATAAGCGTCAGTTTGCACTGCTGCTCCCCATGTACGGGGATACAGGTAGGGTGAATCTGCGCGAAGCAGGGATTTGCGAAATAGGCTCCCTTGCGGTAGCACTGCATTGCGGCGGAGCCGTTGCTGTTCATTGCGTTGGTGGAAAGGAAATAGGTGTTTCCGTATCCGCCGGTGGCGATAACCACCGCATGAGCCCCGAAGCGCTCAAGTTCGCCGGTGACCAGGTTGCGGGCGATGATACCCTTGGCCTCGCCGTTGATGATAACGAGGTCGAGCATCTCATGGCGGGGATAACTCTTCACGGTTCCTGCGGCAATTTCCTTGTTAAGGGATGCGTAGGCACCGAGAAGAAGCTGCTGTCCGGTTTGACCGCGGGCGTAGAAAGTACGGCTTACCTGCACGCCGCCGAACGAACGGTTGGCAAGGTATCCACCGTATTCACGGGCGAAAGGAATCCCCTGCGCAACGCACTGGTCGATAATGGCAGCACTCACTTCTGCAAGGCGGTAAACATTTGCCTCACGGGCACGGTAATCACCTCCCTTGATGGTATCGTAGAAAAGCCTGTAGATGGAGTCGTTGTCGTTCTGATAGTTCTTGGCTGCATTGATACCTCCCTGTGCGGCAATGGAGTGAGCACGACGGGGAGAGTCGCTGATGCAGAACACCTTTACATTATAGCCAAGTTCGCCGAGCGAAGCAGCTGCAGATGCACCGCCGAGCCCGGTTCCCACCACTATAATCTCGAGTTTACGCTTGTTGTTTGGACTTACCAGATGAATTTCCGACTTGCGCTTGGTCCATTTTTCGGCCAGAGGCCCGTCAGGAATCTTAGAAATAAGTTTATCTGCCATTTTGGTTAGTTATTAAATAGTCTGCAATTTTACTCATTTTTCACGAGAAGCGCAAGACTAAAAAAGCGTATTGTCGTCCGGCAAGCCTTTATTGATGCCTAAATGCTTATAAGCCAAATCGGTTGCGATTCGTCCGCGCTGGGTGCGCAGCACGAAGCCTTCCTTTATAAGGAAAGGCTCATACACTTCTTCATAGGTTCCTTGATCCTCACTGATAGCAGTGGCAAGGGTATTGGCTCCTACGGGGCCTCCCTTGAACTTCTCTATGATGGTCCTGAGTATCTTATTGTCCGTAGTATCGAGTCCGAGGGTGTCGATATGCAGCTTGTCGAGCGCATATTTGGCAATCTTCAAGTCGATTACCCCGCTTCCCTCGACCTGGGCGAAATCCCTTACCCTGCGAAGCAGGGAATTGCATATACGGGGAGTGCCGCGGCTGCGCATGGCAATCTCCTTTGCCGCTGCATCGTCAATTTCAACCTTGAGTATGACCGCGCTGCGCTTCACTATCTTCACAAGGTCGGACGCATCGTAATATTCCAGTGCGCAAGTGATGCCGAAACGGGCGCGGAGAGGCGCGGTAAGAAGGCCGCTGCGGGTGGTGGCGCCTACAAGGGTAAAGGGATTCAGGGAGATTCGCACCGACCTGGCCCCCGGCCCCTTGTCTATCATTATATCTATTACATAATCCTCCATGGCCGAATATAGATACTCTTCGACCTCGGGAGGCATGCGGTGGATTTCGTCGATGAAGAGCACATCGCCCGGTTCCAGGGAAGTGAGAAGTCCAGCAAGGTCGCCGGGACGGACGAGCACGGGGCCGGAAGTTATCTTCATGTTTACCCCCATCTCGTTTGCGATGATATGAGCAAGCGTGGTTTTGCCCAGACCGGGAGGCCCGTGGAAAAGGGTATGGTCGAGAGATTCACCACGCATCTTTGCCGCCTTGATATAAACACGCAGGTTCTCGACAATTTCGCGCTGGCCGGTAAAATCTTCCAGTTCCCTCGGACGGATAATTCCGTCCAAATCCTTATCTTTGCCTTCGTTTGTATCGTGGGGGTTGAAATCCGACATCAGTACGAGTTTTAAATCCAAATACAAATATAGTTCTTTTTATTTTATAAGTTGATTATTTATTTTAGCCTGTTAATTGGTTGATAACCTTGCAACCGGTTAAAAATTAAATAATTATAAAATTAAATATTGTTGAAAACCTTTGAAAACACGCTTTGATTGATTGTTGATAAACAGGACGCCTCCCGGGATGGAGAATAATCAACAGGGTTATGAACAGGGTTGTCAACAGTATATAAACCATATTTTTTACGCTGATGTTGAAAACTCAGAATGAGCCGATACTTGTAAGCGCGGAAAAAACAGCGGAACTTCGCAGCAGGATTTCATCTTCCACGAAAGAGATTTTCTGCAGCGGGCTGTTTCTGTCCGCCCGTTGGTTCGTACTCGAAAATGCCGCTCCGCAAAAGCTTAATTTTATCATACTTTCCGACAAGGAATCCGCCGAATACTGCGCATCCGACCTTTATAATGTAGTGGAAGGCGACAGGGTTTTCATCCTTCCGTCCAGCGGAAAAGGGGTGGAACGCAGCAATTACAAGTCATCTCTGAGCGTTCAGCGCACCGCCGCACTGAGCGCCATACTGAAAAACAAGGGAGAGCAGATATTCGTGGTGAGCTATCCGGACGCGATAGAAGAAAAGATTCCTTCCGCTTCGCTCGGAAAAGCATCCATACTGAGCCTGAAGAAAGGTGATGAGATAACATTCGACAGGATAATAGAGATTCTCGGTACCGAGTCGTTTGAAAGGGTGGACTTCGTGTCCGCTCCCGGTCAGTTTGCGGTGCGAGGGTCGCTCATCGACATATTCTCCTATGCCGACAACGAACCTTACCGCGTGTCTTTCTGGGGAAACGAAATAGAGAACATATCGGTATTCGACTGCAATACCCAGATTTCAAAGTCCGAAAAAGAAAGTGTGGACATAGTGGGCGGCTCCCTCAGTTCTTCCGACGAAGATGGGGAGAACATATTGAATATCATTCCCCGGGAATCGGTCCTCTGGCTGGATTCGTCCGACCTTTATAAAGACAGGGAATTTTACTCCCTTACGCTGCCCTACCAAAGGGTATATATGGAGGTGCCGCTGTCGAGGGGGGATGCGGATACCGTTAAATTCCATATCAGCCCTCAGCCAAAATTCAACAAAAACTTCGACATTCTCCAGGACGACATACGAAGCAGGACCGAAAGAGGATTCAAGGTGCTGGTGTTCGGGGCCAAATCCTCGCAGCTCAACCGCATCAGTTCCATCATAAAGAGCGAAGGAGGGGTGCTGCCCGAGTTTGTGGAGGGAAAGAATATCCATAGCGGATTTGTGGATGAAGAAGGAAAACTGTGCTGCTATTCCGACCACGAAATATTCGAACGCTTCCACAGGGTGAGGATGCGCCGCAGCGTGGAAAAATCGGAGCAGCTTACCATCAACGACCTCAACTCCTTCAATATAGGCGATTATGTGGTACATATCGATTATGGTGTGGGAGTGTTCGGAGGTCTTGTGCGGATGTTCGACGACAAGGGAAGAGTGAAGGAAGTCGTGAAAATTACCTATCGCGACGGCGATGTGGTGTTCGTGTCGGTGCATGCGCTCAACAAACTCTCACTTTTCCGTTCCTCGGATGGCGTTCAGCCGCGCATCAACAAGCTGGGTTCCAAGACCTGGACCACCCTCAAGCTGAATGCAAAGAAGAAGGTCAAGGATATTGCGAAGGATTTGATTCAGCTTTATGCAAAGCGCAGGGCGACCAAGGGTTTCGCTTTCTCGGCAGATACTTATCTTCAGGATGAGCTGGAATCGTCGTTCATGTTCGAGGATACCCCCGACCAGGAACTGGCCACCATATCGGTCAAGCGCGACATGGAGGACTCCTGCCCCATGGACAGGCTCATCTGCGGAGATGTAGGTTTCGGAAAGACAGAGATAGCCATAAGGGCGGCTTTCAAGGCGGCGACAGACGGAAAGCAGGTAGCGGTTCTGGTTCCCACCACGATACTCGCGCTGCAGCATTACAATACTTTCAAATCGCGTCTTGGGAACTTCCCCTGTACGGTAGAATATGTAAGCAGGCTGCGCACCGCAAAGCAACTCAGCGACATCAAGAAGAGACTTTGCGAAGGGAAGATAGACATACTGATAGGCACCCATAAAATCCTTGCATCCGGTTTCGAATTCAAGGACCTGGGCTTGCTGATAATCGACGAGGAACAGAAATTCGGGGTGAGTGCCAAGGAGAAACTGAGGCAGATGAAGGCCAACATCGACACCCTGACCCTCACCGCCACGCCCATCCCCCGTACCCTTCAGTTTTCCCTGCTCGGAGCGCGCGACCTCAGCATCATCAACACTCCCCCGCCCAACCGCATCCCCGTGCAGACTGAAATCATCCTCTTTGAGGAAGAAGAAATCAAAAGCATCATCAATTACGAACTCAACCGCGGAGGGCAGGTATTCTTCCTTCACAACAAAGTTGAGGAACTGCCGCACATCGAGCGAATACTTCAGCGCCTGGTGCCCGATGCCAAGATTTGCACTGCCCACGGACAGATGGATTCCAAAACCCTGGAAGACAAGATGCTGGGATTCATCCGGGGCGACTACGACATTCTTCTCTGTACAACCATAATAGAAAACGGGCTCGACATCCCCAATGCCAACACCATCATAGTCAATCAGGCCCAGAACATAGGACTGAGCGACCTACACCAGTTGCGCGGAAGGGTAGGCAGGTCCAACCGCAAGGCATTCTGCTACCTGGTGGTGCCTCCCCTCGCATCGGTAAGCGACGATGCCCGCAGGCGCCTTCACGCAATCGAAGAGTTCTCCGACCTCGGAAGCGGGTTCAACATTGCCATGCAGGACCTCGACATCCGCGGAGCCGGAAACCTGCTCGGGGCAGAACAGAGCGGATTCATCATGGACATGGGATATGAAACCTTCCAGAAGATTATAGAAGAGGCTATGGATGAACTCGGAATCGAGGGAGGAACCGCCGGCAGGCGCAGCGCCCGCGAGCGCTTCCTCACCGACTGCACAATAGAAACCGACCAGGAAGCCCTTATCCCCGACAGTTACATCGACATAACGGCGGAAAAGATACGCATATATAAGCAACTCGATTCGCTCGGTTCGGAGAAGGAACTCGACTATATGGCAGCCCAGCTGAGCGACCGCTTCGGAAGGCTGCCCAAGGCTGTGGAAAACCTCTTTACCGTGGTGAAAATCAGGAATGTCGGCATGCAGCTTGGATTCGAGAAAATCATTTATAAGAACCGCATGTGCATATGCTTTTTCGTTTCCGACGAGAACTCCCGCTACTACTCTTCAAAAGCATTCGAAAAAGTGCTTTCGAAGGTTGCGGAAGGGGGTACGCCCTTCGTGCTGAAGCAGACAGGACCCAAACTCAAAATAGTGGCGCACGGGGTCGAATCGCTCCAATCGGCCTATGCCTTATTGAATAAATTAGGATAATTTCTTAAATTTGCGAGTTTTATGGCTAATTTGCTGATAGAAATAGGCAACACTGCGCTGAAGGCAGCCTGGGCGGAGGGAATGACTCTCGGCAAGGCATTCCGTTTCCAGGGCGAGAAGGTGATGGAATTCATCCTTTCGCTCACCGAGAAGGAAAAGCCCCAGGTGATGACCGTAATATCGGCAAAACCCCTCACGGCGGCAGAAGAGAAGCAACTTCGCGGCGAATGCACCCACCTGATGATTCTTGACAGGGACCATACCGACATTCTCCAGCGCTACGACCTTCCCGATTATCTGTCGTACGACAGGGCGGCGTCGCTGCTTGCCGTACGCTACCTTTTCAAAGGCAAACCTTGCACGGTGTTCGATTTCGGAACCACCCTCACCATCGACCTCATCAACGAGGACGGGCAGTACAGGGGCGGAAATGTTTCGCCGGGATGTCTTACAAGGTTCAAGGCGCTCAACAGGTATTCGAAGTCGCTGCCGCTGCTGAACATCCCTTCCAGGATACCTCGCGAAGGCAATTCGCTGGAGAGTTCTTTGGAGGCCGGAGTCATTTCGGGCATAATGTTTGAAATCGAGGGGTATATACGCCGGCATCCCAGCAATGTGGTGGTGTTCACGGGGGGCGATGCAACATACTTTGCAAAGCGCATGACGCAGTCGCTTTTCATCGTGAGCAACCTGGTGATGGTTGGGATGGCTTTAATAACCGAAGATTATGTTGAGAAGAATATCCAATAGTACGATTCTGACAGTGCTGCTGTTTGCCACGGCGCTCGGAGCCTCCGCACAGAGCGGTGAGTATCTGAGTTTTACTCCCTATTCCATATTTGGAGTAGGCGACATTGTGCAGCAGGGTTCTCCCTACAACAGGGGCATGGGCGGAGTAGGCATTGCAACCAGAAATGTGCGTTACCTCAATAACCTCAATCCCGCATCCGTCACGGCGAGGGATTCCCTTTCCGTGCTCATGGATTTCTCGGTAACCAACAACAATACCATCTACAGGCAGAATATCGACGGCAACAGGTACAGTTCCGCCAACAACAATACCAACATAGGAAGCATAGGCTTTTCCACCCCGGTGTTCAGGAATTGCGCGGCAATGATAGGGGTAACTCCTTATGCCGCCCAGGGGTACAGCTATCTTTCAAAGGAAACGGATCCCACTGTAATTGCCCGCAACGGCAACATCAGTTACTATGACTACGGCCAGGGAAGTATGTACAAAGTGTACCTCGGAGGAGGATATGCCATAACCAAGAGCCTTTCAGTGGGAGCCGAGGCCGACTATATCTTCGGCAATTACAACAAGTATTTTACCGAAGTGTTCGGCACCACCGGCTACAACACCGCGCAGGACAGCTATGAAATGAAACTCAACGCCTTTACCGGAAAATTCGGCCTGCAGTACGAGCAGCGCCTCGGCAAGGAATGGACCCTCGGCGTGGGCGCAACCTATTCGCTGAAAAGCAATTTCCACGGCACGGTGGCTTATTCGCACCTGTCTGTAGGTACGGCGGAAACCATCACGGTTTCATCGAAAGTCGATACCCTCGGCAATAATGCCGGAGGCGTGCAGATGGCTCCGGAACTCGGAATAGGAATATCGCTAAGCTACCTCGACAAGTTCCGCGCGGAATTCAACTACATCCGTTCGGACTGGACCAAATCGGGAATGGATGCAGCCGACGGATTCTCAAATTCCGGAAGCCGTACCCCTTTCATGGCGGGCGTAAGGGAAAGTTACCGTGCGGGAGTCGAATATATTCCCAATATGTATGACCTCCGCCGCCGCTGGAAACGCTATACATACAGGGCCGGAGCATATTATAACAACGAGTATTACAAGGTTGCAGGCAACGAAATCAACTCTTTCGGCATCACTTTAGGAGCAACCATTCCTGTTTACCAGTGGTACAACGGTCTTACTTTCTCGGTTGATTTGGGGCAGCGCGGAAGGCTGGAAGACACCCTCATCAGGGAAAGGTATGTTAAAGTCAGCGTGGGTGTGAACCTTCACGATTTATGGTTCCTCAGGTATCATTACAACTAAAATAAACACTATCGCGATATGAAAAAGTTATTTGTAGCAAGTTTAGCCATTACGATGGTTTTTGCCGGAACCAAGGTTTCGGCCCAGGAAAGCAAGTGGGGTCCGGACGAGGCCAACTGCAAGAAGTACATCTCCTTCTATGAGACCTCTTACGACAACAAGGACTATGAAAACGCCACCACCAACTGGCGCAAGGTCTATGATATATGCCCCCATGGAGCACGCCAGACCGTCCTTACTAAAGGCGCGACATTGCTGAAGAAACTTATCGAGAAAAACAAGAACAACCCTGAATACAGGGCCGCTCTCATCGACAGCGTTCTCACCCTGCACGAAGAAAGGGCAAAATATTTCCCTTCCAGCTCTGTCAACGCCCTCAATGCCAAGGGTATCGATATAGTCAACCTTCTCCGTGGCAACAACAAGGCCATCTATGAGGGCCTGAACGGCGTCATCGAGCGCAACCAGGGCAACACCAATCCCAACCTTTTCGTAAACAACCTCAATTCCGCAATCGAACTCTTCAAGATTGGCGAAGTGAGCGCAGAGGATGTCATCAATGTGTACCAGCGCAATATCGACCTCGTGGAGAAGGCTCCTTCCGCTACCGCTGCCGATACCGGAAAGAAGCAGCAGGCCAAGAGCGACCTTGAGGCCCTGTTCATCAGCAGCAAGGTTGCAAGCTGCGAAGAACTCATCAACCTCTTCACTCCCCGTTATGAGGCAAATCCCGACGACCTTGCACTCGTGACCAATATCGTGAAGATGCTGAGCGTGGCCGAGGACTGCCAGGGCAACGACCTCTTCCTCAATGCCGTAACCTCCATGTACAAGCTTGATCCTTCGTACAATTCCGCATATTACCTCTTCAGGCTCAATGCCTCCAGGGGCAATATCGACACCGCAATCAAGTACATCGACGAGGCTATCGCCTACGATGAGTCCGATGCTTCCACCGATGCTTCGTACAACTACGAGGCCGCCACTCTCTGCTACAAGAACGGCCGCCTTGCAAAGGCATACGCCTATGCCAACAGCGCCCTTGGTCTCGACGCTTCCATGGCAGGCAAGGCTTACTTCCTGATGGGTCAGATTTGGGGAACCACCTCATGCGGCGGCGACGAAGTAGAGCGCAGGGCCCACTACTGGGTGGCCGTTGACTTCCTCAACAAGGCAAAGAATGCCGACGCTTCCCTTGCCGACGAGGCCAACAAGCACATCGGCAGCTACAGCGTTTATTTCCCCCAGACTGCGGAAGCCTTCATGTATAACATTACCGACGGCCAGTCCTACAGGGTTGTGTGCAACGGAATGCAGGCAACCACGACTGTCCGTACCAGGAAGTAAAAGGTGGCCCGTTCAGCTTTTGAAACTACTGTCGGATGGATAGCAATCGCAGCTGCGGTTGCTATCCTCGTTGTTTCCTGCAAGAGCAAACTTGGCCGTGCGGAAGTGCTGGACCTCAGCAAAACCCCCATCCAGACCGTTGAGGATATGTTCGCGGTGCAGACCAAAAACGGACTTGTGGTGATGAGGGTCGAGGCATCCGTCATGGAGCGTTATGACACCGACACGAACTCCTTCGAATCTTTTCCTAAAGGCATAGCCATCTATGGATACTCCGACGACGGGCTCCTGGAAACCATCATAGTGTCGGACGATGGGCGGCACATCGCCAGCAAGAGAAAAGTGTCCGGAAAGGCCCAGGAGGAGATTTGGGAAGCGTTCGGAAATGTGGTCATACACAATGTGCTCAAACAGGAGACGATGGAAACCGATACCATTTACTGGGATCAGTCAAAAAGCGAAATCTACACCGATTGCTATGTGAAGATGTATTCCCCGCAGGGTTTCCTGCAGGGATACGGGATGCGTTCCGACGACCATGCCCGCAACGCCATCCTTCTTGAGCCATTCAACGGATATGGTTACACGGTGCGCGATTCCTCCGTGGTAGCCATTGATTCTGTGAATTTTATAGGCCCATTGCTCAAAAAGTAAGAGAAATTTACTATCTTCGCAGGCTAATTTGAATTATTAATAAAAACTATAGACTGAAATGGCAGTTCTTGAAAAAATCCGTGTTAAGTTCGGCGTGGTGATATCCGTTATCATCGCCCTGGCACTTTTGTCATTCATTATAGACCCCAGCACATTGGAGTCCGCCCTGCATTCGATGTCGAGCAAGTATGATGTCGGCTCCATCGCAGGCAAGTCCATCTCCTATACCGACTATCTCGAGGAAGTGGAGCGCTTTACCACCATCAACGAGGTGGTTACCGGATCCAGCGTGCAGAACGAGCAGACCCAGACCCAGCTGCGCGACGCAGCATGGCAGGACCTTGTGGACAAGTATATGTTCGTGAAGAATGCCAAGGCTGCCGGCATCAATGTTGGTACGGCCGAGCGCGTTGCCCTGTTTACCGGAGAGAACCCTTCTCCCATCGTTGCTTCCAATGGCGCATTTGTTGACGAAAACGGAAACTTCTCGCCCGCACGCGTGACCGAACTTTCGCAGGCCGCCGCAACTGATGAGACCGGACGCCTTCAGGTATATTGGAATTATCTGCAGAGCACCGTGAACACTCAGCAGTACTACGCAAAGTACGGCGCCCTTTTCAATGCGTCCTCCTATCAGAACGCACTCGAAAAGGAACTCAATATCGCACAGAACAATACCACTGCCAATGTGGACTATGTGTATGTGGCCTATCCTTTCGACACAGACAGTTCCATCGTGGTTTCTTCTTCCGAAATCAAGAAGTTCTATAAGGACCACAAGAACTTCTACCGTCAGAATGCCAGCCGCGACATTGAGTATGTGGTGTTCGAAGTCGTTCCTTCCGCCGACGATATTGCCGCAGCCAACGACCAGTTCGCAGAGGCATACGCACAGTTTGCAGAGGCCGACAACATTAAGTCCTTCCTGCTCAAGAACTCCGACCGCCAGCTCAACAACTACTGGTACAAGGCAGGAGAACTCAACAGCATCAACAAGGATGTCAACGACTTCGTGTTCGGTTCCAACGGAAACCTTTCTCCCGTGATTGCCGACGGCAACACCTTCTATGCCGTCCGCGTGCTCGACACCAAGCCCATCTCCGACTCGGTTTATGTGAAGCACATCCTGCTTCAGGGAAGCAAGGCCCAGGCAACTGCCGACAGTCTTGCAGGCGTAATCGCCAAGGGCGGCAATTTCAGCGCACTCGCAGCTGAATTCTCCGCAGACCAGGCATCTGCCGCCGACGGCGAACTCGGAAACATCGGCTGGATGACCCAGACCTACATGATTCCCGGATTCGAGAGTGTTATCACCGCAACGGTTGGCAAGCCCGAGGTAATCCGCACCCAGTACGGCACCCATGTGGTAGTGGTTTCCAAGAAGACCGCACCCGTGGTGAAGAAGCAGGTTGCCATCCTTGAGAAGACCGCCATTGCAAGCAAGGAAACCACCAACAATATCTACGCACAGGCAAACAAGTTCGCAACCATCGCTTCAAAGAGCGGTGAGGGCTACCAGGCTGCAGTGGATTCCCTTGGCGTTTATTCCCACAGCCAGTCCATTACCGAGGCTACTTCGAGCTACGGTTCAATCGACCAGGCCAAGGAAGTTACCCGTTGGGCATTCGATGCAAAGAAGGGTAATGCTTCCAATATCATTACCATCAACAACAAGTACTTCTTCATCGCTACCCTCAACGATGTTCATAAAGAAGGTTTCCGTCCGGTTTCTGAGGTTGCAGGCATGATTCGCTCCGAGCTCTACCGCGACAAGCTTGCCGAGGCCAGGAAGGCTGAAATCGCTGCCAAGATTGCAGGACTCAACACCATCGAAGAGGTGGCAGAAGCCCTCGGAACAGAAGTTACCAAAGATGAATCCCTCAGCCTCGCTCCCATGAGTAGCCGCGGGGTGGACGCAGCTTTCGCAGGTGCAATCTACAATGCTCTTGACGGAAAACTTTGCGGCCCCGTTGCCGGTGGAATCGGAACTTATGTGTTCGTGGTGAATTCTCGCGATGTCGCTTCGTTCTACACCGAGAGCGATGCCGAGATGTTCGCACAGCGCAAGGCTCAGTACAACTCCCAGGCCATCATCCCAGTGATGTCGGATAATGGTGTAGTAAAAGACAATCGCGCAAGATTCTTTTAGACATTGAAAAGGAAGTGCATTATGTCGCCGTCCTGGACGACATATTCCTTCCCCTCTGTAGCGAGTTTGCCTGCCGACCGGCATGCAGACTCGCTTTTCAGATTCACGAAGTCGTCGTATTTGATGACTTCCGCACGGATGAAGCCCTTCTCGAAGTCGGTATGTATGACACCGGCAGCTTTGGGGGCTTTGTCGCCTTTGTGAATGGTCCAAGCGCGGCATTCGTCGGCTCCTGCGGTAAAGAAGGTCTGGAGCCCCAGCAGGCGGTAGGCTCCCTGAATCAGGCGCACCACGCCCGACTCTTCCAGTCCGAGTTCATCCAGGAACATCTTCCTGTCCTCAAAGTCTTCGATTTCGGCAATTTCCGACTCGGTCCTTGCGGCAATAACCAGGATTTCGGCATTTTCCTCCTTTACGGCTTCCCGCACCGCAGCCACATATTTGTTTCCTCCCGCAGCGGAAGCCTCGTCCACATTGCAGACATACATCACCGGTTTGTTCGTGAGCAGGAAAAGGTCGCGGGCGATGGCCGCTTCTTCGTCGTTCAGGAACGATACGCTGCGGCAGCTCTTGCCTGCAAGCAGGGCTTCGCGGTAGCGTGAGAGGAGTTCAACCAGTTTTTTCGCCTCCTTGTCGCCTCCTGTCTTTGCGGCTTTCTCCGCTTTTGCAAGGCGCGCTTCCACCGTTTCCAGGTCCTTTATCTGGAGTTCCAGGTCAACCACTTCCTTGTCGCGCACGGGGTCCACGCTTCCGTCCACATGCACGATGTTGCCGTCGTCGAAGCAGCGGAGCACATGCAGGATGGCATCGCATTCGCGTATGTTTGCAAGGAACTGGTTGCCCAGACCTTCCCCATGGCTTGCTCCCTTAACCAGGCCGGCAATGTCCACTATATCCACGGTGGCGGGGATGGTGCGCTGCGGATTGCAGATTTCGGTGAGCACATCGAGCCTGCGGTCAGGCACATTAGTGGAGCCGAGATTGGGTTCTATGGTGCAGAAAGGGAAATTGGCACTCTGTGCCTTACCTGAACTTACGCAATTGAAAAGGGTGGATTTGCCCACATTGGGCAGTCCTACTATGCCACATTTTAGACTCATTTTCTGTTCAATTTTGGTCGGAATGTCAAAGTTACTCATTTTTCATATACCGAAAAGAGGAAAAATCCGGTAGTACAGATTTTTTTGGACTGTTTCTTATTGATTTTTTCGCTGCAATGCACTTGTTTTGCCCAATGAAAATAATACAATGGTTTAGTTTTTTGGTATTGATTTCCGCGCTTCCCGCCGCTGATGGCGCGAAGCCGGGAATCTTGCTGATGTTCTGGAATGTCGAGAACTATTTCGCTCCCGGAAAGGACGCCTCACACAATCTGACACCTTCGCGTTTCCGGGCAAAAAGCGCGGGTTTAGCCAAGACCATTTTCCTCGTATCCGATGCGTTCGGAAGGCAGCCGGACCTTGTCGGCCTTGCCGAAGTGGGTGATGCCGGTGTTCTGCGCAGGCTGACCGGAGGCACGGCTCTCCGCAGGCGCGGGTATTCTTTTATCCATTACGATTCTCCGGACAGGAGGGGCATCGACTGTGCGCTGCTCTACAGAAACGACCGCTTACGCTGTCTATTTTCCAAACCATGCCATATTCCGGACGGTGGAGGAAGCATCCTTCCCACACGCGACATACTGCTTTCCCTGATGGAGGACGCACTGTCGGGCGATACCCTGGCGGTGCTTGTCAACCACCATCCGTCCAAGATAGGAACCGGTTCCGGGATGCGCCGGGCCCTCGCCATGGAAAGGCTTTTTTCCCTACGGGATTCACTTCTTTCAGAGGGCGTAAGCAGAATCGTCGCGGTAGGAGATTTCAATGACAGCATCGAGCCTGCAAGCGGAGTCGAGCCTGCATATTCTTTGCGTGAGGGAACCATAAAATTTCAGGGCAGGTGGGAGAAAATCGACGGCTGCCCGGTGCTGGAAGGGCTGTCTGCAAGGGAACACATCTTCGATTCTCCCTACCTTCTCGAGGCCGACAAAAGCCATTCCGGGCAGAAGCCGCGCCGAACTTTCATCGGCCCCCGCTACCTTGGGGGCCTGAGCGACCATCTTCCCATCGTGCTTGAAATTCAGAATAAATGAGTATATTTGAAAGATGGAAATAATTAAACGCACTATACTATGTCTATGACAACCAAAATTCACGAAAAATTCGTTTCCCTCTTCGGAGAGGGCGGTACTCAGTTTGCTTCGGCAGGACGCATCAACCTTATCGGTGAACATACCGACTATAATGGCGGATATGTGTTCCCCGGAGCTATCGACAAGGGCATTGTTGCAGAAATCAAACTCAACGGCAGCGGCAAGGTCCGCGCATATTCCCTGGACTATGACGCCTGCACGGAATTCGGCCTGAACGAAGAAGACGCTCCCGCAGAGCAGTGGGCGCGCTACATCTTCGGCGTGTGCCGCGAAACCATCAAGCGCGGCGGCAAGGTCGAAGGTTTCGACACCGTATTCGCAGGCGATGTTCCTCTCGGAGCCGGGCTCAGCTCTTCCGCAGCCCTCGAAAGCACCTTCGCCTTTGCCCTCAACGAACTCTTTGCAAACGGAATCGACAAATTCGAGCTTGCCAAGATTGGGCAGAGCACCGAGCATAATTACTGCGGTGTGAAGTGCGGCATCATGGACCAGTTCGCCTCCTGCTTCGGCAAGGCCGGATGTCTCATTCGCCTCAACTGCAAGACTTTGGAATACAAGTATTTCCCCTTCGACCCCAAGGGATACAAACTCGTGCTTATTGACTCCTGCGTAAAGCACGAACTTGCTTCCAGCGCATACAACAAACGCCGCGCGTCCTGCGAAAACGCGGCAGCCGCCATCCGCAAGAACCATCCCGAGGTTGAATTCCTGAGCGATGCCAAACGCGTGTGGCTCGACGAGGTGCGCGAGCAGATTCCAGAAGAGGATTTCCTGCGTGCAGAATATGTTATCGGCGAAGTGCAGCGCGTGCTCGATGTGTGCGACGCCCTTGAGCGCGGCGACTACGAGACCGTGGGCGAAATGATGTATCAGACCCATTTCGGCCTCAGCCGTCTCTATGAGGTCAGCTGCGAAGAACTCGACTTCCTCAACAAACTCGCCCGCAAGATGGATGTGACCGGTTCCCGCGTTATGGGCGGTGGCTTCGGCGGATGCACCATCAACCTGGTGAAGGACGAACTTTACGAGCCATTCATCGCCGCTGCAAAAGAAAAGTTCGCAGCCAAATTCGGCCACGAACCCAAGATTTACGATGTGGTGGTGAGCGACGGCGCCCGCCAGCTCTAAGCCAGAAACCTGTCTATGAAGCTGCGTCCCACCCTGCAAAGGCCGGACGCAGCTTTTTTCATATCGGGATTGCGGCGGACGATTGCGGCGCAGTCCTCATATACATTGAAGCCTATGCGCAGCATCTGCATTTCCCCGTTTTCGGGATAGGTGAGCGTGATTTCGTTATCGGCTCCGTCGAATCCGAAAAACAGCAGTTCGGCGTTTTTCCCCATTTCCTGGCGGGTAACGAACTTGCATAGTTCAACAGCAATGTCGTCCAGCCCTGCATCGAATATTTTTACCTTTTCAATCAGCGCGCCGGGGGTGTCTACGATACGCCCTGTGTAGCCCTCCATGCCTTCCACCGCAATCGCGCCCTGCATGCGGGCCTCCGTGTCGGCAGAACCGTCCGAAAGCCATATCATCACCTTTTCCGCCGGGTCGTGATACAGAAGGGGGAAAGTGGCGAGGTTTCTCTCTCCGCATTTCTGGCACTCCCAGATGAAGAGCCCGCCGCTGAGAAGACGCTCCTTCAGTTCGGGGTTTACGGAGGTGTTTATCAGGGGGATGGACGGAATCGAAGATTCTGCCCCGCATCGTTTGCAAACTGTATGTAAATCGGACATGGCAGGTACAAAAGTAGCAAAAATTGCCCAAATATATCGAAATGCCCTCACCTTGTTTCCGAAATTTGTCTTCCGGAGAATGATGAGAGATTTTCTACCGTGCAATTTGTAAAGGAATCAGGATATAACAAGAATGGAAAGAGAGGGAATCCAAAGGGCGTTTTTGAGAATGAGAAA
>JAFUGJ010000016.1 GCA_017469425.1 Bacteroidales bacterium
AGAGAGTACAGCCTCCGCTGTGTTCCCAACCAAGGGCGTGGGCATTTCTGAGAGCTCGGAACAGCGGTGAACGCAGCGCTCCCCTGATTCCGATTTCGGTTACTTTCCCATCTGAGAAAGGTGAGAAGGGGCAGGGCTCTGCCGCTCCGTCCGGTCCTATGTGAAAGAATCCCCTGCCTGAAGCCAGGCATCCTCCCAGTTCTTTTTCATCGCCGGGGAAAGAAAGGAAGATGATATCGGCATACTCGGAACGGCGTTCCTCCATCAGCCTTTCCATTTCAGCCACATGCGCGTCGCCAAAGGCCAGATTCTCCGTACCCGCTTCGGTGGGAACATATTCCACATAGAATACAATCTTGCAGCCATAACCGCGCAGCGTGTCTATAAATTCCCTGGAAGTGACCTGAAGGTAGTTTTCCGTCGTAACCGTGATGCTTGCGCCAAAGAAAAGGTCCTCCCCTTTCAGCATTTCCATCGATTTGACGGCACGCTGGAAAACGCCCTGGCCCCTGCGGGCATCGGTGCCCATAGCCGTTCCTTCGATGCTGATTACCGGAATCATGTTAAGATGCTCCCTGAAGAACTCCATGTAGCGGACACCAATCAGGGTGCCGTTTGTAAACACCGGGAAAATCATGTCCTTCACCTCGGAAACCGCTTCCAGAATGTCGCGCCTTGTAAGAGGCTCCCCTCCTGCCAGAAGGGAGAAGTTGATGCCGAGTGAAGCAGCTTCGGTGAAAATATCCTTCCACTGTCGGGGCGAGAGGGTTTCCTTGGCGGGTGCTCCGTCGTCGGCGGCAATCCCGTTGGAACGCGCATAGCAACCTTTGCAGTGCAGATTGCAGGTGGTGGCGATGCTGCTGATAAGGAAAGGCGGTACATCGATTCCTTCCTCCTTAAGGACAGCTTTGCGGCGGCTTTCGGAACGGGTGAACAGGCGTTGCATGCGCCAGGCGAACTTTGCCTCCCTTGGGTTGGTAAGCACATTCCTGTAGGCCGTTGCCATTATATTCCGGATGCTGCCGCTCATGTATGCGGCAAGGTCCACATTCTGTTCAGCTGCCGACATTTTTGGACTCTCGTTTGGTCGCGGTATATCCAAGTTTCTCTATGGTTTCCATAAAAGTCTTCTCCTGAACCTTTGCAGGGTTGAACTTGACGGTTACCGTTTTGTCCTTGAGGGAAACCTTTAAATCTTCCACCCCTTTAAGGAACGAGATTTTGTCGGTAATCTTATTCACGCAATTCTGGCAGTGCATGTTCACTACATAAGTGACGGTTTCTGTCTTTGCCTTGGGTTTGGCGGCAATTGCCGAATAGAAAGCGGCGCCCAGCAAAGTGAGGACGGTGATGATGATAAACTTTTTCATTATATGATGTTTTTATTTTATATACATTTTGCCGTTCGGATGCTGACATCACAGGGGTATATTTTTGTTTGCAAATAGCGTTCCATAGCAAAATGAATACTAACTTTGCAGCATGATTTTTAGAGTTTTATTCGTTTGCCACGGCAATATCTGCAGGAGTGCCATGGCGGAGTTCATACTGAAGGCTTTGGTAAAAGCCAAGGGCATCGAAGACAGGTTCTATATTGAATCGGCAGCTGTTTCAACGGAAGAAATAGGCAATCCCATCTATCCCCCGGCAAAACGCTGCCTGAGTCAGCACGGCGTATGGTTTGATCCTGATAAGAGTGCGCGTCAGGTGCGGCAGGCCGACTATGGGCGTTTCGACAGAATCATCTGCATGGATGCCTCGAACATGAGGCTCATCAAACGCATCATCCCCTCAGACCCGGAAAGGAAAATCCATCTCCTGATGTCTTATACCGGGAAAGGGCGCGATGTGGCCGACCCCTGGTACACCGGAGATTTCGAAACGACCTTCCAGGACCTTTTGGAAGGCTGTGAATCAATGCTGGAATTTTTGTGTACCTTTGTTCCGTGAAGTCGCTGATAGTCATACTGTCCTTGTTTTTGTCCTTCTTCTGCGGAGTAAAGGAGGATGGGAATGTGATTGCAGCAGGAATCGGCGACGACGCATTGCTTTCCAAGAAAGCGCTGGATGTAGAACCTATGTACAGCAAGATTTAATCCCATGACTACGCTCTTTCTCATCCTCATCGCGGTAGTAATCCTTACCTGCATCTGGCTCAATGACATATCTGCCAGAATCGGAGTGCCGACGCTGCTTGCATTTATCGTCCTGGGCATCATCTTTGGCAATGTGGGAGCTATCCCTGTGTATCTGGACGACCATTCATTTGCCAAGGACTTGTGTACAGTTGCACTGATTTTCATCATGTTCTACGGTGGTTTCGGTACGCGCTGGGAGGCGGTGAAACCAGTAGTGCGCGAGTCCGTGCTGCTGGCATCGGCAGGCGTTATCGTGACTGCCGGCCTTACCGGGCTGTTCTGCCGTTTCGCCCTGCAATGGGGATGGGCGGAAAGTTTCCTTTTGGGGGCGGTGGTCAGTTCTACCGACGCCGCTTCCGTCTTTTCGATTCTCCGCTCCAAACGACTGGGCCTTAGGAACAATACGGCTCCTATGCTGGAGATGGAGAGCGGGAGCAACGACCCCTGTGCTTATATGCTCACTGCCATAATGATTTCCGTGATGAACGGAACGGCTTCCGGCGCTTCTCTTGTATGGATGGTGTTCGCCCAACTTGTTTTCGGTGCCGGGCTGGGTTTCTGCATAGCCAAGGCTGCCTCATGGGCGCTCCAACGGATGAAATTCTCAACGGAAGGCTTTGATACGCTTTTCATCTTTGCCGTGGCAATAGCCGCCTATGCGCTTCCCGACCTGCTCGGAGGAAACGGTTACCTGAGCGCTTACATAGTGGGCATCATGCTGGGAAATGAGGAGTTCAGAGGGAAGAAGTCGATGGTTGGGTTCTTTGACGGGCTGACCGGCCTTATGCAGGTGCTTATATTCTTTGTCCTTGGTCTTCTGGCCCGCCCTGCAGAACTGCATAGGGCTATTCTCCCGGCGCTTGCAATATCGGTCTTCCTTCTGCTTGTGGCACGCCCTGCTGCCGTCATGAGCATCCTGACGCCTTTTCGCAAGTATTCCTTCCGTCAGCAGGAACTAATCTCTTTTGTGGGCCTCCGCGGTGCGGCATCCATCGTATTCGCCATCATGGCAATCACCGGCGTGGATACGCTGGACACGCAACTTTTCAATATCGTGTTCTGCATCGTCCTGATTTCCATCTCCCTGCAAGGCTCGCTCATTCCCCTGGCCGCCCGCAAGCTGGATATGCTGGATGCCGGGGCCGATGTAATGAAAACCTTCAGCGATTACTCGGAAAATACGGAAATGCAATTCAGTCAAATCAGCATCGTAGCGGGCAGCGCCTGGGAAGGAAAGCAGGTGGCCGGGCTGGGGCTGCCGGGAAATGTGCTGATTGCTCTTGTAATCAGGGGTAAGGAGCGTATCGTCGCGAGGGGCGATACCCTCCTGCTTTCAGGTGACAAAGTCATCGTGGTAACCAAGACTTTTGAAGACAAACAGACTTATCTGGTGGAAAAGACCGTGAAGCCGGGCGGAAAACGGGCCGGACATGCCATTCGTGAGTTTTCGCACGACGGGCTTGTGCTGCTGGTAAAGCGCGGAGAAAGGGAGATTATTCCCAGCGGTGATACCGTGATGGAGGCAGGTGATGTGCTTTATCTTATAAAGTGAAAGGGCTCCCACGGCTCTTCGCCACGACCGGGAGCAGGTTTTCCTTCTGTTGCTTTCAGAAGCCATGCCATATTGTTGGCAAGGGCCCGCATGGTCTGGAGTCCTTCGGCGTCCAGGGATGCCTGCCCCTGCTCGCGGCCATAAACGATGTTCCAATACTGCGAAGTCACCACCGGCATGTTCATCATCTGGAAGGGCATGTTGAGAGTTTCGAAGGAAGCGGTAGCCCCTCCCCTTCTGCAAACCGCAACGGCTGCCGCAGGTTTTCCGGCAACAGCTTCGCCATTTGAAAAGAATGCCCTCTGGATAATGCTCAGGACGGCGCCGTTAGGCTGGCCATAATAAACCGGGGAACCTACGATGAGTGCATCGGCCTCTGCGAATCTGGAGCTGATGCTGTTGCAGACATCGTCATCAAAAATGCACTTGCCGTTCATCTTTGCTTTGCACTGCCCGCAGGCGATGCAACCCCTTACAGGTTTATTGCCAATCCATACAATGTCGCTTTCGATGCCGTTCTTCTCAAGTTGTTTTGCTATCTCTCCAAGAGCAATGGCAGTATTTCCCTTCGGATGCGGACTGCCGTTAATCATCAATACTTTCATTTATTAAAAATTCAATAGTCCATTGTAATGTTTTCGACTCTGAGGCGCAGGAGCCCCGAGGGAACATGAGCCTCGGCTATTTCGCCTACTTTCTTTCCCATCAGGGCGGCCCCGATCGGGGATTTCAGCGAAATCTTGCCAGCATCGAGGTCCATCTCGTGGGGGCTGACAATCTCGAATGTCATCCGGGTATTTGTCGTCAGGTTCGTGAATTCAACCTTGCTAAGAAGGCTGACCCTGTCTTTGGGAAGGGCATCTGAATTTATCACCCGGGAATGTTCCAATATCTTCTGCAGGAAGCGGATACGGCTGATGGTCTTTGCCTGAATCCGTCTTGCTTCACGGTATCCTGCATTGTCGCTTCGGTCGCCCTGTGCGCTGGCTTCGGCAAGGTCGTCCTTCACTTTGGGATAAACCTCGCTGACAAGGTGCTTCAACTCGGCTGCAATCTCGTCGTATCGTTGCTTTGACAGATATTCCATGGCGCGAATTTACTCATTTTTTCAGTCGTCAAGGTCAATTTTTTTGTATCTTTGCGCTCCTTTTTAAGAATGCTTGGCAGAGCTTGTACTCCGTTTGAATTATGATTAAGAACAATAGCGGAAAGCTCGCCTTGACGATTCTTTCCATTTCCCTTCTCACTGTCATGGCCGGTGCGGCCATTGCGCCCGCTTTGGGCATTATTCGCGACCATTTTGCCGACGAGCCCGACATGCTGATACAACTCATAGTGAGTTTGCCGGCACTATTCATCATCGTTACGAATCTGCTTTTCTCGAGCTTGTGCAAGCTGATGAAAACCCGGACCCTGGCCCTTAGCGGACTCCTTCTGTATGTGGTTACGGGTGTCGGATGCTTCTGTGTAAACAATATTTGGGTGCTGCTTCTTCTAAGGGCGCTTCTTGGTGTTAGCGTCGGGATGATAATGCCGCTTTCCACCGGCTTGCTGGCATATTATTTCCCTCCGGAAAAACAGGCAGGGCTCATGGGCTTGTCAGCTGCAATGAATCAGATGGGAGGCGTTGTTGCAACCTTGCTTGCGGGCTTGCTTGCAAATATCCAGTGGAATTATGCGTTTTTCGTATATCTGCTTGGTTTGTTTGCAGTTGCGCTTGTTGCAATCTTCCTTCCAAATGAGCGCCTGCAAGGTGGCAGCGGTCCTTCGCTGAAACTGCTTCGCCGCTTCCATCCTTCGGTCGTGGGCATGTTTCTGGTGATGATTCTGTTCTTCATATATCCCACACGCTTTGCCCTCAGCGCCCATGCCGGAACTTCCCTTTCCAACAATGCCATTACCTTGATTATGGTAGGATTGGATTTGGTTGCTTTCCTGGTAGGATTGGTTTTTGGCAAGCTGATGCAAGGATTCAGGCACGGAATGAAATATATAGCTCCGCTTTGCTTCATGGCGGGATACATCTTCCTTTCCGCAGGCTCTTCCCTGTCCATGCTGCTGGCCGGGTCTGCATTTATCGGCATCGCCAACGGAATAGCCGTGCCATACTTGAACACCATCGCCTCCATGAAAGCGGGAAAGGAAGCTGCCTCGACAGTGATGCCGCTGCTTTCTGCAGCGCTCTATCTCGGACAGTTCCTCTCCCCTCTTTTGGTTACACCGCTGGGCGCTCTTTGCTTCGGTGCATCCGATATGCTCTCACCTTTCAAGGCAGGTGTTCTGATTGCGGCAGTCTATCTGCTCCAGTCATTCCTTACCAGGAAAAAACAGGTGGTGGAATAAAAATTTGCGCGGGCTTACTCTGAAATGCTTTTTCCTGCTCCCCAGGCTTTGCCAACCACATCACCAAGGGCGCGGTAGCACATTCCTGATGCATCAAAGACGATAGGCTTGAGCTTGGCAAGGTCCACCTGCCCGTCGGTGAGGATGCTCTCGTCGGCGCTCTGGTTCACCACTTCGCCAATGAGCATTCCATCTTCGAAACTCAGCACTTTGCACTCCAGAGTGAACGGATATTCATTGATGATGGGTGCATTCACATTGGGGCTCGGTGTCACGGTGAAACCGGCTTTGGCTACCTTGTCGGGAACTTTGTTGCCGCTCTCGAGGCCGAAATAGTCGGACTCTGCAACGGTGCGTTCGTCAGCGAAACTGATTGTAAAGGCACCTGTCTTTTCAAGGTTGTCGGTCGTTTTGTGCTTGGAAAGGCTGATGACAATTTGTTTGGAGTCCAACTGACCGGCCCAGGCAGCCATCATCACATCGGGGTTCTTGTTTTCATCCCAGGTGGCTATCATAACGCAGGGCTGAGGCGTGGTCACAAGGGCATGGCTGGCGCCGAAATTCTTTCGTCCGGTCACTTCTTGAAGGGTTGCATTGTTCATGTCTTCTGTTTTTTGCTTTGTTGTTTTGTTGTCGGTGCATCCTGCGGCAAGAATGAGCATGCCAATCAGGGGCAATAGATTTCTTTTCATATTTTTGGGGTTATTCTGTTTATTGTCAGCCGATTATCAATTTTCCGGCTTTTGGGATGCGCTGCACCAGGCAAGACGCAAGTGCTGTCAGCGAGAACGATATGAGGGTGCTGCATATAATCTGCACGGGAGTGGTCCAGATGCCAAGTACGCCGCTTGTGCCGATGCCGAGCCAGGAGCGGAACCAGCTGGAAACCGCGCTAAGAATCAGCATGTGGCAGAGATACATGCCGTAACTCGCCTTGGAGACGGGAAGCAATACCTTTTCGTAGAAACGGCCACCGTGCTCAATCTTTCGAAACATGAGCACATATGCAATGACCATAAGTGCAACGCCGAAAGTGTCGTTGAGCCAGGGGCCTTCCCATAGTGCGGCGAGACCCACCGGACCTTCAATTGGGAACTGCCCTCCGCAGTCAGCCCAAACGCGGGAAAGGAAGCCGCCGCAGCATATGCCGAAACCGGCGAGGAAGCAGGGCAGCGCAATCGCCAGGGTCCTCCCCCAGCTAAGCTTTCCTGCAAACTTGCGGAAATAAAGCCCGAGCAGAAGATATCCTATGAAACCGCTGAGATAGTAAAATGTTCCATAGGTATTCCAACTGGCCTCGCCCCAGAGAGGATACTTGGCGGCGTTGGGTATCCCCGAAGGACCATAGATAACCGGAGGAGCACCGCCTGCCCACTGTCGGATAAAGGGGATGAGCGTGGTAAAAAGCCAGATGGCGAGGTATATCTGCAGTTCACGCTTGCCGACCTTCTCCGCCCATGGGGAAAGCAGCGGCATGATGAGGTACAGGCCGACGAGCATATACACGAACCAAAGATGCCCGGCTGCATAGTTGAAGTTGAGAATGACATCTTTGAGGTTCTGCACGGGGTTGCCCCAGGCAAGCGCATAGACCAGCGTCCAGAAAAGGAACGGCGGAAAGATGCGTACAAGCCTTTTCCTGAAAAATTCGCCTGTGGAGTAGTGCAAGGGGAATTGCAGGTATGACGAAGCAAACACGAAAAGCGCTACGCACGCCCGCGGAATGACATTGAGGATTGATACCCAGATGGCATCAGACCTGGTAAGGATCAGAGAACCTTCACCGCCGAGGTAGAAAGGCTCGCAACAGTGGGTGGCCATCACCAGAAAGCAGGCGGTCACGCGCAGCCAGTCGAGCCAGATTTCCCTGTTTTTGTTCATGTTGCGAAGATACTCATTTTCTCGTTACATCGAATTGCAGGTCGGAAAGTAATTAATTGTATTTTCAAGAAAAAGTAATATCTTCACGCACTTGTAAAGAATATCTCATGAAAACAGTAGAAGTAGTTGCAGCCATCATACGGGAGGGAGATAAAATTTTTGCCACCCAGCGCGGGTATGGAGAGTTCAAGGACTGGTGGGAGTTCCTGGGCGGGAAGATGGAGCCCGGAGAAACACCGGAGGAAGCGTTGGTGCGTGAAATCCGCGAAGAACTGGATGCGGAGATAAGGATAGACAAGTTCTTGTACACGGTAGACTGGGATTATCCCAAATTTCATCTGACGATGCACTGCTACATGTGCTCCCTGTCCGGCGGCTCCTTTCATCTGAACGAGCATGAAGCTGCCAGGTGGCTGGGCAAGGAAGAAATCCATTCCGTCAACTGGTTGCCTGCAGACGACATCCTGCTTCCTTTGATAGTGGAAGAATTGGAATCGGCTGACAGACATCAAGAATAATTTCTGCCCTTTTGGAGAAAGGCGGCGCCGGAGGAGAGATTATCCTTGAGATTCGGTAGTGGTACTATCCAAGAGTCTTCAAAAATGTGTAATTTTGCAATGTTAATTGAGACTTCAAGATAATGAAACATCTTCAACCTGTTTGCATTGCAATCGTTTGCTTTATGGCGGCCTGTTGTGGCGGTTCTTCCGCGGCGCCTGCCGATAACGAATTTACTGATGCCGTGGCCGCTGCGCTCGGGGGTGACGGAACACTCCCCTTTGATGCCTTCCAGTGGACAAGGGAACCGCAGGCTTATTCCATCAGCGGCGATACGCTGCGCATCACCACAGCCCCGCATACGGACCTCTGGCAGCGCACCTATTACCATTTCCGTAACGACAATGCCCCCGTGTTCCAGATTCAGACACGGGAGCCCTATTTCAGCTTTGTGGTGAAGACCGATTTCACGCAGAGCCACCGGCGCTTTGACCAGTGCGGCGTGGTGATGTACCTTGACGGCGAAAACTGGCTCAAGGGTTCCGTGGAATTTGAAAACGAAGCGTTTCAGCACCTCGGCAGCGTCGCTACCAATGGCGGCTGGTCCGACTGGGCCACGACGGCCATCCCGGCGGAAGTCAAAACCATGTGGTACCGCTTCTCCCGCAGGGCCGATGATTACTGCATCGAGTGCTCCACGGATGGGGTGAACTTCAGCCAGATGCGTATATGCCACATGCACGCCGGGGCCAACGCCATCCGTTTCGGCGTTTATGCCTGTTCCCCGGAGGAATCCTCATTCACGGCTGTCTTTACCGACATGAAACTCACCGAGTGCGCCTGGAAGGCCCATAACGGTCAGCAGCCGGACGGGCAGTAGAGGACGCAGGAACTCACTTTAGAGCGTTGTAGATTTCATCGGTCACCGGCTCAAGCCACTCGTTACTCTGTTCGCCTCCGGTGGCAACATGGGTGGTGAGGTGCTGGAACCAGGAGTCGCGCTGTGCACCATGCCAGTGCTTCACCTCGTCGGGGATGTCGATAATCATGCCGGGCGTGAGTGCGATGGCGGGTTTGCCCCACTCCTGATACCAGCCGCGTCCTGATACGCAGATTAGAATCTGATGCGCTCCGTGATGGATATGCCAGTTGTTGCGGCAACCCGGCTCGAAGGTGACATTTGCATAATTGGCAACGCTCCCCTCCCCTTCTGCAAGGTTTGCGGGCCGGATGGGTGCCAGGTGGCTTCCTCCGATAAAGTACTGTGCGTAGCCCGTATTCGGCTGCCCCTTGGGCCAAGCTCCTGCGTTGGCATCGGCAGCACAGTCGCTCTGACTGAATCCATTATCGCTGAGCCATTTGCAAAGCTCTTCCACCTGCTCCCTGGTGTTCCCCATATTCACGGCTCCCGCTTTGTGGGCTGCCAGCTGCGGCTCCACGCCTTTGAGGCTACTGAGGGCCGCGACGGTGACGAGTTCTCGGTCGGCGGCAGAGAGCCCTTCACCTGCAAAGATGTCACCAAAGAGGTGCGACTTCAGATAATAATCATCCTGAGGGCAGAAGCCGTAATCAAAAGGCTTTCCCGTGAGACGCGTCTGCACCTCCGTACCTTGTTTCAAGGCACGCTCAGCGTCGTTCCAGATGGCAGGGCGGGTCCAGGGCTTACCCTCGTTGTCGATGATGCCCTGCGCCTTGCGGGCGGCCAGCACCTTCTGCAAGCTGCCGAGGGCATTCAGCGAACGGGGAAACCCGGTATAGGCGTAAAGCTGCGAGAAAGCTTCTTTTAGTTCACCAATGGTTACGCCGCCATCCAGCGCACTGCGGATAGCCGGTTCAAGGCGCTCCAAATCACCTTGGGCTTCCAGTGAAGCACAGGCGCAGAGCAACAGCTGACGCTCGGTCAGCGTTTGGGCAGATAGATTCATGGTTCCTGCTATTAATAAAAGTGTTATCAGTTTCTTCTTCATCATGGGATAAAATGCGACAGGTGTCTTTGCCGAATACCTAATCTTTCAAAGATACAAAATTCGGGTGATTTCCAGAACTTGCCGTTATCAATATTTCCGGTATTATTATCCATATCGCTTAATTTCGCCCACAACCTTTCGGCAATTTTGAAATCGGTCAGCGGAGAAAGTGCCATGAGCTGGATTCACAAGGCCGGACAGCCCTATTTCAACCGCTATTTCAAGCGGCATACCGGGATGCCCCCCGGAAGTAGATTCTTCTTTTCGGTAAACCGAAGAAAAATCGCTAAATTTGAAGCTTGACTAATTTGTATGAGCACTATCAACAACCAAAAGCAGGCAGCTCGGCAGTTCGTAAGCAACTGGTCCGGCAAGGGCTATGAGAAAGGCGAGACCCAGCGATTCTGGCTGGACCTCCTGCACACCGTCTTCGGAATCGACAACCCCATGGCAATGATGGAATTTGAACTTCCTGTCAAGACCTTTGCCAAAGACAAGGGGGCGGATTTCATTGATGCTTATATTGCGCCCACCCGCGTGCTCATCGAGCAGAAAGGTTCCCACATAGATTTGACGGCAAAAGCAAAGCAGTCCGACGGAATGGAACTCACACCATACCAGCAGGGCCTTCGCTATGCATCCGGTCTTGGCACCGCAAAATATCCCCGCTGGATTGTCGCCTGCAACTTCACCACCTTCGAGGTTCACGACATGGAGCATCCCAACAATGCCCCTGAGATTATCCGGCTGGCCGATTTAGAGAAAGAATACACCCGCCTGTCATTCCTCGTTGATGATGCCAATGTTCATCTAAAGAAGGAACTTGAAGTCTCAATCCAGGCCGGTGAGATTGTAGGTGTCCTTTACGACAAGATTCTCTCTCAATACAAAGACCCGTCCAATCCCGAGAGCCAGAAGGCCCTCAACAAGCTTTGCGTCCGTCTGGTGTTCTGCCTCTATGCAGAGGATGCAGGAATCTTCGGCTCCAAGAATATGTTCCACGATTATATGGAGCAATTCGATGCCAAGGATTTCCGCAGGGCCTTGATTGAACTATTCCAAGTTCTGAATACCAAGCCGGAAGACCGTGACCCGTATATGGACGAGGCATTGGCCGCATTCCCTTATGTGAACGGCGGCATGTTTGCCGGGGATATAGAGATACCGCGCATCAATGACGAGATTCGCACCCTGATTCTACAGCGCGCCAGCGACGACTTCGACTGGAGCCTGATATCCCCTACCATCTTCGGTGCCGTGTTCGAGAGCACACTTAACCCTGAGACCAGAAGGGCCGGAGGCATGCACTATACCAGCATCGAGAACATCCACAAAGTCATTGACCCTCTCTTCCTGAACGACCTCAAGGCAGAACTGGCTGACATCAAAGCAACTTCCGTTGCCAAGACAAAGAAGGACCGGGCTTACGCATTTCAGGACAAACTTGCAGGCCTGAAGTTCCTCGACCCCGCTTGCGGTTCCGGCAACTTCCTCACGGAATCATACACAAGTCTTCGCCGATTGGAGAACGAAGCGCTGCGTATCATCTATGGCAGCGACCGCGTCATCGGTGAATTCGCCGACCCGATCAAGGTTAGCATCAATCAGTTCTACGGCATCGAAATCAACGACTTCGCCTGTTCCGTGGCGCAGACAGCCCTCTGGATTGCCGAGAGCCAGATGATGCAGGAAACTGATGAGATAGTCGGCTTCAACCTTGACCCGCTGCCGCTCAAGACCTACACCAATATCCACGAAGGCAATGCCCTCCGGATGGATTGGAATGAAGTGGTTCCGGCCAGCGAGTTGGATTACATTATGGGGAATCCGCCTTTCATTGGAGCCTCTATGATGACAGCCACTCAAAAGAATGATGCGGTGGCAATCTTTGGCAAGGGCAAGCGTGTCAATAGTATTGACTATGTTGGTGCCTGGTATCACAAGGCCGCCGAAATGATTCAAGGAACGAAAATCAAGGTCGCCTTTGTATCCACAAATAGTATTACTCAAGGTGAACAAGTCAGCCCTTTGTGGGAGAAACTGTTGACAACATATAAAGTCAAAATTGATTTCGCATATCGCACCTTTAAATGGAATAGCGAGGCCAAGGATAAAGCTGCCGTTCATTGCGTTATAATCGGCTTCTCTCAAAATTTCAATGGCAAGAAAGTAATCTATTATCCTGATGGCCACTCTGAAATGGCCGCTAATATCAATCCATACCTGGTAGATTGTCCAGATGTTCTGGTTACAAGTCAAGGCTCTCCATTATGTAACATCCCTCGGATGACTGCCGGGAATAAACCGGCCGATGGCGGCAATTTGATACTGTCTCAAGAGGAACGAGATGATATTGTCAAGAATGACCCGAATGCGGACTCGTATATTAAGCGCTATGTCGGCTCCAGAGACTTTATCAACAACGATGAAATTCGGTACTGCCTGTGGCTTCGTGATGTCAATCCCGCCATTTATCGCTCAAATAAGGAAGTGATGAGACGCCTACAAGCCGTTAGAGATATGCGTCTGGCTAGCACAGCCGCCCCAACCAGGGCATATGCAGATATGCCATACTTGTTTTTCTCTGCTCCTCAAACGGATTCCAACTATCTTGCTATTCCGGAGGTTTCATCAGGCGCACGAAAGTATATTCCAATTGGGTTCATGGATTCCTCAATTATAGCAAGCAACAAGTTGCTGATTGTTCCAGATGCCTCACTATATCACTTTGGCATCCTGACATCCATTGTCCATATGGCATGGGTCAGTGTTGTTGGTGGCCGTATGAAAAGTGATTATTCCTACTCAGGCAGTAATTCTTACAACAATTTCCCGTGGCCAGATAAAACGACTGACTCTCAGATAAAGAAAATCGAGGAGACAGCTCAGTGCATCCTTGATGCTCGCGCTCTCTATCCTGATAGCAGCCTTGCAGATTTGTACGACAGTTTGACCATGCCGCCTGAACTCCGCAAAGCCCACCGCGCTAATGATGCCGCCGTCCTCGAAGCCTACGGCTTCCCACGCGACGCCTCTGAAAGTGACATAGTGGCCAGATTGTTTACCATGTACCAGGAACTCACAAAAAATGTGTAAATTTGCACCATGAGCAAGCGAGATACCGACATACTCTTTTTCGTGGCATTCTGTCTGGAAGGATACAAGAGCAAGCACGGGCTTACCGGAGAGGCGGCTTCAACGCTTTTTGACAGGCACGGAATCAAGGAGTACCTCGCCGACCATTATGACATACTCCACACCCAGGGAATGCCCTGGATACTGGAAGAAATAGAAGAAAAAATATTGACATGAAACTTTACCACGGCAGTCCTCAGATAGTACATACTCCCCAGATCCTTGTCCCGAACCGGACGCTGGACTACGGCGTGGGCTTTTATACCACCACCTCGGAGGAGCAGGCCCGCGATTGGGCGCTCCGCCGCATTTCTGGCAGGGGATGCGCCTATGTAAATGTCTATGTATTTGACGAAGCCGCCGCAGTGGGTCTCAAGCGCCTTGACTTCGCCAACCCGCCGGGAGAAGAGTGGGTGGATTTCGTCTATGCCAACCGTAACCAACGCGACTTTACGCATGACAATGACTTGGTTTACGGTCCTGTGGCCAACGACCGTGTTTATGCCGCTTTCGCCCTGTATGAGCAAGGCCTTCTGAACAAACAGGAACTCATCTTGGAACTTAAAACCTATTCGCTCATCGACCAGATGGTTTTCCATACGGAAGCGGCGCTGGAATATCTGGCATTCGCCGAAGCCAAGGAGGTGCGGCCATGAGAGCGGAAATCACCCAGCAGAATCTTTACCTGATTCTTGCCGGCAAGGTGGCCGCCGTTGCTGCCTTCATAGCCGAGGATGAGCAGATCAGCCCCTTGGATGCACTCACAAAGTTCTACGCCTCCGAAACCTACCGTCACCTGGAACGGGAGGAAACTAAATACTGGCATCTCGGGCCGGTGGCACTGTATCAGTACTACCATACAATCGACACGACATCAAACAAGTCATTTTAACGAAGAGGGTGACCCAAGTCAACTTGACTTTTGGGTCACCCTCTTCGAAAATAGTCGGATACTGCCGCCTTCGGGCTATCCGCATTCCATATCAGTCAGCTGATCCAGAATGTCCATGAGCCGATGCCCCTGCACCTCGCAGTGCTGCACTGCATCCATCGGGTCGGAGAAGCTTTGCAAAGTCTTCCCATCGGCATCTCTTAATTCATAGATGTCTGCGTCACCCCAATTGACCAGCACATAGGTAAGGCCATTGAACTTGAACTCGAGATCGTATAACTCAACTGCATAGTTGTGCAGAAAAGCTTCCTCTCCAGCATTCTTATATCCCGAGTACTCTTTTTGCCAACACATAGAGTCAGGAGCGCCTTCGGGCGGGAATGTGCCATTATAGGCATATCCCCCTTTGTCGAACTTGATGTAATCGTAGTCCATGTCAATCTTTCTTAAAGTTTCTTACCTTACGCAGGATACTTTGCATGCGCTTCGTGAGCTTGCGGCCATCTTTCTCCTGACCTCGCTTTCCATTGCCTTTGTCCTCCCACTTGTGGTAGTGAGGTTTTATGCCCTTGTGCTCATTCGTATGTATCTCCCATATTTTCTGACCTTTCCTGTCGTACTGGGCGATACTTCCAACATCCTTGCCATCCTTTCGGAATATGGCATAAACCCTGCCTGGCGTATGACTTTCCTCAGGCAATTTATTCGGCAATTTCCTGTTCTTCATTTCAAGAATCTGGATTTTGCCACACACAGCGATGGTTTTCCATCCGCGTCAGTCCTCGCAATTTGCGTCGCCACGGACAAAACTTCCGTTACCGCCCATGACGCAACAAATTTAAGCGTTCATTCTCAAAATAGCAACCGACTATGGAAAAGAACCTCACCATACGCAACAGCACTGCCGAATTCCTTATCTTCCAAGCCCAGGACAAATCCCATGGCGTGGAGGTAGTCTATCACGACGAAACCATCTGGGCCACCCAGAAGGCCATGTCAGTCCTGTTTGACTGTAGTACCGACAACATCGGCCTTCATCTCAAGAACATCTTCGCATCCGGAGAACTGAAGAAGGAATCAGTTACCGAGAAAATCTCGGCAACTGCCTCCGATGGCAAGAATTACCAGACGCAGTTCTACAACCTCGACGCCATCAGCCTCAAGGAAAGAATACTCGATGAAAAATATCAAACTTATCTTGCAATTTCAGGAAACATCGTATCTTAGTTTCCAAACTTTTGACAAAAGTGTCATAAAGTTGGAAAGTATGAAAATTAAAAGGCCAACATATCTGAACGAACTGATTCGCTCCAGAGGGAACGGTTCAATTAAAATCATTACAGGACTTCGCCGCTGGGGCCGGGAACATAAGTGTACGCCGGAGGGTGATGCGTTTTGCCAAGAGACGGTATTTGAGTATATTTGCAAGAAATCTCCGACTTATGGCAAGATACATGAATCCCAATCCCGTCGAATTCCTGGAAGACCTCTTCGAGAAAGTCCATTTGGAGAGCATAACCACCTTGTCTCGCGGCGGGATGCTTCTCAACTCTGACGGTGTCATCATTACGGACGACTTGGAGAATGAATACATCTCCCAAATCAACCCGCCTGTTATCGTTGAGACGGAGTATGCGCAGGAGCTCAGCTGGCTCCTGATGCGTATCTGCGAAGGACTGAATGATGTGGTGATTTCCCTTGGCAAGAAGGTGTTCCTGCAGGAGATGGCAGAGGCCGCGAACGGCTGCATCGCACGGGGCGCGAATCTTACCGGCCTCGTGGAAGGCGTTCTTGCGAAAGCATCACTTATGCAGGCGCAGAATCTCCGCTTGCAGCTGCAGGGTATCAAGAGCGAACTTCTCGCCAGCGCGGGAGCCCTTTCCGACCTTGCGGAGAAAATTGACTGACAAACAGTTCACCAATGAAATACAGTGCCACATACCCCATAACGGCAGCTCAGATAAACGCCCGGTACCAGCTCACCGTTGACGGTCTTCTGACCTTCCATGAGAATACCATCGCATGCTATCTGACTTCCCTTGGTCTCGCCGCTTTCGACATGCAGAAGCAGGACAGAACCTGGGTCATATCGGAAATCAATCTCGAGATGCCCGAGCCTCCCACCATGTGGTCGGAGGATGTGGAGATAACGGTGTGGGTAAGCGAGTTGTCCGCCCTTCGGGTATGGTTTGATTTTACTGCAAAAGAAGTACATTCAGGGAAGATGGCTGCCAGGGGCAACAGCTGCTGGTCGCTGATTTCCATGTCCGAGCGGAAACTCGTTTCCTGCGATGGATTCATCCCGGAGAGCGAGCTGGTAAAGGAATTCGCAGCTGGTCCACACCGAAAACGCACTGTCGTGAAATTCCATGAGGAACCGACTGCCACCCTCCGGCATACCATCAACCTCATAGACCTGGACTTCAACGGCCACACGAACAACCGGCGCTATGTGCAGATGGCGCTTATTTGCTTCGAGCCTGAGTTCTTACGAACCCACAGGCCTGACTTTCTCAATATCCGTTTTATCCGGGAATCCCGCGCAGGAGACTCCATCACAAACGAAACCCATCCTACCGATGATTCTGCGACCTTCGTCGGGCAGATAATGAACGGCTGCGGACAGGAACTCTGCCGGGTAAGCAGCCATTGGGTCGAAATGGAAGCCCTGCCGGATATTGCGGAAGTGAACCTTGTAAGGAATTCTTGACAGTTAAAGCCAATAGCAATGAACATTTCTGAAAGACTCATATCGGGTTATCCCGGCGGAGATGTGACGCCGACCCCCGAATGTATGCTCAAGTCCCGCTATAGAGAACAACATAACGAGTAATTGCGTATGACGGAAAAAGAAAAAATGCTTGCCGGGCAGCCCTATTCGGCCGTTGACCCTGAACTCCTTTCCGAGCTCGGGGCTGTTCACGATAGGATTCACCGCTACAACGCCCTTGTTCCTTCTGATACAAAGGCGCGCCTTGCTGTCTTGAAGGCCCTTCTGGGGCGAATTGGCGATGACAACATCATTATAAACCAGCCCTTTTACTGTGACTATGGAAAGCAAATCCGTGTGGGAAGGCGCTTTTTTGCCAACTTTAATTTTACCGTGCTGGACGAGGCTCCCGTCACCATTGGAGATGATTGTTTCATCGGTCCGAATGTGAGCATCTATACTGCCTGTCACAGCACGGACCCGTTGGAGAGAAACAGCAGGCGGGAATGGGCCAAGCCGGTTTCCATCGGCGACAATGTTTGGATAGGCGGCAGTGTGACAATTCTCCCGGGAGTGACGATTGGAAATAATGTCACGATTGGTGCCGGTTCAGTGGTCACGAAAGCTATTCCGGACAATGTTGTTGCAGTGGGAAACCCATGCCGCATCGTCCGAACACTTATCATGTAGCTGCAGGAAAACAAAAAAACGCTCACCGAGGTGAGCGATTTATGGTTATAAATTAAGCAGTTTTCTCTTCTTAACCTCAAACTCTTCTTTAGTTATAATTTCTTTATCAAGAAGGTCTTTGTACTTCTTTAATTCAGTCGGAACATCTATCCCCGTAGATAACTTTCGTGTGATAGTAGAAACACGAATAATTGATCTACCTGTCGAAAGGACCTCTTTTTCTTCGTCTCTTTGAAGTGTAACTGATCCGCTCCATATTTTACCATCGTATACCTCGGATTCCCATACGACTGTTACGGTGAAGGCATTGCTATTCTTCAAATATACTGAACCTAATCTTACACTTGTGGATACGCCTCCTATATCATCTTTCGAAGATATGCCATTGATGACATAGTAGTAATCCTTACTTTCTCCTGCATTGCGGCTCTGACCATTCACAATCACTTGAGTGTTTTGTGCAAAAGATGTAATGGCGAGCATCATAGCAGCAAAAATCATTATTATTCTCTTCATGCTATAGTATTATTAACCCCGGTCTTACGCCTTTCCGGGCCTTGGCGCACAAATATACTACCCCCCCCCAATTTTCAAAATTTTCTTGCATTTTTTAGCTATTTTTCGTTGCTAAGGTAAAGAAGACATTTTTTCCCGCTGCATTTTTTTCTGTTGGGGTGATAATGTCTCCCCAAACTGCATTAGTGGTTAAACTAAGCAATGAAACCTACGGTGTCAAGTATGCTTTCATCTCTTTCCTCTCTTCGACATCCCATATCCGCTACCAGACTTTCGAGGAAGCGTATGATTCAAATACCAGCACGAATGCCTCAACGGTGAGTGGATGTGCTCCGAATTCGACCCCTTCTGGGCTGTATACAAGCGATGGCTGAAGCAACAGAAAAAGGAGAGCCGGAGCTCTCCCTAAGCCGGAGGTCGAAGCAGAACACAGTGAGGTGGCGTTCACATTCAGTGACTACTTAGCGTCCCCAAACGCAGCGGTAGTATGAACGGACTTTCTCGACCTTACCGTAACGGATACGGGTGTAACCCTTGACCTTGATAAGGATTGGTAACCTGACTTCTACCAGAAGTGAGATGCCAGCATAAGAAGGTACTTTCTTTTTTGACATGATTATTAATTGATTACCTGTGAAAGACCTTCTGGCGGAACCACATATCTACCCCTCCGGCTCTCTTTCTGTGAGAGTAAAAATTTAGGCACCTCAGTTGGGGCTGAAGTGCCTTTATCTGTGGTAATCAATTGACATTATCATGTCGATGCAAAGATACAAATATTTTTCTATCTGCCAAAAATCTATGAACAATACATTCGGAATATACTCCTTTGCTTAGGACCGGACGAACCCCTGTAACAAAAAGGCAGGTCATCGGGATTGATGCCTGCCTTCTTCAAGCGCTTGCGGTCATAAACCTTCTTCGATTTGTGGAGTGCCGGGGAGCGTTGTCTCAGTTTGCAGAAATTGCCGACGGCGTAGTTCCGAAGTGCTCTTTGAAGATGCGGCTGAAGTGAGTGGGGTTCTCAAAGCCGAGACTGTAGGCGACATCCGCAACGGACATATTGGAGGCTTCCAGCATCTGATGGGCTTTCTGGAGCCGCCGGGTACGGATCCATTTGGCGGGAGATTCTCCGTATGTCTCCTGGAAATCGCGCTTGAAAGTGGAAAGACTGCGGCCGCTCAGGTAGGCAAGGTCTTCCAGCGTCACCGGGCTGGTGTAGTTATCTTCCACCACACGGTGCAGGTCGGTTTTGACTGGCTGACGCAGCTGGAGCATCTGCCGGAAGATGTTCTTGGAGCAGTCCATTACATTGTAAAGGAGTTCCATCACCTTCAGTTTCAAAAGACCGGGATTCACCTGCGAAGGGTCGTTGAAATACGGAGATAGCGACCAGCAGTAGGCCACAAGGCGCTCGCTCATCGGGCTTACCTTGGCTCCGTATTCCTCGGTCATCGGCGGGATGGTCACATGCTGAGAGGTGAGAAATTCGGCCAGCAGGTCGTCGTTGATGGCGAAGAGCTGGCTCTCGAAAAGACCTGTATCCGGGTTGCCTTGTTTCTCATAACTGACGCTATGGGCCTTGCGCAGCAGAATCATCTCATTCTTTCCCACCGTCCATGACTGCCGTCCACAAGTCAGTTTCACCGAACCTCCCAGAACGACATAAAGCAGATGCTGCTCCAGAAAGAAAGTGCCCTTCTCTCCGGCGGTGACGATGCACTGGTCGATGATGGAACCTCCGTCCAATGTAAGGGATGAGGTGGTGCAGTCTCCGCTGATGAGCGCGGACGGGAATTTGAGAATGGCCATAGTGCAAAGTTAATCAAAAATCGACGGACTTTACCATGGAAAGCCCCAGTTGGCGGGCCTGCTGCAGGTCAATGGGAAACTGCTTTTCGTGGCGGAGCTTTTTGGCTTCCACATTCCAGGCATCGGCCCAGTAGCGGTTGTAGTCCCGGTATTGAATGGTGTCGAAGCAGAACTGTACCTGCGGCTGATACCCGAAGACATATCCCGTCCATTGCAGGACAGGTTGAAGCAGCATTTCGTATCCGCTGCGCCTCATCGCCTGCTCGGTAAGGTTCATCGGGATAAGGAAGGCCGTCCGGACGCGCCTGGGCGCGATAATCTGGGGTTCGCCTCGCTTGAACTGCACGAACGGATACCAGAGCCTTTCAAGGAAACCCCGCAGCTGGGCGGTGATTTCTGAGAAATAGATGGGAGAGCCGAAGGCAACCACATCGGCATGGGCCACCTGGTGCAGCAATTCCGTAATATCATCCTGGAATCCGCAATGGCCATAACTCTTGCCGTCCCGTAGCTTGCAGGCATAGCACTCGCGGCAACCGGTAAAGTGAAGGTCATAGAGATTGACCTCCGTGACCTCCACTTCGCTGTCTGCTTCGCGTGCACCATCGGCAAATGCTTTCAGCAGCTGGGCTGTATTGTAATCCTTGCGCGGGCTGCCATTGATGGTGAAAACGCGCTTAACCGCCATTACTTTACGCTGTAAATCTTGCTCACGATCTTCCACTCGCCATTCTGCTCTGCAAGAGTGAACATGTCGTTGAAGGTGGTGAGTTTACTGAAAGAGGACGAAATGCGGACGAAAGCTACATTACCGGCAACGGTCACATCTTCTACGCTGTAAGATACTTCCTCTTCGCCAGTCTGCTCCAGAACATCAAAGAGGGCATTGATGGGAACGGTGACAATCTTGCCATTCTCCACCCAGCTCATGATGGCATCCGGGGTGAAAGCCTTCTGGCCGAGTTCGCGGCTGGCCTTGCGGCCTGCCTCTGCGTAGAGTTCGATTGCTTCAAGGATAGCAGCTACCTTTTCACTGTGCTTGTTCATTGTATTTGTGTTTAGTTAAACTTTCCGGTTGCAAAGATACGCCTAAACAGTCACACGGACTTTTCTATTTAGTTCAACTTTTCTGCCGTTTTAGACCAATTTCGGATTTACCAAGACTCCGCGAGCAGTCAGAAACCTTCCGCCCCTCGTGACTGAAACCTGAACCAGTCTCTTGAAAATAATTCAAACTTTTTTCACCGGCTAATACATTGGATTTCAATAACAGTTACTTGCAGGTAACTTTATTTCGCAAATGTGCCTTCTTGTTTGATAATCAAAAAGTTTGCACCTTTGCAGTAACAAATGGTAACCAAGTCTAAAAACTTTACCAGCCATGGACAGAAAAGATATAAGAGATGCCATGTTCCCGGATTGCCCAATCCGCAATGTGCTTTCACGGATAACGGACAAGTGGACGCTTCTCGTGCTCTACACTTTGGAGCATGAAAATATGCTCCGCTTCAACGAAATCAAGCGTGCAATTCCGGACATTTCCCAGAAAAGCCTTACGGTGACGCTGAAGAGCCTGGAGGCCGACGGACTGGTTTCCCGCAAGGTTACGCCTTCCGTTCCCGTCAAGGTGGAATATTCCCTGACAGAAAGAGCCCTGTCGGTGATGCCGACGCTGGACCAACTGCTTGCATGGTCGCTGGAGAACTTTTCCGGCATCATGGCAGACCGGGAGAAACACACAAAAGAATAATCGTGTAATTCGATATACTATTTCCCAATCATTAACATTTAAAATTCTTGATTATGAAAAGAGCAAACATCGGAGGATTCGTGATGAGCTTCGCTCAGGAAGCCCCGTCCGCCTGTGGCAGTGCCTGTGGCGCAGCAAAGCCCGAAGAGAAACCCGCCGCCTGCGGCAGTGCCTGCGGTGCAGCAGAGCCTGCAAAGGAAGAGCCCAAGCCCAGTGCCTGCGGTACTGCTTGCGGTGCGAAGTAATGCTCCAATACTTTGCATTCCAGTGGCACATCACTGATTATTGTGATCAGCGGTGTAAACACTGTTACATCTTCGCCGAAGGGCATCCGAAACTGATTACCGTCAGCCTGCAGGATGCCCGTCGGGTTATCGACAATTGCGTGGACATGTGCGCCCAAATGGAAGAGCGCGTGCCGTATTTCTATATTACGGGCGGTGACCCTGTCCTGCATCCGCAGATTTGGGAAATCCTCGGAATGCTGAAGGAGCGGAATATCCCCTTTACCATTCTGGGAAATCCCTTCCATCTGACCGATGAGGTTTGCACCAGGCTGAAATCCTATGGCTGCGAGAAATACCAGCTCTCCATCGACGGGAACCGCGAGACGCACGACTGGATGCGCAAGCCCGGTTCCTACGACATCACGCTGGAGAAGATTGCCGTACTGAAAAGGGCCGGAATCAAAGTGGCCATCATGACCACCGTTTCTGCCGTGAATGCCGGGCAGATGGAGGAAATCATCGACACCGTCGTGGCCTACAAGGCCGATGTCTTTGCCTTCGGACGCTATTGCCCTACCTCCACGGAGAAATCTGCGCACCTCTCCCCTGCCCAGTACCGAGATGTGCTGGACCGTTGCTGGAAGAAGTATCAACAGTACAAAGACTCCGGCACATATTTCAATCTGAAAGACCATCTCTGGACGCTATACCTGTATGAGAACGGCCTGTTCAAGATTCCGGAAGGATTGGACGAAAACCTGATTTATGACGGCTGCAACTGCGGAAACTGCCATTTCACTATCTGCCCGAACGGCGATGTGATGGCCTGCCGCCGCTTTGACAGCATCGTTGGCAATGTGCGGAAGACTCCCTTATACGACCTCTGGACGGGGCCAGAAATGGAGAAGTTTCGCAAGTACGAAAAATTCGAAAAATGCCGCAAGTGCGAGCTCCTTCGCTTCTGTCGGGGCTGCCCCGCAGTAACCTACGGATATACCCATAACTTTTATGCCCCGGATCCGCAGTGTTGGAAGGAGGTATAAAGACCCTTCGCTTCGCTCAGGGTGACAACTGTCATTCTGAACGAAGTGCCAACCGTCATGCTGAGCGCAGTGCTAAGTTGTCATTCTGAACAAAGTGAAGAATCTTTAATAGACGAAAGATGAGAGCAATAGTACTTACAGGCCGATGCGAGGCCTCTGAAATGAAAGTGAGCGAGATTCCCGTTCCGCAGGTGCAGCCCGGTTGGATTCTCGTAAAGATACACGCAGCCGGACTCAATCACTCCGAAGCCCTGCTGCGGATGTTTGAAATTGAGAATGACTATATCCAGAGGCCCATCGTTCCCGGCATAGAGTGCGTGGGTGAAGTGGAAGACCCTTCGGACAGCGGACTTGCCAAAGGCGATAAGGTGGTGGCCCTTATGGGCGGAATGGGACGCAGTTTCAACGGCAGCTATGCCGAATATGCGCTGCTCCCATCTTCCAATGTCTTCAAAGTAAACACGGAGCTCTCCTGGATTGAGCTCGCTGCCATCCCGGAGACCTATTTCACGGCCTATGGCTCCCTGACGGAATGCCTGCTGCTCCAGGAGGGAGATATTCTGCTGGTTCGCGGAGCTACCTCCACGGTGGGTATGGCTGCCATCCAGATTGCAAAGGCGCTGGGAACTAGCGTCATCGCATCCTCCCGCAGGGATACTTCCTTTGAGAAGCTGAAAGCAATAGGTGCCGATTACTGCATCATTGACGACGGCAATATCGCCGCTCAGATGACTGCGGAGCTTCGCCCGAACAAGATACTGGAACTCATAGGACCGGCTACCCTGCAGGACTCCCTGCGCTGCGTGAGCCATCCTGGCTATGTCTGCAACACTGGCATCCTCGGCAACAAGTTCACGGTTCCGAACTTCGACCCCATCAAATACATTCCCAACGGAGTGTTCCTGACAGGATTCTTCAGCAATTTCCCCACGCAGGAGGCCATCGACGATATTCTGCACCTGCTGGAATCATCCGGCCAGAAGCCGCTGTACAGTAAAGTGTTCAAGCTGGAAGAAATTGCCCAGGCCCATACCCTTTTGGAGAAAGGCGGTGCCGGTGGCAAGATCATCCTCGATATTCAATAAATCATGGACGCAGCAACCTGTCTTGAGAAAATGCGGCTGGTGGGCATCCTGAACTTTGCCACCGTTGATGAAAAGGGTGCTCCGCAGGTGCGCCAAATTAGTGCCATCCACTACGAACCGGATGCCATCTATTTCTACACTGCCCGAGGCAAGAACTTCTGCAAGGAACTGCTTGCCGATTGCCGGGTACAAATCAATGCTTACACGCGCTTTAAAGAAAGCATTCGCCTTTCCGGG
>JAFUGJ010000017.1 GCA_017469425.1 Bacteroidales bacterium
ATATAAGGATAGCCCTTTCCGCGGCGCTCCGTGCCGGCGTGGGCCCTGACCGCGAAAATGATGGCGCGGTCAAGCAGTTCTGTATTCATCGGTTTGTTTGCCATAAGCGTCTATTGATTCATGAAGGGCAAGTCTTTTGCCTGTTCCATAAGCATGTCGGCCATCAGCTCATTGGCGTCGGATTCTCCGCCCAGAAGGTCCAAAATGTATTTGATACCGGCTTTCCCGCCGCCGCTTTTGAGGGCAAAAGCAATGCACAGATTCTGGGGCGCGATGGAGGCGGAAACGATATCCAAGTCCGTCAGGCCTATCTGATAACAGGCTATCTGATACGCAGCTTCGCCGTAGTCCTTGATGAGCCGGTCAATGTCGCCGAGGGTTTTCAGCCCCAGACCCTTGAAAACGGGCAGCCAGGACATCAGGGACATATCCTGTATTTCAGCCTGGTTCACGGCGGCAATGCGGCGCGTGAGCTTGTCGAAAGGCCCCAGTTGCAGATAACTCCGGAAGGTATCGCCGTCCAGGGCGACCTCTTCCAACTTTCCGGATGCCACCAGCCCCTGAACCTTCCTGCGGTAGTCGTTAATCTCCGTGCGGATGACGCTGAACTGCTCATCGGCCAGTTCCAACATGCCTGCCAGCCGGTTGAGATTCCGGAGATACTCTTTGGGGATTTCCACGCCGCTTTTGTAGCCGGTGTCATGGTACATGTTGGCCCAGGCGTGCTGCAGCACGGTGCGCATCTGCACCTCAAAGCGGATTTTGTTCAGTTCCGGATGAGCCGGGTCTGAATAAGCGCTTTCCGGAATCCGGCAGATATAGTGCAGCGAAAGGTAGCCGAAACTGTCAATCTCATGGGCCTTGCGCTTGTCCACGGAGTTCTCCCAGTCAATCTCGAAGAGACGCTCCAGAACCGAGGCCACCTTGTCCACATCGTCGATATAGAAGGTGATGACCCTCAGGCCCAGGATGTCCGTAAGGTCAAAAAGGTCGCGGTACTTGGCACCTTTGAGTTCAAGTTTTCCGCAGAGGGAGGCTTCTGTCTTTACGCGGCACTCTATTGCGGCTACGATAATGCCGGCTTCTTTGAAGAACTCCTTCAGCCTTCCCGGTATTACATCGGCCATCTGAGTATAGACTGGCAACAGAAAACGGTACTGTGAGAGCAACTCCTGTGCGTGGGAATCTGATTCTTTCATGGGTGTAGAGTCATTACTTTACAGGGAAGGTGAAATATGTATCCGGGAAAGGCTCTTCTTTGAGCGTAAAGTGCCACCATTCGGTGTCAAGGGGCTTGAAACCGTGTGAGAGCATGGCACGGCGGAGTATCATGCGGTTATGAAACTGCTCCTCGGTAATGCTGCGACCGGTAGGACTTTTGCTGTTGTCGCCGGTGTATTCTCCGGTATCAGGGTTCCCGCAGAAATCCGGATGGCTTTCGGGGCCGAACCAGTCGAAGGTCCCGCCCATATCCAGTTCTTTCTCAGTATTCATGTCAAAGAGCGTCAAATCCACGGTTGAACCGCGTGTATGGCCGCTTTTCTCCATGATGTACTCCTGCTCGAAAAGCACGCTCTTGTCCAAGTCCGGATAGAAATAGGGCTTCATTTTGGTGTCAGACACTTCGGCAGCCCAGCGCACAAAGTGGTCAACGCCTTTCTGTGGCCGGTAAGCGTCGTATATCTTCAGGCGGTAGCCCTGGGCAATGACATCATCGCTCACCGCCTTCAGTGCAGCGGCAGCTTCTTTGGTGAGCAGGGCCGTGGGTGCAATATAGCCGTCAATGCGGGTGCCAACGAAGTTATAAGTGCCGTAGTAGCGGATTTCCAGGATGGCATCAGGAACTATGTCTGTGATGGCCACAAATCGGCTACTGTCGTCGGTAGGGCTTTCTTTTATGCCGCAGGTAGAGATGCCTGTCCCGGAAAGGATTACCAGGACCGCTGCTATAAACCAAATCTTATTTGCCAGTTTCATAATCATCTAAGGCCCGGTAAAAAAAACTGCTTCAACGCTCCCGTCGCTTCGCGACCCTATTCCGGGCAAAGGTCGCTTTTGAAGCAGGTTATATATTTTCCGTCACTAAATCAAATGTAGCGTTTACTGTTTGCAACTGTTCAACAAATCCGTAAATTGTACTCGGATATCGGCGAGGATGCTGCGCCAGTCCTTGAGGTTGCCGTCCAGGTTGTCGGAAACGGCTTTGAGGCAGTAAAACGGAATGCCGTACATCTTGCAGAACTGCGCGGCGGCGTAGGCTTCCATGTCAAAAAGGTCATACTGCTCCGAAAGCTCCTTCACCTGCTCCGGGCTGAAGGTCTGCGTGCTCATGAAATAGTCGCCGGAGAAGATGCTTGCACCCTCTCCGGGCAGGTCTATGCAGTCTGCAATCAGTTCGCTGCCGCCGTTGAAGATGCGGGTGCAGTTCACGATGGTACCAATCGGATACCGGGCCGACCCGGCGCTTCCGATGTTAAGGACCACGGGAGCACTGCCTTCCGGCAGGGCATCGTGCCACTTGACAAGGGCGCTGAACATCCGCATCTTTCCCATGCCGGTAAATACAACGGGAAAAGGTACTTCGTCCGGGTTGATTTCATCCTCGTCGGCCACAAAGAGGGTCACATCACGGCCTCTCAGTTCTTCCAATACTTTACTTACGGTCATATTCTTATTCTTTTCGCGCCAGGACTGTGCCCTCACGCTGATGTTTTCCTGCAGACATTCGCTGTAGAGCCAGGGCTCGCAGCTGTGGATGTCGCCCACATTGATAAAATCCTCAAAAGGCGGATATTCAGCCCCGTCATAGCCGTCCACCACAAGGACATGGTACTCCGGTGACAAGGTTACGGTGATGGTGTCATGCAGCACTGCAGGCGTAGCATCGGTCACCCAGTTCACGGGATTGATGGCGACGCTGGTAGCCGAAATCACCGGATTGACGAATTTGACATCCTTTACAGTGTTGTAGCAGATGGTGACGCCTGTATCGTCGGCCCCTTCCGCCGGTCGGATATGCGGGCAGGAGGCAAGGTCTTCGTCCGTCACCTTATAGCCCATTACATAAGCCCCGGCCAGCTGGTCGAAAGTGGCATCGTCCATGTGCTTGAGCAGTTCCACCACCGCGAGGCCGCCCTGGCTGAAACCGGCAATGACGAGAGGCCGATGCGGGTCGTGCTGCGTGAGAAAATAATCGAAAGCGTCGCAGACATCCTGCATCGCAAGACGGGTGCGCTCATGGATGACCTCTTCGTCCCGCGAAGTAAAGGCCTCAATGGTGGCATGCCGATAGTAAGGTGCCCAAAAACGGTTTCCGGGAGCCATATAAGCGGCAACTCCGTTCATTTCCGTGGCCATGTGCGCGCGGTGCTCGGGATTCCGGACATCGGCGTAATGGACCGTGCGCCCCTTGGCATCTTTCCAGTCCACTTCCCAAGTGGACACCACATAGAATACATCGGCTCCGGTGCCTTTCGGGTCCATATCCTGTGTTATCCACATGTCGGGATTGGCATAGTCAGGAGCAGCCGGAACCACCTCACCGCGATTGCATGCAGTCAGTAGTACCAGGATGGAAACAAGTGCGAGAGAAAGTCGTTTCATTTTATCAAATATATAAGTCCCATCACAAAGCGTTTATTATTGGCCTTGAGCTGAATGCTTTCATAGGGAACCGTACCGCCAACTCCGTTTTCATAGCTCGCGTAGAGTTTGAAAGACAGGAAGTTGACGCTGCCCCTTGCGCCATATACAAAGCCATAGCTGCCGCAGCCGGAGTTAAGGCTGAAGCTGGCAATTCCGGGGAGAGATACCGACACTCCGCCGCGCACCTCCCAGTAGGGAGCACAAAAACGGTAACCGGAATACAGGCCGGAAGCATTCACGGACAAGGGCTCCCAAAACGGCAAGGAATAGCTGGAGCAAAGTTTTGCAGTAAGCGGAACCGCTTTCGTTTTAAAGTATCCGTTTACGGCTTTGGGGCGGATGACGCCAAGGACCTCATCCCGTACTTCACGGAGTTTCGTGCCGATTTTCTCCTTTTGCAGTTCCTCCTTTCCCAAATCCTTGAGCCCTTCAAAAGTATAAGAGCCGGACGACACGCCACCGTTTCCATAATACCACAAAATGCCGCCCAGATTCAGAATGGACGCTTCCGCCGTAAAGCCGTGGAACGGTTTCCACACTACACCAAGATCCATGGCAAGACCTGCACCGGAGGGAAAGCCCAGCTTCCCTTTGCCGGTGAAACTTGCATAATTCAGATACCCATCCTCATCCGAATTGATTTTCTTGTTACGATTGGTGAGGTCGATGTCCGCATCAAGGTCCAGCACATACTGCCGGTCCGTAGTGGTAAGTTCAAACTTGCGGGCCAGGATGTCCACACTGTTGAGTCCAACCAGCAGCTTTGCCCGGCCTCCTATGGACAAATTGTCAGAAAGATTCATGGAGTATCCGTAGGAAACTTCCCCATACACATTCCCGAAAGCCCTGAGCGCCGACCAATCATAAGGCGACTGGGCCGTGCCGGTTTTCAGCAGTTGGAAAATCTCTTTAGGGATGCTCAGACCGGCATTTACCTTCGCCCCTATCTCCACGGTATGGAAGCCCCGGGAGCCCTTCCATCCATACGACACAAGATTATAATCTATTTGATTGTAACGACTGTTGGATGCCTTGAGCCCGCTCATGAATTCATCGGCGCTCACCGAATCATGCAGGCCTGTCACCAGTTTGTCTCCGGAAGGGAAGAGAAAAGATGATGCACCTACATTGTTCCGGCAGACGGAGCTGATTTCCCCTATGCGGACAAAACCATGCTCCAAAGAGGCTGTCTGCGCCGGATTGTCGAAGTCTTGCGCCTTTGTGTGCATACTAAAAGCGGTAACGCATATAATGAACAATACTGTCTTTTTCATAGATGTCTATAGCGTTATGCCGCCGTAAACCGTGGCGCGTATATGATTAAATGTAACAGCCTGGTTCATATTGAGCCGATGGTCGCTTCCTCCCACGGGAGCTTTGACAGAAAGGCTCAGTTTAAGGCCTGCAATGTCCGGAATGGTACCCTCCCCTGCCTTGATAACGATTTCCAGCGGAGAAACTGCCGGTGAGTCGGAAGAGCCGGATATAACGGTAATTTCTGAAGAAACACTGACATCTTCACTCTCAACGATTTGCTCATTCCCTTCTTCGTCGGGCTCTTTGACCATTACCTTCACACTGTCCAGAATCAGCGTAAGCGGAATCTCGTTGGACACCTCTGTCCGGATGCGGGCCTCTTTAACCTTATACCGTCCAAGCGGCACATCCAGATTATCAATGGGAATATCCACACTTTCCGGAAAATCGCTTTCAAGCGCAAGGTAGGCCTTGTAGCGGTATCCGATGGTAAAGGAGCTCCAACCACCCATCGGATCCTTTTCCAGAATATTTGAAGGCAGATGAAGGGTCATCTGTTCGGCAGTGAAGTTGCCAATGGGTTTTCCGTCAGTGATGGAAGTCTGAAAAAAGGTTCTATTATCAGTTCGTTCCGTTATTGTCTCTTTAGAAAAAGTATTGGCGACGAGGCCTTCCGGGAATGAAATCTTTCCTGAAAAGGCGATTCCTTCAGTAAGCGGATTCCCTGCATAGAGGGAGAATTCCTGCAGCGCCGGCACCAGCCCTATTTCTGAAAGACTGCTTAAAGATTCGTCGGGGGCAGCAGTGAAGTCGTCCACATTGACATCAGAGGGCCGGGTGGGATCTGCAAGCCCGATATATACGAGCAGGACCGGATTGCTATAAATGAAATCTTCCGTTTCCACTACAAGATACCCGTCTTCGTCTTCTTCAAACAGCTCTCCCAGGGTTTCTCCCAAATCAATGTCTCCAAGAAGCTGCTTGGGCGTAATAGGGCCGATATCGGCAATGGGAAGGCTCAGCTCATCATCAAAGAGGGTCACATGTGTGTCGATATCCCGCGTAATATCGTACTCGTCGTGTTTACAGGCTGTAATAAGCGCAAGAATACTGAGTAACGACAATAGCGCCGTATGTGTCGTTTTCTTATACACTACATCTCCGATTTATGCATCTTGCCGTAGAATTTCAGGCCGCGGAGCAGGGAGCCGAACTCGGATTTGGGAAGATATGCCACTCGGGAGTAACCGTCACGCTCTATGACAAACCGGAGTTTTTTCTCGGCAATGAGCCTGTAATTGTAAACCTGGACGGTTTCGGTCTCGTCCGTGGGGAAGAAAGGCTTGAAACTGCCCTGGATTTCACGCATGGTGCCTTTAGGCTCGGCAAACAAGGTCTTGAGTTCTTCCATTGCGGCGATTGCATCGGTAATATTGTTCCCGAGTGGGATGTAGAGACGGTAAACAGGGTCCAGGGAAATCTGGATGACTTTATCGCCAATACCCATGTTTCCCACATGGAGGAAATAGCGGTTTACGCCGTCAACAGGGATGTTGACTATATCCACCGACTCTCCGGTGTTCTCGTTCTCGATGGTAACAAGTTCCCTGACATCAGGGAGTTTGGAGCTTTGGGCGAAAAGGCCCGCAGTGCAAATGAGTGCTGCAATGAAGGCTGCGATTTTTTTCATGACAAGATGTATTTATTTTTTCAGTTTCTGTGCGTATTCGCTGGGAGTATTGCCGGTTACGGCAAGGAAAGAACGCTGGAATGTGCGGATGGTGTAGAAGCCACTGCGGTCGGCAAGTTCGGCGATGGGAATGTCGGGGTTCCGTGCCATGAGTTCCAGAGCATACCGTATGCGGAGGCTCTTGATGTATTCCGGGAAACTGAGGCCCGGAGCAATCTCGGAGAGCATTTTGTCTATCTCGTAAGACGATTTGCCGAGGAGTTCGGTTGCGCCCTGGCGATTGAGGTTTTTGTTGAGGTAGAGTTTCTTGTCCTCAATAAGATTCTTAAGAGAGGGCTGCTGCGTTTCACCGGCCTCTCCGGCATCATTCTTCAGGTCCCTTTTTGCAATGATGGAAACCTGGCGCCGTATGGAGCTGAGGCTCTTTTCCAGTGCCTGGGTTTCAGCGCTGTATTCCCTGGACTTTTTAAGGGTAATCAGTAAAAGAATTCCAACAGCAAAGACAAAGACTACAATGAGCAAGAGTATGAGCTGCTGGTTTTTCTTCAGGAGCAGGGATGTGTCTGCCAACTGGAAGCGGTAGCGCTGTTCATTGTATCTGGCGGCGCGCGCCAAGGTGCCTTCGGCTTGTTCTTTGGCTTCTATCTTTTCACTCAGGCTGTCATAGAGCGTCTGGTATTCTTTTGCTTTCTCCTGATTTCCGGCATTGGCGAAAGCTTCTTTGAGACGGGCGATACGCATGCGATATGCACGGCTGACGGTATCCGCGCCGGTGAAGGGCAAGTCGTTTTCATACAATTCCAGTATCTTGTCCGGCTGTCCGGATGCAGCATAATACTCCACAATATGGGTTTTTCCATCCGCTGTTTCGGAATAACTGCGCACAAGCGCGCTGTCGAATGCCTTGGATGCGGCATCAGCCTTCCCCAGACAGGTATTACATACGGAAAGGTCAATGTCCAGGTAGAAACGGCAACGGTCGATATAAGCCCTGTCCACATCAGGGAACAAGCCTTCCATACGGCAGATAAGACCCTCATAGCCGGTACATGCCTTGAGTGCTGCCTGATGGTTCTTTTCTTCCAGGAGGTCGTTGATATACTGCCCGGTGAAATAAAGCAGATGTCCATATTCAGGTTCAGTCTTGGCTATGGCCGAAGCTTTGGAAATGGCAGTCTGCATCATTTCAAATGCTGTTTCTTCTTCTCCCAGACTATAGAGAGCATTGCCCGCCAGAAAGTCGAAGGAGTACTCCTCGAAGGGTTTGCCTGCCTGGCGGGCACATTCTTTACCTTCCGTGCATGTGGCGAGAAGGGCCGTGAAATTCCTGTCGTTGCGGAGAATGGTCGCCAGATGGTACAGGAGTTCCGAGCGGATGCCGGGATCCTTTGCCTCATCCTGCTCCAGGGCCTTTCGCATATAATCGGCGGCAGTGGCGTAGTCTTCCGTATAGATATATGTCAGGTTGGCTCGGAGATTATTGGCCGTAAAAGCAGTGAGGCGCCCATAGCGAAGGCCGTCGCCGACAAGTTTCATGGCCGCCTCGTAATCTGTCTTTGCCAGCTCCCGGATATAGGCCGGAGAGTAGGTTTCATCGACCGGAGCGTCGGCATTATTCCCGGATGATGAGCAGGAAAAAACCAAGGCAAGAGCCATGATGAATAGTATTGCCTTTCTCATGAGTCAAAACATTTTATACACAAAAATAGCCCTTTTTCAACGACAAAAAAACGGAACAGGAGCCCTTGTGACAAAGCTCCTGAAAAATGTCGCCAAAAACGGAAAAATGTCGCGCCTGTCCTTCTGGTGCTGGACCCGGACGACAGCCGGTTGGCATCTACTTTCCCGAAAAATCAATAAAAATCGCTACATTTGCCTAATTACAGCAAAACCATACTTTCTATATGACAAAAGAGCAGGAGCGGCAGGAATTGCACCGGGCAATTTGGGCCATTGCCAACGAACTACGCGGAAGCGTGGACGGATGGGATTTCAAGAGCTATGTGCTTGGATTCCTATTCTATCGCTTTATCTCGGAAGATTTGACAAACTATATCAACAAAGGCGAATGGGAATCCGGCAACAAAGATTACGACTATGCTGCCGAGTCCGACGCCGTTGCCTTAGAAGGAAAAGATGACATCGTGCAGGAAAAGGGCTACTTCATTCTTCCCTCACAGTTGTTCCAGAATGTTCGCTCCGGAGCAAAGAACGATGAAAACCTCAATGTTACCCTTGCAACGCTCTTTGATGCCATTGAAAGCTCTGCCAACGGCACCGCCAGCGAAACAGACTTCAAGGGGCTGTTCGATGACATTGATGTCAACAGCAAGAAACTGGGGAATACCGTAGCCGACCGCAACGCCAAACTGGTAAAGATTCTCGACCGCATCGGGGAACTGAAACTGGGTGACCTCAAAGACAATACCATAGACGCATTTGGCGATGCCTATGAGTTCCTGATGACGATGTACGCCTCCAATGCGGGCAAATCCGGCGGAGAATTCTTCACCCCGCAGGAAGTCAGCGAACTGCTTGCCAAGATTGTGACTACCGGGAAAACGCAGGTGAACAAGGTCTATGACCCGGCCTGCGGCAGTGGCTCTCTGCTACTGAAGTTCGCCAAGATTCTGGGTGCGGAAAATGTGCTGAATGGATTCTATGGTCAGGAAATCAACATCACCACCTACAACCTTGCCCGAATCAATATGATTCTCCACAATGTGGGATTCGAGAAATTTGACATTGCTCTGGGCGACACCCTGCTGGCTCCTGCCCACTGGGATGACGAGCCTTTCGATGCCATTGTTTCCAATCCTCCATACAGCACCAAGTGGGAGGGCGATGAAAATCCGCTGCTCATCAATGACCCTCGCTTTGCTCCTGCCGGAGTCCTTGCTCCCAAGAGCAAGGCCGACTTGGCATTTACTATGCACATGCTACACTGGCTCTCGACCACGGGAACTGCTGCCATTGTAGAGTTCCCCGGAGTGCTATACCGTGGAGGAGCGGAGGGCAAGATTCGCAAGTATCTGGTGGACAACAACTATGTGGATACTGTGATTCAGTTGCCCGACAATCTCTTCTTCGGTGTGACTATCGCTGTCTGCATCATAGTCCTGCGCAAAAACAAGAGCGGGGCCAAGACCTATTTCATTGATGCATCACAGGAATTTATCCACGAGGGGAACAAGAACAAACTTTCGGATGAGAATATAAAGCGGATTCATGAGGCATATGCGGCCAAGTCTGATGAGGCCCATTTCGCCCGACTTGTGGCAAATACGGATATTGCAGACAATGCTTATAACCTTTCGGTGTCTTCCTATGTAGAGCAAGAAGACAAGCGGGAGGC
>JAFUGJ010000018.1 GCA_017469425.1 Bacteroidales bacterium
CTTCGTTTTCGGAAGCCTAGGCATCCTCCGTTCGCTCTTCTTCTCTTTCTCGTGAATCATTTGCGACTACTTTCGTACTCTCAAATGTTTTGCCTATGAAATTGCAGTCCTCTTTTCGCAACTCGAAAAAACTCGAATTTCAATTATCAGACTTAATCTCTTTTTTACTTCTTTACCTCTTTGTGTCTCTCAGTATTGTCAATGATCTTGGTCCGTTTAGAAACCCTGTTTCCGAAACGGGCTGCAAAGATACGCACTTTTTCGAAACCTGCAAATTTATTTTTAATTTTTTTCACTATTTTCGCAAACATTATGAGTAAGAAAATCAAGCAGGGAGCTCCTCAGGTTACTCCCTATTCGGTGGCCATCGGCCTCATTATGACAGTGTTATTCTCTGCAGCCGCAGCTTATCTCGGCCTGAAAGTGGGTCAGGTGTTCGAAGCGGCCATCCCCATCGCAATCCTGGCGGTGGGCATTTCGGGTGCTCTCGGGCGCAAGGATGCCCTCGGCGAGAATGTCATCATCCAGAGCATAGGAGCCTGCAGCGGCGTCATCGTGGCGGGCGCAATCTTCACCCTTCCCGCCATATATATATTAGGATTGGATGTAAGCTTCTGGCACATGTTCCTGAGCAGCCTGCTCGGAGGCGTGCTGGGCATACTTTTCCTCATCCCCTTCCGCAAATATTTCGTAAAGGAGATGGACGGACAGTATCCTTTCCCTGAGGCTACCGCCACCACACAGGTGCTGGTGAACGGCGAAGGTGGCGGCAAGGGCGCAAGGACCCTCGCAGTGGCGGGCCTCCTTGGAGGACTGTACGATTTTGCCATTGCCACCTTCGGAGCATGGGGTGAAACCATTTCCACCACCTTCCTCGGTTTCGGGCATGCGATTGCCGACAAGGCCAAAGTGGTGCTCAAACTCAACACCGGAGCCGCAGTGCTGGGCCTGGGATACATCATCGGATTCCAATACTCGCTCATCATCTGCATTGGCAGCCTGCTGGTGTGGCTTCTCATCATCCCCGGATTTAACCTGCTCTTCGGTGGACAGGTGCTGGATTTCATGGGCAGCGGCATCACCCAGACCGTTTCCGAAATGAGCGCCGATGAAATCTTCCGCACATACGCGCGTCATATAGGTATAGGCGGCATCGCAACTGCGGGAATCATAGGCATCATCAAGAATGCGGGCGTCATCAAAAGCGCCGTCGGGCTCGCAGGAAAAGAGTTCTCCAAGAAGGGAGGCCCTGCGCAAAAGGCGGAAGAGACCGACCGCGACATCACGATGAAAACCGTCGTTACCGGCATAGTGATAACCCTTCTCGCCGTATTCGCATTCTTCGCTTTCGGCGGAGTGGTTGATACCGTATGGCAGGCGCTGGTGGGGCTGCTGATAGTGGCGGTCATCTCCTTCCTCTTTACCACGGTGGCAGCCAATGCCATCGCAATCGTGGGCAGCAATCCCGTAAGCGGAATGACCATCATGACCCTGATTATCACGGCCCTCGTCCTTGTGGCGGTCGGGCTCAAGGGTAACGCAGGGATGGTAGCCGCAATGGTTATAGGCGGGGTGGTATGCACGGCGCTCAGCATGGCAGGAGGCTTCATCACCGACTTGAAGATAGGATACAATCTGGGCACGACTCCGGCAAAGCAGGAAAGCTGGAAGTTCCTCGGCACGCTGGTGGCAGCGGCTACCGTGGGCGGAGTGATGCTGGTGCTCAACAAAACTTACGGATTCACCGGAGAAGGCGCACTTGTGGCTCCACAGGCCAATGCGATGGCGGCAGTAATCCAGCCCATGATGAACGGAGGAAGCGCCCCCTGGCTCCTTTACGGAATCGGTGCGGTCATAGCCATCCTTCTCACAGTATTCAAAGTACCCGCACTCGCGTTCTGCCTCGGCATGTTCATCCCTCTCGACCTCAACCTTCCCCTGCTTGTGGGCGGCGCAATCAGCTGGTATGTAAGCACCCGCAGCAAAGACAAGGCCGTGAATGATGCCCGTCAGGAAAAGGGAACGCTGATTGCGAGCGGATTCATCGCAGGCGGTGCGCTCATGGGAGTGGTTTCAGCCATCCTGAAGTTCGCCGGAGTGGACTGGTTCCTCAAAGGATGGAATACAGTCGCCGAAGGGCACCTTGCATCAGGCGCCGAGGCCATCGCAATCATCCCCTTCGTGCTGCTGATTGTCTATATGACAAGGGCGTCAATCAAGAGGTAAGAACCCACTGATAATATTCAGGATGACCCGGGAAGCTTTCTGCATGCTTTCGAGGGGCACCCATTCCATCTTGCCGTGGAAATTCAGCCCTCCCGCGAAAATGTTGGGGCAGGGCAGGCCGCGGAATGAGAGGTTGGCGCCGTCGGTGCCGCCACGGATGGGCTGCACGCGAGGGGTGATGCCAGACTCTTCAATGGCCTTTTTGGCAATTTCGACAATCCTGTAATGGGGCTCAACCTGCTCACGCATGTTGTAATACTGGTCTTTCAGCACGAGAGTGGCGGTGCCGTCGCCGTATTTGGCGTTGATAAAGTCGGCGCAACGCCGGATGGCCGCCTTCTTCTCTTCGAACTTGGAGCGGGAATGGTCGCGGATTATGTAAGCAAAATCCGCCTCTTCCACCGAACCCTTGAAGGAAATGAGATGGAAGAACCCCTCGTAGCCTTCGGTATATTCCGGACGCTGCCCGACCGGCAGCAGGGAGTTGAATTCCTGGCCGATAAGGATGGCGTTACGCATCTTGCCCTTGGCAGTGCCGGGATGCACATTGCTGCCCTGGATATGGATTTTGGCGGAAGCGGCATTGAAGTTTTCGAACTCGAGTTCTCCTGCTTCGCCGCCGTCCATGGTGTAGGCATAGCGGGCATCGAACTTCTCCACATCGAACTTGACGACGCCGCGCCCGATTTCCTCATCGGGAGTAAAGCCGATACGGATAGGCCCGTGCTTGAATTCCGGATGCGATACTATGTACTGCACGGCATCCATAATTTCTGCAACGCCCGCCTTGTCATCGGCACCGAGAAGGGTGGTTCCGTCGGTGGTGATGATGGTTTCGCCGATGTGGTTCAGCAACTCAGGAAATTCTGCCGGGCTGAGCTTCAACCCGGGAACACCTTCCAGAGGGATGTCGGAGCCGTCGTAGGAAGGGATAATCTGGGGCTTGACATTCTCGCCGGAGGCGTCGGGAGCGGTATCGACATGGGCAATGAAACCAATGGCCGGAACTTCTTCCTCGACATTGGAAGGGATACGACCCATCACATAGCCATACTCGTCAAGCGTTGCCTCAACTCCGAGGCTATTCAATTCGTTGCACAGGAGCTTCAGCAGGTTCAGCTGTTTGGCCGTCGAGGGCTGGCTCTCCGAGTCCTCGTTGCTCTGGGTGTCGATTTTCGCGTACCTCAGAAATCTGTCCAGGATATTTTCCATCTGTATCTATTATTGGTTCATCCGTATATTCAACCTCTTCCTCTCCAGCCTGCCTGCCCTTCTTTGCCCTGGCAGCTTTTTTAGCCTCGCGAGCAAGCTGTTTTTCGTATTTGCGGCGATATTTCTCTACATATTTTTCGAGCTTTTTCGCATCCTGCAGATTCTGCCTGCGCTGCTTTTCGGCGGTCTTTTCATCGCGGATGCGCTGCTTTTCCAGTTTTTTCTGCAATTTCTCAGCCGCTTTTACCGCATCTATGGAATCAGCCCTGGCCCAGCGAGCCTCACGCGCGGCAATTCTCGCCTGCCGTGCCTGCTCGCGCAGTTCCGCTTTCGTAGGAATATGCTGTTCCTCTTCAACCGCATCACCTTCCCCTTCAAGCCCGTCAACCAAAGTCGTGTCGGCGGGAGCCTTTACCTCTTCAGCCTCCTCTTCGGAAAGCTCTCCCGGCGCTTCGGAATGCTCAAGGGAGTCAGCAGCAACGGCAATGCTGTCGACCGGAGCATTAGGGGCCGAGGCCCGCTTTGGCTTGTTCCTGGCAGCCTCGATGGCGGCATACACTTTCTTCATGTAACCGGGGAAGTAGATTTCCGTCTGGCGGAAAGCAGTCTTCGGATGTGCTTCGTAAGCGGCGCGCTCCGACCTTCGCACCTGAAGACCGGTTATATCCTCCTTGCCCCTTGGCTGCTCATCGGGGCGCCACTTGAAACCTTTCAGCACCCTGTCGTCCTCTTTTGTCTGTGCGAGGGGGAAGGCATCGTTCTTATTGTCTCCAAAGCAATAATTATCCGACAGCTCACCATTCCGGAAATAGGCCGACATCATCTTGGAATCCACTTTATATACCGTGCCGATTTCTTCCTTTTCCTTGAGGAAGAAGATGCAGTTGGCCCCTCCCAGGGCATCGAAACGCCGCAGGGATGCCGTGGAATCAAAATAGGCCATCACCTCCGTCGCCTTGATTTGGTCGAAGAGCGTTTCGGTTTCGCGCGTGATGATGAAAGCATTCGACATCAGGCTGGCCCGTTCAACCGTCTGGTTCCTTACCAACACGGACATACTGTCGGCGGAATACTGCCGGTTTCCTTCATGCCACACTACCGGGTCCTTATAAAAACGGGCAATGCTGTCGATTTCGCAGAAACGGATGGAGTCGCAGGCTATCTGGATGTCGGTACGGTAAATCTTCACATTTCCCCACCCGGCGGCAAATCCTATGCGGGTCGTGTCCGGCGGAGGAAGATTCGCCAGGGAATCGGCGATGGCAAGGGAGTCGGCCCTGGCCTTGGCAAGACTGTCAAGCGGCTGCAGGGCAAGGCTGTCGAGCGGCTTCGTGGCAAGACTGTCAAGCGGCTGCAGGGCAAGACTGTCGCGCTTACTGAGCAGACTGTCCGGCATGGCTGCCGGAAGTTCTTCCCCTTCGGTAGAATCCTGCGCCTCTTCTTCCGACTTTTTCAATTGTCCGCCGGATTTTTCAGGCTTTCCCTTTCGTGCAGCGAGCAGAGGATTCGTTTCCGCATTCTCTTCCGCCGCCTTCCTGGCCGCCTCTTCCGCTTCTTTCGCAGCCTTCACCCTGTAATCGTGGACAGGGTCGCTGAACATGCTGCCTACCCTTTCTTCCGAAGCCTTGAATTCTCCTTCGGGGATGTCGCATTTGCGGACGGTGTGATAAGTCAGGATGTCGGCACCTATGTATATGGTATCGACCTTTACCTTTACGAGCGAGTCGGGAGCGGTATATTTCTCTTCGGTACGCAGGGCTACGGCGGCTTCGTCGGTCAGGGTCACCCTCGCCAGCGAATCTTCATAAAACACGCGGTTGGCAAGGGCGAAGACATTGCGGGTGGTATCCTGCACCTGCACATTGCGCAGCATCAGAAGATTGTTGGGTGTGCGGTAGTAGTAGAGGGAATCGCACCACGCCTCCTGGTCGCGGGAAGTGCTATGGACATGGCCGTTGAAGAAGAAGGTTTCCTCCAGCCTCTCATACCATCCGCGGTCGGCGGAGAGCATGTTGTCGTCTTTCCAGAAATCGATGGCGGAATTGAACACCGCGCGGTTCTGCCTGGACTGATAATCGAGGCTGCCCGTGCGGATGAAAATCGAGTCGGTGAACATGTTTACATTGTTGCGGAATGTAAACAGGCCGAGTTTGGCATCGTAACTTCCGTCGATACTTTCAATCAGCTGGCCGTCCTTGTCCTTCATCGCCCCGCCACGCTTGAAGAAGGCGAGAGAGTCCTTGGTGTTGTAGTCGAGGTCGTGAGTGCGCAGGGTATTGTGGTCCTTGTCTTCGAGCTGGACCAGGGTTCCTTTGAACTGCACCAGATCGTCGTCGATATTGTACACCATGCTGTCGCTCGTGAGGATGGTGCCGTCCTGAACCACTTTCACATTGCCTTCGGCATTGATGACGCGGGCATCCACATTCCAGAGGGCCGTGTCGCAGATGAAGTAGGTATTGTTGTGGAAGAATGTGGCGTCAACCGTCTTGCGGTAATTGATGCCGTGCTTTTCAATGAGTTGCAGCGACTTTGCCTTTATCAGGCGCACGAGGCTGTCCTTCTGCTCCGATTTGTTCTGGGCAGACAGTCCGGCGGCTGCAATCAGCAGGGAGATGGCGGCGAGAATTATTTTCTTATTTTTTCCTTCCATCCGTCACGCGAGAAGTCGCAATCCCCGAACATGGGGTCGATGATGATATAGGTTTCGCGGACTTTTTTGTCGATGAATTCATCGACCGCTTCGCCTGCCTTGAGTGAGCGCACGCTTTCCAGAAGCTCCGTGTAATCGTTTTCGAAGGTGGCGGTATGGGCGGGAACGATTTTGTCCAAACGCACGATTTTATACACCAGATTGCCGTCGCGGCCTTCGTTGTCGCGCGACTCTATGGGCTTGGAAATCTGCCCGGGCTCGAGCCCTTCCACTGCCGAGTAGTCCTCCGGCTTCATCTGGTCCACCTCGAAGTAGGCGCTGCCGGTGTTGGGGTCTGCCATCTGTCCGCCGTTGGTGCGGGATGCGGGATCCTGCGACCATCCGTAAACGGCCATCTCGAAAGTGATTTTGCTGCTGTCGATGGCAGTGCGCAGCGAGTCCAGCTTGCGGAATGCCTTGTCACGGTCGTCGTCGGTGTACTTTGGTTTGAGAAGGATGTGGCGGGCGTTGAACATGTCGCCCTTCTTCTCGATAACCTGAATGATGTGATATCCGTCCGGAGTTTCGATTATCTGCGAGATGGTGCCGGGGCGCAGCGACATTGCGGCATCGCCGAAAGCGGGCCAGAAGATGTCGCGCGAAGCCATGCCGAGTTCGCCGCCTTTGCGGGAACTGCCGGGGTCTTCAGAATAGAGGCGGGCGAGAGTGGTGAATTTTTCGCCGTTTATGATGCGTTCACGCAAGTTAAGAAGCCTCTCTTTGCACTCCATCTTGGCTTTTTCGCGGTCGGGATAGATGCACAGCTGGCTGAGTTTGTATTTCTGGGGGATTACGGGCAGCTTGTCGCGGTCCACGGTGTCGAGGAAAGCCTTCACATCGTAGGGCGTGAGGTCGGGGATGCTGCTTTCAATCTGCCCCCTTTCCTGCTGTATGAGGCTCTGGTCCTGCAACTGTTCCTTGAACATCTTGCGTATCTCGTACATCGATTTCCCGAAGTACGACTCCATCTGCTCGTCGCCTCCAAGCATGGTGCGGTACTCCGCCATCTGCCGGTTGAGATAAGCCTCGACATTGTCGTTGCTGATGGAGAGGGAGTCGAGCCTTGCCTGCATGAGGAAAAGCTTGTTCTCCATCATGGCCTCCAGCACCTGGCAGCGCGTTGCCTTGTCGGAAGCTTGTCCGCGGGCCCGGAGCGCCTTGATTTCACTTTCGAGGTCGGACACCGTTATGAGTTCGTTGCCCACTACGGCTATGCTCTTGTCGATAGTGTTGTATTTCTGGGCCGATGCAAGCTGCCCGAAGAGGGTGGCCGCCAGCACGAATGCTGATATAAATCTGTTAGTCATTCTGATAAATTACAAAGTCTTTACGGTTCTGCGCATCTGTAAGCAAGTCTTGTTCCAAATTCTTCATAAGGTCGCGCTTGCGCACCGAAAGTATGTTATCGCGTATGGATGCCTCGCAATATTCGAGGGGAGCCTGGCCGCTTTTCTTGATTTCGAACACATAAGCGGCACGGGTTTCCCCGCGGTCGTCGTATTGGAAGATAATGTATTTGTCCTTGAGCCTGGAAAGCATGGTCGTGTAGTCGGTGCCGAATTCACGGGCGACGACCGCAGCGTCCATCCACTTTTCCGAGCTGTCGAAATAGCGCAGGGCCGACACCGACACGAGGCTGTCCAGGTCGCTTTGGGCCTGACCGCCGTCGGCGGAGAGTTTTGCAAGGATTTCATCGTAGTTGCGCGAGTCGGACATCAGGTCGACGAAACGCAGCTTCAGAATGGGGCGAGGAAGTTCCAGGGCGTCGGCATGGGCGTTGTAGTACTCTTCGAGCTGTGCCCGGGTGATGAGCGTGTCGAGCCTGTCGGAAATGAAGTGCTGTTCGTAACGATAGCTGAGAAGCGAACGCCTGTAGGCTTCGAGTTCCCTGTCGATATTCTTCTCCTCTTTCGAAAGCTTGGATTCTGCGGTTTTCACATAGAGCCTTTCCATGGCCCATGAGTTGATATATTGCAGCGCAAGATTTGAAGAATCCTCGGGCGACGACCCGTCCGGGATATAAGTGGCGAGTTCGGAACGGTAAAGTTTTTCCTTGCCCACGCGGGCCACCACCTGGTCGTCGTGGACCAGGGAGCCGACGAAGCCGCATGCGCAGAGAAGCATCGCCGAAAGGGCGGAAAGAATTATATTCTTTACTGTCATAGACTGCAAAGATACAAATTCTTGTTGCATCAACAAAAAAGGGAGCCCCGCAGTGTACGGAACTCCCATCAGAACCAACAAAAAGCAATTACTTCTTGATAGCTTCCTTTGCAGCGGCGGC
>JAFUGJ010000086.1 GCA_017469425.1 Bacteroidales bacterium
AAGAGCACCCGCGGTCGCGGCGGTCTGGTAAAGGACATCTGGTGCGACCACATCTACATGAAGGACATTGTAAGCTACGGAGTCATCTTCAACCTCTACTATGCCGGAGTCGCCGCCTCCGACATGAGTACCGACACCCAGGCCGATGTCCTGCCCGTGGACGAAACCACTCCCGAGATGCGCGATGTGCATTTCTCCGACATCCTTTGCGCCGGGGCAGGACAGGCCATCTTCATCAACGGTCTTCCGGAACTTCCCGTGAGCGGCATCTCCTTCAAGGACTCCCGCTTTACCGCGGACAAGGGCTGCGAGGTCCACTTTGCCAAGGACATTACCTTCGAAAACACCATTGTAAACGGAGAAAGTCTATGAAAAGAATAAGTTTGCTCGCTTTGCTCTGGATAGTGTGCAGTTCGTTCACCATTCACCTGATGGGCGACAGCACCATGGCTGACAAGGATATAAAGGGCGGCGCCAATCCCGAGCGCGGCTGGGGAATGATGTTTCCCAACTTCCTGGACGGGGGCGTGGATGTAGTCAACTATGCCCAGAATGGCCGCAGCACCAAGAGTTTCATCGATCTGGGCCTGTGGGATAAAGTTAAGGCAGGCATCAGGCCGGGCGATTATGTGTTCATCGAGTTCGGGCATAATGATGCCAAAGCCGACGACCCAGCCCGTTATGCGGCTCCGTACGGCGCTTATCAGGAGAATCTCCGCCTCTTCGTGCGCACGGCGAAGGAAATGGGGGCGAACCCTGTCCTGCTCACTCCCGTGGCGCGCCGCTGGTTCAAGGAAAAAGGGCTCGACCGCAACTGTCACACGGATTATCCCGCTGCCATGAAGCAGGTGGCAGCTGAAGAAAGCGTTCCGCTCCTGGATATAACCACCGCCACCCTCGACTGGCTCGAAGCTCTTGGCGACGAAGGCTCCAGGCCCTACTTCATGATAAGTACCGGCAAGAATGACAACACCCACACCGTTGCCCGCGGAGCCCGCAAGGTGACGGAAATCGTGTGCGAAAAAATCCGCGGACAGCTGCCCGAAATAGCCGGGCATCTCGTCCATTACGACATAGTGGTGGACCGGAATGGTTTCGGAGATTACTTCACCGTGCAGGAAGCCATCAACGCGGTGCCGGACTACAGCCACGAAAAGATTACCACCATCCGCATCCATGCCGGAACATACAAGGAGATGGTGACCATCCCTCACAATAAGTTCCGCATCCACATCAGCGGCGAAGGCCTCGACAAGACCATCATCACCTTCGATAAATATGCCCGCAAAAACTGGCCGGATTCAGATTTCGTAGTGGGAACTTCGGGCAGCGCGAGCGTTTATGTCCATTCGAGCTATGTCACCTTCGAAGACCTTACCATAGAAAACAGTTCCGGGGAAGGGAAGGACATCGGCCAGGCCGTGGCCCTGTTCACCGACGGCGACTTCCTGTTTTTCCATCGCTGCGCGCTGATTGGAAACCAGGATACTGTTTACACCTACGGGCGTTTCGGAAAGGAAGGCGGCATCAAGCGCAATTATTTTCTCGATTGCTACATTGAAGGCACCACCGACTTTATTTTCGGCCCGAGCATAGCGTATTTTGAGAATTGCACCATCCACAGCAAGAAGAACAGCTATGTAACCGCAGCCTCCACCCTGCCGGGGCAGAAATACGGATATGTCTTCCATAAATGCAGGCTTACCGCCGACGAGGGCATAGACAAATGCTATCTCGGAAGGCCCTGGGGGGCTTATGCCAAAACCGTGTTCCTCGAGTGCGAGCTTGGCGGGCATATAGTCAAAGAAGGATGGCACGATTGGGAGAAGCCCGGCAAGCCCGACACCAAAAAGAATTCGTACTACGCCGAGTACAGGAACTCCGGCCCCGGAGCTGCTTCGAAGGGAGAACGCGTTAAATGGAGCCGCCAGCTCAGCGACAGGCAGGCTGCCGAATATACCTTCGAGAAAGTGATGTTCCAGGAGCAGGATGGAATCAAATGGAATCCATACGACAACAAATGAGACGGATAACACTGCTGCTTGCCACCTGCGCCTTGCTGTCATGCACGGCGCATGAGCCGTATTCCCTGCGCATGGTGGAATCGGAAATGAAGCGGTGCCCAACCGCTGCCGACCTTGACGGGATGGAGGGGAAACTGAAATGGAACTACACCACGGGGCTGGAGCTGCTTTCGTTCCTGGATGCCGCCAGTCTGCAATCCCCTTCGCAGGAGAGCATAGTGCAGTACATAGATTCCTGGTACGACGCCATTATCCGTGAGGATGGCAGCGTGGGGGCGAATTACAAACGCTCCAACTACAGTCTGGACCATGTCTGCCCTGCGCGCACGCTGTTCAGGCTCCATGAACTTACCGGCAGGCAGAAGTACCGTGACGCCATGGACAGCATATACAGGCAGGTCTGCGAACAGCCACGCACTGAGGCGGGCGCTTTCTGGCATAAGAAAATTTATCCTTACCAGGTGTGGCTGGACGGCCTTTACATGGGAGCGCCTTTCTATGCCGAGTATACATCCCGCTTCGTTGAGGACAGCCTTGCGCGTGCTGCAAATTTCGACGACATCGCCTGTCAGTTCCGCACGGCGTATGCCAAATGCTATGACCCTTCGACCGGGCTTCTCCGCCATGCGTGGGATGAAAGTCGCAGCATGTTCTGGGCAGACCCTGCCACCGGGCAGTCGGAACATGCGTGGGGACGCGCCCTGGGATGGTATATGATGGCGCTTGTGGATGTGCTGGACTGTTTCCCCGACGAACATCCTGCCAAAGAGGGCCTTGTCGGGATACTCCGTTCCCTGCTCGATGTGCTGCCGCGCTATGCCGACCCTGCCACCCACATGTGGTATCAGGTGCCGGACTGCCCCGGAAGGGAGGGAAACTATGTCGAGTCCACCTGTTCCGCCATGTTCACTTATGTCTA
>JAFUGJ010000087.1 GCA_017469425.1 Bacteroidales bacterium
AATCTCACGCTCAATGTGTGGGCGGGCAACGAATCTGCCAAGCGCTTTTACGAGAATTGCGGGCTCCGGCCCCAGAAATATGGAATGGAGGTAATATTATGAAAGAAATTTACTTTGCTGGAGGATGCTTCTGGGGAACGGAGCATTTCTTTTCGGGGGTTGACGGCGTTGCCGAGGCTGTAAGCGGATATGCTCAGGGCAGTCCGTCGTTTGCAGGAGCTCCCTCGTACGAACAGGTATATACCGATTCAACCGGTTTCGCAGAAACCGTCAGGGTAGTTTACAACCCGGAGCGTATCAGCCTTCATACCCTTGCTGAACTCTTTTTCGACATCATTGACCCCCTGAGCCTGAACCGTCAGGGGCACGATGTGGGAACCCGCTATCGCACAGGCATATACTTTTCCGACGCTGCCGACTTGCCTGTGCTGCACGAAGTTTACGATGCCGTGCAGGAGCGTATCGGAGCGAAACTCGCCGTCGAACTGGAGGCTTTGCGAAACTTTTTCCCGGCTGAGGAGAGGCATCAGAAATATCTCGACAAAAATCCCGACGGATATTGCCACCTTCCCCTCAAAACTTTCAGGTATCTTCGTCTGTATCAGGATATTGAACTCTTCCTTGGAGATGAGCCCGACACTACGGCCCGCATGGCTGAAATCGCGGCCTTCATCTACGAAAAGATGAAATTCTTCTGGGTAGGTTTTTATGTCGTCCGCGACGGCTCTCTGGTCCTCGGCCCCTTCCAGGGCCCTCCCGCCTGTCTTCGCATAGGTTTTGGCAGAGGCGTCTGCGGCACCGCCTGGAAGCAGGCCCGCACCATCGTCGTTCCCGATGTGGAACAATTCCCCGGCCACATCGCCTGCAGTTCCCTCTCCCGTTCCGAAATCGTCGTTCCTGTCTTCGAACCCGTTTCCGCCGTCCTTGACATCGACAGCACCTCACTTGGCACCTTCGACGACACCGACGCACTCTGGCTCGGCAAAATCGCCCGCCTGGTGTAGCGAAATCTGCAGCACTTAAAGAGCTTGCCTTCAATTAGTTACCAGAAAACAAATCGGCGAAATTGACCGATTTGTTTTCCAGTAAGTGATTGATATGTAATTGATTAACTGCTGCAGTGATTTTCGGGCATCAATTTTCTGGCATCAGGAATTTGGTAGCAGTAATGCCAGGAATTCAAGTGCTTCCGGTTTGGTGGCCCAGGAAGTGGCGAAGCGGGTAACGGCGCGTCCGTCTGGCAGGCGCTCCCAGATTTCGTATGCCACTTTGCCGTCAAGTGCTGCCATTTGGTCCGGAGTCAAAATGGGAAATTGCTGATTCGTAGGGGAATCCATGAAGAAAGGAACTCCGCATGAAGCGAATATCTCCTTGATTTTCAAGGCCATGTCGATGGCGTGGCGGCTGATTTCCATATAAAGTCCGTCAGTGAAAAGGGTGTCGAACTGGATGCCGAGCAGACGCCCTTTTGCAAGCAGGGCGCCGTGCATTTTGATGTGGGTGAAAAAATTCTCGGGTGCATCTCCTATGGGGAAAACCACAGCTTCGCCGCAGAGCGCTCCGACCTTGGTGCCTCCTATGTAAAAAACATCGCAGAGCCGGGCTATGTCCTGCAAACTGACATCTGCCGCCGGGCTGGCAAGGCCGTAGCCCAGGCGTGCTCCGTCGATAAAGAGGGGAATTTCGTATTTCCCGCACACGGATTTAATCGCCTCCAGTTCAGCGCGCGAGTAAATGGTTCCGTATTCGGTTGAGAATGAGATGTATACCATTCCGGGGCGGACCATGTGGGGCCAGGTATCATCGGCATAGAATCCTTTCAGATAGGCGGACAGTTCCTCGGCGAGAATCTTTCCTTCATGCTGGGGAAGAGTCAGGACTTTGTGGCCGCTGAATTCGATTGCTCCTGCTTCATGCACGGCAATATGGCCGGTCTTGGCGGCGATGACCCCCTCGAAAGGTTTCAGCAATCCGTCGATGACGGTGCAGTTGGTCTGTGTTCCGCCCGTGAGGAAAAAGATGTCGGCTTCCGGGCAGGCAATAGCTTTGCGGATACGCTCTTTTGCGGATGCGCAGAAAGAATCTTCCCCGTAGCCGGGCTCCTGGATGAAATTGGTTTCGGCAAGGCGCTCCAGAATCTTCGGGTGCGCGCCCTCGGTATAATCGCAAGTGAATGAGTACATAACAACTGCAAATGTAGTATAATTAGGCGATTGTGCAATCGTTCGTCACTGTCGAAAATAATGAGGTGCTCTGAGCATAAGCGGCAAAGTATTGCATGTCAACCCTTTGCATGATAAGATTTATGCGTGTCGGAAACATTTCGTCACAATTCATGTTTTTGATTGATTTACTTGTTCCAAGTGCTTATCTTTCAGGATTATGAAAGGATGTCACTTATACATGAAAGGAGTAAACGGATGGGGGTTTTTTTATCGTCTGGAAGATGCCATAGTTTACTATACCCTCTACAGCGTCTATGCGAGGGAACTGGATTTATGCGTAGTATCATTCAGCATCATGTTCAATCATACCCATTGCATGGTTCTGGATGAGCCAATGTCGAAAATCACGCTGTTTCAGAGAAAACTTGGAGTGTCAACAGCCCACAAATACAATCGGGAGTATGGACGCAAGGGGCAGCTCTGGCATCACTCCTACGGGTATGCCTTCAAGGTTTCTCCTAAAAAGATTCTCGGAACCATAGCCTATGTCGCAAACAATCCGGTTGCGGGAAAGCTGAATTCAAGGGCTTTCGAAAACAGGTGGACCCTGCTTGCATACTACAATTGCGACCATCCGTTTTCCCGGGAAATCGACAAACGGAAATGCAGCCGAAGCATGCTTCGGGCAATCAGTTTGGTGAATCTCAAATTCAAGGCAGGGGAGTACCTTGATTACCATTCCATCCGCAGGATATTTGCAAAACTCTCTTCCAAGGAAAAGGCACAGATTACGGATTATATCGTCAGCAAGTATAATTTCCTTGATTATGAGGCGCTTATTGGTCTTTTCGGTTCTTTTGAAAAAGCGGTTTTGGCAATTGATTCCATGGCTGGTTCCGAATACGACATTGAGGATGATAAAGGGAATCATTCCTGCTATAGGAAGATGCTCCTTTTTCTCAAAAACGCATTTCCGGGAAAAACCAGAATAAATGTCGAAAAGTTGACGCAGGAGCAAATTCTTCGTTTTAAAAGTATGGTGTCCGGACTGTCTGCTAACTCGGATGAACAAATCAGGAAATTCCTTCATCTGAAGCAATAATTCTTGCAGCACTTAAATTGCTGATTTATAGATACTTCCTGGAAAACAAATCGGCGAAATTTACCGATTTGTTTTCCAATAAGTACTTGATAATGAGTTAGTTAAGTGCTGCAATCTATAAGCCGAAGGCGGAGCGGAGGAGTTCTACGCTGTCGAGCTTTTCCCAGCCGAAGAACTGGATGCCGTCTTTTACATAAGGTTCGCGGCCGAAGTGGCCGTAGGCGGCGGTGGGGGCGTAGATGGGGTTTTTGAGGCCGAAGCGGCGGATGATGGCGGCGGGACGCAGGTCGAAAAGGGCCCGGATCCTGTGGGCGATTTCGGCGTCGGGCACGATGCCGGTGCCGTAGGAATTGACATAGACGCTTACCGGTTCGGCTACTCCGATGGCATATGCGAGTTGCACGAGGGCTTCTTCGGCAATGCCTGCCGCCACGAGGTTCTTGGCGAGATATCTGGCTGCGTAGGCTGCGCTGCGGTCGACTTTCGATGGGTCTTTGCCGGAGAATGCTCCGCCGCCGTGTGC
>JAFUGJ010000088.1 GCA_017469425.1 Bacteroidales bacterium
CAGTTCATTGGAAAGGTTGGGATTTACCCGGAGGGCCTTGTACTCGAAAGTGGGAAGGCAGATGGTATGGACATCCGGCCCGATGTTGGTGCCTGTGAACGAATAGATTCCGCATCCGGACAGCCCCATGGCGACTGCAATTATGGTAATCAGCTTTCTCATTTCTTCATCTTGGCGAGTTTGCGGTAAACGGTGCGTTCCGAGATGCCGAGCTCGGCGGCGGCGGCCTTCACATTGCCCGCGTGTTTTTCCAGGGCCCTTTCTATAAGGTCGCCGGTGTTCTTGCGTATGCTGAGTTCGTCGGACTGTTCCTGCCATTCGGCATCGTCGGCATCGTTCCGGGGGTCATACTGGCTCTGTGCCGGAATCTGCCTGGAGCCGCTGCCTTCAAGTTCTTTCACCCTTTCGCTCAGGGCGTCCACCTCGTTTTTGAGGTCGAGGATTGCCTTCACCAGCACCCGCTTGTCGTCGTCGCCAAGTGCCGCGTTTCCGCCGGAAGGGGCAATCTGGGGGAGCAGGCTGTCTTTTTCGTCCGGAATGTATTTGGCGAAGGCTGCAACCCCGAGTTCTATCCTGTCGGACTCTGAACTCACCGGCCTGGATTCCAGGGCGGTAACGGTCTCAGCGACATTCTTCAGCTGGCGGATATTGCCCGGCCAGCGGTAGTTCTTGAGCAGGGAGATGGCGTCGATGCTGAGGCTGATTTTGCGCAGCCCGTATTTCTGGGCGAAATCCGAAGTGAATTTGCGGAAGAGCAGGTAGATGTCGTCCTTTCGTTCGCGCAGGGCGGGCATCACGATTCGGGCGGCGTTGAGGCGGTAATAAAGGTCCTCGCGGAACTTTCCCTGCTGCACCGCTTCGTAGAGGTTGACATTGGTGGCCGCAACGATGCGAACATCGGTTTTTTCGACTTTCGAAGAACCCACCTTCATGAACTCTCCGCTCTGCAGCACCCGCAGCAGCATTGCCTGGGTTTCCTTCGGCAGTTCCCCGATTTCGTCGAGGAAAAGGGTGCCGCCGTTCGCTTCTTCGAAGTAGCCTTTGCGCTCGCCTATGGCTCCGGTGAATGCTCCTTTCTCGTGTCCGAAGAGTTCGGCGTTGATTGTGCCTTCGGGGATGGCTCCGCAGTTCACCGCCAGGTATTTCGCCGTTTTGCGGCGGCTGAACTGGTGGATAATCTGGGGAATGTTTTCCTTGCCCACGCCGCTTTCCCCGCTTACCAGTACGGTAAGGTCGGTGGGGGCCACTGCAACCGCCACTTCGAGGGCGTGGCCCAGCGCGGCATCGTTGCCTATGATGTCGAATTTATTTTTTAGGCGCTGTAGTTCCTGTGTATCCATATATAGTTTCGCAAAGTTAGCAAAAAAGTTTATCTTTGCATTTACTTGAATTTTGAATAGTATGAAGAGCCTGAGAATTATCGCAGCCGTGGCTTTGATTGCCGCCCTCGCTGCCTGCAACAAGAATTCCGTACAGCAGATGGCCGATGCAGCCTCCAACATCGGCATTTCCTGCACCCCCGAACTGCTCACCGTGGTAAACGGCGCAATCCCCGTAACCGTGAAGGTGGATTATCCTGCCGGATACTTCGCTCCCGAATCCAAACTCGCCGTCACTCCCGTGCTGGTGTATGAAGGAGGAGAGGCCGAAGGCCCCATTTTCAGGTATCAGGGCAGCAAGGTGCGCGAGAACAACAAGGTCATCCCTGCCGACGGAGGTTCGGTTACCGAGAGCTTCAGCATCCCCTATGTGGATGCAATGAAGAAGTGCTACCTCGAGCTCCGCAGCATTGCGACATACAAGGACAAGTCCGTCCGCCTTCCCGCCCGCAAGGTGGCCGACGGCGTGGTTACCACCGGTAGCGGCTTCTCCACCAGGGGATACTACGATTATAAAGAGGATGGCTATCAGCATGTGATTACCAAAACCAGCGAAGGCCAGATTCACTACGATGTGAATTCTTCCAGCGTCAAGAGCAGCGAGCTCAATTCCGCATCGTTCCGTGAATACACCAACACCATGGCCGAAATCGCCGACAACGACCGCGCGAAGGTCAAGGATGTGAAGATTATCTCCTATGCTTCTCCCGAAGGCGGCGAGGAGCGCAATGCCAAGCTTTCAAGCGACCGTTCCACCGCCGCGAAGCAGGCATGGGACAAGGTTTCGAAGGAACTCGGAGCCGAGGCTTCACCGGAAGTGCGCAGCGTAGGCCAGGACTGGGAGGGCTTCCAGGAGGCTGTCGCAAAGTCCGACATCGAGGACAAGGACCTCATTCTCCGCGTGCTCAGCATGTACAACGACCCGGAGGTCCGCGAGAGCGAAATCCGCAACATGAGCCAGATTTTCACCGAACTCAAGAAGGAAGTGCTTCCTGAGCTCCGCCGTTCGCGTTTCGTCACCGAGGTGGAATATGAGAACTATTCCGACGAGGAACTTCACGACCTTGCCGACCGCAAGCGCCTGTATTTCGTGGATGAAACCGCACTGCTCCGCATTGCCGCCACTTCCGAGGACCCTGCCGACAAGGCCCTCTTCTACCGTGCCGCCGCCGAGCGTTTCGGCTCCCAGGCAGGGCGTTATAACCTTGCCATCGTCAACCTCGACCAGGATTCCCACGCCGTGACCGAGCTCTATCTGGGCCAGTTGAAAAACCAGAAGGATCCCGATGTGCTCAATGCCCGGGGAGTGATTGAAATCCGCAGGGGCAATTACGACGGCGCCGCCGAATACTTCGAAAAGGCGGGTAACGAATCGGCCCGCAAGAACCTCGGAATCGTGGCCCTCGCAAATGGTGATTATGCCACGGCAGCCCGCCAGCTCAAGGGTGCAGGCGATGTGAATGAGGCAATTGCCGACATCATGGCAGGCGATCTCAAGGCGGCTTCCGCAGCCATAGAGAAAGACACGAGCGCGCTTGCCGACTATTATCGTGCGGTGATTGCAGCCCGCAGCGGCAAGAAGTCGGATGCCCGGTATTACCTCGATTCAGCCTTCGAAAAAGACGCTTCCTTGCGGGAAAAAGCGTTGAAGGATATAGAATTCGTTGCACTTTAAAATATTTTCCGTATATTTGCACCCCCTTTTATCGGGGGTGTTTTTTTAATGTTTATTTTATGCCGACAATTCAACAATTGGTTCGCAAAGGACGCGAGACTATCGAAGTAAAGAGCAAGTCCCGCGCATTGGATGCGTGCCCTCAGAAGCGTGGCGTATGCCTTAGGGTTTACACAACTACCCCTAAGAAACCTAACTCAGCAATGCGTAAGGTTGCCCGTGTACGACTCACCAACGCCAAAGAGGTCAACGCCTACATCCCGGGCGAGGGTCACAACCTTCAGGAACACAGCATCGTGCTGGTTCGCGGAGGCCGTGTGAAAGACCTTCCCGGTGTACGTTACCACATCCTTCGCGGCGCATTGGATACCGCTGGCGTAGAAGGCAGGACCCAGTCCCGTTCCCTCTACGGTGCCAAGAGGCCCAAGAAGTAGCCGTTGAAGTGTTTAATTTTAATTTTTTCACACAATGAGAAAAGCAAAGCCTAAGAAGAGGATTCTACTTCCTGATCCTAAGTTTCACGACATCGAGGTAACCCGTTTCGTGAACAACCTTATGTTGCAGGGGAAGAAGAGTATCGCGTATTCTATTTTTTACGATGCCATTGATTTGGTAGGCGAGAAGATGAAGGATTCTGACAAGGCTCCTCTCGATATTTGGAGGCAGGCTCTCGAGAATGTGACCCCTCAGATTGAGGTCAAGTCACGCCGTATCGGCGGAGCCAACTTCCAGGTGCCGACAGAGTTGCGTCCGGAGCGTAAAGTATCTCTCGCAATGAAGAATATGATACAGTTCGCCCGCAAGCGTTCCGGCCACTCCATGGCAGAAAAACTTGCCGCAGAAATCGTGGCAGGTTACAACAATGAAGGTGGTGCATACAAGCGCAAAGAGGATATGCACCGTATGGCTGAGGCCAACAAGGCCTTCGCCCATTTCCGTTTCTAAAAAGGTTAGAGTTAGTTAGTTGGCAATAGTTGATGGCAGGCAGGGACTTACATTTCACACGCAATATCGGCATTATGGCGCACATCGATGCCGGCAAGACCACCACATCCGAGCGCATCCTGTTCTACACGGGAAAGACTCATAAAATAGGTGAGGTGCACGACGGAGCCGCAACGATGGACTGGATGGTGCAGGAGCAGGAGAGGGGTATAACCATTACCTCCGCTGCAACTACGGCATTCTGGCATTACGCCGGAAAGGTCTATCAGATTAACCTGATTGACACTCCCGGCCATGTTGACTTCACCGTCGAGGTGGAGCGCTCGCTTCGCGTGCTGGACGGAACCATCGCCACATTCGACGCCGTCGGCAAGGTTCAGCCCCAGAGCGAGACCGTTTGGCGCCAGGCCGACAAATACGGCGTGCCCAAGATTGCGTATGTCAACAAGATGGACCGTGTTGGAGCCGATTTCCTTGGCTGTGTCGAGGATATCAAGCTCAAGCTCGGCGCCACTGCCGTTCCTGTAAGTCTGCCGATTGGCTCCGAGGAGAATTTCGAAGGAATCGTCGATCTCATTTCGCGGAAGGCGTACTACTACAACAGCAGCCAAGAGCTGGTGAACTACGAAGTGCGCGACATTCCCGCCGACATGCTCGACGAGGTAAACACCTGGCGCGATTTCCTCGTGGAAGCGGCGGTAGATTGCGATGAATCCCTGATGGAGAAATATTTCGAGGATCCCGCATCGCTCACCGATGAAGAAATCATTGCAGCCTTGCGCAAGGGTACGATTGAAATGAAAATCGTTCCCGCCACCTGCGGTTCTTCGTACAAAAACAAGGGCGTGCAGTTCCTTCTGGATGCGGTAGTCCGCTATCTCCCTTCTCCCTGGGACATTGGCGTTACCAAGGCGAGCAACACGCACAATGGTGCCGAAGTGGACCTCAAGCCCGAGGCCGACGGTCCTTTCTGCGCCCTCGTGTTCAAGATTGCCACCGACCCTTATGTAGGGCGCCTGGCATACATCCGCGCTTACTCCGGACACCTTAATGCCGGTTCGTATGTGGTGAACTCCCGCACCGGCAAAAAGGAAAGGGTCGCAAGGCTGTACCAGATGCATTCCAACCACCAGAACCCCATAGAGTTCGTGGAGGCCGGCGACATCTGCGCCGCAGTAGGTTTCAAGGACCTGCGCACCGGCGACACCATTTGCGACGAGCGTCATCAACTTGCCCTCGAAACCATGGAATTCCCCGATCCGGTAATCGGTATCGCCATCGAGCCCAAGACCCAGCAGGATCTTGACAAGCTCGGAGTGGCGCTCGGCAAGCTTGCGGAGGAGGACCCTACCTTCACCGTCAAGTCCGATGCCGATACCGGCCAGACCATAATCAGCGGCATGGGTGAACTTCACCTCGACATCATCGTCGACCGCCTTCGCCGTGAATTCGGCGTCGACATCAACCAGGGCGCTCCCATGGTCAACTACAAAGAAGCCATCACCACTACGCATCAGCTTCGTGAAGTGTTCAAGAAGCAGACGGGCGGTCGTGGTAAATTCGCGGATATCATTGTTGAGGTCGGTCCTGCCGACGAAGGCGTTACCGGACTCCAGTTCGAAAGCGCAGTCAAGGGCGGGAATGTTCCCAAGGAGTTCATACCTTCGGTGCAGAAGGGTTTCGAATCTGCAATGGCAAACGGCGTTCTCGCCGGTTACGAAGTGCAGAGCCTCAAAGTCACCCTGCTCGACGGTTCGTACCACCCTGTGGACTCCGACCAGCTTTCATTCGAACTTGCAGCGCGTATGGCATTCCGCCACGCATGCCCCAAGTGCGGCCCCGTACTTCTCGAACCCATAATGAGTCTGGAGGTGGTTACACCCGAGGACTATATGGGCGAGATTGTGGGTGACCTGAACCGCAGGCGCGGGCAAATCGTGAACATGGACAGCGCCAGTGGCGGTGCAAGGATTATCAAGGCTTATGTTCCACTTGCCGAGCAGTTCGGCTATGTGACCGTGCTCCGTACCCTTTCTTCGGGCCGTGCCACCAGTACGATGACCTTTGACCATTACGACCCGGTTCCTCCGGCCATGGCTAAGGATATTGTTGAAAAAAGTGGATACAAAATGCCTGCAGATGACGAATAATTAATTAAATTTGCAATATGAGCCAGAAAATCAGAATTAAACTCAAGTCTTTCGATCACATGCTGGTGGACAAGTCCGCCTCCAAGATCGTTGAGACTGTGAAGAGCACTGGTGCAAGGGTGATTGGTCCTATTCCTCTCCCCACGAACAAGAAAATCTTCACTGTGAACCGCTCCACCTTCGTGAACAAGAAGGCCCGCGAGCAGTTCGAGCTCGATTCATACCGCAGGTTGCTCGATATTGAGGATTCCAATGGCAAGACTGTTGACGCCCTCATGAAGCTCGAACTTCCTTCCGGTGTTGAGGTTGAGATCAAAGTCTGACGACATCAGGTCCCGTAGCTCAGTTGGTTAGAGCAACTGACTCATAATCAGTGGGTCGCAGGTTCAAGTCTCTGCCGGGACCACGAAAAGCCACCGCCAAGCGGTGGCTTTTTGCGTAGCCCTATTTGTGTCGCAAAAGTCGAAATTACAGAATTAAGGAATCTTTTTTGTATATTTGAAATTCAGATAAAAAGTGATTCCGATGTCAGAAGCAAAAGGACATATTTCCCAGATTATCGGCCCTGTAGTGGATGTGCATTTCGACCTTTCTGAAAAGCAGGAAGCGGCTCTTCCTTCCATCCACGAAGCTCTCAAGGTGAAGCGGCCCGGCGGACGCGAACTGATTATAGAGGTGCAGCAACATATAGGCGAGGATACAGTGCGTTGCGTTGCTATGGACTCCACCGACGGACTCAGCCGCGGGCTGGAAGTCGTTACCACAGGATCGCCGGTGCGCATGCCTTCCGGCACCCAGATTCGCGGTCGCGTGATGAATGTCACCGGCAGCACCATCGACGGTCTCGGCGAACTCGACCGGAGCAGCAGCCTTCCCATCCACCGCGAACCCCCGAAATTCGAGGACCTTACCACCACCCAGGAGGTGCTGTTCACGGGCATCAAGGTTATCGACCTTCTGGAGCCTTATCTCAAAGGGGGTAAAATCGGTCTGTTCGGCGGAGCCGGTGTGGGAAAGACCGTGCTTATCAAGGAACTC
>JAFUGJ010000089.1 GCA_017469425.1 Bacteroidales bacterium
CACACAGACAACCCCAAGCAATTCTTCGGCAATATGAAATTTGATGTAATCATAGGTAATCCGCCGTATCAACTTGATGATGGCGGCAACGGTGCCAGTGCATCACCTCTTTACCAAAAATTTGTTGAACAGGCGAAGAAGCTAAAACCACGGTACATGTCGATGATTATTCCATCCAGGTGGTTTGGCGGTGGCAAAGGATTGGATGATTTCCGAAAAGAAACTCTCAATGATGACCGTTTCCGCGTAATCGTTGATTATGAAAACGCCAACGATTGTTTCCCCGGCGTAGATATCGCTGGTGGGGTTTGCTATTTCCTGTGGGATAGAGATAACCGGGGAACATGTCGTGTAGTGAATATAAACAACGGAGTCCAAGTTGAAACTACGCGAAAACTTGATGAGTTTGAGACATTTATTAGGCGAGCCGAAGCGCTTAATATCATAAAGAAAGTTCGGGCGAAGAAGGAAAATGTAATGTCCAATGTAGTTACAAGTAGAAAGCCCTTCGGACTGGCTACTACTGACCGTCCACTTTCGTATGGTGATTTGAAGTTAAGATGGCAGAGTGGAGAAGGTCCGTATCCAAAAGAAAAAGTTTCAATTGGGACGGAGATGATCAATAAGTGGAAAGTAATCACATCATATGTTGGTTATGATCATGCTGGTAATCCAGGGAAAGATGGCAAGAGAAAAGTCTTTGCTCGTATTGACATTCTGCCTCCGAAGACCATCTGCAATGAGACCTACCTGGTCATCAGTAGTTTTGATACAGAAGCGGAAGCCAAAAACATGGTTGGCTATATGAAGACTTTATTCTTTAGGTTCCTCGTTTCCCAATTGATGTTTTCCCATCATATCACGAAGACCGCCTATCAATTCGTTCCAGTCCTGGATTGTAAACAAGAATGGACGGATGAAAAGCTATATGAGAAATACGGATTATCTGAAGAAGAAATTGCATTTATTGAATCTATGATTCGCCCGATGGAATAAATATTTATTACACGCTCTTTGAAATATTGACAAGAAAACTTATCTTCGTCATTGAATCTCACCACCCTTCCTTGTAGGGGGTTGTACAGTAGATGTGTTGAACGGAAATGAGATGAGCGATGAGGAGTTCAGACTTTCAGCGCGAAGAAAACTTCAATGATTATCTTCGCCTGTTACGAAATAACGATTACGAGCAAGTTATGTTCGATGAAAAGTCGGGCGGGGTAAGTGCTGTTCATAAAGGCCACAGACTCGATAAACAACCTGGCTTGAATGGAGAGAGACGCGGCAACTACGAGCTAAGAACTGTCGAGACATTCAGGCAATACGGACACAGCATTGTTTTGCTTAATGAGTCAGAAGTAATTGGAGTGAAACAGTATGACGGCCTTCTTGATGGCGCACCTTGTGAGATTAAAGCTGTTGAACAGATGGGAAGATGGACTGTCAGGACCAAGATTGCCAATGCCGTCAAACAGGGTGCTGTCCATGTCATTCTGTTTTTCCCGGACCCCGGATTATTTTCTGAAGAACGGGTACAAGATGGGTGGAAAGACTGGATTACTCATGCGAAGCCGAGTGAACAACCCGTTCCGGAAATCCAAATGTTTTGCGTAGTAAACGGCACAATCCGGTTAATAGAAAAGCCATCCTGGTAGCAGAATGGCTCTATCCGAAGATTCTTTGGGTTATGGTGACAGGAGGACTACCCCTTTACCTATCACCCCCATAACCTTGGTTAATTCAACAGCAAAGATACTTCTTTTTTGACAAAAGCAAAAGTTTTCCTGTCAGTATTTTGGGAGCACAAACATGAATTGCTATGGCATCCGAAACACTATTACGGGAGAGGATTCGCGAAATCCCCATGATATACGCCTATGAGCACATAGGATATCCCGCCCATAAGGGCTGGCTGAAGGTCGGCTATACCACGCGCGATGTAGAGACCCGCGTGCGGGAGCAGAACCTGACCGGCAACATCCAGTACCGGATTGTCCTCAAGCGGCCAGCTATGCGAAAGGACGGTTCCTCCTTCACGGACAAACTGGTCCACCGAATCCTCCGCAAAGACCATATCCGCAATCCGGAGGGCGAATGGTTCGTGTGCGATGTCAAAAAGGTGGAGCAGGCCATCGCCACAGCCGTGGCCGGGAAAGACAAGATGATAGACCGCATCTACGACTTCCCAATGCGCCCGGAGCAGAAGCGTGCGGTTGAGAAGACATCGGCCTACTTTGACGCCTTCAAGAAGGACCCGGCTAACCGTGGCCTCATTCCGCACTTCCTCTGGAACGCAAAGATGCGCTTCGGAAAAACCTTTACCACCTACCAACTTGCCCTTAAGATGGGTTGGAAGAAGGTGCTGGTGCTCACCTTCAAACCTGCTGTCAAGACCGCCTGGGAAGAAGACCTTCTCACTCACAAAGACTTCGAGGGATGGCAGTTCTGCCAGAAGCAGGAAGACCGGGAGTTCAATTATGTCAATGAGCGCAAGCCCTTTGTCTGCTTCGCCTCCTTCCAGGATGTTCTGGGCAAGAATGCCGTGGGCGGCATCAAGGCAACCAATGAGTGGATTCAGACCGTCCAGTGGGACTGCATCGTTCTGGACGAATACCACTATGGAGCCTGGGGCAAGAACGCCAAGAACTTCTACGACAAGAAAGATCCGGCCCTAAGACGGGCTGAGGAAGTGGGTGAAATCATCTCCGAAGATGCCGACAACACGCGTGAACTGGAAGCCCGGGAACTGTACGACGAAGGCTTGATGCCACTGCGCACCGGGGCTTACCTCTATCTCTCCGGAACACCGTTCCGTGCCATCTCTACCGGTGAATTTATCGAAGAGCAGATTTACAACTGGACCTACTCCGACGAGCAGGCAGCCAAGGAAGCCTGGATGGATGAAAAGAATCCCTACGCCCAACTGCCCAAGATGGTAATGCTGACCTACCAATTGCCGGACAGCATTAGGGAGATTGCCTCCCAGGGAGAGTTTGATGAATTTGACCTCAACGAATTCTTCCGGGCTGAAGACGACTACTTCCTCCACGAAGAGTATGTCCAGAAATGGCTGGACCTCATTCGCGGAGCCTACACGGAAAACATAGTTACGGAACTGAAACTGGGGACGGAGAAGCCGCCGATGCCGTTCTCCGATTCCCGCCTGCTCAGTTACCTGCAGCACACCTACTGGTTCCTGCCCTCCGTAGCAGCCTGCCGTGCAATGGCCAGGCTCCTGAAGAAACGCTCCAACCGTTTCTATGATGAGTATAAGGTCATTGTGGCTGCCGGAAATTCCGCCGGAATGGGAGCTCAAGCAGTTGAACCGGTGTATAATGCAATGGAAGACCCGCAGCAGACAAAAACCATTACCTTGTCTTGCGGCAAACTTTCCACCGGCGTCACGGTCAAACCCTGGACCGGCATTATGATGCTGCGTAACACCACCTCACCGGAAACCTATTTCCAGGCCGCCTTCCGTGTGCAATCTCCTTGGACAACCAAAGACGAATCAGGAGAAGAAGTCATCCTGAAACCCCTCTGCTATGTCTTTGATTTTGCCCCCAACCGGGCACTCCGTCAGGTGGAAGAATACAGCTGCCAGCTCAATGTCCAGGAATCCAACCCTGAAAAGAAGGTGGAGCAGTTCATCAAGTTCCTGCCTATCCTGGCCTTCGACGGTTCATCAATGAAGGAAATCGATGCCGCCGGAGTTCTGGATATGGCCATGAGCGGCACAACGGCAACGCTCCTTGCCCGCCGCTGGGAGAGCGCCGTGCTGGTGAATGTGGACAACGCCACCCTGCAGCGCCTGATGAGCAATCCTGAGGCGATGCGTGCCCTGATGAACATCGAAGGCTTCCGCAACCTCAACTCCGACATTGAGACCATCATCAACAAGTCCGAACATGTCAAAAATACCAAGAAAGAGAAAGGTGACGACCTGACTCCTAAGGAGAAGAAGCAGCTCACCGAAGAGGAGAAAGAGTACAAAAGCAAGCGCAAGGAGATTCAGGAGAAACTCATCAAGTTCGCCACCCGCATCCCGGTCTTCATGTACCTGACGGACTACCGGGAATACTGCCTGAAAGATGTTATCGAGCAGTTGGAGCCTGAGCTCTTCCGCAAGGTCACCGGCCTCACCCTCAAGGATTTCAGCCTCCTGGTGAGCCTCGGCGTCTTCAACAGCGAACTGATGAACGATGCCGTGTACAAGTTCAAACGCTACGAAGACGCCTCGCTGGAATACACTGGCATCGACAAACACACCGGCACGGTCATCGGACTCTGGGATACGGCCATTGACACCGCGGTCGTGGATAAAGACTTGCCAAATCAGGCCGGGCATGACGAACACGAACCCGTTTCACCCGTTATTGCCCGCCCTGACCGGCAATCTCCAGAAGAAGAGTCTGAGCCTTGGGAACGCCTTCAGGTAGGTGACACCGTTATACACAAGAGCCTCGGCCCCGGCGAGGTCATCGCTCTTGATGACGATTTTCTTATTGTTAAGTTCCCCGACCGCGAATCCAAATTCCGTTATCCAAGTGCTTTTGAAAAAGGATACTTGTCAGCGGAATAACAGATACCTCTGCATTTGGTATATCAGAATATGGTGCACATCCACGCATCAACAAGAAAAGACCTGTGCAACAAGAAGTCGTAAGTTCCAACTTGAAGTGTTTGTAGTGTTGATGGAGCTTTTCTTTTTTATGCCTTCTTCTCCCGGAACTCCGCTGGAATAAACTTCCAATGGCAGTACGGCACTCTCCATCGGGCACGCCACCGTTCTGTTCCTGCGCTAACTTCGGACCTGTTTTTATAAATAGTCCGTGGGGATAATAGATTGACTATAAATATATTACATAAATTGATCTCCTTGAATTCGGGGAGGTCACTTTGTGTAAAACTATATTAATCAGCTATTTAGCTCCACGCTGCGCTTTGCCGTCGTCCTGAATATGGTTTACAGGAATAGAGAAAAAAACCGCAACATCACTGCTGCGGTTTTAGGTCTGTTGAAAAAGGAGAGGAATCTTACTGATCTTCCTCGAGACGGAGATGCTGCACATAGATGGCCTTCTCTTTTGCAAGGCGCTTCAGCACAGAGGGTTTCTTGAACTCCTTGCGGGCACGCATTTCGCGTACGGCACCGGTCTTTTCGAACTTGCGCTTGAATTTCTTCAGAGCCCTTTCGATATTCTCACCGTCTTTTACAGGTACTATAATCATTTAAAAATCACCTCCTTTTCGATTAAGCGGGTGCAAAGGTAGAAAATTTTTCCGAAATTACAACATTCCTGCAAAATCTTTCATTCCCTCCGTCGCCACTTTCCGTATATGTACTATGCGGCGGTCGAATAGCGGCACTTCGGCAGGGTCGATGATGAATATCCTGGCATCGGAAGAAGCATACCTGTACAGTCCTGCGGCAGGGTAAACCGATAGGGAAGTGCCCACAATCAGAACCACATCCGCCTTTGAGACGAGGTCCATCGCCTGCTCCATCTTGGGAACTGCTTCGCCGAAAAACACTATGTGCGGGCGCAGCTGCACTCCGTTGGGCGCCTTGTCGCCGAGGCGGACTTCGTCGTAGCCTATGTCGAAAACGCTCTTTTCGCTGAAGCCGTCTTCCTCATTGCAACTGTTCTCCGGACGCACCTTGGTAACCTCGCCGTGAAGGTGCACAACATGGGTGCTTCCTGCGCGTTCGTGCAGGTTGTCCACATTCTGGGTAATCACATCCACGATGTAATCCTTCTCCAGCCCGGCTATTGCAAGATGCGCCCCGTTCGGCCTGGCTTCGCGCAGATGCCGCCGCTGCATGTTGTAGAAATCCAGCACCTTGGCGCGGTCGCGGTACCAGCCTTCAATGGAGGCTACTTCCATGGGGTCGTAGTTGTCCCAGAGCCCGCCGTTGTCGCGGTAGGTTCCAAGTCCGGATTCGGCGCTTACGCCTGCACCTGTAAGAACTGCTATCCTTTTTTTCATTCGTCCTTGAGATTGAAGAAATAATGCCTTGCCCAGTACTCGAAAAGCGGGTCGAGGATGATGGGCTCGTCGTTGTCGCCGAATGTGATGATTTCTTTCTTGCAGAGGGCATCCTTGAGCCTGCGCACATTCGCCGAGGAGTGCAGCCCGTAGTGCTCGATTACTTCCGCGGAGCTGAATTTGGTGACTCCTTCGAGGGTGGCTTTCAGCAGCGAGACCTGGAAGCCCGTGAGGTCGCCCACCATCTCCCGGAAACGCGGTTCGTGGATGGAAAGCAGCATCCCGAGGGCGTCCAAGAGGGTTGCGTCGGTGATGAAGCCTTTGGTGAGATGGTCGCAGATGGACGAGAAATGGCAGATGTACCAGATGTGCCCGCGGAAGCGTTTGCACACGCTCATCATGAGGTCGCGGTCGATGACCTTTCCGCTTGTGAGGAATCCTTTGACGATGAAGTCGGTGATTTCCCGGGAGTCGATTTCGGAAAGGCGCACACGGTTTACCTGACGGTGGAAGAAAACTTTCTGCTCGAAAATCTCCTTCATTGCGTTCACCTTCGAGCCCATGAAAATAAAGCTGCAGAGGTCCTTCTGCGAGTCGCGGATAACCCCTTCGAAAATCTTCAGTATCTTTTCCCAGCCGTCGAGGAAGGTGATGTTCTGGAATTCGTCGAGCACCACTATGCACTTTTTCCCCTTGATGGCGGCAATGCGGTAGGGGAGGCAGAAGATGGAGCGGATGTCGCCTTCGTCGATGTCCCAGTTGAGCGAGAGCACCGAGTCGGTTGCGGCGTAGCTTGCCGGGTCGAAGACGAAGTGGGTGTCGGGCAGGCACACTTTCACCATCGATGCGAATTCGTCCGGAGTGGTGGCTTCGGAGCGTATGATGGTGGAGCCGAGAAGCAGCATCAGGGAAGATGTGTCGCGGATGTTGAGCAGGGACACTTCGGCTGTGCTGAACTGCTTCCCGGAGATGCGCATGCCGAAGAAAGTCTGCTGCAGCAGGGAAGTCTTGCCGGTCTTGGGCGGCTCATATATCACCACATTCTCCGAATTGAGGATGAGGTTGGAGAGGATGGTCTGATCGCCGCGCCGGCCGATGTTGTTCTTGCCGGTTACAGGTTTGCTGTAGGTGAAAATGCCGTCCATTTCGTAACAATCTTGTTTTCAGCAGGCAAAAATAATAAATTATTTTGCGGATTTGTCAAAAATTACTACTTTTGCAGTCCGATTTTTCAGAAGACTGCAGGGCCCGTCAAGTGCCGTTCGGAGGAACGGACGCCTTCAGCCACAAACTTTAAACAAGTTTAGTTATTATGTACGCAATCGTAGACATTGCAGGCAGCCAGTTCAAGGTTGAGGCCGGAAACGAGATTTTCGTGCCCCGTCTTCCTCAGGCCAAGGATTCAGAAGTAGAATTTGACAAGGTCCTCCTCATCGAGAACGAGGGCGATGTCAAAGTCGGTGCTCCCTATGTAGAAGGTGCCGTTGTAAAGGCAACGGTTCTCGCAGACGATGTCAAGGCAGACAAGGTTATCGTGTTCAAGAAGATCCGCCGCAAGGGCTTCCAGAAACTGAACGGTCACCGCCAGAAACTCACCAAGATCAAGGTTAACGAAATCGCTTAATCATTATGGCACACAAGAAAGGTCAATCCAGTTCAAAGAACGGTCGTGAGTCGCACAGCAAGCGTCTGGGCCTCAAGAAATTCGGCGGCGAGGTCGTTAAGGCCGGCAACATTATCGTACGCCAGAGGGGTACCGTGCACAATCCCGACAAGAATGTGGGAATGGGCAAGGACCACACCCTTTATGCACTTGTTGACGGAACGGTGAAGTTCTCCCGCAAGAAAGAGGACAAATCCTTCGTCTCCGTAATCCCTTTTGAGAATTAATTCCGGGGAGTAATGAATAGAATGAGAGCCTGCACTCCGGAAGAAGTGTAGGCTCTTTTAACTTTTAGTACAAGATATGCTCACTCTCAAATCACTCCGTGATGACCCTCAGGCGATTGTCGACCGCCTGAAAGTCAAGAATTTCGATGCAAAACCCATAGTGGACAAAGTGCTCGAGCTCGACGAACGCCGCCGTGCCCTCCAGCAGCAGAGCGACAGCCTGCTTGCCGAGCAGAAGAAGAAGGCCGCTGAAATCGGCGCCCTCATGAAGCAGGGCCTCAAAGATGCGGCGGAAAGCGCGAAGGCGGCAGTCGCCACCCTCAAGCAGAAGAGTTCCGAACTTCTCGCACAGGGCGAGGCCGTGGCGGAAGAGCTGCAAAGCCAGCTCGTGCTGCTGCCCAACACTCCCTGCAGCCTGGTGCAGAACGGAAAGGATGCATCCGACAATGTGGTGGTGAAAGAAGGCGGCCCCGATGTGAAGCTCCCTGAAGGAGCCCTGCCCCATTGGGAGCTTGCCAAGAAATATGACATCATCGACTTCGACCTCGGAGTCAAGATTACCGGCGCCGGTTTCCCCGTGTATAAGGGCAAGGGCGCGAGGTTGCAGAGGGCGCTCATCAATTTCTTCCTTGACGAAAACACCAAGGCGGGATATCAGGAGACCGAACCTCCCGTGGTGGTGAACGCCGCTTCGGGCTTCGGCACGGGCCAGCTTCCCGACAAGGAAGCCCAGATGTATTATGTGGGCCTGGACAATTTCTACCTCGTGCCTACTGCTGAGGTGCCCGTCACCAACATTTTCCGCGATGTAATCCTGGAAAATTCCCAGCTTCCCCAGAAGCTTACCGCCTACACCCCCTGCTTCCGCCGTGAGGCAGGCTCCTACGGCAAGGATGTGCGCGGACTCAACCGCCTGCACCAGTTCGACAAGGTCGAAATCGTGCGCGTGGAGCGTCCTGAGGATTCCTACAAGGCCCTCGACGAGATGGTCGCCCATGTAGAGGGGCTGGTTCAGAAACTCGGCCTCAAATATCATATTCTCAGGCTCTGCGGCGGCGACATGTCGTTCACTTCCGCAATCACCTACGACTTCGAGCTCTGGAGCGCGGCACAGGGCCGCTGGCTGGAAATCTCTTCGGTCTCCAACTTCGAGTCCTTCCAGGCCAACAGGCTGCATCTGCGCTACCGCGACGAAAATGGCAAGACCCGGATTGCGCACACCCTCAACGGGTCGTCGCTCGCCCTGCCCCGCGTCGTGGCCGCCCTGCTCGAGGACAACCAAACCCCTGAAGGAATCGTGATTCCCGAAGTGCTGCGTCCATACACAGGCTTCGACATCATTGACTAAGGCAAGAACCATACTCGGCATCGATCCCGGAACCAACCTGCTTGGTTTCGGGATTGTCCGTGTGGATGAGGCCGGGCATCCCTCCTATGTCGATATGGGAGTGCTGGACCTGCGCCGCATAAGTTCCCCTTATGACAAGCTGCAGTGCATCTTCCAAAAGGTTTCCGCCCTCTGCGGGCTCCACAGCCCAACCGACCTCGCCATCGAGTCGCCTTTCTATGGCAAGAACGCCCAGGTCATACTCAAGCTCGGGCGGGCGCAGGGGGCCGTGATGACGGCGGCGGCTGAGCACGGGCTGGAAATTACGGAATACGCTCCCCGAAAAGCCAAGATGGTTATTTGCGGTAATGGCGCGGCTTCCAAGGAGCAGGTTGCCCTGATGGTGGAGCGCACTCTTGGCATCAGCATCGAAAGCAAGTATCTCGATGCAACCGATGCCCTCGCAATCGCAATGTGCCACTACTATCAGCTCAAGAGTCCTCTCACTTCCGGTAAGGGGGGCGCGTCGAGCTGGGAAAAATTCATAGCACAAAATCCTGACCGAATTAAATAATTCCATTAAACCTTGTGCGCGCAGGCGCGTCTTAATTCAGTTATGAATATTTTGAGAGGAACAATCAGCGTCGTCGCCGGTCTTGTTTTCAGCACCGGCCTTTTTGCACAAAATAAAGTTACCGGAACACTTTCTGATTCTTCCAACGGAGAGTCCGTGCCTTTCGCTACCGTGTCGCTCACGAAGCAGGGCTCGGAAAAACCGGATAAATTCAACCTCAGTTCGGACAACGGCGATTTTGCCATAACCGGCGTGCGCAAGGGCGTCTATACCCTGAAAGCCGAGCTTCTCGGCTATAAGACCCTTACCCGGGAGCTGAAGGTGGAAGGCGATACCAATCTCGGTACACTCAAGATGGACCCCGACAGGCAGGTGCTCGACGCCGCATCGGTTTCGGCGGTTGGCAACCCCATCGTGGTGAAGAAAGATACCCTGGAATACAATGCCAGTTCGTTCAAGACCACCGACAATGACATGCTTGAGGACCTTCTCAAGAAACTCCCCGGCGTGGAAGTGAACGAGGACGGTTCCATCACCTTCCAGGGAGAAACAATCACCAAGATTACCATCGAGGGCAAGACTTTCTTCCTCGACGACCCTCAGCTCGCATCCAAGAACATCCCCGCAAAGCTTGTCAACAAGCTCAAGGTCATCAACAAGAAGAGCGAGCAGGCCGAGTTTACCGGCATTGACGACGGTGAAGAGGAAAAAGTCATCGACCTCGACATCAAGCCAGGCATGATGAAGGGCGCTTTCGGCAACATCATGGCCGGGGCCGGTCACGATGTGCCTGCCGACGAGGGTATTGACGGAGATTTCCGCTATCAGGGAGCTGCCTTCATAGGTAATTTTACCGACAAGCGCCAGCTCAGCATCATCCTCAACGGCAACAATACCAACAACCGCGGATTCAATGACCTTTCCGGCTCCATGATGGGCAACATGCGTCAGGGCGGAATGGGCGGCGGCCAAGGCGGATGGGGCGGAGGCAACGGCATCACCACCTCCTACATGGCGGGCGCCAACGGCAGCTGGACCCTCTTTGACGGCGACATGGACTTCAATTCCAACTATCTTTACAACCACACCGGCAAGGATGTGCTGGAGCAGAGTGACAAGGTTACCTATGTCACCGGCAGCGACCCCTACAACCTGAATTATTCTTCCGACGGTTCCAGCACCACCAAGTCCAACGGACACCGTTTCGGTATCCGCGTGGACCATAAATTCAGCGAGAACACTTCCATCCTTTTCGAACCGAGGGTTGAGTTCGGAAACGGAAATTACCTCCAGCGCAACGACTACGCCACCGACAGCCTCAACCTTGCAAGCGGCGACGCAGTGCAGATAAACCGCGGTTCCAGCCTTCAGTCGGGCGACAACAAGAATGTGTCCACGAGCGGATTCTTCCTGCTGCGCCAGCGTCTCGGCATTCCCGGGCGCACTATGACCTTCATGGGCCGCTATTCGTTCAGCAACAACGACCTGGACGCCATAAACCGTTCAGATACCTGGATTTCCGGTACCGACTCCACCATCAACCAGAGCATCAGTTCCAACCAGAAGAGCAGCAGCCTGTGGGGGCGCGTGACATACACCGAACCCCTCGGGCACAACCTGTATGCGGAACTCAACTACCGCTACGGCTGGAGCAGGTCCACTTCCGAGAAGAAAACTTATGACCTTGCCAACGGGGGAGTCTTCGACTATGTGTATTCCAACGAGATAGAGAACCGTTCCACCACCCAGGAAATAGGTGCCAACCTCATGTACCAGAGGGAGAAGTCGCGAGCCCAGCTGGGTTTTGCCGCCACGCCTACCAGCACCTACAACAACACTACCCGCTACGACAGTTTCACGCAAAGTTATTCTCCCGTGGAATACACGGACTTCCGCTGGAATTTCTCGCCCCGCCTGATGCTCTGGTGGGAGTTCAACGACAACGCCAATGCCCGCATGTTCTATCGCGGAACATCCTCGCAGCCTTCGACCAGGCAGCTGATGCCGGTTCCCGACAACTCCGACCCTCTCAATGTGAGTTTCGGTAATCCTAACCTGACCCCTTATTTCTCCCACAGCCTGCGCGGCGATGTGCGCTACAACAACAAGAAAACCTTCGCTTCCCTCAATGTCCGTTTCGAAGGAAGTTATGTGCAGAATCCCATCGTGAGCCTTACATGGTATGAAGGCGGCGCCCAGTATTCCATGCCTTTCAACGGGCCCGACAGGGCTTCCGCCGGAGTGAACGGCTTTGCCAACATCCCTCTCGGAAAGAGCAATTTCTCCATTTCCAATTTCGCGCGCATCAACTGGTCTGAATCTTCATCCTATGTGGGCACCGACATCAACACCACCACTTATTCCACCGGAGGCGACTATTACGGATTCATGGATGAAATCGTAGGTCTGTGGAGCGATGCCTCATGGAAGGACGCCCACATTGTCACCAGTACCGTGCGCAGCCTCGGCGTCACCGAGCGCTTCCGCGTGACATACCGCAACGACGCCCTCGAACTCACCGCATCGGCCCGCACCCGCATAAACGATTCGCGCTATTCCATACGCGACGACCGCACCACCACCTTCAACAATCAGGTGCGCCTCACCGCCAACTGGACATGGGAACAGACCGGAATCACCTTCAAGGCAGAGGGCAACCAGAACTGGTATAACGGCTATGCGAGCGCCCAACCTTCCGAAACCGTGCTCAATGCCGAAATCCAGAAACTGCTCTTCAAGAATAAAGTCACCTTTGCCGTGAAGGGCTATGACATCCTCGGCCAGGCCAAGAACCTGTCGGTGACCGACGGCGAAAACTACCACAACGAGGTGGTGAACAACACGCTTGGCCGTTACATCATTGCGTCGCTGACTTTCCGTTTCGGCACCTTCGACCGCAGCCAGATGCGAGGCCCGGGCGGCCCTGGCGGCCCCGGCGGCCCGGGAGGCCCGCGCAGATGATTCTTCGCTGCGACGATATTTTCGAGGCGGTTGAAGCCCTTCCGGAGTTCAGGGAGGCTTCGACCGTTCTGGCATTCTGGGCCGTGCGTGACGAACCCCGTACCCAGGAATTCATTGCCCGCTGGCACGGACGCAAGCGCATCGCCCTGCCCGTGGTGGTGGATGACACGCAGATGATACTTCGCGAATACGACCCGGAACTGATGCGTATGGGGCGTTTCGGCATCATGGAACCTTCGGAAGAAGCCCTCGAAGTGCATCCTTCCGAGATAGACTTTGCAATAGTGCCGGGGCAGGCTTTCGATGCCGATGGCAGGCGCAAAGGCCACGGGAAGGGCTACTACGACCGTTTTCTTCCATCGCTGCACTGTTTCAAGGTGGGCGTGGCCCATGCAGGACGCATAGTCGGGCACATTGATGCCAGGCCGTGGGATGTGAGTGTCGAACTGGTAATTACGGAAAAATAATTATCTTTGTATGCTATGGCAGAAAACAAGGATAAAGGCAAGGGCGGCAGTATCTGGTCGAACTGGATAGTGCGCAATATAATACTGGCGGTTCTTTTCGTGGCTGCCATCCTGGTGCTTGCAAGCATTGGCCTCGGAGCCATCACCCAGCACAACAAGGAAATCGATGTTCCGGATTTTACCAACATGACCTTCGAAGAGGCGAAGTACAATGCCGAGCGGGTCGGGCTGAAAGTGGAGATTGCGGATTCGGTGTTCGTGCGCAGGATGAAGAAGGGCGCGGTGTTCACCCAGTATCCGAAGGGGGGCAGCAGGGTGAAGAAGGGCCGCAGCATCCAGCTCACCACGAATGCCAAAACTGCAAAGGAGGTTACCATGCCTCTTCTCGTAGGGTATTCCATGCGACAGGCGAAGGCCGAACTTGCTTCCAAGGGGCTTAATCTCGGGCGTCTCATCTATGTGAACGACATGGCCACCAACAATGTGCTCAAACAGCTCTACAACAGCCGCGAAATCAAGGCGGGCACCCAGATTGAGAGCGGCTCCTACATCGACCTCATGGTGGGCCTCAATTCCGAGGACAACCGCACCTATGCCCCCAATACAATCGGACTCAAATACCTTCGTGCCGTGGATGCCGTCCACGACAATTCTCTCAACATAGGCAAGCTCCACTTCGACAAAGGCGTAAAGACATACAGCGATTCGCTGAATGCCGTGGTTTACAAGCAGAGCCCCACATCGGCAAGCGGAGCCCTTACCATGGGAGCCGCAGTTACCCTGCATCTTACCACGGAGCCGTCCAAACTCGAGGAGCTCGGCCTGTGAGCCTTCGGAAAACAGCCGCGACATGGACTGGAACGACGATGAAATAATTGAGGATGCCGAGCAAGGCATGTTCGAGCACTTCCGGCTCAGCGTAGATGCCGGTCAGGTGCCCGTCCGTATCGACAAATACATGTCGGCGCACCTCGAGGACACTTCGCGCCACCGCATCCAGTGTGCAATCAAGGAAGGTTATGTGAAAGTGGGGGATAAAACCGCCAAGGCAAACCTGCTGGTGCGCCCAGGCGACATCATCCGCTTCGTGATGCCCTACCGCCGCAGGGGTGTGGACCTCGTGCCGCAGGACATCCCTCTCGATATAGTTTATGAGGACGACGATGTGCTGGTGGTGAACAAGCCTGCAGGCATGGTGGTGCACCCGGGCCACGGACATTTCGACGGCACCCTGGTCAACGCCCTTCTCTTCCACCTCGGCAGGGAAGCTTCGGCTGCGGAAGATGCTGAAAAAGGGGGGATACTCGTGCACCGCATCGACAAGGACACCAGCGGACTGCTGCTCGTGGCGAAAAATGACGAAGCCCAGCTTAAACTCGCCAGGCAGTTCTACGACCACAGTATCGAGCGCTGCTACAATGCCATAGTATGGGGCGACATCAAGGAAGACGAAGGCACCATCGATGCCAACATCGCCCGTGACCCCAACGACCGCCTGCGCTTCCGCGTGAGCGCCGACCCTTCGCAGGGCAAACACGCGGTTACGCATTTTCGCGTGCTGGAGCGTTTCGGCTTCGTTACCTTCGTGGAATGCCGCCTGGAAACAGGCCGAACCCATCAGATACGCGTTCACATGGCCTCCATCGGCCATCCCCTTTTCAATGACGAGCGCTATGGCGGTGCCGAAATCCGCAAGGGCACCATCTACGCCAAATACCGCCAGTTCATCCGCAACTGTTTTGAAATCTGCCCCCGTCAGGCGCTGCATGCCCGCACCCTCGGGTTCGAACATCCCGTCAGCCGCAAATGGCTCCGTTTCGATTCGGAGATACCCGCCGACATGACCGCCCTGCTCGGCAAGTGGCGCAAATACAGCGGCAACATGCCGCCGGAGGAGGAAGAAGGGGATGAGTAATCAGGTCAGGACCATACTGCCACTCGTTCTGCTTTCTGCTGTGCTGTTGAGCATACCTTGGCTCGTGCCCCACTGCGGCTTTTTCGCACTTGTGGGTTTCGTGCCCCTGCTATGGGCGGAGCATCTGGCTTCGGAAAGGGGAGTGAAGCGCTTCTGGGGATGGATTTACCTTTGTTTCGTGCTATGGAATGCCGCCACCGTGTGGTGGGTTGCAAACGCCACGGTGGGAGGCGCAGTGTTCGCCGTTCTTGCCAATGCCCTGCAGATGGCCGTTATCTGGTGGCCTTTCCGTCTTTTCAAGAAGCGGTTCGGGGGCATCCTTCCGTATATTTTCCTCGCAGTCCTGTGGATTGCGTGGGAAAGATGGTATCTGCAAAGTGCCGAGATTTCTTTTCCCTGGCTGGTTCTCGGCAACGCCTTTGCCCAAAGCACCCGCTGCATACAGTGGTACGAGTTCACCGGCACGCTTGGCGGTTCGCTCTGGGTATGGGTGTGCAACATCAGCATTTTCCTGTGCCTCAAGGGAGTACGCAGACCTCTTCGTACGGCCTTCTTCGCATGGACCGCCGCCGTGCTCGCCTTCCCTTTCGCCGCGTCGGCACATCTCTATCATTATTATAAGGAAAAGAGCGAAGATTCGATCAAGGTGCTCATAGCCCAGCCCAATTTCGACCCTTACGAGAAGTTCGAGAGCCTGAGCCAGGATGAGCAGAACGCCGTGTTGCTGGGCATTTACGAAAAAGCGATGCAGGGCGACAGCACATGGACCGGGCTTCTGATTGCGCCGGAAACTTTTACCGGAGATGTCGTCCTGAACGATATTGCGGCGGGAAACACTTTCCGCACATTCCAGGATTTCCTCTCGAAGCATCCCGGAGCGAACCTGCTGTTCGGCGCATCCACATACAGGATTTATCCGCAGGTGCGCAGACCTGCTCCCGTTGCAAGAAAAATCAACGGCGGCTGGAGCGTGAGCCATAATTCCGCCATCATGACCGACACTTCAGGAAGGGCGGATGTCTTCCACAAGAGCAAGCTCGTCGTGGGCACCGAACTCACCCCTTATCCGAAGATATTCGTTCCTCTCGACGACAAACTCGGCGGAGTCATGGGGCGCTGCGTCGGACAGAAGCGCATAAGCTGCCTGCCTTTCATCCGGGACGGTTCCGTTACGAAAATAGGGGTGCCTGTCTGCTACGAATCCATTTACGGGGAATACTGCACCGGATACATCAAGGCAGGGGCGCGGGCGCTGGCGGTAATTACCAACGATGCCTGGTGGGGCGATACTCCCGGATACAGGCAGCACCTCAGCTATTCCAGGCTCCGTGCCATAGAAACCCGGCGCGACATCGCCCGCTGCGCCAACACCGGCATCTCCGCCATAATCGACCAGCGCGGCGACCTTCCCGCCCGGACTTCCTGGTGGCAGGAGGACTGCATCGAGGGTGAAATCAATCTCAATTCCGCTTCCACTTTCTTCGTGCGCCACGGCGACATTGCCGGCAGGAGCTGCGTTGTAATTGCGCTCATTGTGGCGTTGCTCTGGCTCCTTTCCGCATTCTCCGGCAGGAAATTTCTCCTTTCCCGCTGATTCTTTTGCTTTTAATAATTTAATGGTTATATTTGCAAAAGAAAAATTGGTCAACCAATTTTCAAAAAACCATTTATTAATAGCAGAATCAATCAGTTGGTATGTTCAAAACAAGGCTTGCAGCTTTGCTGATGGTGTTCATTTCATTGTCGGCTGCTGCTCAGAACAAAGTGGTGAAGGGTATTGTTTCCGACTCTGAGGGCCCGCTTATCGGCGCATCGGTCGTAATCAAAGGAACCACCCAGGGAACCACTACTGGTATCGACGGTGACTACAGCATCGCGGTTCCCAACAATGCAACAATCCTAGTCTTCTCCTACATCGGCTACAAGAGCGAAGAAGTGCCCGTCGGCAAGACCCGGGAAATCAATGTTACACTCAAGACGGACGAGACCTTCCTCGATGATGTAGTCGTGGTCGGTTACGGTACACAGACCAAATCGCATCTCACCGGTTCAATTTCCAAGATTGAAGGTGACGGAGCGCTCATTGACATGCCGGTTTCCGATGTGGCTACCGCCTTGCAGGGCCAGGTTGCCGGTCTGAGCATCAACAACATTACCTCGGAGGTCGGCGTTTCTCCTACCATCCGCGTGCGCGGCACCGGCTCCATCTCCGCCGACAGTTCACCTCTCATCATAGTGGACGGCTATCCAGTGCCCGACGGCCTTTCCATGGTGAACGCGTCCGACATCAAGTCCATTGAAATCCTGAAAGATGCTGCATCGGCCGCCATTTACGGGTCGCGTGCGGCCAACGGTGTAATCATGATTACCACCAAAGGCGGAAAGGCTGATGAGCCTCGCTATTCCGTGAAGGTTTATCAGGGCATGAAATACGCATACAAGCTTCACGACCTGCTCACAGCCACCGAATATATGCAACTTCAGGAGTTTGAGGCTTCCGTAGGAGGCCCTGCCGTAAAGGGGCAGGACCGTGCAGCCGCATGGGTGGAGAAGAATATCGGCTCCACCGACTGGCAGCGCGAAGGCTTACGCGATTTCACAGGCATCACCAACGCCCAGTTCAGCGTGTCCGGCGGTCGCAAGGCAATGCGCTACTACACCTCTGCATCCTATACCAGGGATCAGGGTATCATGCTCCAGAACTCGGTGAACAAGCTTTCAGTGCGCACCCGCCTTGATGTGGACCTCACTTCCAAGGTGCGCTTCGGCTACAACATTTCGGGCAATTATTCCAAGTCCGAGCGCCCGCGCAACAATTTTATCGACTTCTACCGTACTCCTTCGTTCCTTCCCGTGAAGCATAACGACTGGACTACCGCCTTTACCGGAGGATACACCGGATTCGCCCGAGGCAGCCACTTCAATCAGATTACCACCCCTACCGGCGACCCCGACTCCTACGGCAATCCCACCTGGGACAATAAAGTGAGTCCTTTCAACTCCGCCAACAACAACCCCAAGAGCGTGATGGCCAACACCGAGCGCTGGAGCGAATCCATGTCCGGCCTCGGCAATGCGTATCTGGAAATTACCCTTGCCAAGGGGTTGACTTTCAAGACTTCCGACGGTTTCAACCTGCGCTACAGCCCCTCCTACACCTATGAGAACATGAACGCACTCAAGGACGGAACTCCCAGCGAAGCCACTTTCAACAGCACCCTCTATGTCGATTTGCTCAGCGAGAACACCCTTAACTACAATCTCGTACAGGGCCGCCACCGCTTGGACCTGCTTGCAGGTTACACTGTAGAAAAGACCCGCGTGCAGAGAGTTTCCCTTGACGGTACCGGCTTCCCTACGGACGACATTCATACACTGAATGCAGCAACTGTATTTTCCCTTGCCGCCAACAATAACGGCAACGGTTCCGGCACAGGAACATTCCGCTATCCCGACAAGATACTGGAATCCGCCCTCGCCCGCGCTACCTACAGCTATGCTGACAAATACTTGTTTTCAGCATCGCTTCGACTCGACCGTTCGTCGCTATTCACCAAGGGCAACCGCAATGCATGGTTCCCCTCCGTATCCGCAGGCTGGCGTGTTTCGCAGGAACCCTGGATGCGTGAAATCGACTGGATCAACACCCTCAAGCTCAGGGCTTCGTACGGCGTGACCGGCAACAACAATGTGAACTACTACTCCGCACTCGAAGTGCTCGGAGGAGCCAACTATGTGACCGGCGCCGGTAATGGCAGCCTGGTTTCCGGAACCGCCAACAATTCCACTACGCTCGCGAATGCCGACATCACCTGGGAACAGACCGACGAGTTCAATCTCGGTTTCGACCTCAGCGTGCTGCGCAACCGCATCAACCTCTCGGTCGATACATACTATTCCATCACCAGGGCCCTCCTCTTCGAGCAGCCTACCCAGTCGTTCACCGGCTTTACCAAGTATTGGAACAACATAGGCCGGGTGCGCAATTCCGGCGTGGAACTTCAGCTCAATACGCTCAATGTCAAGAAGCGCCGCTTCACCTGGTCGAGCGACTTCAACATCTCCTTCACCCGCAACAAACTGCTTGAAATCGGCGGCGAACGCGAAGTGATTACCCAGGGTGAACGCAGCGAGAATTACATCGCTCGCGTTGGCGATCCTCTTATCCAGTATTATGGATTCAAGACCGACGGAGTGTGGAACACCACCGCTGAAATCCAGTCGAATCCCCATTTTGCGGCAGATGTGCCCGGCGGACTTCGCATCGTGGATACCAGTGGCGACGGCGTGCTGGGTGACGACGACCGCGTAGCTCTCGGGAATCCCTATCCTGCATTCTCCTACGGCCTCACCAACACCATCAAGTTCGGCAAGTTCGACTTTTCGGTGCTCATCCAGGGAGTTGCCGGAGTGACTGTATTCAACGGCGATGTTTACTACAACGAATCGCACAAATACAATACCGCATATCTTAAGAACCGCTGGGTCAGCGCCGACTATCCCGGCAACGGCAAGGTTCCCTACATGAAAGTGGGCTACGACATGCTTCTTACCGACTATCCTCTGCAGAACGGCTCCTACATCAGCCTTCGGAATGTGGCCATGGGCTACACCTTCGACAGCAAGGACCTCCGGGGCAGGCTCAGCGGACTGAGGGTCTATCTTACCGGCCAGAACCTCGCATACATCTGGAGCAAGGACTACAAGGGCGTGAACCCCGAGTCCAGGATGACTTCCGGCAACTACTCTTCGCCAATGATTTCGGGTTATCAGCGTGGCGGATTCCCCATCACTTCCACCATTACCCTGGGTCTTGATGTCAAATTCTAAACAGGAGGATACGATATGAAAAAGAATATAATCATAGTCATTGCAGCATTGTTCGGCCTTAGCGCCTGCAATCTCGACCAGTATCCCTATTCCGAAGTCGCCGCCGACGAGTATGTGAAGGACGCTACCTCGGTGAACAACCTCGTGATAGGCATGTACAATGGTTTGTATGATGTCGTTTATAACGAATGGGCCATGACCGAACTGCGCAGCGACAATGCCCGCATGAGGGTGAACAACTCCACCTCGCAGGATTCCAAGCTAATCGAACAGCTTGACCAGCTGGTTGTGCTCACTGCCAATTCCTGGGTCCAGGATTACTGGGATGCCCTTTATGTGGCCGTCAACCGCGCCAACACCGTGATTGCTAACCTCGATGTGGTTGAAGACGCACAGCAGCGTGCGCGTTTCGAGGGCGAGGCCCGCTTCATCCGCGCCTGGATGTATTTCAATCTGGTGCGTCTTTGGGGCCCCGTGTTCGTTGTTACTTCCAAGACTGGCGCCGATGAAGCCCGCTACATGCAGCGCAGTCCTTCATCGGATGTCTGGGCGCTTATCGAGGAAGATCTGGAAGCGGTCGTGGATGAAGCGCTCCTTCCCGCAAGCATTCCTTCCAACGACCTGGGCCGCGCAGACCTCAAGGCTGCGAAAGCCCTGCTCGCAAAGGTTTACATGACCAGGTACAAGGCCGCAGATGCCAAGTATTCCACCGCGGCAAATCTGCTGAAGGAAGTGCTTGACGAATGCGGCGATCCCACCACGGGGGCCCAGCTGGTGCCCTATGCCGATGTGTTCGACAAGGCCAACGAAGGTAATGCCGAAATCATCCTCGCGGTGCGCTACCGCAGCGGCAATCTCGGCATCGGTTCTCCTTTCACCACGCTCTACGCTCCCATCAATAACGGCGGCAATGTGGCGATAGGCTCTCCCAAGCACTATAATTATCCGAGCGACAACATCATATCCGCATTCGATGCCAATCCCGGCGACCTGCGAAAGGATGTCTGCCTTCAGACCAGCTATTTCAACGCCACCACCGGCACCCTGGTTGATAATGCCAACGCCCGTTATTGCAGCAAGTTCATCGATCCGGACATGACGAGCGAATGGGATGCCGAGAACGACTTCCCCATCATCCGTCTTGCCGATGTATTGCTTCTCTATGCAGAGGCCCGCAACGAACTCGAAGGCCCTTCTGCCGAAGCCCTCTCCCGTCTCAATGCTGTGCGTGAGCGTGCCGGCATCCCCGCATATTCCCTCGGCGACCTGCCTTCCAAATACGCTTTCCGCCAGGCTGTGAGGGAAGAGCGCAGGCTTGAACTCGCTTTCGAGAACCAGCGTTTCTTCGACCTTCTCCGCTGGGGAACCGCGGTTTCCACCATCAATGCGTTCCTCGCCGGAGAACCCTTCTATGCCGCATACGACTATGTGGTGAATCCCATCTCCGAGTGGCAGACCCTGCTGCCCATCCCGGTGTCCGTAATCAATATCAACAAGAGTGTAGCTCAGAACCCCGGCTATTGATATGAAAAAGTTAGGTTTATATATATTGGCAGCCGTTGCCTTCGTTGCAGCGGCATGCGACCAGACCAATGTGGACGAGGTGGTGCCTTCCGCCCCGGTAATCGAATCCTTCTCTCCCGAAACGGCTCCCGTAGGTGCGGTGATTACCGTTAACGGCTCCTTCCTGAACGATGTGACCGAAGCCTATATCGGCGATGTGGCAGTCGGTTTCGCGGAGAAGATTTCCGACACCAGGCTCACCCTCAAGGTTGCCAACGGAGTGACTTCCGGCAACATCGTGCTTGTGAACGACCTCGGAAGGGGAGTGTCGCAGAATGTGTTCAACTGCTCCTTCACCGTTCCCACCATCGCAGCTTCCCTGCTTCAGGAGAGTGCCGAGATGGGTTCGGAAGTGCTCATCAGCGGAAGCGGCCTCAGCGCCGTCACCACCGTGCTCTTTACTGCGGAAGGCTACACCGAAGGCCATAAGGCCGAGATAGTGGTGGCATCCGACGACGAGCTCGTGGTGAAGGTTCCCTATGTTGAAGAGGCCGACGCTTCCATCACCCTCGGGTACTTCAACGGCAGCAGCGAGGTTTTCACTTCCCTCAGCGGAGCTCCCGGCATAAAGGTCATACGCTATGTGCCCAAGTTCGACGCCTACACTTTCGAGCGTACCGCTGTGGGCAAGAGCATAACACTCACAGGAGAATACCTGAACAATGTGGAAAAGGTTCTGGTAGGCGAATTCGAGGCACCCATTTTCAAGGAACCTTCCAAACTCAGCTTTACCATCCCCGCAGGCGATTTTGAAGACGGCGAGACTACCGTGAGCCTTAGCGCCGTGTATTTCGAAGGCAACGAAAGCATCACCTTGGCCGAGTCCTTCGTGGTGTATGTGCCTTTTGTGAAGTTCTGGGAGAATGCGCGTACCTGGGCGCAGGGCCGTACCGAGAAGAATGAATATGTATCGTTCTTCTCTCCCGAGACCGGCATCGCCTACGAAAACTCCAAGTGGAAGGATGTGCTTGACCCCATTGCAATGAAGTACCAGAATGCACAGTGGGATGCGGCAAACACTCCCAAGGCAGGTGTGGTATCCGACGAGGAATACGACTCTGTGGTGCCCTACTTCTTCATTTCTGCAGTGAGCGGAAATGTGCTGCAGGTAAATTCTCCCGCCAACTCCAACAGCCAGCTGAAGAACTTCTACACTGCCGCCACCGGAACTCCCGCCAACGACTACCGCGTGCCCGGCAGCAACAACAATATGCCCGGCACTCCCATCCTCGCCTTCCGTTACCTGAACCCCGACGCATCCTCCGATGCCGAAAAGGCCCTTGCTGCCAAGGTGGTGGCGGGCAGCATCGACAATATCAATGAGGAACTGTTCCCCATCGATGTCAACGCCGGCACCATAGCGGGAATCTCGGTATCTTCGCTCGCAGGCGCCATCAAATCCGACAAATGGTGCAGCCGCCAGATTACCGACCTTGTGGATGAGGACGGCTACAAGCTGGATGCGGTCTTCCTCGTTGCTTACTACTACAACAACGGCTACATCAAGGAAACTCCTGCCAAAAACATCCGCCGCCTGGGCTTCCTGCACATCACCGGCATCGACTGGGGCATCTACAACGCCCAGAATTACGGATCGTCGCGCGTGACCTTCAACTTCTACTGGCAGAAGTACGATTATGACTATTCCAAACTTTAATGCTCCGGAATATGAAGAAGATATTTAGCATACTTGCATTTGCGGCCCTTTTTGCCTTTGCCGCATGCGAAGACGAGGTGACACCCGCAGAGAACACCCCTGCGGTGAATGTCACTACGGAAAAGCTCAACCCCAATACCGATGAAAGCGGAACCGTGCGTGCCTATGTGGGCACTCAGGTAACCGCCCTCGGGCTCAATCTTGACAAGGTGGGCAAGGTGACCATCGACGGACTCGACGCCACCATCGTCAGCCAGGAAATGAAGACTCTCGTTTTCGAGATTCCCGATATCGGCAAGGGCCAGCAGGACGACCCTTATATGGTTGACCTTGTCGTTTACGATGCCGATGCCACCACTCCTGTATTCAAATACGACTATTTCGTGACCATTCCAGTTACCGATGCGCTTGTGAGCGGCTTTGCTCCCGCTTCGGGAACCGTGGGAACGGTGGTTACCATCTCCGGACGCAATCTTGGGCAGGTAACTTCCGTAAGTTTCGGGGGAGTTGCCGTGAGCAGCTTCGTATCCCAGGAAGCCGATGCAGTCGAGGTGGCCGTGCCTCTGGTGAACACCGGCGAGGCTGACAGCGAAATCGACATTACCGCCGTCTGGAGCGGAGGCATCCTTTCGTTCGCCTACAAGTTTACCCTCAGCTTGCCCAAGTTCGATCCTTATACCCAGGAAAGCCCTGCTCTGCTTGGCGATGAAGTAACCCTGACCGGCAAAAACCTTGACCTGGTGTCCGCAGTGAAGTGGGGCGACGAAACCCTGCTCATCTCCGACCAGGGCGCAGATGCCATCACCGTGAAGATTCCTACCGGACTTGAGCAGCAGACTCCTGCAGTCGTAGCCAAGGCCCTCACCGCCGTGTATGGCGTATCCGCGGACCAGATTCTTGCCATTGCGGAAGCTTTCCGGATTGACACCACCCCCGTCGGCCCTGCAGCGCCCGTATTTGCGAGCATCGCTCCCACCGACACCGGGTACGACAAGATTTTCCTCGGCAGGGAAGTCACGGTAAAGGGTGAAAATTTCGCATCCATAGAAAAATTCAAGATTGACGGAATCGAAGTTGCCCTCAACGGAGAGGCTACCGACATCGACGCCAGGTTCACCGTTCCCCGCACCATCACAGGCACTGCCAAGAAGCAGGTCAGCCTCGTTGCGGTGTGGAACGGCGGCAACGAGCTCGACTGCGGAGAGATTACCGTATATCCTTTCTTCTTCACCAAAGGGCTCAGGATTGGCATTGGCTCCAACTCCAAGAACACCTATCCCGACTATAACCGCGAGAATGCCTTCATACTTCTCGACGAAGGAAAGGTGATTTCGGTGGACGAGTTCAAATCTTCCAACATTGATCCGTTTGCACTCAGCGGAAGCAATACGGTGACACCTTCTGCCGGCAAGGTGGCTGGTTCGGAAACCGACTACTACAGCGTGCAGCCATACCTCTTCGCCATCAGCAACAGCGCCCACAAGCTGAGCTTCTGCAATCCGGCCAACACTGCAAACCAGCTCAAGTGCCACTTCGACTCCGACAAGAACGCCCTGCCTACCACATTCGGTACTCCCGTGATATACCTGCTGATTGTGACCGACGAGACTCTCAAGGCAAGTGTTTCCGACGGTACGCTCGATGACATTGCCACCAGCGTTGGCAAGGCGGGCTCCGGCGCTCCAGCCCTGGGCACCTCTGAGGGCAGCACATGGGTCAAGGGCAGCGTGCTTGGCCTTCAGTACACGAGCTACGATTACGCCAAGGACACCAAGAAGCCCGATACCGGACTTGCTGGCGTTCGCAAGGTGGGTTATGTGGTAGTGCGCGACATTACCTGCGCCGACCTCGCCACCGGCCTTGCAAACACCGACCGCGAAGGGTATATTGAGCTTGATCTATATTGGTCCAATGTATTATAGGAATAATGCTGAAGTTCAATAAGTTGTTTGGCGTCATGGCACTCCTCCTGGTGGTCGGGTGCCACGACGCGTATTCTATCCCCAGGGTTCAGCCCGTTCATGGCGGAGCCGGTGAGGTGTTGGTGAAGGATGCCGAAACTTTCAGGACGGCGGTGAAAGCTGCGGTGCCGGGCACCGTGATAGTGTGGGCAGATGGAGAGTATTCCGACATTTCTCTCAAACTCACTGCCGACGGAAGCGAAGAGTCTCCCGTCGTCCTCAGGGCGCAGACTCCCGGCAAGGTGGTGTTCAAGGGCCATTCCTCAATCCAGCTCCAGGGCAGCTGGCTCGTGGCTGAGGGCTTCAGCTTCACCAGCCTCGACACTTCCGTGAAGGGTTCGGTCCTCACATTTGCCAAAGGCTGTTCCAACTGCCGCATCTCGCATTGCAAGATTGACGGCAAAGGCAGCAGGGTTTCCGATGTGGATACCAAATGGGTGTCGATGTACGGGCAGTACAACGAGATTTCTCACTGTACCTTCCTCGAAAAGAAGAATATGGGCTGCCTCCTCGTTGTTTGGATGGAGGACGGAATCGTGCCCTACCACACCATCTCCGACAACTATTTCTACCGCCCTTATACCCATTACGACGAAAACGGCAAGGCGCGAAACGGCCAGGAAGCCATACGCATAGGAACAAGCGACTTTTCCATGAACGACGCTTTCTGTTATGTGAGCGGCAACTGGTTCTATCGCTGCAATGGCGAGAGGGCCGAAATCATTTCCAACAAGAGCTGCCACAATGTTTACGAGGAAAACCTCTTTGAGGAAGGGGAGGGAAGCCTTACCTTGCGACACGGCAACGACTGCACGGTGCGCGGCAACTATTTCCTTTCCGGAGGCAGGGGTGAAGTAGGCGGCGTGCGCATAATAGGGGAGAGGCATCTGGTTGAGGGCAATTGGTTCCTGAACCTCACGGGCAGCAACTACAAGGCTGCGCTCTGTGTGGTTACAGGCGAAACCGGGGCGGCGCTCAACGGCTATTGGACAGCCATCGACTGCAAGGTCAAAGACAATTATTTCGTGGATTGCTACAGTGGTATAGTAGTTAATTACGGCGCCCGCAGTACCCAGGACAGTGCACCCGCGAACCTGCTGGTGAGCGGCAATACCCTTGTGTCGGGCAAGTCATCGATGAATCCTGTCATCGTGATGCCCGGAACCCCACCCTCGGCTGTGATATGGGAATCCAATACTATATACGGGGGAAAGCAAAAGGGCGTCAGCCTCGGCACGGTGAAGGAAAAACCGGAAATCGTGCTGCCCACTGATGCCATCTCCAAGATAAGGAACAACGCAGGGATACAGTGGAAATGATGAGAAGAATACTTATAACGGCAGTCATTGCCTTTGCAGCATGTTCATGCGCGCAGAAGCCCGTGCAGCTCGGCGGCGTGGCTTCCCGGCTTCAGAAAGTGTCGGCAGGCGACACCATTTTTGTGGCTGACGGAGTGTATGAGGATGTGGACCTCGTCTGGAAAGCTTCCGCCCCGGCAGTGGTGGCTGCGGCAAATCCCGGCAAGGTGGTCGTGAGCGGCAGGTCGTCGCTCCACATTTCCGGCACGGGTCTGGAAATTTCCGGTCTGGTGTTCCGGGGCTGCGTGGCTGACAGGGGTAGTGTGGTGGAGTTCCGCAATGGCGATGAAATGGCGGAAGGATGCCGCCTCACCGAGTGTGTGATAGACCGCTGCGTTCCCGCGCGACGCGACATCTCCTATAGCTATGTGCATCTTTACGGACGGGGTAACAGGGTCGACCATTGCTCATTCCTCGGCAAGCTTAACCTTGGCGTGACCCTCATCGTGATGCTCAATTATCCAGACTGCGATGAGAACAACCACAGCATTGACCACAACTGGTTCGGACCCCGCCCGGTCTATGGCTCCAACGGTGCCGAAACCATCAGAGTGGGCACTTCGCAGCAATGCATGCAGAACTCCCGCACGCTCATTTCAGAGAATTTCTTCGACCGCTGCAATGGCGAGGTTGAGGTCGTGTCCATAAAATCCAGCGAAAACTGCATCAAGAATAATGTGTTCTATGAGTGCCAAGGAGTGCTTGCTCTGCGCCATGGCGACCGCAATACCGCCGAAGGTAATCTGTTCATAGGCCACGGCATACGCAATACCGGAGGCATACGCGTTGTGGGCGAGGACCAGGTACTGCGCTCCAATACCATGCTCGGGCTTGCCGGAGAACGCTTCTTCTCCGCCCTCGCGCTTATGTATGCCGTTCCCAATTCTCTGCCCAACCGCTATATGCAGGTAAAGGACACGGTCATCGAGCACAATGTATTCGAGGCATGCAAATCAATAGAGTTCACCACGGGGCAGGATTATGAAAGGACCCTTCCTCCCGTGGGTACGGTGTGGGAAGACAACAGGGTGGATGCCGTGCAGACTACAGCCGAACCATCCTATGATGAACTTCTCGCAGGCCGCGGTGCCTCGTGGTATGTTCCCGAATGCAGCGATGTCCTGCAAGCCGGGGTCCTTGCTGCAGCGCCCGGCGACGACCTTCCCGCCATTGCGGAGAATGCCGTTCCCGGCTCGGTGATAGAACTGTCCGACGGGCTCTATGCCCTGGAAAAATCCATTCGCGTAAGCGTGCCCCTGGAAATCCGTGCGGCTGAAGGAGCAAGTCCCCGCATGGTTTTCCGCGGGCGCAAGCGCGACAATTTCATTACCATAGCCGACGGTGGCTCACTTCGTCTGAAGGGAATAGCTTTCAGCGGCGAACTTACCAGCGGGCGCAGCCTTGCGGAAGGCATCGTATCCACCGCAAAGGATATGATTGAACCTTATAACCTAAGCATCGAAGACTGCTCCTTCGAGCAGTGCGGCGAGAGCGGATTCATCCCCGTGAAGGGCATGAAAGGCACATTTGCCGACAGCGTCGTCATCCGCCGCTGCCATTTCGAGGCGCTTAGCGGCGATGCCGTCAACTATGCCGGCGAAACCGAGGACAAGGGCCGCTACAATGCCGACGATATCATCATGGAGGACTGCACTTTTGAGCGCATCCTGGGTATCCCGGTAAACATCTACCGCGGCGGCAGCGACGAAAGCACGGCAGGCCCTTATGTCACGGTCAGCGGCTGCACTTTTGACGACTGCTGCAACAAGGTGCGCGGCTCCGTAATCCGCATTACCGGAGCGCAGATACTCTCCATTACCGGCAACAGTTTCCTATCCAGCGGAAGGGGAGGATATTCCATACGGCTCGACGATGCTCCATGGGAGAAGATTACCCTCGGGCACAACACTTTTGTCAATTCCGGCAAGATACTTTCCAACAGATGAAAAAGTTAGTAGTTATCATATTTGCTTCTGCACTGAGCTTTTCGCTCGCAGCATCTTCGCACCGTCATCCTTGCCTCCTGCTGAGCAAGGATGCGGTGGTGCAGATGAAGGCGGTGCGCGGAAGCGTTCCCCTTTTCGACGCTTCACTCGCGGAGGTAATCGACAATGCCGAAAGGGCTTTGGAGAGGGAAATCAACCTTCCCAGACCCGAACACGGCGGGGGAGGCTACAGCCACGAGACGCACAAGCTCAACTATTTCGACATGTATAACTGCGGCATTGCCTGGCAGATTACGGGCAAGCGTGCCTATGCCGACAGGGTGAAGGCTATGCTGACGGCCTATGCCGAGCTGTATCCGACCCTGGGTTATCATCCTCTGAATCTCTCGCCCGTGCCCGGCCGCATTTTCTGGCAGACCCTGAATGAAAGCGTATGGCTGCTGCATGCTGCCCAGGCATATGACTGCATCTACGATACCCTCAGCTCCAGGGAGCGCAGGCACTTGGAAAGCGTGTTGTTCCGCCCTTATGCCGAGTTTATCATGAACGGCACGGCTGACAACCGCGCCAACCAGCGGACTTTCAACAACCTCAACAACCATGCAACCTGGGCTAATGCCGCAGTGGGCATGATTGCCATTGTGATGGGCGACGATGCCATGCTTCGCAAGGCCCTATACGGGAAGGACGAAAGCGGCGAGGTAGGATTCATGCGCCAGCTCGATGTGCTTTTCTCGCCCGACGGATATTTCACCGAAGGGGCTTACTATCAACGTTACGCCATCTGGCCTTTCATGATTTTTGCCCAGTGCCTGCAGCATAATCGCCCTGATCTTGGCATATTCACCTATCGCGACGGCATCCTGCTGAAAGCAGTGGACACTCTGCTGCAGATGGCATACGACGGGCAGTTCATGCACTTCAATGACGCCCTTGAGAAAGGCTACGACGCCCAGGAACTCGTTTCGGCAGTTGATATAGCCTATCTCGCCGACCCTTCCAACAAGGAACTCCTTTCGGTGGCGGCGGATTATCAGCAAAAGGTTCTGGTGAGCGACGCGGGATTTGCCGTTGCCAAGGCTATTGCCGAGGGGCAGGCCCGTCCGCTGAAGCTTCGCAGCTGCATCCTGCACGACGGGGCCGACGGCAGTGAGGGCGCATTCGTGATAATGCGTTCTCCCCGTGAGGGCGAGAATTCCGCACTGACATTCAAGGCCACTTCGCACGGCCTCAGTCACGGGCATTTCGATCGCCTGAACTTCGCCTACTACGATGCCGGAAACGAAATTGTAACCGACTATGGAGCAGCGCGTTTTCTGAACATTGTGGCTAAATACAACGGGCATTACACCCATGAGAACAATAGCTATGCAAAACAGACTATTGCCCACAATACCCTCGTGGTGGATGCAAAGAGTCAGTTCCAGGCCAAGATGAAAGATGCATCCGACTCCCATCCCGAAATCACCGCCTGTTCTCTCGGAGGCGATGTACAGATGGTTGCCTCCCGGGAAGAGAATGCCTATCCCGGGGTCAGCATGGAGCGCTGGCTCTTCTTTGCCGATGTGCCTTTCCTGCAGTTTCCTCTCGTAATGGACCTGCTGCGGGCCACATCTTCCGAATCCCATTGCTATGATTATCCGGTACATTATCTCGGACACATGATAGAACTTTCGGTACCTTATTCCAAGGCTCTTGAAACCATGCACAGGATGGGTGATGCAAGCGGCTACCAGCACCTCTGGGTTGAGGCTGAAGCCGATGCTGCCGATGGAACCACGGCATATACCTGGCTCACAGGATACAGGATGTACAGCATCTCCACTGCCACGGCTGCAGGCGACAAGGTATTTATTGCAAGGACTGGAGCAAGTGACCCGGATTTCAACCTGCGCAGCGAACCCGCTTATATACTTCGCCACCAGGCGGGGCCCGGAAGCACGCTTTTCGCATCTTGCCTCGAAACCCATGGCAAATACGACATCAAGGTTGAGCAGTCGGCAAACCTCGACCGCTCCTGCACCGCAGTGGAGGTGACGGAAAACAGCCCCTCGCACATATCCGTGCGCTACTCCTTCAAGGATGGGAGGGCAGTGCTGCTCGATGTCGACCTTTCTTCCGACCAGATAAAATACAATGTTAGTTACGAATAAAATATGAAAACAAGAAGCGAAACTTTCCTTATTGGCAGGAAGCTCCCCTGGGAGCCCGCCGGTGAAGGCGTCAAACGCCAGATTATGGGTTATGACGGTCAACTTATGATTGTCAAGGTTCATTTTGAAAAAGGTTCGGTGGGCAATCTCCATGAGCATTACCACAGTCAGGCAACTTATGTGGTGAGCGGCAAGTTCGAGGTGAGCATCGGGCGCAAGAAGAAGGTGCTCACGGCGGGTGACGGCTTTTATGTAGCTCCCGACGAGATTCATGGCTGTTTGTGCCTGGAAGAAGGAGTGCTCATTGATGTGTTCTCGCCCCACAGGGCCGACTTCCTCGCAAAATAAGTGCCTATGAAAGTCAAAGGACTCCGCTGGTGGGTGCTGGCGCTCATAGTGCTGGTAACCATCATCAACTACCTCGACCGCAACACCCTCGGCATCATGTGGGCCAAGATTGTGGAAGACCTTGGCATCATCAGCCGCGACGGTCTCAGCGACGCCGAGTTTAACGACCTGAGCAAGAAGCTGTTCCGCGACATCAACATGGTATTCATGATTGCCTACGGCCTCTCGCAGATGTTTTCCGGGAAACTGTACGACAAGATTGGCACCCGCAAGGGCTTCACCATATCCGCTCTCGTATGGGGGATTTCCGACCTCCTGACCTCGCTCGCCACGGGCGTCAAGTCCATCGCTGGATTCCGTGCAGGACTGGGCCTTGGCGTGGCAGGCCCGTGGCCCGGAGCGGTGAAGAGCAATGCGGAGTGGTTTCCCCAGAAGGAGCGTGCCATGGCCCAGGGGTATTTCAATGCCGGAGCCTCCGTAGGCGCCATCCTCGCCCCCATTCTCATAGCCCTCATTTATGCCTGGGTAGGCTGGAAGTGGACCTTCGTGGCCATCGGCGTGCTGGCTCCCCTGTGGGTGATTCCATGGCTTGTCATCAACAAGAAAGGCCCCAAGGAGCATCCCTGGATAACCGATGCCGAACGGGATTACATCATAAACGGACAGCCGGAATGTAATGTGAAGAATGACACGGGGCTCAGCTGGGGTCAGCTCCTCTCCCGGCGCAAGAGCTTTGCGGTTATCCTCGGGCGGTTCTTCCTCGACCCCATCTGGTGGATGTTCGTAACATGGCTTCCCATCTACCTCGGCCAGAAATACGGCATGGACATCAAGCAGCTTGCAGCCCACATGTGGATACCCTATGTCGGGGCGGCACTTGGTTCGCTTGCCGGCGGTTGGACTTCCAGCCACTTCCTCCGCAAAGGCAGGTCTGTGGGATTCGCCCGCAAGGCCGCCATACTCATAGGCGCCTGCATCCTCCTGCCCTCGCTTATCTATGTGGCCTTCGTGCAGGATGCAATGCTCGCCGTTTGCGTGATGGCCGTGATTCTTTTCGGTTACCAGTTTACCATCAACAACATCCAGACCCTTCCCGGCGACATGTACACAGGCAAGAGCGTGGGTTCGCTCGCGGGCCTTGGCGGGGCTGCCGCAACACTGGGAACCATCCTCACGATGCTCTTCATTCCTATGCTCACTGCGGGTGACAACTGGACTCCGTTCTTTATCATGGGAGCTTCGCTGGTTCCGCTCAGCCTTATTTGCGTTTTTGTGTTTGGCGGAAAGATAGAACACGACGCGCTAAAATCGGAATGATAACTTTTATATAATTTATTGAAATGGGAAAACTTGAAGGAAAAGTTGCCATCGTAACAGGTGGCGCACGCGATCTCGGACGCGCAATCTCCGTGAAACTTGCTCTCGAAGGAGCAAAGGTATGCCTCAATTATTTTGACAACAAGGCCGATGCCGAAGAAACCCTCCGTATGATCAGGGAGGATGGCGGCGAAGCCATTGCAGTCCAGGGCGACATGACCAAGGCGGACGATGTAAAGAACCTCTTTGCAAAAGCAGCCGAGGCTTTCGGCCCCACCGTACATGTGCTCGTAAATGTGGTCGGAGGTATCGTTGGACGCAAACTTATCACCGAACAGGATGAGAAGTGGTACGACTTCCTTATGGATGTGAACATGCGCAGCGTGTTCCTCTGCACCCGCGAGGTGGTGCCCATGATGAGCGAAGGCGGCGCCATCGTCAACTTCAGCTCCCAGGCAGCCCGCGACGGCGGCGGCCCCGGCGCTTCGATGTACGCCACCGCCAAGGCTGCGGTAATGTGCCACACCCGTTCCATGGCCAAGGAACTCGGCCCCAAGGGCATCCGCGTGAACGCCCTCGCTCCCGGCATGATCAACACCAGTTTCCACGACCGCTTCACCAAACCCGAAGCCCGCGAAAACCTTCACAACACCGCTCCTCTGCGCCGTGAGGGTGAAGCCCGCGAAGTTGCCGACCTGGTATGCTTCCTCGCCTGTGACGAGTCGTCCTACATCACCGGCGCCGCCATAGACATCAACGGCGGCGTGTTGTTCTCATAAATAATCCGAAAGTATGAAAACAGTCAAAATTATGCGTGCGGCGTATATGGCACCTGTCATCGAACTGCAGGAAATTGCCTCGGCATCTCTCATCTGCACTTCAGGCAATGCTCCGGACAGCGGCTTTGAAGGTTTGAACGATCCCGTTGATCTTGAATGGTAAAAAAGAGGAACTGATTATGAAAAATATAGTTTTTTCTTCCGCAGCCCTTTTTGCTGCCCTGATGATTTCTTCCTGCTCCAAGGAGCAGCCTGTTGAATCCTTTGTGAATGAAGGTTCCGACCTTGTTCCCATGTCATTTGTCGCCTCCGTAGAAGCTGACGGAACAAAGGCTGCCCTGGAAGCGGACGGCAAAACGGTCAGTTGGGAGGGCAACGAGTCCATAGCCGTGTTTGACAATGTCAGCGGCGACATACACAAATTTGATGCTGAGGGTGCAGGCGCCACTACATCTTTCACCGGTTCCGTAAGCAGCGGAGCCTCAAGTTTTGTTGCAGTATATCCCTATAGCGAAGACATAGTCTACACCCCCGGCGAGTCGAGCCCCATTCTTATGGAGCTTCCTTCGGTACAGGATGCCGTTCTTGGCGGATTCGACCCCAAGGCTGCCGTTTATGTGGCCACTTCTGCCGACCTTTCCGCCAAGTTGGCTTTCAAGGCTTGCTTTGCCCTTGTCAAGGTCAATGTTGATATCGACAATGTGACGGGCGTGCTCGTAGAGGCCAAGACCAAGTACATGTCCGGCAGTGTCAAGGTTTCAACCGGAGGCGGTATCGGGGACGGTACAGGCACAAGGGTCAGAAATGTTGCGCTCAGAAAGCCGGACGGAACCGTCCTTGCAAAAGGGGAATACTACATTGTGGTCAGACATCTCGGTTCGAGCGGTACATACACCGATTTTACAGTGACTTATGTAAAATCCGATGCAAAGGGCCTTTCCCGCACTGCTTCGTCTGACATGACGCCCACCGAGCTTGGCAGGAAATGCGTTTTGAATATTGGCAACCTTTCCGGTTTCCCCGGAACTCCGCAGACCAACAGGTATCTTGTATATCAGACCGGCGCAAATGTCGTACTCGGAGGTGAAACATATAACAGGGCCATTTACGGAGAAGCCGTCGAGCTTGATCCGGCGGTCAATATCTCTGATTCCAGACTCTCCGCAAAGGTGCATTTCCTGAAGGCCGGAGCCAATTACACTACCAGCGGCCTGGCTATGAACAAGGAACTTATCGTGCTTGCAGGAGAAGACCCCGAAAATGTTTCGGTTGTCAAGAATTCCAGCGCATGGAAACTGCAGTCCGGCACATTGGTGGCAGATGGTCTTGGGTTTGATTTATCCGCTCTTACATCGAGTTCAGCTATCTTTATGAACAACAGTGGCGCTACCGAGGATTTTGAGAGTCTCGTCGTGTCCAAGTGCAGGATTGCGGAAACCAGTGCGAATCCCTGGTATTTGTTCAACACCAATTCCGGTGTTACGGATGTAGGAATAAAGAATGTCCTCCTTGCCGACAATGTGTTCGTGGTTGATTCCAAGGTGAAATATTTTATAGGGTTCAACTCTAATCATGTTGCAGTAGACCATTTCAAGAATATGGAATTCCGCAACAATGTCATCTGCAGCAAGAGTACAACCAACAGGGCACCGAGCCTGTTTTATTCCAGCGCGTCGAAGGCCAATACTACCGGCTATGATGATGTGAAGGTAAAGATTACCGGCAATATTTTCTATAATGCTGCCGCAACGGCCGGCACCTATCGTAGCTATTCTGCGGGGGATATCCAGATTAAGGACAATGTCTACTATGTGACGGACGGACAGAACTTTACATCAAGCCCCAAAGTGGTCCATTTCAGTATCGATATCAATCCGGGTGAAGCTCCTTACACCGGTTTTGCGACGCATAACCTTGCCTATGGAACAATGACGGGCGGGGGTTCGTGGACAATCGCGAGTTCAAAATATTCCATTTCCATGTTCGAGGCATTTACAATTGCCGACGAAGACCCCTTTGAAACAGCGGATTATACGACAGGCACATTTGTCCTGAAACCGGCCTACTCATCGTATGGCCCTCAGGCAGAGTAGAAACTGCTGATATTCATTCTGATTAAAGAAAGAGTGCTGTCCGAACAACCGGACGGCACTCTTTATAAATTCTTGCTGACGAAATCCGCGGTTTTGAAGAAAATTTCTTCCATTTTGTCGGAAGTCTTGGAACTGAGGTTGTGGTCGTAGTACATGTATTCCTGCAGGTCGACCTTGGCCTTTCGGCGCTTCAGGGCGGCGGCGAATTCTTCGCTCTGGACGCATTCTACCGTAAGGTCGGCAGTGCCGCAGAACAACTGTGCCGCAAGACTGGTCTTCTTGGGAATCATGAAGTAGGGAGAAGCCTCCTTGAGGTAATCGGACTTCAGGCCGCCGAAGTATGCGATGCGCTCGGGGTCTTTTGCGCGGGTTGTGATGGCGGCGGTCGTGAGGTCGTAAATGCCCGAGTAGCCTACGAACACTTTTGCATTGCACTTCAGGGCTGCAACGGCGGCAAGATGCCCGCCTGCCGATGTGCCGAGGAATCCGATGCGGGTCATGTCAACATTGAGTTCGGAAGCATGCTCCCGTACATATTCAACTGCGTCAAGTACATCCTGAATCGACACCTGTACATTCGCTCCGGGCTGAGGAGCCAGAGTGTACTGTATGCGTACTCCGGTAATCCCGTGCTGCTGGGCAAGGTACTTGGAGATTGAACGCGACGATGTGTTGGTGCCTCGGGCCCAGCCGCCTCCATGCACATAGAACATCACGGGAGTGGGGGATGAGCTGTCGAAGCTGTCTATTTCTATGTGCAGCTCGTATCCGTCGTGGATCTTGTATATGTAATCCTTGGTGCGGGCTTTGTTGTAGAGCTTGCCGCTGAGCCTCTTGTTTTCGTGTACATATGGAGTATAAAGGTCGGGAATCTCGCTGAGGTTGATGATTTTTGCATAGCGTTGCTCGCGCTGCAGGGCATAGCTGCCGTCGGGCTTCTGTTCAAGCTTCATGGCATATCGGTTTGTGGGCACGGGCTCCTGGGCGAAAACCCCAGGGGTCATGAGTACGGCGGCAAGTGTGGAGAGCAAATAATGTTTCATGTTGTTTTTTGTTAATTTTGTGCTAAATTTGTGGTTAGCTAAAATTGGTTAACCAATTTTAGCATTTGCAAATATAATCAAACTTATTGTTATGCGTAAGGCTTACATATTTTTTTTGATGGTTGTAATTGCCGTGGCTTGCAGCAGCTCCGGTTTTGTCATTCCCGAACCTTTAAATAACGGCAGCCCTGCAGTGAACGACGACCCTGACGATGCCGACGATTCTGTAGAACCTGAAGATCCCGGCAAGGGCCGCAAGGATGAGAAGGTTTACGGCCTTGTGGCCGACGGCAACGATGCAGGTACCTACGATTTGATTCTTGCTGCTGGCTACAATTACGAGACTCCCGACACATCCGGAGAGCATGCCGAAGCACCCTTCCGCCACATCAGGCAGAGTTATGACAAGCGCCTGAAAAAGGATGTATTCGACTTTTATCTCCACATTGAGAATGACGACGACCGCGGCAAGCCCAATGTTACCGACCGCCAGCGCAACGAAATCAAGACAGACGGTCATTCTCCCGACAGTTTAGTGGCACAGTATGGCGAGACTCTGCGCATCTGCTGGAAGTTCCGCCTCCCGGCAGGCATGAAAACCACCACCAAGTTCGCCCATATCCATCAGCTCAAGGGTATTGACAACAAGGCGGGAACCGCAGATGTGTCGCTCCCTGCCGTCACATTCACTTGCCGGTCGCTGAGCAGCGGCAAGCAGCAGATGCAGGTGCTCTACACCGCATCCAATGTTGAGAGCGATGGCTCCACCACCTATCTTGCGCGGGTCGACCTTGCCGATTTCCTTGACGAGTGGGTGTCCGTGACTGAGACCGTCACCTTTGCTGACAAGGGAAGCTATTCCGTTGTCATCAACCGTATTTACGATGGGAAAGAACTCGTAAGGGTTGAAAATGCCCGGCTTGATTTATGGCGCAGGGATTGCACCGGAATGCGTCCCAAGTGGGGGCTGTATCGTAATTTTGGTGAAAAACGCTCTCTCGCGTCGGAACTTCGTGACGAAATTCTTAAATTTGCCGACTTTACGATACACAAGGAGAAGTAATTTATGGCAAAAAAAAGAACGAGTGAAGACGAACTCCGTGTAGTACCGGAATATGTGAAGCATTTGCTGGAAAGCGGCCAGTGCGGTCCTGGTCAGCGGCTTCCGGCGGAAAGGAAGATGGCGGAAGAACTGGGTATCAGCAGGCCCAAGGTGAGGCTGGCCCTCGAAAAACTCGAATTCTACGGAGTGTTGAATATCCTGCCCCAAAGTGGCTCTGTGCTGGCAAATCATTCCAGGGCTGTGCTTATCCGCCAGATCTCCAATCTTCTGGAAGAGTCATGCTTCGACTTCGCTTCGCTTGTTTCTGTGCGTACCATGCTTGAGACCAAGGCGATACGCTTGTGTGCCGAGCTGCGCACCGAGGCGGAAATCGTTGCTATTGAAGCGGCCCACAGGGATTTTGTAGACAATGCGAACGGTTCCCGGAGGGAAGAGAAAGACTTTGCCTTCCATGCGGCCATTGCCAAGGCAAGCCACAACCCTGTGCTGTATTCACTCTACCTGATTGTGGCTCCGGATGTGCTGGCCTACTACAAGCAGCTGAACGCCTGCTCCGCACCTCTGGACAAAGTCATTGAAGAGCACAAGGCAATGCTCGAGTGCATCAAGGCGGGTGACGCCGATGCGGCGGAAAAAGAGCTCCTCAACCATTTCACCGATATTACCGAATTCGCATCAAATATTTCTGCATCCGTTCCAAGAAACCGTATCTGAAAATAAATTCTTATATTTGCAAAGTGCTAAACTTATTGGATGATTAACTTTTAAAACCTGAACTTTTTATGCGGATTCTCGGAACGGGCAGCGCCCTCCCTCAAAAACAAGTCGGCAACGACGACCTCTCCAAGTTCCTCGATACCAGCGATGAATGGATAGTGCCCCGTACGGGCATTCACAGCCGACATGTAATCAGCAATGAATACCTCGAAGACCTGGCCGTCAGTGCGGCCCGTCGGGCTCTTGACGACGCTTCCCTCGGCGTCGCCGACATCGACCTGCTGATATGCTCCAATGTGGTGAATGAGTATGTCACCCCTTCGCTCAGTTGCATAATTGCAGCCAAGATGGGTCTTGCATGCCCCTGCTTCGACATCAACTGCGCCTGCCCCGGCTTCATATATGCAATGGACATGGCGGACAGCTATTTCTGCTGCGGCAAGGTTAGGCATGTGCTCATTGTCTGCGCCGAGGAGCCTACCCGCATGGTGGACTGGAGCGACAGGGCTACCTGCGTGCTGTTCGGCGACGGAGCCGGTGCGGCCGTGTTCGGAGAGGGCGACAATCTCAAGGGAATACGCCTTTCCGCCGAACCCTCCCCGGACAAGATATGCGAGATGCGCAGGCTCCTGCCCACTCCTTATGTAGACAAGGAAGAAACTGAAATGCCCATGCAGATGAAAGGACGCGATGTGTTCCGCTTTGCGGTGACCACATCCGCACGCGACATCAACGATATCCTTTCCCGGACGGGGCTCAGCCTCGATGATGTGGATTATTTCATGATTCACCAGGCCAATCTCCGCATAATCGACGGCATTCGCGAGCGTCTTGGGGTGGCCCCGGAAAAATTCCCCACGAACATTGCCGACCATGGCAACTCATCGTCGGCATCCTGCCCCATCCTGCTTGACGAATGTAATCGCAAGGGCATGTTCAAGAAAGGCGACCTGCTGGTCTTCAGCGCTTTCGGTTCCGGACTTTTGAGTGCCACCGCAGTAATAGAGTGGTAATGTAAAAAATAACTATATTTGCACTTATGACAGAACAAAGAGTAGTAGTTACAGGTATGGGGATTATTTCCCCGGTTGGCAATGACATACCTACCTTTTGGCAGAACCTCAAAGCAGGTGTCTGCGGCATAGATACAATTACCGAATTCGATACATCCGCGCTTCCCGTGCACATCGCTGCAAAAATCAAGGGCTTCGACCCCCTGCAGTACGGCATGGACAAGGCTTTTGTGCGCAAGCAGGCACTCTTCACCCAGTACGGTGTAGCCGCCGCCCACCAGGCGATGCAGGATGCCGGTCTTCACAGCGAAGGCGAGGATGCCAACATCGACCCCTTCCGTCTCGGCGTGTATGTGGGCTCCGGCATCGGCGGATTTGACATCCAGTATCGCGAAACCCAGAAAATGATAGAGGACCCTTCCGGACAGTGGATCAGCCCTCTGTTCATTCCTTCCATGATTTCCAATATCGCCGCAGGCCATATCGCAATCAAGAATAATGCAAAGGGCGTCTGCATCAATGTCGTTACCGCGTGCGCAACATCTTCGCACAATATAGGCGAAGCTTACCGCGCCATCCGTTATGGATATGCCGATGCCATCATCAGCGGCGGCTGCGAATATGCATCCATCCCTCTCGGCATCGCAGGTTTTGCAAACGCAAAGGCCCTCTCCCGTTCGGAAGACCCCAAATACGCTTCGCTGCCTTTCAACCTGAACCGCGGCGGGTTTGTAATGGGGGACGGCGGCGCCATCCTCATTCTCGAAAGCCTTGAGCATGCCCGGGCGCGCGGAGCCGGAATCTATGCTGAAGTGGTGGGCTATGGCAACACCTGCGACGCGTATCACTCCACCGCACCACGCCCGGACGGCACCACCCAGTCGCAGGCCATGAAGCTTGCCCTTGCCGAAGCCGGGTACAGCGACGACGATGTGCTCTACATCAATGCCCATGGCACCGGAACCCATCTGAACGACGCTTCCGAGACCCAGGCTTACAAGCTTGCCCTCGGCGATGCCGCCTACAAGGCGCACATCACATCCATCAAGAGCATGACAGGGCATCTTCTCGGAGCAGCCGGAGCGGCGGAAGCAATAGCCACCGTGCTGTCGCTTCGCGAGGGAACCGTCACTCCCACCATCAACCTCGACGCTCCCGACCCCGAGTGCGACCTCGACTACACCCCGAACAAGGCGGTCCAGGCTCCGCTCACCCTCGGAATCTCGGATTCGCTGGGTTTCGGCGGACACAATGCCTGCCTGGCATTCCGTCCTTTCAACTGACAGGCGTGCCTGACATAAAAAAGAGAGGTGCTCAATCGAGCACCTCTCCTTTTTCATTCAGAAATTCATATTGCAGGATGCTGTTGGAAGTGGACTCCACCACCTTCAGCTTGCAACGGTACTTGCGTTTCCACTTCGACACATAAGATGAGCCGAACGAGCCGCGCGTAAGATACGCTCCCAGGATGGGGCTGAGGCGCAGGGTAAGTTCGTTCATTCCTTTGTCCTTCGCATAATAGGCGAGGCGGCGTTCCACCTGCTCGTCGATGATTACCGTGGATTCGATTTTTCCCGTGCCGTGGCAGAGAGGGCATTTCTCCATTACATTGATTTCGGTAACGGGGCGGATGCGCTGGCGGGTAATCTGCATGAGCCCGAACTTGGTGAGCGGCAGCACATTGTGCTTTGCGCGGTCGTCTGCCATCAGTTCGCTCATGTATTTGTGCAGTTCGTTCCGGTGCTCCTGGGTCTCCATGTCGATGAAGTCCACGATTATGATTCCACCCATATCGCGCAGCCGCAGCTGCCTTGCGATTTCTTCAGCGGCGAGCTTGTTCACTTCGAAAGTGTTGGCCTCCTGGTCGGAGGTTTTGGCGCGGATGCCGCTGTTGACATCTATGACATTGAGGGCCTCGGTGGTTTCAATCACGAGATATGCACCCTGTCTCATCGGCACAACCTTGCCGAATGAGCTTTTGATTTGGCGGGTAATCTCGAAGTGGTCGAAAATGGGCTCCTTGCCGTCGTAGAGCTTTACAATCTTCTCCTGCTCAGGGGAAATGAGGGAGATGTACTTTCTGGTTTCCTCGTAGATCTTTTCATCGTTCACATAGATGTTGCTGAACGATTCGTTGAGCAGATCGCGGAGGATGGTGGTGGTTTTGGAGTACTCGGTGAACAGAAGCTGCACGCCCTTGGAAGATGCTATCTTGCTCCATGAGCTTTCCCATTTGTCGATGAGGCTCTGTGCCTCGGCCACCAGCACGCTTGCGTTCTTGCCTTCTGCGGCGGTGCGTATGATGGCTCCGTAGTTTTTGGGAAGGATGCTCCGCACGAGGGTTTCGAGCCTGCGTTTCTCTTCCTTGCTGGAAATCTTCTGCGACACATTCACCTTGTCGGCGAACGGCATCAGTACTATGTTGCGTCCTGCCAATGAAATTTCCGCGGTAAGGCGCGAGCCTTTGGTGGAGATAGGTTCCTTGGTAATCTGCACGGCTATCATCTGCCCCGGCTGGAGGTATTTCTCAATGCGGCCCTCCTTTTCCAGTATTGCTCCCAGTTTCGTGGAAGCGTACAGGTCGCGGAGGTCGCGGTTGGGGTTGCTCGCTTTGATGAAGCTGTCGAATGCCGTGAAGTGGAATCCAAGGTCGAGGTAGTGGATGAAAGCCTCTTTGCTGTCGCCTATGTCCACGAAAGCCGCGTTCAGCGAAGGAAGCAGTTTCTTCACCCTTCCGAGGAATACGCTTCCCACCGAAAAACTGTGACCCTGGTTGGACTCCCTGTTGAGTTCCATCAGGCGATGGTTCTCGGTGAGGGCTATGCGCACCTCGGCGGGGGATTCCTCGACGATAAGGTCTTTTTCGACTTTCTGTTCGTCCATTTGGAAATTCTATTGGTGTGGTTTGATAAAGTTAGAGGCCCGCCGGATCCCCCGTACGAGCCTCTATCGACTATTTCTTCTTGTGTCTGTTGAGGCGCAAGCGCTTTTTACGCTTGTGCGTCGCCATTTTATGTCTTTTTCTCTTCTTTCCGCTTGGCATAAGCTATATTGTTTTTGATGTTATTTCTGCAGAGAAGCGACGAAGACCTTAGCGGGCTTGAAGGCCGGAACATCGTGAGCGGGGATGTTGATGGTGGTCTTCTTGGTGATATTGCGGGCTGCCTTCTGAGCGCGATGCTTGATGATGAAGCTGCCAAAACCACGGAGATATACGGGCTGACCTTTTGAAACTGAATTCTTTACAGTTGCCATGAACTGCTCCACGACAACCTGAACCGAAATTTTCTCGATGCCGGTACTTTTGGCAATCTCATTAACGATGTCTGCTTTAGTCATAATCTTTATAATAATAAATAGTTTCGTTTTTGGGATTGCAAAAATAGACTTAATTTTTTAATAATCAAAATCCTAAAATCTATTTTTCCATCATTTTTGACAGTGGCACGGAGATTGACTATATTTGTGCCTCGGGTTTATTGTGCCCATTTACTGACAATTTGACAATTTTATGAGAGACAAAGAATATACATTCCCTTCCGGAGCCGAAGTGAGCATCATTCCCGTCATGCAGGGAGACGGTCTTCAGAAGATCGACGAATCCACTCTTCCGGACATCCTGCCGGTGCTTGCACTGCGCAATGCCGTGATATTTCCCGGCACCATCTTTCCCGTTACGATAGGGAGGGCGAAATCCATCCGCCTCATCAAGGATGCGGAGGAGCACGACATGTTCATTGCCTGTGTGCCACAGACCGATGTGATGGTGGAGGAACCCGGCGAAAACGACCTGTACCAGTATGGCACCGTTGCCAAGATTCTCAAGAGCCTGGAGATGCCGGACGGCAGCATTACCGCCATCCTGCAGGGCTTCAAGCGCCTTTCCCTGGATTCGGTGATAGGGTTCGAACCCTATCTGACGGGGCGCGTGCATTATCTGGACGACTATCTTCTGGAAGGGGACAGTACCGCCCTCCGGGCCATTGCCGACTCCCTCAAGGAGCAGGCGGGCCACATCATCCGCAACTCTTCCATGGCTTCCCGCGAAGCTGTCGCCGCCATCCGCAACATCGACAATTTCCAGTTCCTGGTGAACTTCATCGCCACCACCGTGGAAGTTGACGACTTCTCGGACAAGATGGACCTGCTGCAGTACGACGATGTGAAGGTGCGTGCCATGAAACTGCTCGGCATGCTCAACACCGAACTGGAGCTGAACAAGATTAAGCAGGACATCAACCAGAAGGTGAAGTCCGAAATCGACCAGTAGCAGCGCGAGTACTATCTCAACAACCAGCTCCGCACCATCCAGGAGGAGCTTGGCATGGACGACGGGGAAGACCTCGACGCGCTGAAGGCCCGTGCCGAAAAGAAGGACTGGCCGAAGGAGATTGCCGAAACCTTCGAAAAGGAACTGAACCGCCTCGGGCGTTACAATACCAATTCGCCGGACTACAGCATCCAGTACAACTATCTGGACTTCATGCTGAACCTGCCCTGGAACGAAACCAGCAAGGACAATCTCGACCTCAGGCATGCCCAGAAGGTGCTCGACGACGACCATTACGGCCTCGATACCGTGAAAGACCGCATCATCGAGTATCTTGCCGTGCTCAAGCTGAAGGGGAACATGAAATCGCCCATCCTCTGCCTCTACGGGCCTCCAGGCGTGGGCAAGACCAGCCTCGGCAGGAGCATTGCAAAAGCTCTCGGGCGCAAGTATGTGCGCATCTCCCTCGGCGGCATGCACGACGAGGCGGAAATCCGCGGCCACCGCAAAACCTATGTGGGGGCCCTCCCCGGCCGCATCCTGAACGGAATCGCCCGTGCCGGTACATCCAACCCGGTAATTGTGCTCGACGAAATCGACAAGCTTTCGACCGACTTCAAGGGCGACCCTTCATCGGCGTTGCTGGAAGCTCTCGACCCCGAGCAGAACACCACCTTCCACGACAACTATCTGGACCTCGACTACGACCTGTCCAAGGTGCTCTTCATCACCACCGCCAACAGCATCTCCCCGGTGCAGCCCGCACTGCTCGACCGTATGGAGGTAATCAATGTCACAGGCTATCTCGCGGAAGAGAAGATGCAGATTGCAAAGCACTTCCTGCTTCCCAAGCAGCTCCGCGAGCATGGCATCGACAAGGGCGGCCTGAAGATTGATTCCGCCGCACTCCGCGAAATCATCGACCAGTACACCCATGAGTCGGGGGTGCGCGGGCTCGAAAAGCAGATTGCGAAGATTGCACGCGTCACCGCGAAGAAGATTGCGATGGAGCAGGAGTATCCCGATACCATAAAGAAGGAACATCTCAAAGAATATCTCGGATTGCCTACGGCATTCCACGACATCCAGAAGGGGAACGAGGGCCCCGGCATCGTAACCGGACTGGCCTGGACCTCGATGGGCGGTGAGATACTCTTCGTTGAGAGTTCCGTATCGGGCGGGAAGGGGCTGCTTACCATGACCGGAAGTCTTGGTGATGTGATGAAGGAATCCGCCACCATCGCCTACCAATACATAAAGGCGCACCCGGAGATGGCAAAGCTCAGCAGCGAGCAGTTCGCCGCGAAAGACATCCATGTCCATGTGCCCGAGGGAGCCGTTCCCAAGGACGGACCTTCCGCCGGCATCACCATGGTTACCTCCATGATTTCCGCCCTGCGCGGCGAAGCAATCAGGAAGGGCATAGCCATGACCGGAGAAATGACCCTGCGTGGCCGTGTGCTGCCGGTCGGCGGCATCAAGGAGAAAATCCTCGCCGCAAAGCGTGCGGGAGTGCATACCATAGTGCTGAGCGAGGAAAACCGCAAGGACATAGAGGACATCAAGGAGATTTATGTGAAGGGGCTCAGTTTCCAGTATGTGCGCACCATCGACGATGTCATCAACTTTGTGTTCTGATGGATGTAAAGATAGAACAGTCCTGGAAAGGGGCGCTCGCAGCCGAATTCGACAAGCCTTATTTCGGGAGGCTTGTCGGATTTTTGCGTGATGAGAAGGCTTCCGGACAGACCATATATCCTGCCGGGCGCAACATTTTCAAGGCATTCGAGCTCACTCCCGTGCAGGATGTGAAGGTGGTGATTCTGGGGCAGGATCCCTACCACGGGCCGGGGCAGGCCATGGGCTTGTCTTTCTCCGTGCCCGACGGCGTGCCCGCTCCGCCTTCGCTCCGCAACATTTTCAAGGAGATAGAGGACGACCTCGGCATACGCATGAGCGGACGGCCCAACCTCGAGAGCTGGGCCCGCCAGGGGGTGCTGCTGCTCAACAGCGTGCTTACCGTGCGCAGCGGCCAGCCTGCTTCGCACAGCAACATAGGCTGGCAGGAGTTTACCGATGCGGTGATACGCTATGTCTCCGACAATTGCGAAGGTGTGGTGTTCCTTCTCTGGGGCAACTTTGCGAGAAGCAAGCGCGGACTCATCGACAGCTCCAGGCATCATGTGCTGGTAGCGGCCCATCCTTCTCCCCTTGCGCGTGGCGCATTTTTTGGATGCAGGCATTTCAGCAAGACCAACCAGATACTTGTATACGAAAACAAAACTCCGATAAATTGGCAACTGTAGCTTTATTCCCCGGGTCGTTCGACCCCTTTACCGAAGGGCATCTCAACATACTGAAAAGGGCCCTTACCATGTTCGACCAGGTGGTCGTGGCAGTTGGCGTGAACCAGGACAAGCACGGGTTTTTCACCACCGAGCAGAAACTGGACATCATCGCCCAGGCCACCAGGGGCATCGAGGGTATCAGAATCATCAATTACGACGGACTCACCATCGACATCTGCCGCTCTCTTGGCATAAGGCACATCGTGAGAGGGGTGCGCAACATGCTTGACTTCGAAAACGAGCGCAGCATAGCCGACGCCAACCGCCGCCTCGCCCCGGACATCGAAACCATCATCATCCCTACCGCCCAGGAGTTTGCGCACATATCCTCTTCCGCCGTGAGGGATATCCTCCGCCACAATGGCGACACTTCTCTGTTCATGCCCGAGGGGGTGCATCTTCCCAAGGTATGAAAAAACATTTGCTGACTCTTTTTCTGCTGCTGTTTTCCGGCCTTGGGCTCTGCGCCCAGAGCTCGCCGCAGAAGAATGCGGTGCTGGACAGCCTGGTGCTGAACTATGTGGAGTTCATACAGCCGCAGAGCGTGGAATCAAAGCAGAAGGAGTGTGATTTCCTGATAAATTCAGTAAACGACGAAGGGATGCGCTCGCATATAGCGCAGACCCTTTTCGAGTATTATAAGGAGCCTCCCGTGATGGGCGACGAAGAAGTCGCCATCTATATCTACGACAAATGGTTCGCCTCCGGACCTTACAAGTTTGACGGGGAGTTCACTGCGCTGGAAGCCGAGATGTTCGTAAATCTCAACCGCAACACCATGCTCGGCATGGATGCCCCCCTGCTTAATGCCGTCAAGCCCTGCGGGGGTAAGAAGACCATCCCCGCCAAAGGGGGTACCAGCATACTCTGGTTCTACGACACGGCGTGCAGCAAGTGCCGCATTGAGTCGAAACTTCTTCCCGGAGTGCTGGAGAGGGGAGTGGATTTCCCCGTGACCCTTGTGGCTTTTTACACTGGAGCCGACCGCAAGGCATGGAGGGAATTCCGCCGCAGTTTCAAGGTGGACAATCCCAATGTCAGGGTCGAGCATTATTGGGACCGCACCTACTCGAGTGATTATCAGCGGCTTTATGCTGTGGTAGACACCCCTAAGATGTATGTTGTGGCACCCGAAGGGAGCATAATAGGCCGTCGCCTGGAGCTGGATGCTCTTGTAGAGTTGCTGCCCATTGCCAAGGAAATAGATGCGGTCTTTTCGAAAAAAAATAAATTTATATCGAATTTCAATAAAAATTGATATATTTGCAAAAATTTAAATAAAATGAAGAAGTTGTTTATCGCAATTCTTGCCGCAGCGGCGGCCATGACGATGTCCGCACAGGACAATCCCATGATGCGGCCCCTTCCGGGGGATCCCGCAGTAAAGGTAGGAAAACTCGACAACGGGCTTACCTACTACATCCGTCACAACGAGCTCCCCGTACATCGTGCCGAGTTTTATCTTGCAACCAATGTTGGTGCCATCCAGGAAACTCCCGACCAGGACGGTCTTGCACATTTCCTCGAGCACATGTGCTTCAACGGCACCGAGCATTTCCCCGGAAAGGGAATTCTCAACTGGCTGCAGAGCATCGGCGCCGAATTCGGCCGCAATATCAATGCATCCACCGGTTTTGAAGAGACCCAGTACATGCTCAACAACATCCCCGTGGAGCGTGAGACCGTGGTTGATTCCTGCCTGATGGTGCTCCGCGAATATGCCCATTTCGTAACCAATGCCACCGAGGAAATCGATGCCGAGCGCGGAGTCATCCGCGAGGAGCGCCGCCAGCGCCGCAATGCTTCCTGGCGCACTTTCGAGGCTTCGCTGCCCTACTACTTCGGCGACACCAAATACGCCTCCTGCACCCTCATCGGCCTGGAAGAGAGCATCATGGGCTTCGACCCCCAGAGCCTGCACAACTTCTACAAGACCTGGTACCATCCGGACATGCAGGCGGTTGTGGTCGTAGGTGATGTGGATGTCGACCGCACCGAGGCCAAAATCAAGGAAATATTCGGTATCATCCCTGCCGAACCCAATCCTGCCCAAAAGGCTGAAATCCCTTTCCCTGCAAACAAAGAACCCGTGGTGGGTGTCATCACCGACCCTGAAACTTCCGCTCCTTCCATCGAGATGATATGGAAGAGCGAAGCCGCTCCCGAGTTCATCAACGCCACCATCGCAGGCGAGTTGCAGAACTACATCAAGCGCATCATCTCCATGATGATGGACGAGCGCTTCAACGACATTACCGCCAAGGCTGATGCTCCCTACATCAGCGGAGGTTTCTATGTGAGCAGCCTCATCTACGAGGCCATCGATGCCGCAATGGGCGAGGTGACCCTGAAGGAAGACAATCTTCTCGGAGGCTTCGAGGCATTCTACACCGAACTCGAACGCATGCACCGTTTCGGTTTCCAGGCCGATGAGTTCGACCGTGCGAAGGCAAATATCATTTCCGGGCTCGAAACCGCTGCTGAGCGTGCCGCAACCCGTCAGAATCCCCAGCTGGTAAGGCCCCTTCTGAGTAACTTCTTCGACCAGACCCCTTATCTCGACCCCAAGGACAACCTCGAACTCGGCAAGCAGATTCTGAGCATGCTCACCGTGGATGTAATCAATCAGGTTGCCCCCCAGCTCCTTACCGAGGAGAATCTCGTGGTCATCTATTCCGGGCCCCAGAAAGACGGCATCGTCAATCCTTCGGCTGAAGAGATTTCCGGCATCATTGCCAAGGTCAAGGCTTCTGATATCAAGCCTCTCGAAGGAGAGGAAATAGCGAGCGAATTCCTCGATGCTTCCAAGCTCAAGGGCTCCAAGGTAGTCAAAACCGCCTCCGGCCCTTACGGCAGCTTCGTCTGGACTCTCAAGAACGGAGTGCAGGTATATGTTCTTCCTACCGAATATCAGAAAGACCAGATTCTGCTCCGCCTCTATCGTGAAGGCGGCATCAGCACCGTTCCGGATGCCGAGCTCGATTCCTTCGACGACAATATCTGGGGCATGTTCAACCAGAACTCCGGCGTGGCAGGATTCTCCGGCACCCAGACTTCCAAGATGCTTACCGGAAAGAATGTTTCGGTGAGCCCCATCTTGGACAATCTCTACAACGGAGTGCAGGCCACTTCCACCAAGAAAGACCTCGAAACCGCATTCCAGCTCGTTTACCTGCAGTATGCACAGCCTCGTTTCGATGAGGAGGAATACATGGTGGGCATCAACCAGCTCAAGGGCATCCTTCCCAATGTGCTGAATACCCCCAACTTCAAGATGCAGCGTTCCTTCTCCGACCTTGCCTACAACAAGAATCCCCGTCACAAGACCATCGACCTCGGCACTCTCGAAAATGCCAGCATCGCAACCGTGGAAAAGAACTACCGCCGCATGTTTGCCGATGCCGCCGGGCTCAAGCTCGTGATTGTGGGCGATGTTACTCCCGAGGCCGTAAAGCCTCTCGTGGAGAAGTATATCGGCTCCCTCAAGAAGGGCAAGAAGGCTCCCGCATGGGTTGACAACAAGGACCGTCTCGCCACAGGTACCGTAAAGATGGTGGATCCCACCAAGATGGAAACACCCCAGAGCACGGTGGTCCTATACTATCACGCCCCAGTAAACTACAGTGCAGCCAACGATGCGGCCCTGAATGTGCTGTCGTTCATCATGGACATGCGTTATGTTGCTTCGCTGCGCGAGGAAATCGGCGGCACTTACGGAGCACATACCATGGGCAGTCAGCAGATGTATCCCAACCAGCAGGCTACCTTCATGGTTCAGTTCCAGTGCAAGCCCGAGCTTTGCGACACCCTGCTCACCGTAGCCAAGCGCCAGCTCGCTGAGTTCTGCGCTGACGGACCTACCGACGAAGAATTTCAGATGGCAGTGCTGAATCTCAAGAAGAACATTCCCGAGAACCGCATTACCAACCGCTACTGGCTGCGTCAGATTCGCAACATTATCGAAGGCTATGGCGACGAGGATGCCGCCTACGAAGCCGCAGTGGAGGCCCTTACTCCCGAGAAGGTACGGGAACTTGCAGCCCTGGTTGCCGCAGGTGACAACAGCATCGAGTATGTGATGGTTCCTTCCGAGGAATAGTCAAAAGGCTGAATTACAATAAATTACTTGTTGACTATCGCCCGATTCGGGCGATAGTTTTTTCATGTTTGGCAGCGCTTTGCTTATTTGATTGATTATCAATTAAATTTATTATATTTGCGGTATGGCACGCAAAAAGAATTCCGGAGTAGATCCGCGTTACCTCGACAAGGAGCGCGCTTCGCTTGTGCGCAAGCATCGCAAATCTGTGTTTTTCAACAAAAGGGAACTCGCTGCAATCGACGAGTATTGCAAGCTCTTTGGCGTGCGCTCCCGCAGTGCGCTCATCCGGCAGGCCACTATGGAGCATGTACTGAAAGAGTTGGATGAAAATCACCCAACTCTCTTCTGAAAATCTTGTTTGAGGCTCTTTATTCCGCCCTGTAATTTTCCAAATCCTCTTCGCTGACCGAAGCAATGAATGCTTTGTGGCGGGCGGTGTCGGCTTCGGCGAGGCGCACATACACATTGGCGCTCTTTCCGAACAGGTCGGGCCGTACCGAAGCGTCGGCAATGATGAGAAGGCTCATCATGATGTCGCCGGTAGTTTCGTAAAGGTGGCGGGCGATGAAGTCCTGTTTCTCCTGGCTTTCGCCTGCAATGCCTGCAAGCACTGCTTCATAGCGTTCTACCAGTGCGGCAACACGCTCGCGAAGCCCTGCGAACTGTTCTGCGCAGGGTTCGGCAAGCATTTCCTTCATTATATTGAGGTAAGTGCCGTTGGTGATGTAGCGTATGGCAGCCACGACCTGCAGCTGGGTGGTTCCTTCATAGATGGAGAAGATGCGGGCGTCGCGGTAGAGCCTCTGGCACTTATACTCCATGATGAAGCCGGAGCCTCCGTGCACGCTGATGCAGTCGTAGGCGTTCTGGTTGCAGTATTCGGAGTTCATGCCCTTGCAGAGGGGAGTGAAAGCATCGGCGAGGCGGCTGTACTTCTTGAGTTCGGCTTTCTCTTCGGGAGTGAGCGTCCGGCCGCAGCGCTGCAGGTCTTCCAGCCCCTTGTAAATATCCACATAACGGGCGGTCTGATACAGCAGCGACCTTCCGGCGTCGAGCTTTGCCTTCATGGTGGCGAGCATGTCGTACACGGCGGGGAAGCCGATGATTTTCTTTCCGAACTGGGCGCGTTCGCGGGCGTATGCTATGGCTTCGTTGTAGGCTTCCTGGCTCAGGCCCACGCTCTGTGCGGCAATGCCGAGACGGGCGCCGTTCATCAGGGCCATTACATATTTGATAAGGCCCAGGCGGGTGCTTCCCACAAGTTCTGCCTTGGCGTTCTTGAACACAAGTTCGCAGGTGGGTGAGCCGTGGATTCCGAGCTTGTGCTCGATGTGGCGTACATCAACTCCGCCGTTGCGCTTGTCGTAAACGAACATCGACAGGCCGCGGCCGTCGGTCGTGCCTTCTTCGGAGCGGGCGAGCACGAGGTGGATGTCGGAATCGCCATTGGTGATGAATCGCTTCACGCCGTTGAGCCTCCAGCATCCCTCGGCCTCGTCGTATGTGGCCTTGAGCATGACACGCTGCAGGTCCGACCCGGCATCGGGCTCGGTGAGGTCCATACTCATTGTTTCGCCTGCGCATACGCGAGGGATGTAACGCTCGCGCTGCTCGTCGCTTCCGAACTCATAGAGGGTATCGGCGCAGGACTGCAGGCTCCAGATGTTCTCGAAGCTGGAATCGGCTGCGGAAACAATCTCGGACAGCATTGAGAACACGACATTGGGCATGTTGAGTCCGCCATAACGCCTTGCCTGTGCAACTCCGCTGAGTCCTGCCTTGCGTATGGCTTCCATGTTCTCCACGGTCTTGGAAGCATATTTCATGCGTCCGTTTTCAAGGTGCGGGCCTTCGATGTCCACATCCTCGGAATTGGGTTCGATGATGTTGGCGGCAAGGTCGCCCATGATGTCCAGCACGCGCTTGTAATTCTCGATGGTATCTTCGTAATCGACCGGAGCGTCGTCGTACTTGTCTTTGTCTTCGTAGAAATGCTCGCGAAGGTCGACGACCCTCTTCATCAGTGGATGATTCAGGTAAAACTCCAGTTCGGGATGGTCGGAATAATAGTTTGCCATAGTCTGTCCGGTTTATTTGCTGTTTGCCTTGTAGTACTTGATGAGTTTGGGAACCACTTCTTCAACCTTGCCGGTAATCACATAGTCCGCAATCTTGTTGATGGGAGCGTCGGGGTCGGTGTTGATGGAAATGATGATGCCCGAGTCGCGCATGCCTGCAATGTGCTGAATCTGTCCGGAAATGCCGCAGGCGATATACACCTTGGGATGGACGGTGACACCGGTCTGGCCAATCTGGCGGTCGTGGTCCACGAAGCCCGCGTCAACTGCGGCACGGCTTGCGCCGACCTCTCCGTGAAGTTCCCTTGCGAGCTGGAAAAGGAGGTCGAAACCTTCCTTGCTGCCCACGCCGTATCCTCCGGCAACAACTATCGATGCACCTTTTAGGTTGTGCTTCGCGGCTTCGATATGGCGGTCGATGACCTTTACCACATAGTCGGCGTCGGGCACATATTCCGCCACATCGGGAGTTACCACTTCGCCCTTGTAGTTCTCGTCCAGAATCTGCTTCTGCATCACGCCGCTTCGCACCGTTGCCATCTGCGGACGGTGTTCGGGGTTCACGATGGTTGCCACGATGTTGCCTCCGAAGGCGGGGCGTATCTGATATAGAAGGTCCTTGTATTTCTCGTGGGTACGGATATCTTCATAGTCGCCGATTTCGAGCTGGGTGCAGTCGGCAGTGAGTCCGCTGGTAAGGCTGGAGCTCACTCGGGGGCCGAGGTCGCGTCCTATTACGGTCGCACCCATGAGGCATATCTGCGGCTGCTCTTCCTTGAAGAGGTTTACGAGGATGTCGGTATGGGGTGCAGAGGTGTAGGGGAAAAGTCCGGGAGCGTCGAAGATGAAGAGCTTGTCCACTCCGTAGGGGAGAATCTGGCTCTCTACCTTTCCGGTGATGCCGGTGCCCGCCACTACTGCATGGAGCTGAACGCCAAGACGGTTCGCAAGCTTGCGTCCTTTGGTAAGAAGTTCCTGGGAGACTTCGGCAACGCTGGTGCCTTCAATCTCACAATAGACGAATACATTGTTCATGGCTTAACCGATTATCTTTTCGTTCAACAATTCCTGCACGAGACCTTCCACATCGGCATCGCTTCCGGTGAGGCTCTTGCTTTCCTTGGCCTGGAATACGATGTTCTGCACGGCCTTCACCTTGGTAGGGGAGCCTGCATTTCCGCACTGGGCGGGGTCGCCGTCCACATCGGCCACACTCCACTGGGTGAGGTTGAGGTAAGGCTTCTGCTCGTAGAGGTAGTCATATTTTCCGGGCTCTGCGGGCCTTTCGGACGGGCAGCTCGCCCTCTTGTACTTGAGCACCAGCTGGGCGTTGCAGGGCCTGCACGGAGTGGCGCTTCCGTTAACGGTAATCACAAGTGGAAGGGGAGCGACGACAGTTTCCACTCCTCCGTCGATATGGCGGCGTATGGTTGCCTTTCCGTCTTCAATCCCGAGGATTTCTTCTGCATAGGTAACCTGGTTGAGCCCGAGTTTCTGGGCCACCTGGGGGCCTACCTGGGCGGTATCGCCGTCAATTGCCTGGCGTCCGCCTATGATGATGTCAGCACCGCCTATTTTCTTGATTGCGGTGGCGAGGGCATAAGATGTGGCGAGGGTGTCGGCACCTGCAAACAGGCGGTCGGTAAGCAGCCACCCTGTATCTGCGCCGCGGTAAAGTCCCTGTCTGATGATTTCACCGGCGCGGGGAGGACCCATCGTGAGCACTCCTACCGTAGTGCCGGGATTCTGTTCTTTGATTTGGAGGGCCTGTTCGAGCGCGAGAAGGTCGTCGGGGTTGAAGATGGCCGGAAGCGCCGCCCTGTTGACAGTGCCGGCTTCGGTCATTGCGTCCTTTCCCACATTTCGCGTGTCGGGAACCTGCTTGGCCAGCACGATTATTTTATAAGCCATAATTTAAATAGGTTTAAGTTTCTTTTAACTGCCTGCAAAGATAGTAAATATTTTTATCTCCGGTTGGCGATGCCTATGTAGTAGAAGAGCGTAGCAAGGGAGCCGAGCGCGGCTATGACATAGGTATATGCGGCCCATTTGAGGGCGTCTTTCGCCATGGGAAGCGTCTCGTAGGTAGTGAGGCCGGAACCCTCCAGCCATGCTATCGCCCTGCGGCTGGCATCTATCTCAACCGGCAGGGTAACCAGGCTGAAGAAGGTGGTGGCGGCGAAAAGCGCGATGCCAATCCAAAGCAGCCCGGGGAAAATGTTAATGAACAGCACTCCTGCGAGCAGTACCCACTGCACGGTGTTGTTGGCGAAGGTTACCACGGGAACGAGGGCGCTGCGAAGCCTCAGCGGGGCATATCCCACCGCATGCTGGATGCAGTGCCCTGTTTCGTGGGCCGCCACAGCCGCTGCGGCGATATTCCGTTTTGCAAACACGCTTTCGGAGAGGTTGATGCTCTTGTCGGCGGGGTTGTAATGGTCGGTCAGTTTGCCTGCGATGCCTGTAATCTTTACATCCCTGATGCCGTTGTCGGCCATCATCCGTGCGGAAATGTCCGCTCCGCTGAGGTCGATGCCAACCTTGGAGTATTTTTCAAACCTTCTGTTGAGGGTGGCCTGCACTATCCATGAAAGGACCATAACCACCAGCATAATTATCCAAGCAAAATTCATGTCAGTCAGTTATTATTAATCGTTGTCAATGGCTTCCCATAAGGAATCCAGGGTGCGCCTGTCCTTCTTGGTAGGGCGTCCCGTGCCTTTGTCGCGCTTTACGAAAAACACTTCCTTGGGCGCATTCAGCTTGTCGAGTTCCGCCGCAGGAGTAAGGTTTTCGGCGTACTCTTCAACCAGGGAGGCCCCTACCCGGGCATGCAGGGCGGCTTTAACCCTGTAGCTGAGTTCCACGGGGCCCTTTCGTATGGTGAGAAGGTCGCCAACTTTGACTACCTTTGCCGGTTTGCTCACCACTCCGTTCACCTGCACTTTGTTGCCCTTGCAGGCATCTGTTGCGTCCGACCGTGTCTTGAACACGCGGATGCACCAGAGGTATTTGTCGAGTCGTATGTCTTCCATATTTCAAATAGTATGAAGGTACAATGCGTGCCGCACTTCTTCCACCTTCTCCGGACGGAGTTTCTTAACAATTTCCAGGCCGAAACTGAGGGCGTGCCCTGCGCTGCGTCCGGTGATGATGCGCCCGGAGCAGATGGCGGGTCTGGGTTCGAAATGTGCCCCGGCCTTCTGCAATGCGCCTTCAAATCCGTCGAAACAGGTAACGGTGGCACCTTCTATGCCTCTTAACTGGCTGAGTACAAGCCCTGGGGCCGCGCAGATTGCCGCCACGCTGCCGCCAGCATCGTAGTGTTCCTGCATGAGCCTGATGAGGGGCTTGCATGCCGCGAGGCTCTTGCTGCCGGGCATGCCTCCGGGAAAAATCAGCAGGTCGTTTTCGGTGGTGCCTTCGTGGTCGGTTTCCATGAAGGGAAGGTTTGCCTCCACTCCCACCAGCGCTCCATGCGAAGTCTGGGCAAAGGGTTCTTCGCCGATTCCCACCAGGGTGGTCAGCAGTCCGGCACGGCGCAGGACATCATTTGTGCCGAGAGCTTCCACATCCTCGAAACCGTCGGCAAGGAAAATGTAAATACCTTTCATATCCGTAAAGATAATAAATAACACGGAAAAATGTTATCTTCGCGTAAAATCAGAAAGGATTATGGAAAAAAAGAAACTGTATCCGCTTCATTTCGGGGCTATCGACGATATATATAACTGGGGCAGTGAGCATTGGCGCATGGCGGACCTTGGATACCGCGACACTTTCATCACCGGCGGATGGCTCGGAGGCAATGCTTTTGCGGATGTGATGGAAACCTATCTCGACCGCATTACCGGCGACCATATCTTCGATTTCTACGGAGCCCAGTTTCCTTTTCAGATAAAGGATGTCAAGGTCAAGGGGAAGATGCCCCTCCGGGTGAGTCCGGATGACGAAATGGCGCGGAACCGCTACGACCATCTCGGCAAGGAAAAGCTCTGGTACATACGAAGTGCCGGTCGCGATGCGCGCCTGCTGCTGGGATTCAAGGAAAACTGCGATGCATCCGCTCTTTACGAAGCCTGCATGAACGGCACTGCCGACAGGCTTCTGAATGTGCTGCAGCCCATCGAAGGACAGTATTTCCATATCCCTCCGGGCACTCCGCACTGCGCCTGGGGAAGTCTGGATATAATTGAAGTTAGCGAATCTTCCGCCCTCGATTTCCTGCTCTGCCCATGGGGTCAGGAACTTTCCTCGGACGAATTCGACCCCGAGCTGAATCTCGTGCAGGCGCTGGATATAATCGATTTCGGCAAGGCGCCTTCGGAACTGCTGACAGGAAAAACCGTTCAGGCCGATAATGCGGGAGCGGCAAAATCCCTCCTGAAACTCCCGCAGTTCAGCGTGAATCTGCTAAGCCTCGACCAGCCCCTGCATGTAAACTCCCCCGAAGCCGGAAGCTGCACGGCCTATGCACTGGTGAAAGGTTCATTCGCCGTAGTTCCCGGCGATGCCGAGACTCTGAAGAATGCCGACATGTCAGTTGCTTCAAAACAGGCCGCCGACACGGTGCTCGTGCCTTCTGAACTAACGGATTTCAATCTGCTGCCGCTTCGCGAAGGCACGACGCTTCTTGAGGTAATCGTGGAAGCGCAGAATTAAACAGTTAAATACCGGAAACTTTTACATCCGTTCCGGGCGAGCGGCGCATCACATCCACCAGCTTGCGGCGGTTGACGCTCACTTTTCCGGTGGTGAACTGCGGCAGGTTATATGACATCAGCAGCCTTTTGTAGTATTTGACCGGGTCTTTCTGCGGCAGCATGAATGCCTTTGATGCCTGCCCGTCGGTATCTATATGCGCAATATACAGTCTTGTATAGAGGCTGTCGTCGCGGCGTGAACTGAATATCATCCACCTGCCATTGCTGCTCCAGCTGTGGAAGCTGTCCACGCTGTCGGAGTTGAGAGCGTCCAGAGGTCGGCTTTCTCCGCTCAGCAAATCTATCATCCACAGGTCGGCATCCTGATGCCATATCGAGAAGTTTCCGTATTTATGGAGGGTGAAGCAAAGGTAGCGGCCATCGGGAGAAATCCTGGGGAAGGAGGCGCTCTTTCCCAATGCAGGTGCGTCAAACACAGTTTCGAGCGTATCTCCAAAACTCATTGTCGCGGCGTCGAAAGCTATCCTCTTTATCCCATAGTGCACTTTTTCTACATTCCTGGTTACGGCATCCACGGCTTCAGCCGAGCAGAAATAAAGCCATTTCCCGTCGGGTGAGAAGGCGGGGAAGGTCTCGAAATTCTCTTCCGACTTCGTGAGGGGCGACCATGCTATGCTGTGGGTGCGCAGGTTGTAGACAACCACATCCGAAGCGTCGTCGTATACCTCTATCCTGTCGTTGCCATGGTTGTAGAACTGCTGAAAGGTCTTGTTGACCGAGAATGCGACAAAATCACCTTCGGGATGCCAGAAAGGATATACGAGTGCACTCATGGTGGAGTCGGTCTTGGTATTTAGCTTCTCGATATTTTCTCCTTCCGCCACCATGGTTCCGCCGAAAGTGGCGCGTGCATGGAAAAGAAGGGTGGAAGGGTCTCCGTTGCAGTATGTGTGGCAGTTGCAGCAGTTGCTGCCTCCGTTCTTGTTTTCGTAGATTGGAGTCTGCCTATAGCTGCCGAGGTTCCTCTGGTAAATTCCCATCTTCTCCCATGCCTGATATCCGGGGGGAATGAGCCTGTAGGAAATGTAAGGGTCTATCTTTTCGTGGGAAACATATATGCAAAAGTCTTTGCATGCTTTCCAGTTCCTGCCTTCCCTTACGAGCAGGGTGAAGCTGACAGAATCGGAGGCCATGAGCGTGCTCCATTCCCGCCGGGAGAATCTGAACAGCCCTTTGCGGGGGCGGATAATTTTCGAGCCGTTGATTCTCAGTGCGGATTCGCCCTCGCCTGTAAACGAGAAATTCAGAGGGGCGATGTTGTCCGGAACGGTCACATCCCTGTAATCGGGATAAATAGGGGCGGCCTCTTCGCTTTCGGAAATCTCTCCAATACGGGGAGCGCAGGCTGCAAGGCAAAGGACTATGGCGGCAAACAGTATCTTTCTCATGCTAATACACAGGATTTTTTTCAGCGCTTCCGGCATTTGCGGCATTGTTGTTTAGATATATCAGGTAATACCAGAATGAGTTGCGGTATCCGGCAGGAGCTTTGCCTTTGCTCCGGATGCTGGCCTGCTGGAAGTCTTTCAGCCGTGTGATGGTCTTCTCTTCCACGCCGTGGCTGCGGCACCAGTCAAAGTCGAGGTAAGCAAATTCGGGATTCTTCTCCACATTGCGCTGATAATCTGCGAAAAATACCAGTGCTTCCTGGGCACATTCGGGAAGTTTCTTTAAGGCCGGACTGCCATGGAACTCATTGATGAAGCGGGCCGTATTGCGGATGTCTTTCGCAAGCAGGAGGAATGCAAGCCCGTACTCCATTGCGGCTGGGTCTGACTGATTCGTCCGCAGGATGGCGAACAGCTCATCCATCGGAGAACCATATACCGCGAAGCCATCCGAAACAGGAAAATCCGCCCGGCCTCTGGTAAGTTCAGGATTCGATTCCACCAATGAATCGTTTCCCGGATACCGTTTTCTTTCCAATGCCCATTTCCTGTAGAAAAGGCTGTGCGAGAGGATTTCCAGATATTTGTCGGCAACCTCATAGCTGCCGCGCATGATGTCGATGTCGGCAAGCATTTTCAACATGGAAGGGTTGCAGCCCGTGCTGGTGAATACCGCGTTGTATGCAACATTCTGGGCGCCTGCCATATTGCCTATATGGTAAAGCACATAAGGGAGAGCATAGTTGTATGTTTTGTCTCCGGGCACGAAAATCAGGTCGTGAGGCCCGTTGTGGGGGTAACGGAACATGTCCTTCATCAATGTGCCTTTGCAGGATTTGGCAAGGTGATAATAATTTGCCGCCACCTGGTTCAGTACATAAGGCTCCGAGGCTTTTTCCAGGGCATCCCAGTCCTGGCAGACCACATAATGGTTCAACCTGTAAATATGCTTCATTACAGGATTCGTCAGTTTTCCGGAAAGCGTAATGGCTGCCGGGATGCAAGCCAGCGTGAGCACGCCGGAGGTTATGAGTGCGTAAAGCTTGCGGGGAATCCTGCCAAAGAACTCTGCAACAAGGATTGCAACAGGAAATGCAAACCAGCACACGAAGTGCCCCGCGTGCATGGTCTCGCCGGGATTATAGAAGAACTCGGGCGTGAGACCGATGTGGAATTCCGGGGTTGCCAGAAGCAGATAGGCGATGTAAGCCGTTGCCAGTGCTGCGGCAAGCGTGACTGCAGCGCTCAGAAGGGCCTTTCTGTTGGCAATGCCATAGGCGAGGGCGCACAAGGCGAAGAGCGTCGAAGCGCTCCCTGCGAGCGGAAACAGCAGGACGGAAAGTACTATGCCGTACAAAACTTTTTCCCCTGAATTTACCCATGTTGCAAATGACAGCGAAGCCAGGAAAATTGCCGGAACAATGTCGAAATGCAGTTCAGGGTCGCAAAGCGAAGCTGCGAGAAGCATCAGTGGTGCCAGAATCAGGGGAAAGTGCCTGCGCAGTACCCATCCAATGCCCAGCAGGCAGATTATGGCAAGCGTCAGCGCCACGGCGGGATTCCCGAAAAACTGTACTATGAAACGCCCTGCCAGCCCTGCCAGCCCGCCCGGCTGAAAGAGCGTGTCGGCAATATACTCTTTTGTATATAGGAACAGCTGCTGCTGTTCGCGGTATGCCAGCGAAAACGGATTCATTTGATTACGGGCTTGTTCATGGCACAAATATAACAAAAAAAGACCGGCCCCGAAAGGGGTCGGCCTGTTTCGATAGTCAACTATTAATATCCGGCATTCTGTGCAATTTCCTTGTCCTTGTTGGACTGGATAATCTGCGTAGGAATAGGAAGAACATAGTTGTGAGGCTTGATGTTAGGGATGTGACGGGTCAGACCCATTGCATCTGTATAACTCTCACGGCCACGGTCGTCGTTCTCATAACCAAAACCATACTTGCGGGTACGCTCATAGAGAGTATTGGAAGTAGTGGTGTTCTGGGTAGGATACTTGTCAAGGACATAAGTCGCATTAGGGTTGCAGCTCAGGCGGCTGAGTGTAATCCAACGCTGTTCCTCTCCGAAGAGTTCGCGGACACGCTCGTCAAGAATGTAGTCAATGTCCACCTTTGCAGCGGCAACATCAGCTGCGCCTGCACGACTGCGGAGCACATTGATATCTTCAGCAGCACCACTCTTGTTGCCCTGGGCGAGACGCGCCTCCGCACGGAGCAGATAGGTCTCGGCTATACGGATGAGATACCAGTCGGTGTCATTGTACAATGTTGAAGGATTCTTGCTTGCAAAAGGATGGTGGTCATCCGAGAACTTCCAATAACGGGGAGTTACATTTATGGTATCAGCTGCCGTGAGAGAATAGTTGTTCTTGACAGCTTTGCCATTCTTATCCTTGTCATTGGCATGCAAGGCGGCGCGGGCGGCAATATTGGCCTTGACCTCACTCCACTTCTTACCCGAAGGAGTGTAGTAGTCGCGCTGAATCATGATTTCCGAACCGCGGAAGTCGTGAGGATCATCCCAATAACTGCCGTTGATGTCGCCATAAGGGCGGGTGACAAATTCTGAAGCATAAAGGCCAAGTGCAATTCCTCCACCGTTGCTTGCCGTTGCACGCAACGCAAGGGAATCAGTCTTGGTGGAAAGGTTATAGGCAAGTTTGCGTCCCTGCGCTTCAGGAATGTCGGTGGCGGGAGTGCCGGAACCTGCGGGATTCACACCTGCAGGGAAGCAGGTTGCATCAGCAGTGAAGATGTAGAATTTCTCTGTGACATTGCCTTCTTTGTCGGCCCTGGAATCGGAAGGGTCATACCAAGTCTGAGTTCGGGTTCCATTCTTTCCTCCCATAGGAATCCAAGGAGCCCATGTGCACTCGAGAACAGGGAAGTGGGTACGGAACCAGGAGTCTCCGGAACCGCCGAGAGGCCAACTGTCAATACCTGGTTCATAGTGAATCTGGGCAACCCAGATGGCTTCCTTGTTGTCGGGATCGTTGGGGTTGGAGTCATTAGCCTCCGTACCGTCGGACTTGGCGGATGAACGGAACAGATCCCAATATGCACCCTGAGGAGCAGCGAGGGAGTTGCCATAGCGGTCAACAGCATCAGTCTTTCGGTTACCGAAGCGGGTCTTCATGATTTCATAAGCTCCGTCCGTGCCGTCAATTACTCGGGTGGCAGCTTTTTCGGCATCGGCGAACTTGCCGAGAGCAAGATAGGTCTCTGCGAGGAAATGGGCTGCTGCAGCCTTGGTCACGGTTCCGGTTAGACGGGGCTTTACAGGAAGATTCTCTTCAGCCCACTTGAAGTCCTCAGCAATCTTCTTCCAGGCTTCTTCGCGGGAAATCATTTCATAGTCATACTGTGCACCGGTAGTCATGTGCTCCGAATATACGAGCGAACCGAACAATCCGGCCAGGATACGGTATGCATAAGCGCGGAGAAAAACGCCTTCTGCACGAAGCTCGTTCTTGTAAGTGTCATTATGATAAACAATTTCAGGATGTTCATCAATCATGTCAATTACAGTGTTTGCACGGTTGGCAAGTTTGTACATATAGTCACCCCAGTGACGGGCATATCCGCTGTCGGCGGTCAGGGTGGACCAGTTTGAGAAATTTGCGTTGGCATTGGTCATGGTAAATGAATCAAGACCCATACCGTTCACTATCCAGTTGTGCTCGGAACCGCCACGCTGATTACCGAATACCATATACTGGACATTGGCATAAGCAGCGGCAAGACCAATTTCCATTGCACGCTCAGACTCGTAGAATCTTTCGGAGTCGTTCAGATACGATTTCTCCTCAAGGAACTCCTTGTCATTGCAAGCGCTGAACACGAATGCGCCAAGCGCGAGAACTGCAAATAATTTATTGATTTTCATATTTCTTTCCGTATTAGATTAGAAAGTGAGGTTTACACCGCAGGTGACAGTCTTGTATGCACCGTTGCTGCCATAGCGGCTGGAGGAGATACCGGCTGCTATGGTACCGGCGTCTTCAGGATCGATACCGGACCATCCGGTGATGGTGAAGAGGTCAGTTGCAGCGACATATACGCGTGCATTGCTGAGGCCGACCTTGCGTACGAGAGTCGAAGGAAGGTTGTAAGAGAATACGAGGTCTTTGAGTTTCAGGAAGGAACGCTGGTTCCAGAACTGATAATCGTAAGTATTGGTATTGTTGTAGCCATAACGAGGGAATGTCGTGGAATGATTATCTTCAGTCCAAGGCTTCACGCGTGCGAGCTGTGCGCCACCGGTCATGGTCGTGCCGAAGGCATAAGGGTCGAGCCACAGGAAGTGGGTCTTGTCGCCCTGCGCCCAGCGGAAATTGAAGTACAGGCTGAAGTTCTTCCAGCTGAGGGTGTTGCCAAAGTTCAAGGTGAAGAGAGGATCGGGTGAACCAAGATAATGACGGTCATTGGAGTTAATCTTACCGTCACCGTTCCAGTCCTCAATCTTCAGGTCGCCGGGCACTGCTTTTTCCTGAAGCTTTACTCCATTTTCATTCACATAATTGTCAATCTCCTCCTGGCTTTGGAAGATGCTTACGCTGTAGTCGTATGCGGCACCGATGGGGCGTCCTACGAGCAGAGAATAGTAAGCCTCGCGGCCATAGGAAACGGCATTGGCAATATCGTCGGCCTCTTCGCCATTGTAGTTCTTTCCAAAGAGGGAAACGAGCTTATTGGCATTGGAGTCGAATACAAAGTTGCTCTCCCAACGGAAGGTGTCCTTGCCGTTACCGTTGATGTTTACGGTGTTGAGTACGATTTCAATACCCTTGTTGGTAACCTTGCCCACATTGTCGTTCACGGAAGTATATCCCGAGAAGTACGGGGCTGAACGGTTTACGAGCATGTTCTTGGTAGCACCTGAATAAACATCCACGCTACCGTTGATGCGGCTGTCGAGAACAGCAAAGTCGATACCGAGATTGAGTTTTTCAACGGTTGCCCATGTGAGATTGGGGTTGGGAACATTGGACATTGCCATACCGAGGTTGGACTCATTTCCAAGCCATGTCATACTGTTGTTACCATTGTTGAGGGTAATTTTCTCAACGGTAGGAAGAGTTGCACCTGCTGTTACCGAACGGCTGCCGTTCTGACCCCAGCTGAGACGGAGCTTGAGGAAATCAAAAACATTCAGGTTCTGGATGAAATCCTCATTGCTGAGTACCCACGCAGCACTTGCACCATAGAAATTTCCCCACTTGTTGTCTGCGCTGAAAGCAGAGTAACCGTCACGGCGGAAGTTCACGGTAGCATAGTACTTGTTCGCGTAATTATAGTTGAAACGGGCAAGGTAACCTACTGCCTGGGAATCCACGCGACGGCGGTATGCCCCTGCATAGGAGTTTGCGGTTTCGAGGTTATATACACCGAGGGTAGTAGGGGTGTCGAATCCTGAGAAAGGAAGGTACAGCGAGTTGCTTACAGTCTTTTCACGGGTGTAACCCAGGGTTGCATCAAAATGATGTACACCGAAATCCCTGGTATAGGTAAGGATTTGGTCGATGTTCCATGCATTGTAATGCGAAGATGATGCGGAACCGGTAACCTTTCCATTTTGTTTTCCGACATTCTTCATGTCGCTTACATTCTCCGTGTTGACATACATTTCAGGATTGTTGAATACATCGGAGAAGCCCGCGTTGCGTTGTGCCTGCGCGGTGATGCGATAACTGAGACCGGGGATGAAGGGGAAATCAACCTGTGCATAAGCAACACCGTTCAGGTTCATGCTCTTGCTGGTGCGGTCGGTGTATGCATAGGAATCATCTTTTCCTGTTCCAAGATACGGGCTTCCGCTGTTGCCGTCAGGAGTGGAGTTGTACCAGTCAGTATATCCGTCCTGGCGTGCGTAAACATAGGAAAGAGGAGTATACCACATGGCATAGCGGATGCTTGCGGGCTGTCCCCAGCTGTTGGAAGCCAGGTAGTTGGCCTTTGCACCTACGGTAAGCCAGTCGGTGATATTGATGTCGAGTTTGCCCATGAAGCCATACTTCTCGTAGTCGTCACCCTTGCGGATACCCTGCTGACGGGTATAGTCTGACGATATATAGTAGTTGGCCTTGTTGCTACGACCGCTTACGGAAACATCGTACTTCTGTCCGACGCCCTTGCGGGAAATCTCTTCGAGCCAGTTCACCCACTTGCCGTCGCCCCATGCTTCAACTTCACGGGCATTGAGCAGCCCGTCATTAGCGGCTTCGTCAAGTGATGCATAGTCGTTCCAATCTTTTGATGTAAATTGCTTATTGCCTGCACCTTGCTGACTGTAGAATCTGTTCTTCAGGAAGGTTTCCTTGTCACTGACCTGCTTGGGCATGCGGCTCCAGTCGGAGAGGCTCCAACTTGCGTTGAAACTAACCGTGGGCTTCTCGCTTGATCCGCGCTTAGTCGTGATGATAATCACACCGTTCGCAGCACGGGAACCGTAGATTGCAGCAGCAGAAGCGTCCTTCAGGACATCGATGCTTTCAATGTCTGCGGTGTTGATGGAGTTGATGGAACCATAGGACAAAACACCATCGATGACGAGCAGAGGCTGGTTGACGCTTTGTGCCGAAGCCGAGATTGAGCCACCGGTAGGGATGGCGTTCTTACCTCGGATTGTCATTGTCTGGGTGTTGTCGCCGGATGCGCTGGTGGTAGGAGCATAACTCAGACCTGCAACCTTGCTGGACAGGGCGGCAAGTGCATTAGGGTTAGGCAAGTTCGATACATTGGCATCTTTGCCATAGTTCACGCTTGCAATTGCTCCGGACACATCGCGCTTGCGGGCGGTGCCGTAACCCACGACGACCACATCGTCGAGGAAGAGGGCATCGTCATCCAAAACAACATTGACTGTACTCCTGCCGGCGACACCTACTTCCTGAGTGGCGTATCCGATGGAGGAAAAGACCAGCGTGGCGTTGGAAGCAACTCTGGGGAGCTGATAAACACCATCGAGGTCTGTGACGGCTCCGGTTGCGGTGCCTTTGACAACAACACCGGCTCCGACCAAAGGTTCGCCGGACTTGTCGGTAACCTTA
>JAFUGJ010000019.1 GCA_017469425.1 Bacteroidales bacterium
CTGCGAATGCTTTTAATTCCGGCGCTGCTCGCGTCCTGCACGGCAAAGACGCCCGCCCATTATGGCCCCTGCCCTTCCGAAGAGCAGATGGAATGGCAGAAGATGGAAACGAACATGTTCGTCCACTTCGGCCCCAACACATTCAGCGGCAAGGAATGGGGCGACGGCACGGAGGCCGAGGACATGTTCAGTCCTTCGGCACTCGACTGCGGCCAATGGGCGGAGACTGCAAAGGCAGCCGGTTTCAAGGGCATCGTCATCACCGCAAAGCACCACGACGGGTTCTGCCTCTGGCCCACTTCCACAAGTTCGCACAGCGTCGCGGCAAGCAGATGGCGCGAAGGCAAAGGCGATGTGCTGCGCGAACTTTCCGAAGCCTGCCACCTGTACGGGCTTAAATTCGGAGTATACCTTTCCCCTTGGGACAGGAACCATCCCGCATACGGATACCCGGAATACAACAGCCTGTATGCCAAGGCACTGGAGGAAGTGCATACCGGCTACGGCGAAGTATTCGAACAGTGGTTCGACGGCGCATGCAAACCCGGGCCGAACGGCAGGAAACAGACTTATGACTGGCCTCTGTTCCACGAGACCGTGCGCAGGCTGTCGCCCCGGGCGGTAATGTTCAGCGATGTGGGGCCCGGCTGCCGCTGGATGGGGAACGAACGGGGCGAAGCGGGCACTACCAACTGGAGCAGGCTCGACATCGAAGGGTTCGAACCCGGAGCCGGAGCGCCGCCGCTCGACACCCTGAAAACAGGCAACATTCACGGCAGCAGCTGGATTCCCGCCGAAACCGATGTATCCATCAGGCCGGGATGGTTCTGGAAGGCGTCGGAAAACGACAAGGTGAAAAGCCCCGAAGAACTTCTTGAAATCTACTATAAGAGCGTAGGACGCAACTCCCTGCTTCTTCTGAATGTTCCTCCGGACGACCGGGGGCGCATCTTCGAAGCCGATTCCCTGGCCCTGCTCGCGTGGCGCGGAATGCTCGACAGCATCTTCTCAGAAAATCTCGCCGAAGGAGCAAACGCAAAAGCATCAAGCACCAGGGGCCGGGCATTCAGGGCAGAGAACATCCTTGACGGAAATTACGATTCCTACTGGGCGGCGCCAGACGGAACCAAGGAAGCGGAAATCACTTTCTCCCTGCCTGAAGAACGCCGCTTCAACCGCATCCTTCTTCAGGAATACATCCCCCTCGGGCAGAGAATATGCTCTTTTGAAGTGGAAGCATCCATCAACGGCAGATGGAAGAAGATTGCAGAAGGCAGCACCGTGGGATACAAACGAATCCTGCTTACCGACGACACAATAACAAAAGCAGTGCGCCTGCGAATCACCGGAGCCCTCGCCTGCCCACTGCTTAATAACTTTGCCCTGTACTACGATTCTTTTCTCCAAAAAGATTCCGAGTAAAGCGCACGGAGTCGCTTTTATGGAATGAACGCAAGCACTTCCTCCAGCGTAAAACCTGTACCTTCAGATACTTGTTCGGCACTGAGACCCATGGACAGCAATCTTCGGGCAATCTCGGTTTTCTCATAGAGTTTTCCTTTCTCAATGCCTTCTGCAATGCCTTTTTCAACGGCAAAATCCATCGTGTTCTTATTGTCGCGCATCACTTTCAGGCGCTCGTCGTACCATGCTTTCATTTCCTTGTTCAAGGCCACATACTCCGCAGCATCCAACAACTCCTCAAAGTAAGCTTCTCCCTGCGTGTGTGGTCTTCGCACAAAATTAGGAAGATTCTTCATATAATACAAGTATTTGTCCAGAAAGGTCATGCACTCTTCAAGACGCTTGTCGAACGGCCCGACTTCCAGGAACACATACCTGATACTGTCTGTCAACAGACCATTTGTCTCGTCATTGCGAAGAGAATACCTGTGCACACAACCATCCCCCTTAGGCGAATCCGAAGGAAGGCTGAAATCAAGAATCCCAAGAAAGTATACCGGGGCAAGGTTATAGTCCCAGTCTCCTTTTGGTGCCTGAGCACTGATTGGGAATGTGCTGTAGAACAGGGCCCTGTCGATGAAGTTCTTCTGCTCCTTCACCTGAACTTCAACTATGAAATTACCTATTCCTTCCGCCTTGCACAACAGGTCGAAGCATGCGTTACGGTCGCTCATGCCCGCTATGCGCTCCACATTTGCAAAGGAGAGTTCAGTAATCTTCACCTCAAAGGCGTGCTCAAGAAGTTCACGGATAAGGCGCATGTGCTTCGGCTGACCGAATATCAGTTTGAAGCCCGCATCAACCATGGGGTTGATGTACTTTGTTTCGTGTAATACCAAGTCCATAATTTAAATTATTTATGAACTGCAATAGTATAACACTTTTCAGGAATCATCAAAAATTCGCGGCAAACATTCAGGTGGTTTTCCTGTTTTTTATCACGATTCCTGTTTTAGGGGGTATGATGCACCATCAGGGATGCAACAAAACATGCGGAATCCCCTACCAGACATAAGCGATGCCTATGCCGGAATCGGAGTGCCTGAGCCGGGAGGACGCATTGCGGTGGACGGACAGACCGGCATTAAGAAGCAGGCATCCGGCAATGGTGAGCCAAGGGCCAAGATAATCTACGCTTTGCTTCTTCTCAGTGGGAGGATTATCAAGGTCGTAGCTATACATAAGCTTGTCGCCCTTGAAATAGTAGCCGGGATAGAACTTCCCGCCGAAAAGGGAGTACTGCGTGCCTGTTTCGAAATTCTGCGCCCATACCATAAGACCCGCCAGTGAGGCAAAAGTGCCGGCAAGGCTCATCCAGGTACCTGCGCGCTTCATACGCTGCAACTGCCGGGATGATGCAAAGTCAATTTCCCAATCTTTCTTCGCCATGTTGGCAACAACGATATTGCTTACTGCCGTTTCGCCCACTCCGTAAAGGGCCATTCCGAGCCCGAATCTCTGCACGAAGAGAGGCAACACCGAAGTACCGAACTGCATGTCATAGCCTATTATCTTAGTGAAGGAATTGCCTCTTGAGAGCCCGAGGTCGTACTCCCGCGAGTGCAGAAAATGCCCTATCATGAAAACGCCCGTGCCGATTATAATCTTGGCATTTCCCTGCCTTATGTTACCTTGCCAGGCATCCCAGCCCTGATAATACCTGGTATCGCCGAGCATGGTGCGGATTTCGTCCTCGTTCAGCTTGAAAATGCCCTCCGCCTTATAGTTCATCCCTTTTTGCATCCTGGCATCGAGGATATTGTCGCGAATCAGCGTGCCATCGTCAAAATATGCCGTATAGCTGTCGCTGAAGCGGATGGACTTTACATATTTCAACGGAAGAGACTTGATGTCGCGATTGGCGTAGTCAGAAAACTCCATCTTAACATCGCGGGAGTTCACTCCGGTTATCCGGGCCTCAAAAGTTTCTCCCTTAATCGTGGAGACAACCTGCTGTTGTCCAAAAAGCGCAAGCGCCCCTCCTATATACAGAGAGGCACTTGAAAGCAAAAATCTGAAATTCATTATACTTCTATAGGTTTATATTTAGGTACAAGACTCTTCATGATGGTCCATGCAATCAAATAGGCCACGCCGCAGAAGCAGAAGATGATAAAGTACCCTGCAGGCTTGCCTTCGAAGCCAAAGAAGCGGAAGGCCGACCCGGCATTCTCAGCATAAGTAAAGAGATTGCCTGCAACTTTCTGGATTATCATCGACCCCACACCTCCTGCCATTGCGCCGATTCCGGTGATGGTTGCGATTGCGCTCTTGGGGAACATGTCGCCCACGGTACTGAACAGATTTGCACTCCAGGCCTGATGTCCAGCTGCTGCAAGTCCTATGAGAATGGCAGGCCACCAAGGAGAATTGAAACGGATTCCGAGCGGCTGTGCGAAAAGGGCAGCTATGGGGAAGAAGGCAAAAATGAGCATTGCCAGCATACGGCCCGCATAGGGATTCATGCCTTTCTTATCGACAAAAATCTTGGGAAGATATCCTCCGCCTATCGAAACCACCGTAACGATTGCATACAGGGTGAAAATCAGGGCCTGGCCCAGCCCGGAAGTGGCAGGAGCGCCAAACTGGTTGCTGAAATATGAAGGGGCCCAGAAGAGGAAGAACCACCACACTCCGTCGGTAAAAAACTTGCCTACGATGAAAGCCCAGGTCTGCTTGTATTTGAAGCTCTGGAGCAGGGAAATGCTCGGTTCGTTCTTGGCAGCAGCGGCGGCAGCGGCCTTTTCGGCAGCCTCGGCGGCATCGTCCTGATGGATATATTCGAGTTCGGCCTCATTCACATGCTTGCTGCTTTCGGGTTTGTCGTACATGAATGCCCAGAAGAACATCCATACGAATCCCAGGGCACCGATGATGATGAACGCCATTTCCCAGCCGAGCTTGAGGGCCAGCGGAGGGATGGTGAGGGGAGCCGCAAGAGCACCAACCGAAGCACCGGCATTGAAGATGGAGGTTGCGAATGCACGGTCTTTCTTGGGGAAGTATTCGGCTGTGACCTTGATGGCTGCCGGGAAGTTTCCGGCTTCACCGAGGGCAAGTATGCCGCGGCAGAGCAGGAAGAGATAGACTCCGGTGGTGGAAATGGCGAGGGCGGCATTGCTTCCGGCCTCAACGGCCTTCATCGCCCCCACGCTTCCGAGACCGACGATATGGGCGGTGGCCCAGCCGGTAGCGGCGTGAAGACATGCACCTGCCGACCATACGCCTATGGCGATAAGATAACCTTTCTTGGTTCCCATCCAGTCCACGAACTTGCCTGCAAAGAGGCAGCAGATTGCATAGAAGATGGAGAAGAAAGAGGTGATGGTGCCGTAATTTGCATCTGTCCAGTGGAATTCGGGCTTGATGAATTCCTCATAGGTAAGCGACAGCACCTGGCGGTCGAGGTAGTTCACAGTCGTTGCCACGAACAGCAGCGAGCACAGCCACCAGCGCCAATTGGTCATCAGTTTTGCTTGTGTATTGCTCATATTCAAAAGATTGTTTGCTAAATCTCTCAAAGATAGCAATTATTTGGAAATCTTCAAACTCAACGCGGAACAGTGACGACGCGGAGTTCCAATGGCTTGCTGTCGTAGATATCAAACCAAGAGGTGCCTTCGCTCAATATGGCGCCGTGCTGATAGTAAGCCGCTTCGGTCATCACAAGATTTTGCCCGTCGAGATAACTGAACAAGTCATTCAATTTGGTCAGTTCAGGATGCTGTTCCCCGTCCACACTTATTGCCAGGGGCCCTACAAAACGACCGGTCATATCGAAAACATTCTTCCCGCCGTTTTCCGCAGGAGCATAACAGATGTCCTCCACGACTCTAATTGGCAGTATACGCGAAATGGCCGATCCCATACTGAGCATGTAGGAAGGATCAGCCTTCGAGCCCTTTTTGCAATATCGGTTCATGAGATTACTGTTCATATCGCTTTTCGCACGCTGCGCATTCTTCAACATCTGCGCGTAGTAATTGAATGAAGAAGCCGGATCAGAGCTTATTCTGAAAAGGCATAACGACTTATCGCCTTCTTCTTCCACTATTTTCAGAATCCTTCTGTACAAAGTGCGTGGCACAATGTCTTCGCCGTCAAGTATGAAGTGGTTCAGGCTGTCAAGATGAATGGTATGTTCCACAAGGGTATGCCCGGGACAATCCGTGTTGGAAGAAGTTCCGGACAAGATATCTTCCCTGGATGATTGCGCACGGTGCATGGTGTGTTTCCCAAGTGTTTTTCTCATATCCTCGACAACACCCATCCTGCAATCGTCCTCGAGGATTGTTACATCATAGCCTATGCTATAGAAATCGTCGTTTATCGAGAGCCTTTTCTTAATTTGCTCCAGTGAATAAGAGGCACTGGCATCCGTTCCCTTCGGGAGCATCTTGAGCAATATTTTCATCCTGTCGTTTTCATCGTAGGCCACAAAATAATACGGCTCGGTTTCCGCCCCTTCCGGCTGTTTTGAGAAAATGAACAGCTGTCCGTCCGGAAACATCGTTATAGATTCTATCTCGTCAACGGCATTTGCTTCATCCCTGGTTGCAATTCGGCCGTCAACTATATATCTGCGGACTTTGTCAGGACTGTTTAATATCCATGGTCTGCCAGTCACATACTGCTGGTTTTCCTGCAGCTCCGAAATGGGTACGCCGAAAAAGGAGTTGCGGGTATCAATCACCCCGGAGCCTCTGACTATGTCTATCTTGGAAGTTTCCCGCGGCAGGGCGTCGAATACGGTCACAAGACATATATAGTCATTGTCGTGCCCCGATATCATGTATTTGGTATCCCGGGGAATCCCCCAGGTGGACTTTGGATAATATACTTTTCCGCCATTGCTTAACCGTATGTGCAAATCGTCCTTCTTTTCCTGCCGATATGTTCCCCTCCTGTTCAAGACGGTTTCAACCAGATAAGTCGAATCCTTCGTGCACCAGATTGCATACTTTTTATATCCCTCGAGGTCATTCGGAAACAACACGGTGGAAAAACCTGAATATACCGGGAAAGTCTGCCACTTATCGGGGTCATAATTTCCCGGACGCCTGACCAGGACGGGGCTTTTTAGAGGCGGGGCCGAAGCATCCAGGCGGTGCGTGCGTGCATACCAGACAAAAAGCCCGTTCTTTGAATCGTTTCCATACTTATCACTCCCGGGATAAAATGCAACCCGGTAAATATCATAATTGGTGAAGCCTGACAGAAGGCGGTCATTATACGCATCTAACGAGCTGTTTTCCTCAGACAGGATGTCTCTCCGGTATCCTCCAAGCTTCTGAATGGCATGAAAGAGCGAGCGCAGACGCCTTTCACTACCTTTCTGCCCAACGCAAGAAGTTGCAACAGGTATCCTCTCATTTACACTGCTTATGATTGCGGCTTTTCGCGCCGGGTCATCCGCAAGAGGGTACATTCTCACAAGTTCCTTGATTTCTTCAATGGCAACGAAACTTGCAGCGTCGTCTTTCTTCTGAACGGGTGTCTGCGGTGTCATATCCGAATATGCGGATTCTCCATCAGGGCCTTTCACGGTGATTACACGCCCGGCCACCTTGCCGTACAGGAGTTTTCTGGCATCCATGCCGAGAGTGTCTTCCGGCCACCATTCAATGCAGGTGACAGTGCGGTACGCAGGATTGGCGAGGTTGCGGCGCACACACACAAAATTGTGGCCATTACCCGTCCTGATATACGGCCGGTTCTGGAAATAGTAGAGTCTGACATTCTTGATTCCCGGTTGCCCGCTGCGTACGGATGGGGAAGCGCCAATATCCATTACTAAGGAATGGCTTCCGTCCGACAACGGAGATTCGCGCTTGTATTCTTCAACGACTTTATCGAAGACTTTTGCCCGTTTCGCAGGAAGTTCGAAAGATATGATTTCGAGACGGCAGATAGAATCGTTCGCATCCGATTCTATCTGCGACACCTGCCCGGATACCGAGAGGCCCTTGGTGGCAAGCAGGGCTTTGCGGGCTTCCATAAGAGGGAAAATCTGTGCGTTCAGCGCGAATGCAGATGCTAATGCAAATGTTATGAGTATTATCCGTTTCATAAGATGTAAGCGTCAGGGGTTTGAGACTGATTTTTCATTCGTTCTTCGATTTCGGCATTGAGGCGCTTACGCATGAGATTCAGACGGAGTTCTTCTTCTACTGCAAGCATCTCGTCGTAATCTACTTCGGGGGCCTTTGCCGTTGGAGTGTCTGCAATCATGTCAGGCTTTACGGGAGGAACCTGGACAACCCGGCGCGAAGGTAAATTCTTTTTAGCACGCGGGGCAGGTTTTGCCGGTTCCGGACGGGAGGATACGGAAACGGTATCGGCAGGAACGGGAGGATTCGCCGGTTTGGATTCAGGAACGACTTCGACAATCATCTCCGGGGATTCTGCCGGATGAGGTCTGTTGAAGACGGTAAGTGCAATGGCAATGCATGCCGCTGCGGCGGAAGCGTACCAGAAGATTCCGGCCGGCCTGCGCCTGCCGGCTGCAATCCTGTCATATTCCTCCATGTAGTTTTCGGTGAAAATGCCGTCGTCTGCCTCTTCACCGGGTGCTTCGAGCATCGCCAGCACTGCCTTGCCTCCGGCATCCGGCTCTTTTCCGTCAAAAGAGCGCAGCAAAACCGCGAGCTCCCGCTCTTCGGCAAGCGAGGTTTCCCCGGAAAGGAATTTCCGCATCAATGTGTCTTTGTCGTTCATGATTCTGTTTCCATCATTTGAATCAAATGCCTGCGGGCCGATGAAATAATAGTGCGGACCGAGCGCAGGGGAATACCGGTGACGAGCGAGATTTCTTCTGATTCAAGTCCGGCCTGGCGCAGAAGTATCAGGCGCCGTTCCGAACGCGGCAGGCAGGATATAGCTCTTGCAAGTATATCCATCCTGTCGCCGGCTTCCGTCGCGGCATCAGTCCTGGACTTGGCCGGAAGCGATTCATGTTTAGTACCAAGGGCTTCGGCACAGCGGAGACGGCGTTTGCGCCATTCGCTCACACAGGCATTTTTCGTAGCACGCACAGCCAGGGCTTCAACATTATCCTCTTCACTCAACCCCCGTTTGAACAGCTTGAAAAGCACCTCCTGCACAATATCCTCCGCATCCTCCCGATTGCGAAAGAAAGCATACGCCACTGCCATCAACTTTGGGCGAAGATCCGAAAATAAAGAAGAATCTTGCATCATCTAATAAAGATAACGCAAGATTCAGGAAAAGTCAAGTTAAAAAATTATCTTAGAATCTCCATAGCCAGTGTACCCCCGCTTTCGCGGTTTCCCGTGGGGGAATGATAGTAATCCATTATCTGGTATATGTTCCAGTGCAGTTGCTGCATCAACGAAGTGCAGTCTACATAAGGTTCATATGCAGGATTGACTATGCCCTTGTTGTTCCATCCGTATCCGACACGGTAATCGTCACTGAACTGAAACCATTGCCATCCCACGCAATGGTCATAAGAAATGAGCTTGCGCGTGAAATTCTGATAATACAGCCCCCTGGATGCCTGGCTCGCAACAATCCATCCTCCTCCTTCGCCCGTGTTGGCATATTTTTCCCCTCCGTACGAAGTTTCGGCATCCCTTGTATAGAACTCGGTGACTATGCACGGTTTGGCAGGAACCCAGACCTTGAACTGATTGATGAAAAAGGAATCATCCGGCTCCCAGACGCTGTATATGTTCAAAGATACGACATCGCAATACTCGGCGCAGGCTTTATGGATAGTCTGCAAAGTTATCGGCATTCCGTGCAGGCGCGAGCCCAATATAAGATGGTCGGGGTCGTGACGGCGGAGAGTCTCGCTTACCGTCTTGTAGTAATAGGAACTCACATCAAGAAGAAAAGCCTCTTCCATGGCCGAAGTGATGTTGGAGGCCAAAGGCTCCTTCCCATATTTTTCGCGCATGAAATTTTCTGCATACTGCCTGGCATAAGCATAGGCGCGGGGCTTGCCATCCGAAGTATCCAATGCTATCCAATGCTTCAGATAGATTGCAGGTGTGGAAGACGACGCCCAGCGGAACTGCAGTTCATTGTCGGTATAGTATCCGATAAATGCACGGTCCCCACGGAAAGGTGCGGTTGCCTGCTCCGCAAGATTGTCGATATAATCAAGATAGCCCGGGTCAAAAAGAAGGGTGAAAATGCTCGCGTCTGATTCACTGAAATTAACGCCGGTAAGAGCCCCATAGTCATTTTTGAATGTACGGAGCAAAAAGGCGATTTCCACCTGGCCTCTACGCGACTCGCCTTGTTCTCCCCGCATTACGGGCTGAACCTCGGGATAATAGGTGGAATACATATTCAGCCTGGAAAGATTGACAGAATAAAAATCAAAACCGGTATCGGACAATATCCTGTCTGTCTCACCCGCCCATTCGCCAATGTTCGAGAACCTCTTTCTGTATTCTTCCTCTCCCCTGTCGGAACGGGCCTCCTTCAGGCTGTTCGGGGCCACGCCGTTTATTCCATGCAGAATTGTGACATTTCCGTCGGGATTCACCATAACCCATCTGCCGTTGTATTTCCCGGTTCTCCAGAAACCGGCCGGATTGGTGCTGACAATCTGGTCGGGCGCCACATCTTCATATCCTCCCCACCTGTCAAGAGTGTTGACTATATATTTCGGCATCCAGTTCATCCCGTCCACGGGAGTGGCTGCTGCCCTTGAATATGACGCGGTTTCGGCAGTCTTCTTGTACGCGACGGATGTCGTGGTAAATTCCGGCTTTGACCTGTCCGCAGGAATGAGCTTTCCTTCGGATGAAACCAGGGAAACCGACAGCGCATTCTCGCTTTTGAACGACAGGTTCACGCCATCCGTCTCTGCCGAGATTTCTCCTTCCGAACCCTTGAGGGTGAGTTTCATCCTTTTCCCTTCAAGATTGGAAGGAAGGCACAGGAACCTGACGGACGACACCTCGCGTCCGGGGATAAATTCCGTTTCGAACCTGGCGCACACGCTTGACGAACCATGTGAAAGTTGCTCTTGCCCTCCGTCAAGTGTTATTTCTTTCACGGGGAAAGCAATATCCCCCTCCGTAGAGAAATTGACGGCAACCAGTGCAAAAGAATGACTCATGGAGAAGGTTGCAGCGGCTCCGGCGGTAAGCGTAACATCGCCCGAAACGCCATAAGCGTAATCCGACAACCTCTGAACGGCGGCATCGTCATAAACCTGAACGGCAGGAAGATTAGCCTGCGCCCTCACCAGCGAGACCGTGCTTCCGTCGGGCAGGTCCGAATAAAGAATGAAACTGCTTTCACGCTCCGGGCTTCCGGACAACAGAGCCTTTCCGGCCACATTCCATTTGGCATCCATGACCAGGAGTTCTTCTCCACTCTCCCAAGTTCCCGGCTGTGCGATGATGCCCTTGAGCCGGTACTCGTATTTGTATCCGTAAGGATTATCGGAAGTACCCTGCACCGGAACAACGGGAGACGGGGTTTCTTCCTTTCCGCCACACGAGGATGCCAGGATAATCAGGACAGATGAGAATATGACACAAAAACGGTTCATAAGTGCAGACGGCTCTTTATCTCACTTCCTTGACGATGTCGAGCGCTTCGCGGCAGAGGTCGGAGATTTTGCTCCACTGCCCGGCGGCGATTACATCTTTGGGGAAGAGGTTGCTGCCCATACCGACGCAGAAGACTCCGGCCTTGAACCAGCCTTCGAGATTATCTCGGGTTGGCTTCACGCCTCCGGTGACCATCAGTTTACTCCATGGCATGGGGGCGCGGAGACCCTTCACGAAAGCGGGGCCGAGAACATCGCCCGGGAACACCTTGCAGAGGTCGCATCCTGCTTCCTGGGCGGCCCCTACCTCACTTACGCTGCCACAACCGGGAGCATAAGGGACGTTCCTGCGGTTGCATATAGGAGCGATTGCAGGATTGAAAAGAGGGCCAACGACGAAATTGGCTCCCAGCTGGATATACATTGCGGCGGTACCGGGATCCACCACGGAACCAATGCCCACAATCATGCTGGGGAGTTCCTTGTTTGCAAACTTCACGAGCTCGCCGAATACTTCCTGAGCGAAGTCGCCGCGGTTTGCGAATTCAAATGCGCGGATGCCGCCTTCGTAGCAGGCCTTCAGCACATTCTTGCTGATTTCGAGATTGCCATTGTAGAATACGGGCACTATGCCGGTTTCGCGTATGGCGGTGAGGACCTGGATTTTATCGTATTTTGCCATAATCTTTATCTTTGTACCCTTCCATTCGCATTTCCACCTGCAAGGCTCAGCACTTCGTCTTCGCTTACAAGGTTGAAATCGCCATTGATGGTATGTTTCAGAGCGGATGCAGCCACTGCGAATTCCAATGCGGAAGCCTGGTCGCCGGGATATTTGAGCATGCCGTGAATGAGACCTCCCGAGAAGGAATCGCCCCCGCCTACGCGGTCTATGATGGGATTGATTTCATAGCGTTTGCTCTGGTAAAAGTCCTTGCCGTTGAAGATAAGGGCCTTCCAGCCATTGTGAGTGGCGCTGAAACTTTCGCGCAGCGTGCTCACGACATACTTGAATCCGAACTCGGCAGCCATCTGACGGAAGATTCCCTCGTATCCCGAAGCATCGGTCTTGCCGCCTTCGACATCGGCGTCGGGCTTGAATCCGAGACAAAGCTCGGCATCCTCTTCATTGCCTATGCACACATCCACATATTTCATCAGCGGACGCATGACCGATATGGCCTTCTCGGAAGTCCAGAGCTTTTTACGGAAGTTGAGGTCCACAGATACGGTAACGCCGTGACGCTTCGCCGCCTCGCAGGCAAGACGCGTCAGTTCCGCCGCCTTGTCGGAAATGGCGGGTGAAATCCCCGACCAGTGGAACCATGAAGCCCCTTCCATGATGGCATCGAAATCGAAGTCATCGGGGTCAGCTTCTGCAATGGCTGAATGTGCACGGTCGTAAATTACTTTGGAAGGACGCATGGAAGCGCCTGTTTCGGCATAATACAGACCGACGCGCTCACCTCCGCGGGCGATAAAATCAGTCCTGACGCCATAGCGCCGGAGGGCATTTACGGCTATCTGTCCGATTTCATGTTTGGGAAGTCTGGTAACGAAATATGCATCGTGCCCGTAACCTGCGAGGCTGACAGCGACATTGGCTTCCCCGCCTCCGGGGATAATGCGGAAAGAGTCTGACTGTACGAAGCGGTTGTTGCCCTCAGGGCTCAAACGCAGCATTATCTCTCCGAAAGTAACAATCTTTGGCATAACTGGTTTTTTAGTTTTCACAAAAATAACATTTATTTGCAAATCGTGCACGGTAACGAAGAAAAATCCCTATCTTTGAATAGCAATTTGCACCATGGAAAGCAATCAGAAAATCACCATAAAAGACATTGCCCGCCTGACCGGGCTTTCGAAGGGCACGGTCGACCGCGTGCTGCACAACCGCGAAGGCGTGTCGAAGAAGAGCTACACCAAGGTAATGCAGGTAATCCAGGACCTCGGATACGAGCCCAACCTGTTCGCTTCGCTGCTCGCCCAACACAAAAAGCACATCATTGCGGTGCTGCTTCCCAATTTCGTGGAGGGAGAGTTCTGGGAACTGGCCGAACCGGGTTTAAGGAAAGGGGCTGAAGCCGTGCACGCCTTCGGCATCGAAGTGCGCAGGGTGGGATACGACCAGTACAATCTGGATTCCTTCCATAAGGCAACCGAAGAAGTTCTCGCCCTCAACCCTTCCGGAGTGGTGCTGGCCCCCATGTTCAAGGACGACAGTTTCCTCTTCGTGCGGATGCTGCAGGAAAGGAACATCCCCTATGTCTACATCGACACGAAACTTGACTGCGGCGGGTATCTCGCCTACTTCGGGATGCCGCTGTACCAGAGCGGATATCTTTGCGCCGCCATCCTGACCGATGCCCGGGAGGATGTGAAAGAAGTGGCGGCAGTGCGCGTGCAGCGCGACAAGCACGGGCAGTCGGACCCCACCATCTACAGGCGCGAAGGATTCATCGACTATGTGTCGAAGCACTTCCCTTCCTGCAAGATGAGAAGCGTGTTCATCGACCCCAAGAAGCCCGAGGAAATCGACGGCATGCTCGAAGAGTTTTTCGACCTTCACCCGGAAGTGCGGCACATTGCGATGTACAACTCCCGCATCTACCTTGTTACTCCATTCCTGCAGAGGCATCCTGAAAGAAATTACCGCGTGGTCGGATTCGACAACCTCGCGGCAAATCTCTCGGGCCTCAAGGAAGGTACCGTAACGGCTCTGATTGCACAGCGCCCCGACGAGCAGCTTCACAACGCCATCAGCACCCTGTCCGACTTCATCGTCTTCGGCAAAGCCCCCGCAAAACGCGACAACTTCGTGTCGATGGACATCCTCACCCGCTACAACGAAGAGTATTATTAGAGCGTGACGCCGGATTTGAAGATGGCGATTTCTCGTCGGTTGTGCTTTTCGTTGTTCACCGGCTCGCCGGAAGCCACGGCCAGCACATAGTCACGGAACTTCGCTGCGAGTTCGTCCATGGTGGTGTCTTCCACCAGCACCCCTGCATTGAAATCAATCCACGACGGCTTCAGGGCCGCTATCTGCGAGTTGGTCGAGACTTTCATCGTGGGCACGAAACTTCCGAAGGGCGTGCCGCGTCCGGTGGTAAATAGCACAAGATGACATCCCGATGCGCCAAGGGCGGTGGATGCCACGAGGTCGTTACCCGGTGCGCTCAACAGGTTCAGACCCTTGATACTGAGCCTGTCACCGTACTTGAGCACTCCGCGCACTATGGACGAACCGCATTTCTGGGTGCATCCGAGCGACTTTTCTTCCAGCGTGGAAATTCCTCCGGCCTTGTTGCCGGGAGAAGGATTCTCGTACACGGGCATTCCCTGCCTGATAAAGTAATCCTTGAAGTCGTTGATGAGGTGCACTGTATCATCGAAAGTAGCTTCGTCCTGACAGCGGTTCATGAGTATGGTCTCCGCCCCGAACATTTCCGGCACTTCGGTGAGCACGGTGGTGCCTCCCCGGGCCACAAGCCAGTCGGAAAACACTCCGAGAAGGGGATTTGCGGTAATGCCGGAAAGCCCGTCGGAACCTCCGCACTTGAGGCCGACGCGAAGTTCGGAAACGGGCACATCCTCGCGCACATCGTCCTTGCATGCTGCAAAAATGTCGCGCAGGCACTGCAGGCCGTATTCTATCTCATCCTCAACCCTCTGGCAGGCAAACATCTTCACGCGCCTTTCATCCACGGGGCCTACGAGTTCGCGGAAGGCATCCAGCTGATTGTTCTCGCATCCCAGCGACACCACCAGCACTCCCCCCGCGTTGGGATGATGCACCATGTCGGCAAGCACGGTGCGGGTGTTTTCATGGTCGGGCCCGAGCTGGGAGCAACCGTAATTGTGGGGAAAATGCACGATGGCATCAACGCTGCCGGCAGAGGCGGAAATTTCAGCCTTGAAACAGTTGACGATTTCTTCGCAGATGCCGTTAACGCAGCCCACGGTGGGGATTACCCAAATCTGGTTGCGGACGCCAACCTGCCCGTCGGCCCGGCGAAAACCTTTGAAGGTCGCTGCGGCAGGAAGGCCACAGGCCGACCATTTTCCCGTACAGGGCTGCGAAGCAGCAGGGAGGCTGTGGCCCTTTCCTGCCGCAGCGGATACTTCGGGAACCGGCTCATATTTGTATTCGAGCAGGCCGGAAAGATTGGTCTTGATGCAGGAATGGTCTATCCAGCTGCCTGCGGGGACATCCTTGGTTACATGTCCTATGGGATAGCCGTATTTGATGACATTGTCGCCCTCGGCAAGGTCGGTGAGGGTAAACTTATGTCCCTGAGGCACATTGTCGAGCAGGGTCACGCCCAAAGCAACCATCCCCTTGGCGAGGGGATGGAGCGCAACGGCCACATTGTCGGCCGGATTGATTTTCAGGAAATCCATTACAGAACCGATTTGACGGCTGCACGCATGCCTTCTTTCCCGATGAGGGCGAGGTCTGCGGCAAGCATGTCGGTGAGCCCGGGAATTGCATTGAGGTCTTCGTCCCAGATGAATTCGGCTCCGAGCACACCCTTCGCCACAGCGGCGGCATCGCCGGTTGCCCAAAGTTCCAGCAGAAGATTCTTGATGGCTTCGTCGTCGTTCACTACGATTTCGTCTTCTCCCCTCTTGCCGCCCTTGTAGTAGGTGCAGATGGCGGCAAGGCCGAGCACGATACCCTTCGGGAGTTCTCCCTTACGCTCAAGATAGGTTTTGAGCCCGGGCAGGTCGCGGGTCTTGAATTTGGGGAAGGAGTTGAGCATGATGCTCGTCACGAAGTGCTTCACGAAAGGATTCTTGAAGCGCTCGAGCACATCGCCCGCGAACTTCAGCAGTTCCTCTTCAGGAAGGTTCAAGGTCGGAAGAAGCTCGTCGTACATGACCTTCTTCACGAATGCGCCGATGAGCTCATCCTCGCAGCATTCGCGCACGGTGCTGAGCCCGCTGAGGTATCCTACAGGGGAAAGCACAGTGTGGGGGCCATTGAGAAGGGTAACCTTCCTCTCGTGGTAGGGAGCCTCGCTCGGCACGAAGAGGACATTGAGCCCGGCCTTGTCGGCAGGGAATTCCTCGGCAATCTCCTTGGGGGCTTCGATTACCCAGAGGTGGAAGATTTCGGCCTTGTCAAGCAGATGGTCCTCGTATCCGGCGCGTTCACAGAGTTCGGCTGCATTGTCGCGGGGATATCCGGGCACGATGCGGTCTACCAGCGTGCAGTAAACTCCGCAGGCGGTCTCGAACCAGTTGCGGAATCCCTCGCCGAGGTCCCAGAGGTCGATATACTGGCGGATGCACTCGATGAGGTGCTTTCCGTTCAGGAAAATGAGCTCGCAGGGGAAGATTATGAATCCCTTGGTGAGGTCGCCCTTGAAATACTCGTAGCGGTGATAGAGCAGCTGCACGAGTTTGCCGGGATAAGAACTTGCGGGTTTGTCGCTGAACTTGCAGGAAGGGTCGAAGGCAATGCCTGCCTCGGTAGTGTTGGAGATGATGAAACGCATCTCAGGCTGCTCGGCGAGCTTGAGGTAGTCTTCAAAGTCGCGGTAAGGGTTGATGCCGCGGGAGATGACATCGATGAGGTCGATGCTGTCCACGGGTTTACCTTCCTGAAGGCCTTGGAGATTGAGATGGTAGAGGCCGTCCTGCTCGTTGAGCATGTCCACCATGCCTCTGTCGATGGGCTGAACCACCACGACGGAGGCGTTGAAATCGGTTTTCTGATTGGTTTTCCAGATAATCCATTCAATGAATGCGCGCAGGAAGTTCCCTTCGCCGAACTGGATTACTTTCTCTGTATATTGCTTTGCATGAGGAGCGGAAGCGCGGGTTAATCTTTCCATGTATCTGTTTTATTAAAATCCAAAATAGCGGTCGGCATTGTTGTAGCAGATATCCTCAACCATCTGACCGATGAAATCCATTTCCGATGCGGGCAGGCGGCCTTCGTCAATATCCTTTCCGAGAACATCGCAGAGGATGCGGCGGAAGTATTCGTGGCGGGGATAGCTGATGAAAGAACGGCTGTCGGTAAGCATTCCCACAAAACGGCTGAGCAGGCCGAGGGCGGAAAGGGCGTTGAGTTGCTTGCGCATTCCGTCTTCCTGGTCGAGGAACCACCAGCCGGAGCCGAACTGCATCTTGCCGGGGAAGGTGCCGTCGTTGAAGGTGTAGGCCATGGTCATCATCACCTCGTTATCCTTGGGATTGAGGCAGTAAAGGATGGTCTTGGCGAGCTTGTCCTCGGCGGCGAGACGGTCGAAGAACTTGTGACCGGCGGCAGCGGTGGGCAGGTCGTGGATGGCATCGTAACCGGTGTCGGGGCCTACCAGATTGAACATCTTGGAATTGTTGTTGCGGATTGCGCCCACATGGAACTGCTGCGCCCAGCCAGCTTCGGCATCCATGACGGCCATGTCGTGAAGGAAGGCGCTGCGGAACTTGCAGAGCTCTCCTTCCGAAGGGCGCTTGCCGAGAAGGACCATCTTGAAGATTGCCTCGATTTCAAGTTGCTTGTAGTCGGAGGCATAGAATGTTTCCAGACCATGGTCGGAAAGGACGCAGCCGTTTGCCGCAAAGAAGTCGTGCCTATTCTGCAGGGCTTCGATGAGGTCAGTATAGGAATCGATTTCCTTTCCGGCAGCTTCGCCGAGTTTGTGCAGGTATTCCTTGTAGGATTTGGGGTCCTCGATTGCCATTGCCTTGTCGGGCCTCCAGGCGGGAACCACCTTGGTGCCGAAGGGATGTTCGGCAATCATCTTGTGCCAGCGGAGGTCGTCGGCAGGGTCGTCGGTGGTACATACCACCTTCACTCCGAACTTGCGGATAAGGGCCTGGCCCCTGAATTCCTCAGTTGCGAGCTTGGCGTTGCACTCTTCAAAGATTTCACGCGCGGTCTTGGGGCTCAGGAGTTTGTCGATGCCGAAAACGCGGCTGAGTTCGAGATGGGTCCAGTGATAAAGGGGATTGCGGAGGGTATAGGGCACGGTCTCCGCCCATTTCTCGAAGGTTTCCCAGGAACTCTTGGTTCCCCCGGTAAGATATTCTTCACTGACGCCGTTCGCGCGCATCGCACGCCATTTGTAATGGTCGCCATAATGACCGTCCACAAGCCACAGCTGGGTGATGTCGCGGAACTGGATGTTCTCGGCAATCTGCTGGGGCACCAGGTGGCAATGATAGTCGATGATGGGCATGTTCTCGGCATGCTCGTGATAAAGCTCCCGGGCAGTTTTTCCCTGAAGCATGAAATCTTGGTTGATAAAAGTCATAATCTGCGTGTTAACTTGGGAAGGAGCCGGGCGGTCAGGCCCGGTTCCTCAAAAAAGTTTAGTTGCTGTGGAATTCAAATTTGAAGAAGCGGACTCCAGCATCAGGGTAAATAAACACATCCCCTGCTACTACATCGAATTCCAATTCGGTGTTGGCGCCATCAGTCGTACATGCCTTCTTCTGCGCTTCGGACGACGAAGAATCCACTACGCAAACGCTGCGGACTGCATCCTTGGTGGGCGTGCAAGCGGTAACGGTAAGGGTGCCGTCGGCAGGAGTATTGAATTTAAATACACGGTCGGTGGAATCACCTGCTCCATTGGGCTGGATATAGGTGGTATCCCACTTTCCATTCTTACTGCTGGATGTATAGCTCAATCCGTCAACAGTAACCGTCCAACCGGCCTGGTTGCTTCCCTTGGCAGTGGGTGCAGCTTCCTGAAGGGCAGCCTGCCACTCGGCAGATGAAATATCCCAGATATTGTCAAACTTGGCGGGAGCACCACCTCCGACACCTTCGAACTTGATGCGATAGAACCTGAGCGCATTGCCACTTGCAAAAATCTTCACTTCTCCAGCTTCAATTTCGAATTCACACTCCTTGGGAGTTCCATTCGATGCCACACCTCCGGGAACAGTCTGGGCGGCGCCTCCATCAACCGAAACATTTACGAGTCGGGTAAGGTCCTCGCTGCTGCCGGTGTTGGTAACAACCACAGTGAGTTTTCCGGCAGAAGGAGCCGTGAAACTGAAATAACGGTCGGAGCCGTTGCTGTTGCCACCAGCCTGGATGAAGTATACATCGCCGGACTTGTTCCACTTGCTCTTCTGGGTGGAAGTCCAGGTCAGGCCATCGACAGTAGATACCCAATTGGTAATGTCAGCATTTGCCGCACCTTTGGCTGCAAGTTCAGTCTGCCAGGCGGTGTCGCTGAAGTTCCAATCGTAATTTACACCGGGAGCAGCTCCTCCGACATAAGTAAACTCAATCTTGTAGTAGCGGAGTGCATTGCCGGAGGCGAATATCTTCACTTCACCAGCTTCAATATCGAATTCACAAGCCTTGGGAGTTCCATTCGATGCCACACCTCCGGGAACAGTCTGGGCTGTGCCTCCATCAACCGAAACATTTACGAGTCGGGTAAGGTCCTCGCTGCTGCCGGTGTTGGACACAGTAACAACAAGCTTACCGGCTGCAGGAGCTGTGAAGCTGAAGTAACGGTCGGAGCCGTTGCTATTGCCACCAGCCTGGATGAAGTATACATCGCCGGACTTGTTCCACTTGCTCTTCTGGGTGGAAGTCCAGGTCAGGCCATCGACAGTGGACACCCAATTGGTAATATCAGCATTCGCTGCACCTTTGGCTGCAAGTTCAGTCTGCCAGGCGGCACTGCTGAAGTCCCATGTAAGGGTAACCTCGCCACCGACGACGACCTTGTTCACCTTGAGGGTTGCCTCGGCAACCTCACTCTCGGCATACTTGCTGGAAGTTGCCACAGGACGAGCCTTTACGGTGACGGTGTAGTCCCCTACTGCCAGTGCGGCAGCATCTGCAGCGGGAATGGTGAAGCCGGGTTCGGTCAGAACGGATTCCGTTCCGTTGAAAGTAAGTACATAATCGGCTGCATTGGCAATCGCATTCCAGCTGATGACTATGTCTTCCTCGGTGCCAGCATCAATCTTGCCGGGGGTGATAACGACAGTGGGAGCGGCAAGCACCTCAACTGCGGATTCGGGAGTGAGGTCCTTGGTCCAGACAATCTTCTTGAGGGTAATGGCGGAGTTGGCAATCACATAGATGCTGTTTTCGCCGGAGAGGTCGCCGAGGTTCACGGTGTGTTCCTCGCCATCGGCAAGAACGGCGTAGCGGTCGCCTCCTGCAAGAACCTGCAGGGAGCCGATTCCGTCTTCACTGTCGGCAGTGACCTTTACTGAACCATAACCGTTGGTGAGCACTTCCACTGCGGAGTAGGTAGGAACTCCTTCGGGGCTTACGGAAGCGCCGGTGGAGAAATCGATACCCTTGCTCATCACCACATTGGCAGGCACGGTTGCGGTTGCAAATATACGGGCATTGCCGATGATGGTGTTGGCAGTGAGTTCTTCGGTGTCGTAGATGGTCTTTTCGGTGAAATCCCATGTAGTTTCATCTTCTGCCACGGTGAGTTCGGTCTCGCGCACAATTACCGGCTGAACCGCATCCCACCAGCGGGGGTCACCTGCCTTGAGGCTCTTTATCTGGTCGCCTGCAGTACCCGAAAGGTACAACTTACCCGCCTCGGAATTGACGCAAGGGTCGCTCTCCAGAACGGTTGCTCCGGTAAGGGCTACGGTCTCGAAAGTCGCATCGCCAAGGGCATCGGTATCCGTCGGCACAGCATTCGACACGAACCAGGCGGCACCCACATTGTAGTAGACATTATCCTCGCATACCACGCGATATGAGTCGGTGGAATTGCGGCAGAGACGCACCCATGAAGTGCTCTCGTTCTCCTTGTCGCTGTATTCGTTGAGGAAAACATTCTTCACCGCCTTCACGCTCTTTGCGCCGGTAACCACGCGCACAGCGAATATACCCGCATTGTTGGAGCTGGAAGGAGTGGCGGTAACATAATTGAAGGTACAGTTCTCAGCCAGTACATTCTCAACCTTGGCATTGTCGGAAATACGGAAGAAGGTACGGGCGCACGCATAGAAGGTGGTGTTGCGCACGATGATGTCACCGTTCTCCGCAGCACGGATGTCGATGAAGTCGCCACCCTGTGAGCCGTCGGCATTGATATCATGCACATAGCTGCCGTCGATGAGATAATTGGCAACCGAAGCGCCGGATGCACCGGATGCTACGGAATAGATACCCTTCGCATAGTTGGAAATCTCACAGTTTATGGTCTCTATCGAGGTCATGGCAGCGGAGATGTTCTCTACGATGGCTCCGGTTCCTGCTCCGTCGAACGCGACATCCTCAAGATGCAGTGAGGTAGCTCCGGAATTGAGGTCGAACACGAGTCCGCTCACGACGGGCTTCACGCCTGCCTCGGTGGAGTTGCCGTAGATGCTTACATCGCCCACGATGGTGGCGAATTTCTTCGTGGCATCGGGATAGGCTTCGGTAACATTGAGGCCGTCGGCCACATAATCAACCAGGACCTTGATGGTTCCGCTCTGGTTGTCGATGGCATTCAGCAGCTCGGCCCCGGTGGTTACGGTGATGGGCGTTCCGTCAATCACAGGACGGGTGCAGGCGGTAATTGAACCGCGGTTTCCGGCCTTTCCGAAGAGAAGGGTGAAACGGTATTCGCGTCCTGCAGCAAGTTCTCCGACGGTCACGCTGCCTGCTGCAATCTCACCGGTGCTGAGGGCAAGCGTGCGGGAAGTCTCGCCTTCACGGGGAACCACGAATTCAACCTTCACGGAGGTGAGGTCGGCCTTGTCGTCGGCATCATCCCACGAAAGGGTAACTTCCGATGAAGTACGGGATACGATTACGGGGTTCAGGGGGTCGCGCACTGCGGAAGTGCTGAAAGTCTTCTCCAGATAAGCCCAGTTGGAATTTCCAAGGCTGGCACTTACACCGCGCACTCGTGCGAAGAAGGTCTTGTCAACCTCGAGTCCGTACACGGTAAAGGGCACATCCTCGGTCGAAAGGGTATAGAAATCAACAGGGCTCTGTCCGTCCGGAACGGCATTGATTGCCTGCTCGTCGTCGGTCTGCTCAAAAATCTGAAGTTCATATCCGTCGGCATTCTTGATTTTCTGCCAGGTGAGCACGACATCGGTACCGGTGGAGGGAACCACCTCGGCCGAGAACTTCATGGGAGTCAGAACGCGGGAATACTCAACTTCTTCCAGGACCTCCTTGCTCTGCTCGCAGGAAGCAAGCAGCATTGCAGGTGCAAGAATGAAGAGTAAGGATTTAAATATCTTGTTCATAGCTGTTCTGTATTACTATTGTAACTGGGCATATCCATAGTCATTGACCAAAGCACCCTGCATGGCACTCATGGTCAGATTGTACATAGGCCATACCGACCTCGGATACGGATCGTCGAATGAGTTGCGGTATAAGTAGTTCCAGGTATAGTTACCCGTGGTGGAATTGCGGAATGCCTCACTGCTGATGTACCTTTCCATCTTGGTCCATCCGTTAGGATTGGTGGCGGAATAATCGGCAGGCTCCTGCCCTATCTGGCCGGATTCGAGGCCGAAGAACTCAATTCCCTGATTGGCATGGTCCTCACGCCAGAAGAGAGGATAGGTCCTGAATGCACGGCCGTCGGTTTCGCGGTCTGTTGCATAGGCGTCGTAAGCCGCATAAGCTCCGCGCATCTTTGCAAGGTCCTCGAGGTCGGCACTCTCTTCGTCGAGGGCGGTCTTGAGGAGGCCCCAGCGGATGAGGTCCTGCTTGCGGACGAACTCGCCTGCAAGTTCAAGGGCGCGCTCCTGGAAGATGGCGCCGAGGATGGTGGACTGGTTGGCGTGGTCGGCTATCATGCCGCTGCCGTCTGCAGCTGCGCTTCCTGCACTGAGGGCATCGGCTGCGGTATATTTTGAAGCCGACTTGCCTGCAAGCGCGCGGTCGCGGACCTGGCCGATGTAGTTGCGTGCGGCAGTGAGGTCGCCGGTGTATGCCGCAAGCTCGGAAGCCATGAGAAGAACATCTGCATAGCGCATGATGATGGGCTTGATGCCATCGTCGTTACCGCCGTTGTAGGGATTGTCAATCATCCACTCGAAGCGGTACTTGCCCCAGAACCAGTAGTTGACCGCCCCGCGGAGCTCCCACTGCTGGGTTTCGCCGTTCCAGCGCATGTTCACGAGGGTAATGTCGCGCCGGGAGTCGTTCTGGTCGTACTTGAACCAGAGGTTTGCGGTAGGAAGGGAACTTCCTCCACGGGCGGAATTGTTGGTAATCCAGGGGCCGCCTGCGGTATGGGGATATGCATGTGTGTAGTTCCATCGTCCGCGGCTGTCGCTGAACGGAGCCACGAAGAGAACTTCGGGAGTGCCGGTCAGGTGGTCGGAGTTGTTGAACTTGCGCCACAGGTTCTCGTAAGAGGTCTCAAGGCCCGCATGTCCGCCTTCGATGATGTCCTGCAGATGCCGCAGGGCCTTGGGGTAAAGCGCGGCTGCGCCGAGTTCGGGGTCGGTGGTAAGACGCAGCGAACCGAGATTGCCTGTTCCCACCTTGCCCTCGTCGGGGCGATATGCCCAGCCTGCAGCCGAAAGGGCAACGCGGGCATACAGTCCCTTGGCGAAGGCTTTGTTGATGCGGTCGGTACGGGTTGTCTGGTCGGCTTCGCCGGGCCAGTACAGATATGCTATCGCCTCTTCAAGGTCGGCAAGAATGACTTTGTAAATATCGTCGCGGTCGCTCTTTGCAAGATAGATGGTTTCGGAACTTACAGGCTCGGTACGGAGCGGAACTTCTCCCCACATCTTGATAAGCTCGAAATAATAGAAAGCACGGTAGGTCAGTGCCTCACCGAGCAGATAAGCCATGTCTTTGTCATTCTCCACATTGCCATACTGGCGGAGACCTGCGATGGCAAGGTTCGCACGCTCGATACCGGTTACAATTTCGTTGTAGCCGTTGGTAGCGGTATTGAGCTGGGTGTCATTGATGGTGGAGTTGTATTCGCTCATGCGGATACGGTCGTCGGCTGCATCGAGTCCGGAGTCATCCACGCCTGCGGAGTTGGAGCTGTAGGTTTCGATGTCGGTGTTCATGCCGTAGAAAAGGTGCAGACGCCCGCGGTAGCTGTTGGTATGTCCGAAAATCTCGCCGATTCCGTAGATGCTGTATTCGGCAAGGGTGTAGTTGGAGAATACCACATCGTCGGCATAGGTCGACTGCGAAGGGGAATCAAGAGTGTCGTCGAATACGCTGCAGGAAGCAAGGGCGAAGACGGCTGCTGCAAGAATCAAAATATATTTCTTCATAATGCGTTCCTCCTTTGATTAGAATGTAATGTTGATGCCTGCAACCCAGCTGTGGCTCTTGGGATAAGCCGAGTAATCCACATTGGGAGTCAGAGGTGTTGCGGTACGGGTGTCCACTTCGGGGTCGTATCCCGAATAAGGAGTGAGACAGAAGATGTTGTTTCCTGTCACATAGACGCGGACCTTGCTGAGCTTGACCTTCTGCACGAGGGTTTCGGGCAGGGTGTAGCCCACCGTAAGGTTGGAAAGGCGCAGGAAAGAAGCATCCTCGAGAGCGTCGGACTGGCAGATACGGCGGGTGTTGTAGGGAGCCCACATGGTCTTGCCCTTGTTCACGCTGCGGAGCTGGTCGAGGTCGGTGATGAACTCGCCGGTAGTCCAGTCGACATTGGTCCAGCGGTTGTCAGGCGACATCTTTGCAATGACATTCTGGCCTGCGACGCCACGGATGGTGCTGAAATCCACGAGGTTGGCATTATATACCTTGTTGCCGTAGGAGTAGGTGAAGTTGGACGAGAAGTCGAAGTTCTTGAAATATGCGGAGATGCTGAAACCTCCGGTGAACAGCGGCTGCACATTGCCGATGCGGTGGATGTCGTTATTGTCAATGACACCGTCCTTCACTCCGTCGGGGCCGCTCACATCCTCAAGCTTCATGGAGCCGGGGCGGGAGGCATAGCCGGTTACGCCGGAAGCGTCGGGAATGCCGTCCCTGAGCGTCCATGTACCGGTGGCGGCATCGAAGTTGAAGTCGTCGATGCCATACATTCCGGCATTGGTGAATCCGTAAACATCTCCAAGCGGACGGCCCTCGGTAACCATGAAGTCGTAGCCGATTTCGGAAGAGAACATTCCGGCGTTTGCCGTAATGGTATCGAGCCCTCCGAGGTCCATCACTCGGTTCTGGTTGAACGAGATATTGCCGTCAAGATTGAGCCCGTAGTCCTTGGTGCGGAGAAGCGCACCGCCGAGGGTGAATTCGATACCGCGGTTGCGGATTTCGCCGAGGTTGCGGTACTGGTAGTTGTAACCCGAACCGTTCACGGGGAAGTAGATGAGAAGGTCCTTGGTGTTGGACTGGTAGAGTTCAAGCGTACCGTACAGGCGGCTCTTGAAAAGGCTCCAGTCAAGACCGAGGTTGTGCGAGTAGGTGGTTTCCCATTTGAGGTCGGGATTGGCCATGTCGGTGCCTGCTCCCCACCATACCTTGCTCTGGCTTATCCAGTCCTGGTTTCCCTGACGGGGGCCGTATTCCTGAACGGTCTTTCCTGCGGGGATGTTGTTGTTGCCGGCAGTACCGAAGGAATAGCGGAGCTTGAGGTTGTCGAGCCAGGTGCGGGTGTTCTCCATGAATTCCTCGCCCGAAATGCGCCAGGAAGCGGCGAAGGAAGGGAAATATCCCCACTTGTTGCCTGCCGTGAACTTGGAGGAACCGTCGGCACGCATCGTCGCGGAAATCTGGTATTTGTCGTCATAGGTGTAGCTTGCACGGCCGAAGAAAGATAGAATCTTGTCGTCGTTCGCGTAGGTGTTGCCTATTGCCTTGGGAGCTTCGCCGGAAGCCATGAAATTCCACGCCATCGCAGAATCGAAGAAGTCCGGCAGACCGTCCATCACGGCATTGAAGGTATTGCTCTTGGTGAGTATCCACTCGGTGCCTACCAGCACATCGAGATGATGAACTTCGGGAAGGATGTCCTTGAAGTCGTACTGCAGGGTATTGGTGTTGCGGAGCTTGCGGCGGGTGGCATCCTTGTAGTCGGTGGAAGGATTCACATTGTAGCCCGCTGCCGCATTGTTGCGCACATAGTAGGAAGTGAGGCCGTAGAAACGGTCGTCGGTGCGGCGGTACTCGTCCAGGCCGCCTTCCAGGCGCAGGCGCAGGTTGTCGACTATCTTCCATGAGAAAGCCCCGTTGGCGGTCCACTGCGTACGGTTCTGGCGGGAATCGTTGTCGGCAATTGCAATCAGGGGATTCACGGAGCTGTTGTAATCTTCCTCAAGGTCGCTGTCGCTCATTACGGATTCGGCGGCAATGGGAGAATACACGATGGAGTTCTTCAGACGGCTCTGGCTTGTGGAGCCCTTGTCGTTGATGGCGTTGGCGCCGGACCCGCTGACCTTCACATTGGAGTAACGGATGTTGACATCCACATTGGTGGTCTTGCCGGTTTTGAAGTTACCCTTGAAATTGAGGTTGTTGCGGCTGAAGTCGGAACCGGTCATGATTGCGGTTTCGTCGAAATGGGCGTAACCCACGGTCCACTTCACCTTGTCGGAGCCGCCGGAAACGGTGAGGTTGTGCGAAAGGTTGTGGCCGGTGTGTCCGAACACCTGGTCAATCCAGTCGTTGGTGGCCATGCCGCGGTAGAGGTCAATGTCGCCGAAAGTGCCATAGCGGCTTTCGTAGAAGCTGGACACATTGTCGCGGAAGAGGGCGTACTCATACTGGGTACGGACGAAGTCGTATGCATCCTGGGGAACGAACGCTCCCTTGTTCGCCATCGTCTTGATGCCTGCGTAGGCATTGAAGTTAACCGTAACCTTTCCTTCCTTGCCGCTCTTGGTCGTGACGATGACGACACCGTTTGCACCGCGGCTGCCGTAGATTGCAGTGGAGAATGCATCCTTGAGCACATCGATGCTCTGGATGTCAGAAGCGGGAATGTCGTTGATTGATTCCATGGGGAAGCCGTCAACAATGTACAGAGGCGAGCTGTCCTGGGTAATGGAACCTGCGCCACGGACGCGGATTTTGATGTCGGCGTCGGGATCACCTTCGGTAGTGGTAATCTGCACACCGGCCATCTTACCGGCCATGGCTTCGGTAACTGATGCAACAGGCACCTGGTTGAGGGCTTCCGAATTGATTGACGAGATGGAGCCCACGACATCGCGGCGGGTCACCGTTGCATAACCTACCACCACGACCTCATCGAGGAAGGTGGCATCAGGCTTCAACTGCACATCGATGACGGAACGGCCTGCTATTGCAACGGTCTGGTCGGCCAGGCCGATGAACGAGAACACGAGGTTCACTGCATCGGCAGGAACATTGAGTTCATAATTTCCGTCAAAGTCGGTAACTGTGCCTGTGGTCGTACCCTGCACCACGACGCCTGCTCCGATGAGCGGTTCGCCGGTGTCGTCGGTCACATTGCCACGGATTGTGGTCTGAGCCGAAAGCGACAAAGCAGTTCCCAGGCAGAGAAGCATGAGAATTGTTTTCTTTGCAAGACTTTTCATTGACTTATAAATTATTGAAAATTAGTTTAGTATTATTGTAAGCGTGCAAATATATGAATCTTTTTCCAGATTTCCGTGCCCGTGCACGGAAATTTTACATCCTGACATATTCGCCGCCTGCATTCTGGGCCGAAACCACCTCGCGCACAAGGTAATGCAGGTACATTTCAAGGTTCGTATAGCGTCCGTTCCTGTCGAGCCACACCTTCGCACCATCGGCGGCATCGGCTTTGTCAAGGCCGAACTTGTCCTCGAAAGCATCGGGCATGCCGTCGCCGTCGCTGTCCTTGAGCGCGGAAATCTGGGCGTCGCTCGCGCCGTATTCAGGCCATCCGCCCACATCGGCGGGAGTGTCGATGATTTTTCCGGTGTTGTTCTTCACTCCATCCACCGCCCGGGTATCCACGGCGTCACGGTGAATGTTGTCACCGGCATACGCCAGCACGGCTTCCATTCCCTCCACGGCAGCATGAGTCGTGTTGCATACGCTCTCGCCTGACGGTCCGGAAATCTTCTGGAGCGTACCCAAAAGGGCCTTTGAACCTCCGTTATGCCAGTAGATACCATTTGCGTTGTTGCCTGTAATATCGGAATACTTTGTGTGGACATTGCCGCTGAGATAAAGCGAAGGGTATCCGTAATCGACCACGCTGCCGTTCACGGTGTAGTTCTTGTATGCATCCACGAAATATTTCCTGTCTTTGGAATCGGGCCCGGGCTTGTAGTAGCAGTTCACGAAGTTGAACCAGCCGCCCTCTCCGCCATACGAAGAATTGTCTCCCCAGTTATAAATCACGAGGTTGCGCAAATCGACATTGCCCCGTTTCGTAAGGTCGCGGTCGAGTCCGGACCCGGGATAAATCTGAGGGTGGTCTATGCGGGGATTCCGGCTGTGGTGATTGGCAAGGAGGGTATGATGGAAAGACGCATTCTTTCCGCCCCAGATGCCGCCGTATCCGTGCGCACCTTTGGAGTGCGCGCTGTTGTTCATGCTCTCGGTGAGAATGCACCACTGGAGCGTGAAGTTTTCATTGGCATAGAAAGACGCACATTCGTCTATGCTCCAGCTCATCGAACAGTGGTCGAGGATTATATCTTTCTGGTAACGCCCCCAGATGCAGTCTTCGCCGTCACCGGCATTGGGCCCTTCGTCGCCGAGGCGGAAATGCAGGTAGCGTATGATTACATTGGATGCGGAGATGTTCAGCGTGTAGTTCTTGATACATATTCCGTCCCCGGGAGCAGTCTGCCCCGCTATGGTGAGATCTCCGTTCTTGACCTGAATCGCGGAATTCAGGGCTATGATACCGGCCACATCGAATACCACGGTGCGTTTGCCGGATGCCGTCAGCGCCGCACGCAGCGACCCTTCCCCGCTGTCGTTCAGGTTGGTCACATGAATCACCTTGCCCCCGCGTCCGCCGGTAGTGTACATGCCGCCGCCTTCCGCTCCGGGGAAGGCACGGGCCGTTCCGTCTTCCTCGACTGAAGGGATGCCGAACTCGGCATAAACGGCCTCAGAAACGGGTTCATCCGGTTCCGTACCCGGGTCATCGGGCTCTTCCGGATCCTCTTTTCCGGGATTGTCGGGTTCGCCTGCCGTCCTGAAACTGACGCCTGCGCTGTAGCCGGAAACGGCGTCGCCTGCTTTTGCCTGCACGGCAAAAGAGTAGTCATGTGCTTTGGTGAGGCCGTCGGGAAGTGCATTTGTATTGCGCGTGGTGCCGGTGACGACTTCCTTGCTTCCGTCAAGAACCTTCCACTCGTAGTTCTCGGCTCCGCTTACCGCATCCCATTTGACGATGGCGGAATGGGTGGTGACCGAAGTAACCGTCACCCCGACAGGAACATCGAGCTTGGCAACGGGGTCCGGACCATCGCCGCTGCCTCCGCAAGCCGCAAGCACAAGGGCGGCAACAGCACTGACAAATAATCTCGTTCTTTTCATGTATTATTGGTTTTCAATTATCAGCGACGCCCAAATGAAAGGTCCCACTCCTTTGGGGTCGTTTTCGGTTTTCTTCTCGTGTATGTAGTAATCGTAGTCGCCGCTGCGATGCTCCTTCCCTCCAAGCCCGGCAACCGCACAGCATTCGGTGAGGGTAATGGTGCCGTCGTCTTCCTCGCGTATGAAGGTCCTGACCAGCTGCCGGTAGAGTTTCTTCGCATATTTCGCATACCTGGGAGCATAGCCTTTCCGCACGGCCTTAAGATAGACATAAGTGAACATGGCGGAACAGGTGGACTCGACATAGTTTCCCTCCCTTCCGGGGCAGTCCGGCACCTGATACCACATGTGGGTGGCAGGGTCGGCATAGCGCGGCAGCACATCGAGCAGAGTACGGAGTATCCCGACAAGGTCCTCTTTGGCAGGATGTTCATCGGGGAAATAGTCCAGCACATCCACAAGCGCCATCAGATACCATCCCATGGCGCGCCCCCACGCATGTTCCGACTGCCCGGTGGCAGGGTCTGCCCAGAACATGCTGCGACTTTCATCCCACGCATGGCGGAGAAGCCCGGTCAAAGGGTCGTAGCATCTTTCATACGCCGTGCGGAACTGACAGGCGATGTCGTCGAAATTTGCAGCACGCGCAAGGCTGTCCTCAACGAAGCGGGAGGTATACTCGGCATAGAAAGGCGCTCCCATGTAAAGGCCGTCCAGCCACACCTGGTAAGGATAAATTTTCTTATGCCAGAAAGCGCCCGCCTCAGTGCGTGGCTGTTCGCAGACCTGCCTATATATGCTGTCCATGGCGTCACGGTACTTCTGCCTGCCGGTAAGTTCATGGAGCCTGAACAGCGTGCGCGCAGGGCAGACATGGTCCAGGCTGTAGTTGGAGCGTTTGTAATTAGCCCCCACGCTGCCATCCTCATGGATAATTGCGTCGTACCAGGAATCTATGTACTGCACTATGTTCTCCTGCGAAGTGGATTGCAGACTGGCGGCATCCAGGAACGAAAGCAACTCCAGTCCCGTGGTGTAGTTCCATTTCAGTTTCCCCTCCATCCCGTCAAGGTCGGCAGCGGTTGGGCACCGCTTCATTTCAGATTCCACCATACGCATGGAATACGGCTCATGCGCCGTGCATGACAGCAAGGCGCAGGTGGCAAGCAGCAGTGTTATCCGTCTCATTTGTTGTCGAATGGATTCCATATGATTCCATCCTGCTCCTGGAACATCACTTTCTCGAAGGTATATTCGGCAGCCTGCCTGTCGCTGAGCTGGCGGCTCCATTTAACGCGTTCTCCCTTCGAAGCAGCTCCGGGGCCGGAGTTCCCGTACTCGGCGTAGTACGAATTCTTTTTGGTGTCGGGCTTGCCGGGCTTCTCCCAATCGTGCCATCCTTCTTTGACTATATGCCCGCCAAGCTCGCACTCGAGGAACACGGTTTTGGCATAAGCCCCCCAGGGCCTTCCGAGATAGCATTTGTCTATGCCCTCGTCGGCGGTGAGCCTGCATTTATGGAAGACATATCCGTATTTCTGCCCCGGCAGGGTGGAGGCGGCGGTTACATAGCTGTTCTTCTTGCTGTGGATGGTGCAATTCTCAAAATACGCTATGCTCGGGCCGAAAATAAAGTCGGTGGTGCCTTCAATGTAGCAATCGAGAAAATAATTGCGCTTGATGCCGCCTTCCTTTCCGAAACGCCCGTAGGTGTAAACCGTATCCTGGTTCCCAATCAGCGCGCAGCGATGGAAGAAAAGGAAATCACCGTCGGTGAACAGGGCCACGGCCTGGCCGATGTCCTTCCCTTCCCCGGAACTGTTTTCTATGGTAAGGTCTTCGAAGGTGACATAGCTCGAATGGACATAAACGCTCGCGCTGCCCGAAGTTCCCACTACGAAATCTGAATCCGGCCAGTTTTTGCGGGCATATTTATCGAAGGTGATGATGGTCTTGTCGAGACCTTCGCCGCTGATATGGATGCGGAACTTATTGTGAGGGATGGTCACCATCTCCTTGTATGTTCCGGCATGGATGCGGATGGTGGTAATCTTTTCGTGGCTGTAGTCCGGCACCGCGTTGATGGCTTCCTGCACGGTGAAGTAATCTCCGAAACCATTCCGGTCCACCACTATGTCGTAATGGACGAGATGCCCGGCTATTTCGGGCAGCTGTCCGCGGATTTTTTCGCACACGATTTCCGTCACCTTGCGGGCTCCGCGGGCAACGGTGTGGGTGTTGTCATTCTTGCCGGTACTTATCATGAAGTAGGGCCTGGAGCCTTCGTCGCCAAGAGCTTCGAGCCAGTCGAGGGTGGCGGTGGTTATATCCAGGAGCGGAACGCTTTCTTCAGCTGCCACCTGCTTCATGGCAGCGGGATAATCCGTGTGACAGTTGCGGTCGAGCCCTTTTTCCTTGAACCAGCGGCGCGCCACGGGAGTGAGCAGGAC
>JAFUGJ010000002.1 GCA_017469425.1 Bacteroidales bacterium
ACTTCGGAACCTACGCATGGTTCAACGGCACCGATGAATTCATGCTGAACGAGACCATCGGCCTCAGTGCCGGTGAGTGGAAAGCCATCGTCAATTCCTTCTACTGGCCCAAGACCGGAAGCATCGACTTCATCTCCTACTCCCCCTTCAGCGGCAGCAACGGAGCAGCCGACAGCACTCCCGCCGTCACCCAGACCGCCATCACCTACACTGATGTCACCGTGGACGGGAACACCGACCTTCTCTACGCCGACAAGGTGACCTGCTCGGCCAATGTGGACGACATCACCGACGACGCATCCCCCGAAAGCGGATTCGAAGGCGTTCCCACCTTCTTCCGTCACGCCCTCGCGAAAATCAGTTTCTGCGTGCAGGCAACCTTCCTCGAGTACGGCACCGCGCCCGACAAGACCACCTGGGAGGTGACCCTCAAGAAGGCCGTCCTCAAGGGCGTCTACAACCAGGGCTCCTGCGCCCTCACTCTCAACGGCGCAGACTGGGACAAGCCTGCCGGAGAAATCTGGACCCCTTCGGCATCGGCCACGACCCTTGCCGCCCAGGACCTCGCTCCCTCGGCAGGGCTCGTCCTCACCACCTCCGCCCAGCCCCTTGAGGCGCTCGCGCAGAGTTACATCATGCCGCAGACCTTCGAAACGGGGCAGCAGCAGCTCGAACTCAGCTTCGACATCAAGACCACCCTTGCAAACGGAAACATCATCAACGAGACCTATGCCACCACCCTGGACCTCAAGAGCGCCATCGCATCGCTCAAGATTAACCAGAACCTGGTATACACCATCCGCTTCAAGCCGGTGAAATATGTGAGCACCTACGACGACCCTACCGATGTGGTCATCACCTTCGACCCCGCGGTCGCCGACTGGGAAACCGTATCTGCTTCCGCTATAGTAAGTATTTAGTGATTTGGTCCGGCGGGGGTGATACCCTTCCGGACTCCGATATGAAAAAGATTACAGCCATACTGCTCGCCTGCACGGCCCTGCTTGCTTCCTGCCACCACGGAAGGATAGCTGTGGACGCGCCGGGAGATGCCATACTTTTCTCTGCCGGAGGATCGGGTCTGCAGGTGGAAGCGAAGTCGGGCAGCACCCTTCTCGAGCCCGGAACCTTCCTCGACGGCGACGGTTTTCTCGTGTACGGGACATGGTCGCTGGACGAAGGCGGTTCCGCCGAAATCTTCCGCGAACAGGAAGTCACCGCCACCGGGGGTTACGATTCCTCGATTGGAGGATACGAGTGCGAGTATTCCCCGGTAAAATACTGGTCCAAGACCGGAAGTTACGACTTCCGCGCCGTCTTCCCCAGTTCTGCCGCGAGGGTGCTGAGTGCAAGTTCCGGAAAGACGATAGTGGCCGGATACTCCATGCACATGGAAGATTACGACCTCATGGTGGCCTACGCTTCGCGCAGCATGAACGATGCCGATGCCACCGACCCCGTTCCCCTCATATTCCGCCACGCCACCGCCGCCGTGCGGTTCATGTTCTGCAAGGGGGAGGGCGTTTCCATAAACTATTTTCTCAACAGCATATCTGTCGGGTACATAAAAACCGTGGGAACTTTCATCTGGGGTGCCGAGGATAATTCTCCCCTTGATGACTATTGGTTCACAGCCGACTACCGGCCTGACAGCGTACTTGAATGGGAAGCAGCCGCTGCGGAAGACCGTATTCCGATTTACCAGAAGTATTCCGAATATACCGGGTACCAATGGCACTATGTGATTCCGCAGAGCCTCGCCGATTCGGATTCCTACAACCCTTGCGTTACATTTTCGGTTACCATTGACGACGGCGCTCCCGTCTATACCACCATAGACCTTCCCACCACCTACACGGATGAGGGGGGAATCGTCCGGGATGCGGAATGGGAGGCCGGCAAACTTTACACATACAAGATTCAAATTCAGCCGGGCGATGCCCAGGTTGTTGTGGAAGTTACCCCTTGGGATAAATACAAGGTAGCTATTGACAATATGATATTCAATTAGATGCGTAGAATCTGCCATATATTGGTCGTGCTTACGGGCATAGTTTTCCAGGCGTGCGAAGGCTTGCATTCCGACAGGTCTTCGGAAGCCACAGTATCGCATGTCGATATCTCTGTATCCACCAAGGCCGGAGCTCTGGATACGGACGAAGGAGATGCATTTGAGAACCTGCTCATAGTGCTTGCCGACAAGAATTTCACAGTCAAGAAAACGCCTGTCTATATCGAGTACGATGAATGTCTGGAAAGGGATGTCGTGAGTATCGAAAATGTGGAGATAGGCGACTATATTGCATTTGCCTACGCGAATATCGACAATTCCGCCTGGCAGGACGGGCTCATAGCCTTGAACGAGAAGGGGCTCGCTGTAGGGCAGACAATTGACCCGGATCGGCTGATGAAAAGCCTTGGTGCCGGAGAGCAGCCATCTACCCTCAGAACCAACGGGAGCAAGGCAGTGTCGGACGGGAGCATGCTTCTCACAGGATACAACAACATCTCTGTAGGTGTAACGACAAACAGCGTATCTGTCGACCTGCTTCGTCCGGTATGCAGGCTGAATGTTTATGTCAACAATCACTCTGAATCGGATATTGAACTGTCCGATTTGTCGTTCAGCAATTTTGCTGCAAGCAAAAGCTATCTTCTCGACCACAGGACCCCGGACGGGATTCCTGGAATTCCTGCCGGAAACAGCTATGGGCCGCTTCCGAAACTGACGGGACCAAAAATCATTGCACACGATGGAACGGACTGCCTGGTTTATTCTGTCCTTCTTTATGAAAATAATGCTCCAATAGAGTACAAGATATACGGCACTGTAAAACTAGGTAGTGAGGAACAGATAATCCACAGCATACCTGGAGCGAGGCTGCTGACATACGACGAACTGGCTGGCATGGATGTTGGCGAGAGCAAGACGGTGCTTATGTGCAATCCGTCTACCAACAATGGCACGGGCCGTTTTTTCGGCTCCAACGGCACGGGCCTCGTGAATGTACTGCCTTCTTCCAAGTCGAAAGAGGCATTTCAGGAATATGCGGTGTACAGCATACTGAACAACGATTCACAGAGGGACAATTTTCTCCTTACCCTGACAAAACACGCCGACAACAATTATTCGCTCAAGCACTCTGGCAGCGGATATAATATCATGTCTGTTGTCAATGATGGACCTAATAAAGAAATTGACTGGAAACTTAAAGATGAAGCGAGCGGCAATTTTGTCTTCAAGCCCGGATTTACAAGCGACTCCAACATACTCAATTCGTTTGCCGACAATGTCGTGCTCATCAAAAACAACATAACAAACCCGTACAAGTTGTTGCAAAACAAAGGTGATGGTACTTTGAAAGACTCTCAGGAAAACACAGGGCAAAAAGAGTCGCACATCACCCAATGGGTGTTCTATGAAGCGTACGACCTTGGCAAAGAGGGTGATTTACTCAAACTGGTTGACAACCAGACCAGCAAAGTCTCACCCGTAACTGCGATGCTGCGTAATTCCGAATTGAATGTTGTCCTCAATGTATATTACCATAATGCACCGGGAAGTTTTGAATTCAAGGTTGACAATGCTTATTGGGGCGACAATGGGCACACTATAGAGCATATTTTCAAATAGAGGTATATTGCATGAAAACACTTCGCACCATAATATATGTACTGTCCGCACTGCTGTTCGTTGCATGTGCGAGGGAACGGCTCGAAATGCCTGCGGGAAACGGATTGAGCATCCATTTTTGCTGCGACGCGGCATCCGACATAAAAGTGGGAACAAAGTCCACCCTTTCGCTGCAGAATGAAAACATCGTGTACAATATGTATGTGATGATTTTCGACAGCAATACCAAAAAGAAGGTTCTGAGCAAATACTTCGACAGTTCAAACAAGACAAAAGACGAGAGCGTACCCGACAGGTGGTGGCCGGAGAATTCCGACAACACTGTGGGAACCATCAACATAATGACAAACTCCATCCCCAATTGCGTAATTTACGCGGTCGCCAACATAGATGCTGACATGGTGAACATATCCCCTGAACTGCTTCAGCAGGTGGCGAGCCTTGACGACCTGGAGTCACTCGTGGCAACGCTCAATCAGGCGACGATTTTCCGTAACGGCTACTTCCCCATGACCGGGCGCGTGGAGAGCATAAGTAATTCAAGTGTGGCGGCACGCGTAAATCCCGGACAGATTCTCGGCAGCGGATTTGTCCTCAGACTGCGCAGGCTCGATGCCAAGATAATGTTCAGGGTGCGCGTAGCCTCACCCGATGAAGACAGTGAAGGGAACATACTCACCGACCCGGATGAAATAGAAGAAAAAGGATGCAAGATTGCAGCCTTCACTCCCGGAAAATGGCAGGTAATAAACATGCCCCGGAAAGCTTATGCTTTTGAAAAAGGGGAATTCAACGAAAAATCCCGGGCGAGTTCGATAGAGGATGCTTCGCAGGATGCTTCAGATTTTTTCGATTCCGCTGTTTCCAATTTTGAAATGGATATAAGACAGGACAAAATACACTACTACTGTGGCAGCACCAAAAATGAAATTCTTATCCATCCTTTCTCCTTTTACATGCTCGAAAACCGTCGTAAGCCAATACTGTCGGGTTGCAACAGTTATGACAAACGCGAAGAACAGTTAAAAGGCCCCGAGGAAATAGACGATGCAGGACGCAGCACGGTCAAAAATGGCGAATTCAAGTATGCCGACCCATACTCTGCCTATGTGGTTTTCTCTGGACGAATTGAAAAGGCGACCCCCATTTATAAATCTCTCGAAGGGGTTACCCTCAACGGCGAAGCTACTTATGTGGTGCATCTTGGTGACTTCAGCACGCAATTTGCCACCAGCAGTATGGATAATTTCGATGTGTTCCGCAATCATACCTATATATATAACATTACCATCTTCGATGTAAATGACATTCGCGTAGAAGTGGAGGTCAACAACAACGGCCCGTCACTCACCTCGGACAACCTTGACGAGAACGAACCCGGGGCAAGCGGAGAGGTTACCATTTCTCTGGAAGAAATATTTGAATGTGATGCGCATTATGGTTCGCATGTCATGACCTTCCACGCAAAGAATATTGATGAAAATGGCATTACATGGTATGTGAAGACTCCGTTCAATCCAGATGGAGCGCGGCCCCTCGTCGTGCAGAGAGATGGCAAAGATTATGATGTAACGGAGGGTATCGACTACGAATGGGTGTGGTTCCGTCTCAACGAAATGGACCCTGATTCAAAAGTATATTACGAGAGGAAACGACAGAGATTCAAACCCCACGATGCTGATGACCCTATAGAAGAGCGCACCATGAATGTGAGCGAACTCGTGGCATTCCTGAAAGAACAGAAAACGCGTTATACCAAAAATCTTTCAAACAAGTTTGACCAGGAAGTTGACGCCAAAGGCAATCCGAATCCTAAAATTTCGGTTACTGCATTCGTGGACGAATACTACTACGACAAGAATCCTCTTACCAAAACATACAACAAGGACCTCTGGCGCGAGTTTGTGAACCAGCCGATGCGTGTGATGTACATTCTGTCCGGCTACGAACAGTCAGCCGACAAGGAAAGCGCAGTCATAGGCTCATCGCTCAGCATTCACCAGAAATCCATACAGACTATCTACAATGTGAGCAATCCCGGCTTGAACTCCGCATGGGGATGCGAGCATACCGACGACCCGCTTGAAGGAGACAACAATGAAACAGGTTCCACCTACGCAAACTCGAATTGGCCAAGTCAGAACAGGCAGAACACGAGCAAAACCAACGGTCGGGCAAACACCATCAAGGAATGGAGCACATGGTCTGGAGGTAAGATGACAAGCATTGTAGGGCAGGATTGGGAGGATTACCTTAACCTTGAGGCTGACAATGAAACGCCGCTTATGAACAAGGATTACCAGTACCTGCGCTATAGTTGCATGTCGCGAAACCGGGACCTGAACGGAAACGGTAAGATAGACCAGAATGAGATTCGCTGGTATATGGCTGCAACGAATCAACTTGTGGGTCTGTTTCTCGGAGAATACGGGATAGAAGGTTCGGCAAAATTATACCAGCGCAATGTAGTTCAACGCGCGAGTTCGGTAAACACGGACTGGTGTCAGCATGTTGTTGCGAGCACTTTGTTTGAGGGTCAGACGAACAGCAATAACTGCAATCGAAATGTCTGGGCCGAAGAGACAATAACGGGTTCCTATGTAGGTAAAAGCTATGATTTTTCCAGAATAAATCGATTCTCTACAAGATGTGTAAGAAATCTCGGATATGATCCGGCCACCAATGCAGACATTACTTTTTCCGAGCCGGAAACCGAACCGGACAATTTTATAGTAACGAAGCGCATGAAGGATGGTGAGGAATATGATGGACCTTACGACGAACATGTATATTATCAGTTCGACTGTACGCGCATTAACGAGGCATCTCTCAGATACTATACAAAAATGGAACTCGTGAGTCATGATGAGCACGACATTGCTGCCTGCCTTCCCCACAAATTCGAAGCAGCGCCCAAAAGCATTGCCCCCACCTTTACCGCCATCAGACTCGATATAATGAATGAAAACCTGGACCTGTCAATAGAAGAGAATCCATATTGCCCCAAAGGATACAGACTGTGCAACATACGCGAATTGGAAGTGCTTTGGGATTTTATCCCCTCCCCCGGGGATAATGATTTCAGACCGGCAATTAATTTTGCAAGGACACACTGGTCATTTGGCAGGGTAGGAGATTTCTATGATACAAAAAAAGGGTCGGGGAGAAGCGCATACACAAATGTATGGGGCTGGGGAACTTCCAAAAAAGAAGTAAAAATTCTCATGGCTGGGCATAATGATGATGCTGATAAAAAGGCTACTGAAATCCGCTGCGTCCGTGACATTGAATAGCCCTCAGCAGCGGTTGTATGTGAATCTGATGTCCGTGTTCATTCCGGCAATCTCGGCCGCGGAAAGCAGACTCTCGAAATAAAGGGAGGAATATTTGCAAATCATAATAGGATTGAGTAAATTTGCGCACTGCATTGAGTAAAATTGAAACAGTCGTTATAATTTATTATGTATCAAAGGGAACAGTACCGCACATTATATTCCAGAATGCAGGAAAAAAGGCGCTTTATCCAGGTAATCATGGGGCCAAGGCAGGTTGGGAAATCAACCCTTATGAAACAGGTTGTGAATGCTCTTGACATTCCCTATGTATTCTACCCTGCCGATGCTGTTCCTGCTACGCAGCTCAGTTGGATTGGCGACTGCTGGAACGCTGCCCGCGCCAAGATGCGGGTGGAAGGTCTGAAAGAACTCATTCTGGTCATAGACGAAATACAGAAAATCAAAGGATGGAGCGAGGCTGTCAAGAAAGAGTGGGATACCGATACCTTCTACGATGTAAACCTTAAAGTCATCCTACTGGGTTCCTCGCGCGTAATGCTGGACAAAGGCCTTGCCGACAGTCTGGAGGGCCGCTTCGAGCGCATTATCCTTCCGCACTGGTCTTTTGCCGAGATGCGTGACGCCTTCGGCTTTACCATGGACCAGTTCATCTATTTCGGAGCCTATCCCGGTGCTGCAGAACTCATCGGAGACGAAGACCGCTGGCGCGATTACATCACCGGAGCCATTGTTGATGCTACCATCAACAAAGACATTCTGGTTAATGAAAAGATTTCCAAACCTGCGCTTCTCCGACAGACCTTCGAACTCTCTGCGGCATATTCAGGCCTGGAACTTTCCTACACCAAGATGATTGGTCAATTGCAGGATGCCGGCAACACAACTACCGTGGCAGGTTATCTCAACCTTCTCTCACAAGCAGGACTTGTCTGCGCCTTGAACAAATACTCCGTTGACTTGGCAAGAAAGAAAAACAGCGTTCCCAAATATCAGGTCTATAACAATGCCCTGAAGAATATATATTGCATAAAGCCTTTTGCCGAAGCCACCCAGGACCGCTCTCTCCGTGGCCGCTTGTTCGAGTCTGCCATCGGTGCACATATCATGGGAAATGCATACGCCGGAGATTACAAGGTATATTACTGGAGGACAAAACCCGGTTGTGAGGTGGATTATGTACTGGAGAAGAAAGGCCTTGTAATCGGAATCGAAGTCAAGAGCAACACTGACACCGGAAACAAAGGCCTCTCCGAATTCAAGGCCAGGTACAATTCTTACATCACCCTTGTCGTTGGCGATGGAGGCATGAAGCCGGAAGACTTCCTGAGCATGAATCCTGCGGAACTTTTCAGGTAATCCTTATCCGCAGATACATCTTAATTGCAGCCCTACAGAGCCTCGATTTCCTCCCGGCTCAAGCCAGTGAGCCTTTCAATCATTTCCGCCTCCATGCCTTCCTCAAACATCTTGCGCGCAATGGCCTGCCGCTCATCTGACCGACCCTTCGCTTGACCCTCCGCGAGTCCTTCCTCGCGGGCGGTCTTCTTCATGTAATCATCAACGCACCTTGCGTCACGCATCTCCTTCAGGCGGCGGCTGTATGTGAATCTGATGTCCGTGTTCATTCTGGCAATCTCGGCCGCGGTAAGCAGACTCTCGAAATAAGCATCGTTGTCAGTCCGGGGCCTTGCAGCAAAGGTAGGAAGATTCTTCATGAAATACAAGAACTTATCCTCGAAAGAGCTGCATTCCCCGAGCCTCTTGCGGAAGGGCCCCACTTCCATCAGCACGAACTGCAGGCGGTCCGTCATCTCCGCGCCCGTTTCCGCGTTACGGATGGAGAAGCGGTGCACGAATCCGTCGGACCGTCCGACCGACTTCGCCAGCTTGAAGTTCAGCAGGCCGAGGAAATAGACTGGCTTGAGCTCGTAGTTCCAGTAGCCCTGCGGAGCCTGTTCCATGATAGGGAACACGGTGTAGAAGAGGGCACGCTCCGCGAAATGCTCCTGGCTCCGGAGCTGGCACTCCACGATGAACTGCTCTCCGGTGTCCGCGGCGCGGCAGGCCACATCGAAGAAGGCGCTCCGCCCCTCGGGCGAGAGGGGCCTGTGCTCGATGTTGATGAATTCGATTTGCTCGATGTTTTTGTGAAACACATTCTCAAGGAGGCCCTTGAGCAGGGGCTTGTTCTTTTCGGTGCCGAACCACCAAGAAAACCTCTCCACAGGCGATGTGTCAGGCTTTGCTCAATGGGCCAAGGATGATCTCAACACATCCGTAACCTTAGCTACGACAGCATTTCCGGCGGAGACTTTACCTACGCCGACCCTGCCAAAGAACCACCGACCTACAGCAATAACCCCCTAAAACGCTTCAGGCCCGATGTAATGCGCGACAACAAACAAGGGAATCTCCGACTCCAGCCACCGATTCGGCGTAATCCCCTGCATTTTATTGTTATATTTGCATACGATAACCACATAATTCATGAAACGCATTCTGCTCTTCGCGAACCTGCTCTGCATGGCACTGTGCACAAACAGCTGTCTGGCAGGTAAATACATGTGCAATTACGCCCTCAAGCCTGAGAATCACGGCCCGGCCGACATCGAGCGTACCCGGGCCAAAGCCGATTCGCTATCCCCCGGAAGCATCGCGTGGTACGACGGCCTCAAGGCACAGGGCATACTCAAAGACACGGTCATAACCGGCTACAATGGCTACCCCATCCATGCCGCATATCTTCCCGCTGAGGGGAAAGCGCAGGGCACTGCCATCGTGGTGCACGGCTACACCGACAATCACTATGTGTTCCTCTACCTCGTGCGCATGTACCGAGACGAATTCGGCTTCAATGTCTTCTTCCCCGATTTGCAGTATTTCGGCTACTCCGAAGGTCCTGCCGCGCAGATGGGCTGGTTCGACCGCTACGATGTGGAGCGCTGGGCCGAAGTGGCGCACGGCATCTTCCGTGACGATTTCATGGTAATCCACGGGGTTTCGATGGGCGCCGCCGCCACCATGATGATGAGTGGCGACGAACTTCCGCCCTATGTGCGTGCATTTGTGGAAGACTGCGGCTACAGCTCGGTTTGGGAGCAGTTCGCGAGCGTCTTGAAGAGCTCCTTCCATCTTCCTCCGTTCCCGGTGCTCACATCGGCAAACATAGTGTGCAAGCATCGCTACGGATGGGGATTCAAAGAAGCGTCGTCGGTGGACCAGCTCGCCAAATGCGACAGGCCAATGCTCTTCATACACGGCGACTCCGACAGCTTCGTGCCGTTTTCGCATCTGCAAAAAAACTACGATGCCAAAGTGCTGGGATATAAGGAGATGTGGGTATCGGAAGGGGCCGTTCATGCCAATTCCTACTCACGCCATCCCAAAGAATACACGGAGCGCGTCCGCGCATTTCTCGAAAAAGCCAGAACCTTATGAAAAAATTGCTCTTGATTGCTGCCGGGATGTTTGCCTGCGCAGTTTCGGCCTTTGCTTCCGAAGGGGCCGATGATGTTGAAATCAAACGTGGATGGTCGTTTGGCGCTCTCCCCTGCGCCACATATTCTTCGGACATGGGCTTCCAGTGGGGAGCATTCGGTGATGTATATTATTATGGAGATGGCAACACCTATCCCGATCCCCTTCACAAGATAAGCTGGGAGGCATCGCATTACACCAAGGGCCGCTCGCGCTTCTATCTGGCCTACGACTCAAAATACCTGGTGTCCTCGCTTCGCGTCACCGCCTCGGCCACCTATGTCACGGATCCGCTGTATAATTTTTACGGATTCAACGGCAGCACGGTTGAAAGGGGATTCGATTCGTACGATGCCGACTATGCAGCTGCAGGAGGATACTACATGAAGCGCAACATGCTGCGGCTTATCGCCGATTTTCAGGGCGTAATCTCCCCTTCCCTGCGATGGGCGGGCGGCATCAGTTACTGGAACTTCGACCTCGGGCATTTCGATACCGATAAATACAGCCAGTACGCATCGGCATACACCACCTATCAGCAGTACGTCGACTTCAGTGCCATCCGCCATGAAGAAGAAAAGGGCGGGAGCCGCATCGAGGCAAAAGGCGGCATCGTCTTCGACAACCGCGACATAGAAGCAGCCCCCAACCGAGGAATCTGGGCAGAACTCTACCTGAACGGCTCGCCCGACCTTTTCGGCGATGGACTGTCTTACCTAAAACTATGTGCACACTGGAGGCAATATCTCAGTATACCTGTCGATTTATTTAAGGCCGGGCGCCCGGTTTTCGCCTACCATCTCGCCTATCAAGGAACACTTCTGGGAGATGCACCGTTCTACATGCAGCAGAACATTACCGCGCTTGTACTCAAACAGATGATATCCGAAGGCTTCGGCAGCTACAACACCATCCGAGGCACCTACACCAATCGCATCATCGCCGACGGATATGCCTGGGGTAATTTCGAACTCCGCGTGAAACTGTTGAATTTCAAGCTCTTCGGCCAATACTTCTACCTCGCCACCAATCCTTTCTTCGACTGCGGCATGGTGGTACAGCCCTACAGGGCCGATGAAACGGCTTCCATGATGACTTCACTCGCGAACCCTCCCGGCAACGGTTACGGCACCATAGTCATCCCTGCACAAATAAAACGCGACTCCCGCGAATTCATCTACAGTGCCGGAGCGGGCCTCAAACTCGCATGGAACCAGAACTTTATCATCTCTGCCGAAGTGGCTCACTGCTTCACCGAAGGCATGGGCGAACCACTTTGGATATCAATAGGTACGAACTATAGTTTTTAAAAGAAAATTGCTATATTTGCAGTCCTTTACCGACTGGTGAGATGTCCGAGTGGTTGAAGGAGCCTGCCTCGAAAACAGGTGTACGGCAACGTACCGGGGGTTCGAATCCCTCTCTCACCGCAAGCACCATTTCAAAAACCTCTTTTTGATGTTTTCAGAAGGGGTTTTCTTTTTATCCCAGTAGTTTCAGGATACGGGAGCGGGGGGCCGGAATGGGGAGAATGGATTCGATGTGGGACACAAGGGTTTCGAGGGATTCTTCGGGGGTGTGGCTGGTGGCGAGGGGGTCGATGCCCTCGTCCAGAGGGAAGCCGACGAATGCGGTAAAGGCGGCATAGCCGGAGCCACCACCCCCAGAGAAAAAGGCTTCCGGAGTGCAGTAGGTCGAGGTTTGCCAGCCGCTGTAGCTGAGGTTGGGGCCACGGAAAACACGGTGGATGTCGCCGGTGAGCAGGCAGCAGCCATGCTGGAGGCGGGCGATGGCGGCGTCGGCTGCGGCTTTCTTCACTCCAAGAAGAGCCCGCACCTCTTTGCTGCCGATGCTTCCGTTTTCCTCAACATAACGAAGGATTTTCCGCCCGTCCTTATCGGCCTTGAAATGCGCGCGGCGATAATTCATCAATTCTTTATACCATTCCACCGTAGCGAAGGCGGCCTTCCCGCCGGAAAGGAATTTGCCGTAGGCTATCTCCCCGCTTTGCAGGCAGTCTATTTTCCAATCCCAAGGACCAAGCACGCCGTCCTCATCGTCAAACCAACAACCGGGAGCGGTCAACTCGCGTATGGAATAGCCGGGAATGGAGCTGCTGAAAAAGGGGATGATTCCCATCATCCGCACAGCTTCGAGCATCGTTTCTGCATTCGTTATCTGAAATCCGGCTTTCATCGATGCAAATTTATGAAGAATTAATCAGTATCTTTGCGGATAAAGAAAAAAATCATGAAATCCCGCATCACCATCATCATCGCCACCCTGCTGCTCTGCCAATGCGCATTCGCGCAGCAGACTTATTTCAGCACCGACGAACTGCCGGACCTCATCAAGTGCCTCCCTGCACCGCCTGAGAAGGGTTCCGCCGCCTTCAAAAACGATGTAAAGCGCTACCGCTGGGGCAAGCAGCAAAGGAAAAATGCGGAGCTCGCCGAGATGGCAAAGGGCGATGCTGTATGGACTTACGAGGCCCTTCTGGGCCAGCTTTCGCCCGCTTTCGGGATGGCCATCTCCAAGGAAACCACGCCCGAAATCTGGGAGCTGATGGATGCGAGCCTGCGCACCGTAGACCAGATGCGCGTGGCCCCGAAAGCCTACTATCACCGCATCCGTCCGTTTGAATATTTCAAGGAAGAAACGCTAACCGGCGAGGACCCCTGGCTCAAGGGAGAAGGGAGCTATCCTTCCGGACACACCATCCGTTCCTGGCTGAGCGCGCTTATTCTCGCCGAAATCAATCCCGCACGCGCCAATGAAATCTACGCACGCGCATGGGCCTATGGCGACAGCCGCGTCATCGCGGGAGCACACTGGCAGAGCGATGTCGACCAGAGCCGGGTGGCTGCGGGCATAGGTTACGCCGCGCTCCAGGTAAGCGAAGAGTTCCGTGCACAGATGGAGAAGGCGAAAGATGAATTTCGCAAGCTCGCGCCTGCACCAAGCAACTGCCACAAAGACAACTAATTCCCCTCGGGAAGGAACCGGGTTTTGAGTAAATGTAATTATACTTGCTGATATGAAGAGGCGTGATTTTTTGAAGGCGTCGGCGCTAAGTACGGCGGGAGTGGCTTTGTTTGGGCCGGAAACTGCGTGTGGAAGCAGGGCGGGCGTGAACCAGAACAGCAATGGTCCTGACAAGAGCCAAATCCGGAACCGGCAACGCGATATTCCCAAGCCATACAAGGTTGGCGGCAAGGAGCGGATGAGCCTGAGTTTCGAACCGTATGAGCTCCAGCTGCGGCACACTTTTACGGTGGCAAGTTATTCCCGGAAGACGACCCCTGGGGTTCAGGTGCGTATCAACTATGATGGTTTCACCGGGTATGGCGAAGCTTCGATGCCGCCGTATCTTGGGCAGAGCGTGGAGTCCGTGTGCGGGTTTCTGGACAGAGTTGACCTGAGCCGGTTTGCAGACCCGTTCCAGATGGAGGATATACTTTCGTATGTCGACACCCTCTCCCCTGGAGACAGCGCGGCGAAGGCGGCGGTGGATATCGCCCTCCACGATTTGGTGGGAAAACTCCTGGGCCAGCCGTGGTTCCGCATCTGGGGATACGACTCTGCGAAGGCTCCGTCCACCACTTTCACCATCGGCATCGACACCCCCGACATCGTGCGGCAGAAAACCGAAGAATGCGCCCGGAACTTCAACATCCTCAAGGTGAAGGTTGGGCTGGATAACGACGAAGAAATGATACGCACCATCCGCAGCGTAACCGACCTCCCGATAGCGGTGGATGCCAACCAGGGTTGGAAGGACCGGAGCAAGGCGCTCGATGAAATTTTCTGGCTCAAAGAGCAGGGGGTGGTGATGGTGGAGCAGCCGATGCCCAAGGAGCGTCCGGAAGACAATGCGTGGATTACGGAGCGCTCTCCCCTCCCCATCTATGCCGACGAGGCCATCCAGCGACTGAAGGACATCCCGGGCATCAAAGGCGCCTATCATGGAATCAACATCAAGCTGATGAAGTGTACGGGGATGCGGGAGGCCCACCGTATGGCGGAATATGCCCGTGCCGAGGGGATGAGGGTGATGCTGGGATGCATGACGGAAACCTCCTGCGCGGTGACTGCGGCGGCGCACCTGAGCCCTGTGGCGGATTTTGCAGATTTGGATGGCAACCTGCTCATCAGCAACGACCTTTTCGAAGGAGTGAAAGTGGAAAACGGCCGCCTGGTTCTCCCGGACCGCCCCGGCCTCGGACTGATTCGACTTTAAAAATACTGCACTATGACAACTGATACCCGGAAATTCAAGACCGTAGCCCGCTTCAACGACAGGCTTCAGGCCGAAATCACAGCCGCCATGCTGCGCGACAACGGAATCCCCGCCGGAGTGTTCGGGGCCGATTCTTCATACCCCTCCCTGGGCTTTGTAAGCGCCATTGAGGTGAAGGTGAACGAAGAGGATTACGACACCGCCCTGCGGCTCGTTTCTGAAAGCGAGGCTGATGCGGATGACGCGGCTGAAAAAGAGCGATAGCGCAGGTGGAAAAGATTGCCAAAACCAATGCCGCCCGTCTGCTGGATGCTGCGGGAATCCGCTATGAACTGGTGCCCTACGAGGTTGACGAAAACAACCTCGATGCCGGTCATGTGGCCGCGCAGCTCGGAGAAGATATAGACCAGGTGTTCAAGACCCTGGTGCTGCGGGGCGACAAATCCGGTCTGTTCGTGTGCGTGATGCCCGGCTCCTTCGAAGTGGACTTGAAAATCGCGGCACGCATCTCCGGCAACAAAAACTGCGAAATGATTCATGTCCGTGAGCTCCTTCCACTCACCGGCTACATCCGCGGCGGATGCTCACCCATCGGCATGAAAAAGCCTCTTCCGACCTTCATCCACGAATCCGCCCTCCTGCACGACTTCATCTACATTTCCGCCGGAGTGCGAGGCTTGCAGCTACGGCTTGACCCCCGCGACCTCATCCGCTTTACCGCCTCCGGAATCTACCCTGTCTGAATGGGGCGCCGTATCCGCAGGACTACATATTCCGAACGGGTGCCGATGCGGAATTTTCCGCCCCAGATACCAAGGCCGGAACTGATGTAATAGCGGGTATCCCCTTTGCTGTATGCCCCGAAGGCCTTTTCGAAAAGCATATCCGTAACCCAGTTGCCGGGCCAGATCTGCCCGTGATGGGTATGACCGCTGAACTGGAAGTCTATCCCGCAGTGCTCGGCTTCTTCCAGATGGTAGGGCTGATGGTCGAGAAGGATGGTGAAAAGGGAATCCTGCGAAGATGCAAGTTCTGAAAGTGCCGTCCTTCCTGGATTGCTCAGGTCGTCGCGCCCGATTATCCGTACTCCTGCCGCCTCCACCGAGGCATCGCGTAGCAGGCGGATTCCGGCATCTTCATAAAAAGAAACGGCAGGATTCAGCCTGGATATGTATTCATGGTTTCCAAGACAGGAGTACACAGGAGCCTCAATGCGGCGAAACTCCTCGTCGCAGTGCCATTCGCGGGCAGGACGAACCGAACCGTCGAGGATATCGCCTGCAAAAAGCACCAGGTCGGGATGCTCGGCGTTTATCATGTCCACCCATCGGGCCAGCTCTCCCCTGCGGTTGTGATACCCCACATGCAGGTCGCTTGCAAGCACCACGGTAAGCGGACGCTCCGGAGCCTTGGCGGAAACTATCTCCAACTCTTCGCAGTATTTATGATGGTAGTGAAGATACCCTCCCGCGAGCAGCAGGGCGATTCCTCCGAGCACCGTGCATGTGCCTGCGACAGAATCCTTCAGCAAAGAGGCGGGAAGTATGTGCAGGAGTCTCAGAAGGTCGAGTGCCAAGAAAAACAGCAGGGCATAGAGGAAGAATATGAGCCAGGATGTGCCCAGTTCGTAGGTGAAAGCTGCGAGGCCCAGGGGCATACGCTTCTCAAAACCATAATGGATGAACATTGAAGCGAAGCACAGGAAATACAGCAGCACGAAGCCCCATTTAAGAGGACGCGAAAGCGGCAATACATGCCAGAACCTCCATCCCGTGTAGAACAAGCTCAGCACGAGCAGCAAAAAGAAAAACACAAACCTGTCGCGAGTCATGCCTATTCCCCTTCGCGTCCACGCACCCAAACATGTTCTATCTCACCGACATAGACGGAATGCACACCCATCCTTCCGGAAGCATAGAGCCGTGAGGGTACATCTCCGAACCCACTCCCGTCGAAGGGTGCTCCATATATCTTTCTCGCCTCGATTATCATGTCGGCTTCCTCGAAGGACGGAAGTCCGCTTTCGAGCCATTCGAGCGTAAGTCCGGACTCCGCTATCTTATCTCCATCCCGGCCAGAGTGGGAACCGAGATACTGAAGGGTTCCACGCTGCTCTTCGGGGAAGAAGGTGACGGTAAAATTGCCGTTCTTCTCCATGAAATCGTGCGTGTAGCGACTGCTTGAGACATACACAGTCACGACAGGACGGCCCCACAGTTCGCCGAGGGAGCCCCATGAAATGGTCATGGTATTTACTTCTCCGGGCACTCCGGCGGTGACGAGGGCCCATTTGCGGTCGAAAAGTTCGATGGGGTTCTCCTTGATTTCCACAGGCTTTATTTCCCGAATTTCACTGATGGCATTCTCCCCATTTCCCTGCCCGCAGGCGGCAAGGGCGCCCAAGGCGAGGGCAAGTGTAAGTATCTTTTTCATTTTCATGTACATTTAACTATATTTCAGCCCCAAATATAACGAAAGTATGCTTACTGCCGCCATCTCATGGAAAGAAAAAACTATCTTTGCATCAATGAGAACAGTCATCCAGAGAGTATCTTCCGCATCGGTCACGATTGACGGCACGCTAAGGTCCGCCATAGGCCCCGGCCTTCTCATCCTTTTGGGCATAGGGCATGAGGACACGAAGGAGGACATTGACTGGCTGGTCCGGAAGATTTCCGGACTTCGCATATTCAACGATGCAGACGGGGTCATGAACCGCAGCATCCTGGATACAGGCGGCGATATCATCGTCGTGAGCCAGTTCACGCTGATGGCATCCACCAGAAAAGGCAACCGCCCGTCTTACATTGGCGCCGCCGGGCACGAAAAGGCCGTTCCGCTTTATGAACAGTTCTGCAGCGGACTGTCCGATGCGGTCGGCAAGCCGGTAGGAACGGGAGAGTTCGGAGCCGACATGAAAGTTGCTCTCGTGAATGACGGACCGGTCACCATCTGCATTGACACAAAAAACAAGGAATAATATTCAGGATATGCTTGCAATAGGAGACAAAATGCCCTCATTCGAGGTCAAGGACCAGAGCGGCAACACCGTAAAATCGGAAGATTTAATCGGAAAGAAGACCATCATCTATTTCTACCCGAAGGACAACACCTCCGGCTGCACTGCCGAAGCCTGTTCCATAAGGGATAACTACGCGGCCCTGAAGGCTGCCGGGTACAATGTCATAGGGGTCAGCAAGGACAGCGAGAAATCCCACGCAGGGTTTGCCGGAAAGTACTCACTCCCCTTCACCCTGCTTGCCGACACGGGCAAGGAAATGCACGAGGCATTCGGTGCGATAGGTGAGAAGAAAATGTATGGGAAAACCGTCCTCGGAACTCTCCGGCGCACCTTCATCTTCGACGAAAACGGCATTCTGGTACGCATCATCGAGAAAGTCGACACCAAGAACGCGGCGCAACAGATTCTGGAAGGATAAGGGCGCACTGCAGTAACCGTGGAAGCCATGGTTGTTTAATGAGAGATTTTGCTGCGATAGATTTTGAAACGGCTAACGAGTGCCCATCCAGCGTGTGCAGCATGGGAGTTGTGATTGTGCGCGACGCCGCGATTACCGACTCGTTCTACAGCCTAATCCATCCCGAACCCGACTACTACCAGTGGTTCTGCAGGAGGGTGCATGGCCTCGGGCCGGAAGATACCGACTGCGCGCCCGTGTTCCCCTATGTCTGGAAAGAAATCGCACCCCGCATCGAAGACCTGCCCCTCGTAGCGCACAACAGCCGCTTCGATGAAGGCTGCCTCAAAGCCGTCTTCCAGGTATATCGCCTCGACTATCCCGACTATGTGTTCTACGACACCCTCGCCGCCTCCCGACGCGTCTTCGGGCGGCGCCTTCCCAACCACCAGCTCCAGACAGTCGCCGCCGCCTGCGGCTTCGACCTCACCCGCCACCACCACGCCCTCGCCGACGCCGAAGCCTGCGCCCGGATTGCCATGAAGATTTTGTGATGGGCCTTGCTTTCGGGGCTTGCGATAAGCATGCAATGCTGACAAGCGGAATGCGTACGCTGTCCAAGATTTCGGACACCAGGCTCACCCAAAGCAAGCCACTAACCTTCCCAATCTCTGCCGCTTCTTCACCCGAATACTTACTCTCAACACAACTATAGAGAAAAATGGCGTTAAAAACAAAAAATCTTGGATTCATTTTCCAAGATTTTTTGTTTAACAATGAAACATAAAAGACTGAGTAATAAATAATTCCAAACACTCTGTTGTTGTTTCAATGTCAAAGATAGTAATTCGAAAGCAATTCACAACTTCCT
>JAFUGJ010000051.1 GCA_017469425.1 Bacteroidales bacterium
GAAGGGTCTGCTGAGCGAAGCGAAGGGTCTGCTGAACGAAGTGAAGGGTCTGTCCTCCGTCATCGGAAAGCAGATTGCCAATGAGGATATGGCCGGGCTGAAACTCACCGTCGAAGGCGTTTTCGAGGACTTCCCGAAGAACGGCAGCTTGGACTATGACATTCTGCTATCGATGGAAACTTACGGCAAACAGAGCACGGATAACTGGAACGGAAACGACCGTTACAAAGGCTATGTAAAGCTGATGCCGGGTGTGGAGCCGAACACGCTCTCCGATGCCATCCGCAAGATGCAGGAAGCGCATCAGCCACTGGAGCAGCTTGAAGCGCAGGGAACCAGCCTTCGCTATTTCCTGAAGCCTTTCAGCAAGCTGCATACTTCCAATACGGAAGTAAAGACGCAGGTGATTCTGCTGTCCATCGTAGCGGCGCTGCTTATCCTGATTTCCCTTCTGAACTACATCCTTATAGTGATTTCCTCCCTGGTGAAGCGTTCCAAGGAAATGGGCGTGCGGAAATGCTATGGCGCGGAAGGAAAGCACATCTATGTCATGCTGACGAAGGAAGCATCTGTTCATCTTCTGCTCTCGCTGGCCCTGGCCGCCATCATTATCTTTGCGGGCCGAGGCATCGTAGAGAACCTGCTGGGCGTGCCCTTCCGGACACTGCTGGTGCCGCAGAGCATCGCGGCCATCATCGCAGTGGGACTCTTTGTGCTGGCGATTTCCATTGTGGTTCCTGCAGAGCTCTATCAGCGCATCCCGGTTTATGCGGCACTGAAAAACTACACGGAGAACTCGCGCAACTGGAAACTGGGGCTTTTGGGCGTACAGGTGCTCATCAATGTGTTCCTGGTGGTGATGATGCTCATTATCGGTCAGCAATACAAGAAAGTATCCCATGCCGATACGGGCTACGACTACAAGAACCTGTACTACTTCGATATGTTCGACGGGGACCGGCAGGCGCTGGTACGCGCAGCTGAAACCCTTCGAAGCCTTCCTGAAGTGACCGGCGTGGCCGCTGCCTACAATCTGCCCTTCGAGGGCTCCAACGGTGACAATGTGTATCTGCCGGGCGATGACCGGGAACTCTTCAACATTGCCGACCAGTACGAATGCTCACCGGATTTCTACTACATGATGGGTATCCGGTTCCTTGAGGGCCGGGCGCCGAGGGATTCCTCCGAAATCGTTGTGGATGAGAAGTTTGTAGCAAAAATGACGGAATTTACGGACTGGAGCGACGGCGCCGTCGGAAAACAAATCTTCGTTACCGGCCATGACAGGTCAAGGGATTCCGAAAGTAGTAATTTCACCATTTCAGGCATATATAAGAGTTATATCATCGGAAACCTGACGGAAGTAGACCCGCGCCCCAGCGCACTGTTCTATGGGGAAATCGGCAGCATGAGTTCCTGGATGCCGCATACCTTTTTCAAAATAGATTCTTCGGTCGCTTCGCTCCCTCAGAATGACAACCCTGTCATCCTGAGGAGGTCAAAGACCGACGAAGGATCTATTGCTCTGCAAAAGGTCAAAGCAGCGCTGGAACAGGCGTTGGAGGGCCGGGAAATCAACATTATCTCCTACGAGGAGCAGATGCGGGCGGCGTATGCCGACAGCAAGAAGATGCGCAATACGATGGCCATCGGGGCCGTATTCAGCCTGCTGATTGCCTTGCTGGGCCTCATCGGCTTCATCCGCGACGAGAGCCTGCGAAGGTCCAAAGAAATGGCCGTCCGCAAGATCAACGGCGCTACGACCCGCGACATCCTGGGCGTGTTTGCAATGAATATACTGAAGCTTTCCGCCTTGATGGCCGTGCTGGCCTGCATTGGAGCCTTCTTCGTGGCCCGGGGGTGGCTGGAGCAGTTTGCCGAAAAGGTGTCCTTGAATCCGCTTTACTTTATCGGCGGGGCACTGCTGGTGCTGGCTATCGTGCTGGGCGTAGTGGTGTTGAACTGCCTTCGTATCGCCCGTGCCAACCCGGTGGAGTCGCTGAAGAATGAATAAATCGACCTCAGACTTGCTTGAGAAGCAGATTTGTTGTAAATTCGTGTCCTTTTTTCGCCGGAGTTTGGCGAAGCGAGTGTCAATTGAGATTGATTATGAAGAAGATATGTTTTTTGAGTTTGGCGGCCATTATAACTTTGGCTTCCTGTACAGAAAAATTGAGTGAAGAAAACCTGTCGCTTCGGCTGGATTTCCCGGCGGAGGATACGCACCATATCGCAGACGGGGATGTCCCGAGTTATACTCTCCATACAGATGAGCTGACCGCCTCTTTCGATATCCTTTCCGGAGCCGGAGGCTATACCGCCATGGTGCAGGAGTATGAGTTTATGCCGAGCCGTCATATCACCCTTTCCGGAGGAACAGCCCGTATTGAGGGGAAAACCGTCATGGTGGAGCTGCTGGACAATGCTGTGGAGGTGGTAGTCTCCGACCGTTCGGGGGCAGAGGCTCATGTGTTTATCTACAGCAGTCATCCTGCTTTGCAATACTTTACCTGGTCCAAGTGTGTGCCCTACGGCTGCCCCACGAAAAGCACGATTGATTTCGGAGCGGGAGAACCTTACCGGATTGTGGGCTATTCAGACATGAATGCGGCAGACGCATCACTGGAAGGTGCCATGCTGACAACGGGCGCCCTCCTGCCTGGCAGCCACTGGTATCTGATTGAGGACTGCCGCGGCACCGTGCGCAAGTTTGACATTGGTGTCCGCACTGGTTACGACATTGAGGAAGAGAGCCTGACGGTGACGGCCAAGGCCGGAGACAGGCTGACTTTTCCCTTCAAGTTCGGCAAGGGATGGAAGGTGGTCGAGGGCGAAACCGGGCCGCAAATCTTTGTCTATCACGAAAGCAGTGTGTTTGATGATTTTAATTATGACACTTTCGTCGTGACGGTGGGCTCGGAAACGGCCTCCTGGATATTCCGGGACCGCGAAGGGCATCAGGTTGTGCTGACGATTGAGGTCGAGGAGTAGATTCTTCGGCAGGGGCATATCGGCAGAAATGCGTAAATTTGTGGGGGCAAAACTGAGTTTTATGGCATTTGATTTCAAAAAGGAATACAAGGAGTTTTATCTTCCTCCGGCAAAACCGTCAGTGGTGGATGTGCCGCCGATGAATTATGTCGCCGTCCGGGGCAAGGGGAATCCCAATGACGAGGATGGAGAGTACAAGGCTTCCCTGGAGCTGTTGTACGGGATTGCATTCACCATCAAGATGAGCAAGATGGGCGACCATCGGATTGAGGGGTACTTCGATTATGTGGTTCCCCCGTTAGAGGGGCTCTGGTGGGCCGATAACGGCGAGGTGGATTATGCCCATAAGGAAGACTTCCAGTTTATCTCGATGATCCGGCTGCCGGACTTTGTGACCCGGGAGGATTTCGACTGGGCGATTGCCGAGGCTACCCGCAAAAAGAAGAAGGACTTTTCCAAGGTTGAGTTCTTCCACTATGAAGAGGGCAAGTGTGTGCAATGTATGCACATCGGTTCCTACGATATGGAGCCGATGACCATTGGAAAGATGAAAGCTTTTGCCGCAATGGAGGGGCTGTCCATCGCCATTGACGGGAACCGTCGGCATCATGAGATTTACCTGAGTGATCCGAGGAAGACGGCGGCAGACAAGTTAAAGACGGTTATCCGCTATCCAATCAAACAAACACTTCATTAATGAGATTAAAGTCCTTCGGCGATAATCTGAAGAAATGACTGAGAAAGAACAATATCGGGCGCTGGGCGACCTGACAAAGAACAAGGAGAAATGGCAGGAAGGCCTTAACTGGTCGTTCCGTATCTGCCGGTCCTGCAAGAACTCTCAGAGAAAGACCCCAACCCTGTTGTCAGAATTCACAGTGCCGGTGCTGCCCGGATTACAAATAGCCAACTGAAATGACCGTCATCCGCGACATACAGCCGGAGGAACTTCCGCTATTGGATGACTTTCTGTATGAGGCCATATTCATCCCGGAAGGAATATCGGCTCCGCCGAGGTCTATCATTGAAAACGAAGATTTGCAGGTGTATGTGCGGGATTTCGGAAAGCGTCCCGATGACCGCTGCCTGGTGGCGGAGGTGGATGGAAAGGTTGTCGGCGCCGTGTGGACGCGGATTATGGATGACTATGGCCACATCGACAACCAGACGCCGTCTCTGGCTATTTCGCTTTACAAGGAATACCGTGGACAGGGCATCGGCACAGCGTTGCTGCAGCGGATGCTGGAACGGCTCCGCTCGGATGGTTACAGCCAGGTTTCTTTGTCTGTTCAGAAAGAGAATTTTGCCCTACGGATGTATGAGAAGGCCGTATTCAGGGTGGTAGCGAACCGGGGTGAGGAGGTGCTGATGGTCTGCGAGCTTTAGCGGAGAGAAGATGGCTTGGCCGCTTTGAACTCGGCATCGGCCCTATTCCCCCACACAACATTCACCCCCGGACACATCGGCCATACTGGACAGCCCGGAAGAATTGACTGGTTGAACAAATTGGACAATTCCGTGACCGCGGGATTACCTGGACTGAGCGGAGGAATTCGAATAGATGACGCCCTTCAATTTTTCAATAAAGGCTTCGACCTTGGGCAGATAAGGTTCAACATCTTCCTTTTTCCAGTCCAAGAAGTCGTCATAGTCGCCAGTATGACGCATGTTCTGGAGTCGGGCCAGCAGGGTGCCATCTTCACCGGAGAGAACGCCTGTACGAACATAGTGCTGCCCTATCATTCCGATAGTTCCATCGTGAGTTTTGGCTGCATGACCGGCGCTAATCAGCACGGCTGACGAAGCGTAGTAGGCTGCGTAATAAAGCCTGTTCGCCGCCAGGTTCCAATGGCCCAAAGACGCACAATCTTTCGCCTCCACATAAGCATCATCGGCTTTCTCAAGGCGATAGATAACAATCGCTTTCCTTTCTTCGTCGGTTAATTGCATAAGCTAATTCCCTCGGATTGAATGTTCTTATAGAAAGGGGTCATACGGCGGCGGTCCCAGTCTGAGAATGAATAAATCAAAGGATTAATCTGCTCACCTACAGACCATCCATAGTCCACAAAAGGATAGGCATACTTGTCGAAATCCGCTCCTGTGGCTCTCTCCCCTTTGATAAGGATAAGAATGTCCCAGTCGGAGTCCTGACGGGCATCGCCCCGGGCGCGGGATCCGAAAAGAAGTGCTTCCGCTCCGTCCGGTAATACGGCAGAAGCGATGTCTCTCATTCCCTGTATGATATCCTTCTGACTCATAGTCAAAGACAAATGTACGGATTTTTTCAGATAATTAGAAATGAGGCCGAAAAACTTATAAAACCATTTCAATATGATTTATGTGTCGGAGTTCCCGTCGCTGGGGGTGACGGTGTCGCCGGAGTGTCATGAGAAACTGTTCTCCCGGGAGTTAGAGGTTCAGTATCTTTAGACATCAAGCCAAGCTCAGTCCGATGCTGCTGCCCGGACGCGCATATCGAAGAATTTTCGAGAATGAACCACAGTCAATTCCTGGCGGACCATCCCGACGAGGTGTCGGATACCCTGGTCCAATAAGACGAAAAATTTGTATCTTTGCGCCGTAAAACCTCAGCCGTACTGGGTTTGTTTCTTCTAATTGACAACAAGACATGTCGTGCGTATAACTGGTTTAGAGCACTTGTTGTTGAATCGTAAATAATTTAGGATGAGAAAATTACTTTCTCTTTCGATGCTATTTGCAATAGCATTTTGGGGCGTGTGTGCATCGGCGCAGACCACAATGCCTCTCAGATGGATGTTCGAGCGGGCGGATTCGCTCAACACCAGCATTCAGGCAAGCCGTCTGGCAGTTGAAAGCGCCCGAAGCGGAGAATCAGCGGCACGGAATGCCTACCTGCCCACCATCGACGCATCCTTGTCGCTCAGCTTTAATGGTGACGGTTACATCATGGACCGGAATTTCAGCAACGGCTTCAAGGCCGAAATCCCGTCTTTCGGAAACAATTTCAAACTTGAAGTATCGCAGGTGATTTTTGCAGGAGGAGCCATCTCCCACAGCGTCGCCCTTGCGGAGCTGGGTACGGAAATGGCCGCTTTCGAGGCCGATAAAAACCGTAACGAGGTCCGTTTTCTGATTGCAGGAGATTATATCGAACTGTGCAAACTCTCCGGCCAGATGAAGGTCGTGGATGCTAACATCGACCTCGCCCGCCAGGTAAAAGAGCGGATGGAGGCCAGGGTGGAAAACGGTGTGGCTCTGAAAACGGACTTGGCCCGCCTGGAACTCATGATAGAGAACCTGTCGTATTCCCGGATTCAGATTGAGAGTGCAATGCAGATTGTCTCTCAAGAACTGTGCAATGCCCTGAAGATGGATACGCCTCCGGCACCGGCGGAAGACATCGGCATTTTCCGTCCTGATGAAAACTGGATGGAAGATGCCATGGAGAATGCCCCCGCACTGAAACTTGCCGGTGCCGCCGTGCAGATGTCGGCACACAAAGAAAAGATTGCCCGCGCCGGACGCCTGCCGCAGGTAGCCTTGTTCGCCGGGGAGTATCTGGACGGTCCCGTGGTAATAGACATTCCCGCCACCAACAAAAATTTCAATTATTGGGCGGTGGGAATAGGTATGCGCTACGATTTAGCCAATCTGTATAAAAGCCCAAAGACCATAAGACAGAGCCATCTGGAGTGGCAGAAAGCGCAGGCGCAATTGGATGTAGCGAAGGAGCAGATTACCCTTGCCGTCGGCGCGGCATCCACTGATTACCGGAACGCTTTTATCCTTTTGGATACCAAAACGCGGAGCGCAGCCCTTGCTCAGGAAAGCTATGGGCTGGTGCGTTACCGCTATGAGGAAGGGCTCGTCACCGTGACGGATCTGCTGGATGCATCTTCCCAACTGCTGGACGCACAAATCCAGGAAGTCAATGCCCGGATGAACATCGCATACAATTATTACAAACTTCAATATATCGCTGGAACAATATGAATAAGCATACACAAAAAATCATCGTCAATACTGTCGTAGTCCTCCTTCTCGTCTGTGCTGCTGGCTGGTTTGCCTCCCTTTTCTGGCATCCCGGCGTAGAATATACCGACAATGCCCAGGTCCGCAAGGACATAGTTCCCGTATCCTCCCGCGTGCAGGGATTTGCGAAGGAAATCCGATTTTCTGAGTTCCAGAAAGTCAGCACCGGGGATACCCTTCTTCTGATTGAAGACGCCGAGTTCCGCTTGCGCCTCGCGCAGGCAGAAGCCGACTACCGCAATGCCCTTGCCGGAGAGAGTGCCGCCGGAGCAGGGCTTGCCACCACGGACAACAATATTCTGGTAACGGAGGCTGCCATTGAGGAGGTAAAGATTCAACTGGCCGATGCCGAGGCCAACTACCGCCGTTACAGCAATCTTTTAGAAAAAGGTGCCGTAACGCAGCAGCAGTTCGATGGAGTCAAGACACAGTACGAAGGCTTAAAGGCCAAGGTTGCCACCATGGAGCGCCAGATAAGTTCCACCCGAAGCACCCGCAGTGAACAGGAAATCCGCCGCAAGCAGTCCAAAGGCGGGATTGAACTGGCCGAGGCAGCCCTGAATCTTGCCCGTCTGAATTTGTCCTATACCGTAATTACAGCCCCTTGCGATGGCGTCACATCGGCCAAAAGCATCCAGAACGGTGAGCTCCTGATGCCGGGCCAGAGACTGCTGTCCATCGTTTCCGACGACGAGGCACCTTGGGTGACAGCCAATTTCCGGGAATCCCAGTTGGGGCATATCCAAGTTGGCAATGAAGTGGAAATCTGCGTCGATGCCCTGAAAGGGGAAAAGTTCACAGGAAGGGTGGAAGCCATTGCAGATGCCACCGGGGCGCAGTACTCCCCTGCCGCGCCGGACAATGCAACCGGCAATTTCGTCAGGATTGAACAGCGCATTCCGGTTAAAATCAGCTTTACTCAAGGGCCTGTTGAGCGTTTGGCTTCAGGCATGAATGTAACCTGCAAAGTGCGCCGCTGATGGCCTGGAGTAACGAAAAACCAAGGCTGATGAATTTCCGCGACTGGGTGCCGGACTGGGCAAGGGTGGTCTTGTATCTGCTGTTCCTGTGCTCATTCCAGTTCTCGAACGGGATGTATTTCACGGCCTTCGCCCAGATGCAGGGCGCTTTCTCCATCACGCAGAACGATGTGGCGATGATGGGGCAGACGGTGCTCATCGGCCTCACGATGTACTTCCCTCTGGCCTTCCGGCTGAAATTCCGTTTTACCAACCAGACCGGCCTGCTCATCGCTGCTCTCGGCCAATGCTGCTGCAACCTGGTGTTTCCTCATCTTGGAGGCAGCCTTCCGCTGATGCTCATTGTGTGCTTTCTGGGAGGATTTTTCCGCCTTTACGGCACTTTCGAGTGTTTTTCCAACCTGCTTCCAAAGATTACGCCCACCTACAACTATGCGGTGTTCCTGTCGTTCGTATTCTGGATTGTGCTGGGATTCATCAATGTCTTTGACATCATTTCCACACATATTATTTATGAGTTCGGATGGCAGTATGTCCACACAACGGCCATCTGCCTTACACTCACCACGGCAGCCCTCGTCCTTGTCACCATGCGCCCATTCAGGCCACAGCCCAAGGCGCCGCTATTCGGCATCAACTGGCTGGGTTTCATCACCTGGTCCCTGTTTATCTTGAGCCTTATCTTCATTGCACAGTACGGAGAACAGTAC
>JAFUGJ010000020.1 GCA_017469425.1 Bacteroidales bacterium
AGTGCATGGCCCCGTGGAACTCCTTGGCAGCAGCAGGCAGCGCGTGCAGTTCGAAGGAAAAGGAGACCGGCTGCTTAGTTTTGCACTCAAGGCCACAGGCGAAGGAACGGCCGACATAAAAGTTACGGCCAGCGGCGCCGGGCACAAAGCCTTTGACAGCGTGAGCATCCCCGTCACAAATCCAAATCCTGTCCGCAGCATTGTAAGCCACAAGGAAATCGCCGCCGGAGCGACTGTCTCGTTCACTCCTGCAGGCACTTCGTATCTGCAGCTGACCGCCTTCCCCGCCTTCGACGCCCGTGCGCTCTACAACGAAATGCTGAACTATCCTTACAACTGCTCCGAACAGCTGTCGGCACGCGGCCTGAGTTTCCTGCATCTCTCCTCCTTTACCGGCGAAAAGCCCGATTCCGGCTTGATTGAATCAATAGTGCGGCTGCTCTATGCAAGGCAGAATGCCGACGGGGGCTTCGGTTACTGGAATAATGGCAGCAGCAACAGCTGGGTCAGTTCCATGGCAGGGCTCTTCCTGTCCGAAGCCGGCAAAGCCGGATACAGCGTGGACAAATCCGTCCTCCAGGCATGGACCCGCTATCAGCAGAAACTCACCAATGCCTACAGGATAGCGGGAAGTTCCGTATTCTCGCATCTCGACGAGGCTTTCAGGCTCTACTCCCTCGCTGCGGCAGGCTCCCCTTCCACTGCCTCCATGAACAGGCTCAAGGAAAAATCCGACATAGGATACAGGGCTTCATGGGTGCTTGCATCAGCATACGCAATATGCGGGAAGAAGCAGATTGCAAGCGAAATGACAGGCAGGATTGCACGCAGTTTCGAAAAGACCGCGCCCGACAGTTTCACCTTCGGCACAGACCTGCGCGACAAGATGTTCGCCCTCGAAGCTTACGCCCTCACAGGGAATCTGGCGGAGGCCGTTCCTCTTGCACAGGAGCTTGTAAAGGAAAAGAACCTTTCCACCCAGGAGACGGCATTCGCCGCCATCGCCTTCGACCGCCTGCGCTCCAGCCTATCCGCAAGCGCAGTCAAGGCATCTGTCGGCGGCAAGGAGATTAGCGCTGCAGGGCAGGTGTCGGTGCCCGTGGAAAGTGCAGTGGAAGTAAAGAATCTCTCCGACGGACCTCTGTATCTGAGTTTCGTGGATATGGTGAGGGATGCCGCAGGCACGCCCGTTCCAGCTTCTTCGAACGGACTTTCCCTTACGGTACGGTACGAAGATGCAGCCGGACGCAGGCTCGACACAGGCGAGATTACCCAGGGAAGCATGTTCCATGCAGTTGCGGAAGTGAAGAATCTTTCGGCGGTAACGGATTATGAGATGCTGGCTCTTTCGCTCCGCATTCCTTCCGGCTGGGAAATCCAGAATGAAAGGCTCACTTCTGGAACGGAAACCACTGCTGACATTCGCGATGACCGCTGCAACTGGTTCTTCAACCTGGCCAAGGGGCAGAGCAAGACATTCAGACTGGCCCTGAGGGCTGCTTACGAGGGCAGTTACATTCTTCCTTCTGCTGAATGCAGCGCAATGTACCAGCCCGGGATTTCGGCATGCACAGCATCTTCGCACACTGAAGTGACGCGATGAAGCGGCGGCGCAGATGGCTTGTTGCCGGAGGGATACTGCTGCTGGGGCTGATTGTCTTTTCGCCTCGGCGCCCCTTTGCAGGCACAAGCTATTCTACGGTAGTAACCGATGCCGGGGGCCAGCTTCTCGGAGCGAGGATAGCTTCCGACGGGCAGTGGCGTTTCCCGCCGTCCGACAACATCCCGGAGCGGTTCAAGACCGCGCTGCTGCAATTTGAAGACAGGCATTTCTACTATCACCCCGGGGTAGATCCCGGAGCGGTCCTGCGCGCCCTCATATCCAATGTCAGGGCGGGGCATGTCACCAGCGGCGGCAGCACCATCACCATGCAGGTGATACGCCTCTCAAGGGGGAAGGAACGCACTTTCGGGCAGAAGTGCATCGAGGCGCTGCAGGCCGTGCTTCTGGAATGCCGCTATTCGAAAAAGCGTATTCTCGGGATGTACTGTGCCCACGCCCCTTTCGGTGGCAATGTGGTGGGTCTGGAAGCTGCCGCATGGCGTTATTTCGGACGCCCCGCTTCGGAGCTTTCCTGGGCTGAAGCCGCCACCCTTGCGGTGCTGCCAAACTCGCCATCTTCGATTCATCCCGGCAAAAACCGCGAACGGCTTCTTGCCAAGCGAAACCGCCTGCTGCTCCGCCTGCGCGACAAAAAATACATATCGGAAGAAAGCTGCTTGCTGGCAATGGAAGAGCCCTTGCCGGATGCACCCCTCCCCCTCCCTTCCTACGCGCCACATTTTGTTGCTGCTGCTCCTGAAGGCGTGCTCACCCGAAGCACCCTGCGGCTCCCGGTGCAGGATAAAGTCGAGCAGATAGCCCGACGCCAAAGCGATGCACTGGCTCGGGAGGGCATCGCCGACCTTGCGATAGTAGTGCTTGACAACGCTACCGGAGAACCGGCAGCCTGGTGCGGCAACGCTTCCCCTGAAAGGAAAAGGCCCGGAGCGCAGGTGGATATAGCGAAATCGCCGCGTTCCACCGGAAGCATACTCAAACCTTTCCTGTACTGCGCCGCGCTTCAGGAAGGGCTTATCCTTCCCGCTACCCTGCTGAAGGACACCCCGGTGAGCCTGAACGGTTTTTCACCCCAGAATTTCGACCAGAAATTCTACGGAGCCGTGCCCGCTTCCAAGGCACTTTCCCGCTCCCTGAATGTTCCTGCAGTGCATCTGCTGCGCGAATTCGGCGTACCCAGATTCCATTCCCTGTTGAAAGAAGCAGGCATCACCTCGCTCGACAAAGACGCCTCGTGGTATGGCCTGTCGCTGATTCTGGGGGGAGCTGAAGCCTCCCTCTCCGAGATATGCGGACTCTACTGCTCCATGGTGCAGAGTTATTCTCATGTGAAAGACTTCCCGATAAACGACCCCGTCGCCATCTGGTACACTTTCGAAGCTCTTAAAGATGTAAATCGTCCGGACGAACTGGACTGGCATCTTCTTCCCTCACTTCGCAAGGCGGCATGGAAAACGGGCACCAGCTATGGATTCCGCGATGCCTGGGCAGTGGGCATGACTCCGGAATACACGGTCGGGGTATGGGCGGGCAATGCCGAAGGGAAGGGCGTGCCCGGGCTTACGGGAGCATCTGTTGCAGGGCCTGTACTCTTTGATGTGCTGAATGCCCTCCCTGCCTCTTCTTCTTGGTTCAATGAGCCGGAAGGAGGGATTTATGCCGAAGTCTGCCCGCAATCCGGACATCTGCGCGGCCCGGACTGCCCCGAAGGAGAGGAGATGCTGCTGCCTTCCGCCGCCCTTGAAAGCGACCCCTGCCCCTACCATGAAGGCGGAATCTTCTCCCTTCCTCCCGCGATGGAATGGTACTACAGGCAGTATCATCCCGAATATACCGTTCCGAAAGCCGAAACCCGGCAGCTGGAATTCATCTATCCCGAAAACGGGAGTACGCTGTCCATCCCCCGCCAGCTTGGAGGTGAAGTGGAGGGGGTGGCATTCCAGCTTGCAGTGCGCGACCCTTCGCAGGCGGTATGGTGGCATCTGGACGGAAATTATGTCGCGGAAACGCGCTTCGTTCACAACATCCGCCTTCTCCCCCAGCCGGGGCGGCATGTGCTGGTGGCGGTAAATTCTCAGGGAAGCACTGCCGCGGTGCGCTTTACAGTGGTGTAATGATTCAGCGGAAGGACTCCAGCCATTTGATTATCAGCTCCATCCTCTCTGCAAATACGGGATAGTCCAGCGACTCCGCGGTGTCGCTTTCCCGGTTTGTGGACAAGGTGATGCCGGAAGTGAACATAAGAACAGGTATCCCCCTGCCCAGGAAAAAACGGTGGTCGCTGACTTTTCTGTAGAACAGGTCGGTAAAGGAGCGGCTGCCGTAGTAGTCGTAGTATAGATGGAGGTTGATGCCGTAATTGAGGCTGGTGAATTTCTGGGAATACCGCCCGCCACCAAGGATGATGAGATAATCCTTCCAATACTTGTCGGGCGGAGCCATCGTGCTGCCCAGGATGTCGAAGTTCACCACCAGTTTCAGGGATTGCTGGGCCAGAGTTTCTTTTAGTGCCTCGGCACCTGCCGAATTGGCATTGTGGGCATCCACGAAAGCGATTATTACATCTTCCCTGTCCTTTATCCTGGAAGCGACGCTCAAAAGGGCTGCTACCCCCGACGCATTTGCATCCGCACCGGGATAGAAGCGGTCGCCTATCTTCCCGAGACCGTCGTAATATGCCATCAGAAGTATTGCCGGTCTGCGTGCGGAAAGCGACTGCGGCGTTATGACTATATTGCGTCCTATGGCATCGGATGATGTGCGGAAACTCTGCACGGCGGGCTTGTATCCCATGTTGGAAAGCCTTCCTATAAGATAAAAAGCCGCCTCGGTGCTGCCGGCGCTGCCGGTTTTCCGTCCGCCGCAAAGGCTGTCGGAAAGAAATTCCACATCGTTGCGGAGTTCTTTCTGCAACACTTTCTGCAGTTCCGGCTCCACTTCCGCAGCCCGTCCGGTGAGGCAGGACAGGAGAGCGATAAGAATTATTTTTGCCGTTCGGGCGGAAATAGGCATAATTAATGTTATATTTGCTTACTTGTAAACAAGCGGCACAAAATTAGTGAAAAAGTCGGTCGTTGCAATATTCTTTTTTATCTGCCTTGCCCTCGGTACGGCGGAAAGGCTCGCCGCGCAATACGACAAGGATGTGTTCATGATGCGAGGACGCCAGGCCCTTTCCGACGGGAAATACGCCCTCGCCATCGAAAACTTCAATGTGCTCGCGAGGCTCGACACCGCCGACTACTGGAATCTTTTCTTCCGGGGCATTGCCAAATACAACCTCGGCGATATCCGCGGAGCGCAACAGGATTTCGACAGGTCGGTGCGCATCAATCCCATATTCACCAACGGATACCACTACCGTGCCATTACAGAGAGCCGCCAGGGGCAGTACGAACAGGGCCTCAGCGACCTTGAGAAGGCCATCAGCCTGAGACCGGGGCATGTGGGCCTGTATTTTACGCGTGGCGTAACCTATTTCCTCGCACAGCGCTTCGACGAATCCATTGCCGACTTCAACCGCTACATAAAACAGGAGCCCAAGGATCCGGGGGCATATCTCAACCGCGGGGCATGCCATCTTTACCTGAAAGATACGCTCAAGGCCCTTGCCGACTACAACAAGGCCATCAAGCTCGACCGCTACGACCCTGAAGGATATATCAGGCGCGGGCGTCTCTATGCGGCCCAGGAGCGTTATGACGAAGCCATAGCCGACCTCGACCAGGCGATTCTTCTGGACCCCAAGAACAATTTCGCCTATTTCAACAGGGCCTTGATGCATTCCGAAACCAATGACCTCAATGCAGCCATGGCCGACCTGGACAAAGTGCTTGAAGATGATCCCGGCAATGCCCTCACCCTCTACAACCGAAGCCTGCTCCGGGCACGCGTGGGCGACTTTGAACAGGCCCTCGACGACATGGACCGCGTAATCAACATCAACCAGGGGAATGTGCTTGCCTACTTCAACAGGGCCGGTTTCTTCATAGAAATGGGCCGCTGGCAGGACGCCCTCGAGGACTACAACATGGCCATCGCCCTCTACCCCGACTTTGCCAAGGCGTATATGAACCGGGCCTATGTGGAGAACAGGATGGGCCGTTACAAGGCGTCCAAGGCCGACTACGACATTGCCCGCAAGAAGGTTGCAGAGTATGAGAGCAAGAATGCCAGCGGTACGGCGAACTTTGCCGACACCACGCGAAAATACTCCTCGCTGCTCGCCCTGGATGCCGATTTTGCGAAGAAGGACTTTGACAACGAGCTGCTTCAGCACCGCGACATCGACATCCGTCTCAAGCCTCTGTTCAAGTTCCGCATTTCCGACGCAGACGAACAGAATTCAGGCGTGCTTGCACACAATTTCGAGAATCCCCTTATCGAGCGCTTCCTGTCGGTCGTGCCGCTGCCCGTGGAGATTTCAAATACGGAAGCCGGTACCGTGCAGCTTAAGCGCAGCCTGGGCAGCATCCTTGCGGGCGACACGAGCGCAGGGCCGGGAAGGACAAATATCAGCCCTTCGGAAATCAGTTTCATCCATGGCATATACGAGGTTCAGAACAAGCAGTACAATGCCGCCCTCGACTACTTCGACAAGGCGGCCAAGCTGGCCGACAACGATGCCATGCGCGACCGATATGCCCGCTTCTACAAGGCATTCTACCTCATGAACCGAGGCGTGCTCAGGGCGGAGATGATAGATTTCATCGCCAGCATGGAGAGCAATGTGCAGACCCTCACCATGGATGAACAGGGTGCAATCCGTGCAAGGGTGAGCGACAGGGCCACCCGCAGCTACGACTACTCGGAGGCCATCGCCGACATGCAGGAAGCCGCCCGCATCCTGCCCGACATCCCCTACCTCTATTTCAACCTGGGCAACCTGCACTGCCTGTCCGGTGACATGGTGGAGGCCATCGACAATTACGACAGGGCCCTGCGGCTGTATCCCTATCTGGGTGACGCCTACTTCAACCGGGGGCTCGCCCTTATTTTCCTGAAAGACAAGGAAAAGGGATGCATCGACCTGTCGCGGGCCGGAGAACTCGGCATAGCCGACGCCTATAGCGTCATTTCCAAATATTGCGAACTCGATGACAACAGATAGAATCGTTTTCCAGTCCTTTTCCAGCGGAAGCTGCGGCAACTGCTACTTTCTCCATGTCGACGGCATCGACGGCGGGGCGGGAATCCTGATTGATGCCGGGGTGAGCATGCGGCGGCTCAAGCAGGAGTTGCTTCGGAGCGGTTTTACCTTCGACAATGTCGACGGGGTTCTCATCACCCACGACCACATGGACCATATCCACAACCTCGGCCCTTACTGCAAGCGCATGCTCAAGCCGGTGTGGATGACGGGGCGCCTTCGTCGTTCCCTCGCAACCCACTGGATGACAGGTCCGTACCTTGCAGGGGTCGTGCATCAGCTTTCGGACTGCGACGAATGGAACGAGATTGTGCCGGGCAGCATCAGGGCAAAATACTTCATCGTTCCACACGATGCAACCCAGACCGTGGGCTACTGCATCGACCTCAAAGGATACCTGTTTACCATCATGACCGACATAGGCCGCATGACCGACGAGGCCATCGGCTATGCCGCAAAGAGCGCGACAGTGGTAATCGAAGCGAATTACGACCTGGAAATGCTGCGTGGCGGAAGCTACCCCGTAGAGCTGCAGGACCGCATTTGCGGAGGACACGGGCATCTTTCCAATGCCGAATGTGCCGAAGCGCTGCGGGAATTCCTGCACCCCGGCCTCAGGAATGTGTTCCTCTGCCACCTGAGCGAGCATAACAATACTCCCCAGAAAGCAGTGGCAGCCTGCTCCCCCGTCTTGGAGGGCAGCAAAGTCCGGCTCGCGGCACTGCCCCGCCAGAGCGCTTCACCCCTGTTTATTCTGTAATTTTGATTATCTTTGCCGGGTAATATGAAATCGTTCTGGAACATGCTGCGGCGCTATGTTTCGCCGTACGGAAAATATCTCTGGGGCTCAGTGCTGATGAACATGCTGAGCGCCGTCTTCAACATCTTCTCCTTCGCTCTCATAATCCCTGTCCTCAAAATCATCTTCCAGATGGACCAGACCGTTTATGAGTTCATGCCCTGGGGCAGCGAGGATTTCATGAAAGTGCTTGGGAACAACTTCAACTGGTTCGTAAACGAATACAACACCATCCACGGGCCGGTCATTACCCTTGTCAGCCTGTCTGCCGTAATGATAGCGATGACCGCTCTCAAGACCGCCTGTTATTTCGGGTCCACCGCGGTAATGGTGCCGCTTCGCACCGGAATCGTACGCGACCTCCGCATGCAAATCTACAACAAGATTCTCTCCCTCCCCCTCGGATTCTTTTCGCAGGAGCGCAAGGGCGACATCATTGCCCGCATGAGCGGTGATGTGCAGGAGGTTGAAAATTCAATCACGGGGTCGCTCGACATGCTTATCAAGAACCCCATCCTCATTGTCATTTACCTCGCCACCCTGATTGCCATCTCCTGGAAGCTCACCCTCTTCGTGCTGGTGTTCGCTCCCCTGATGATATGGCTGATGGGTATCATAGGGCGCAATCTGAAGAAGAAATCGACCGAGGCACAGGCCCTGTGGAGCGATACCATGAGCCAGGTGGAGGAAACCCTGGGAGGGCTCAGGGTCATCAAGGCATTCCTCGCGGAAAAGGTCATGGGCATACGCTTCGGAAAGGTTACGGACGCAATGAGGCGGAAGAACGCCAGGGTTGCCACCCGCCAGGCCCTTGCGCATCCCGTGAGCGAGTTCCTCGGCACCGTGATGATATGCATAGTCCTCTGCTTCGGCGGAGCCCTCATCGTAGGTGACAACGCCTTTATCGACGCGCCCACCTTCATCTACTTCATGACCATCCTCTACAGCATCATACAGCCCATAAAGGACCTTTCCAAGGCTGCTTACGGCATCCCCAAGGGCCTTGCTTCCATGGAAAGGATAGACCGCATCCTGAATGCCGACAACAGCATACGCGAAAGCGAAGGGGCACGGGAGATTGAAGAGTTCGGGAGCAGCATCCGCTTCGATGCGGTCAATTTCAGCTATGAGCCCGGAAGGCAGATTCTGCACGACATCAATCTGGAAATCAAGAAGGGCCAGACCATAGCCATAGTGGGAGCTTCCGGCGGAGGAAAATCCACCCTCGTGGACCTTATACCCCGTTTCTACGATGTCGATTCCGGCTGCATCAGCATCGACGGCATCCCCATAAGCGAATTCAAGATTGACAGCCTGCGCTCGCTCATGGGCAATGTGAACCAGGAACCCATACTGTTCAACGACACCATCTTCAACAACATCGCTTTCGGGGTGGAAGGCGCAAGCGAACAGCAGGTAATCGAGGCAGCCAAGATAGCAAACGCCCACGAGTTCATAATGGAGAAGGAAGAAGGCTACCAGACCAATGTGGGCGACCGGGGATGCAAGCTAAGCGGCGGACAGCGGCAGCGGATCAGCATCGCCCGTGCCGTCCTCAAGAATCCTCCCATCCTCATTCTTGACGAAGCTACGGCCGCACTCGACACCGAGAGCGAACGCGCAGTACAGGAAGCGCTCGACCGCCTGATGCACAGCCGCACGACCATCGCAATCGCCCACCGCCTCAGCACCATCAAGGATGCCGACGAAATCATAGTCATCGACGAAGGGCGCATCGTCGAACGCGGACGCCACGACGAACTTATAGCAAAAGGCGGATACTATCGCAAACTTCACGACATGCAGGCCCTATGACGACTCCAAAGACAATACTGGCAAGGCTCCTTTTCGTTGTATATCTCGCCGCCGTGGCATTTCTCTGCTTCATGCGGGTGGACAGGCTTCCGGATGTACAGAAGTTCATCCTGGGAATTCCAACCGACAAGATTGCCCATTTCCTGATGTTCCTGCCCTTCCCCATCCTGGCTTATCTGGCTTACGACCATCTCACGAACAAAGTATGGAACGCCGTGGCCTTTGCCGTCATAACTCTCGGCGTCGGGCTTCTGCTCGCATACGGCACGGAATATGTCCAGGGGAAGCTCCCCTACCGCTCCATGGACATGGCCGACTTCAAGGCAGACGCCATAGCCATTGCACTGAGCAGCATTTTCGTATTCTTCATCGACATCACCCATCTTAAAGTCAGGAAAAACTGATATGCGCCGCACCCTCCTTTCTGCCGTACTGTTTCTGGCCGGAATATGTGCTTCCGCCCAAACCGCCCTTCTGAAGGAGTTCAAGCCGGTCTGCGACTCCATGACCGTCCTGGCAAAGGAAAGGTTCAATGTGCGCAGCATCGTCAAACTGAACAAGGCCATGAAGCGTGGCGGACAGTTGGACCTGTATTTTTCCAAAGAGCTTTCCGATTACCCTTGGCGCGATGCGGATATCCGATGGTTCAAGGCCAGACTGAAAGAACTTTGGCCCGTGGGAAGCCACAGCCTCGGAAGCATTTTCTGTGAAAGCGTGGCATTCGAAGACCTCGGTATGCCCGCAATCGGCAACGATGGCCGTCCGTCCGCTTCCCGATATACCGTGAAGGCTGCCGCCCGCAACCGCTTCATTGAAAGAATAGGGGCGCACAAGGCCGACAGAGGGCTTGACGGGCGCCACATAGCCCTGTGGCAGAGTCACGGGCGGTATTTTGACAATGGCGCCGGACAGTGGAGCTGGCAGCGCTCCCCCAACTGGAGCACTACCGAGGACCTGTTTACCCAGAGCTATGTGATTCCTTTCCTCATCCCTATGCTGGAAAGAGCAGGCGCCTATGTGATGACTCCGCGCGAGCGTGATGTCAACACCACCGAAGTCATCATCGACAACAATGCCCATTTCCGCTCTCCCGGCTTTCCCGTGCGCACTCATGGCAGCTATAAGGAAAAAGGTGCATGGAGCGATGCGGGAGCGGGTTTTGCCGACAAAAAGGAAGTTTATGTAAAGGATGACAATCCCTTTACCATGGGAACAGCCCGGAAGGCCGCCTGCGTGCAGGGGAAAGCCAATGCCAGCGTCCGCTGGGAACCCGGGCTCGAAGAGAATGGCAGCTTTGCCGTTTACATCTCTTACAAGACTCTTCCCGAAAGCAGCAGCAACGCGCATTACACCGTGGTACACCGCGGAGGCAGAAGTGAATTTATCGTCGACCAGAAACGCGGAGGCGGCACCTGGATTTATCTGGGCACCTTCGAACTCGGCCCGGATTCCTATGTGATGCTCGACAACGGCACCCCGACGGGAAGGACCTTCCGCAGCGGAGTCGTCAGCGCCGATGCGGTGAAGATAGGCGGAGGCATAGGCAAGATTGCGCGCGGACGCGGGAAAGACACTTCCACATGGGAAATCTCCGATGTTCCCGGCTATCTGGAAGGCGCCATGTACTGGGAACAGTGGGCCGGAATGCCCTACGAACGCATCAATCAGTGGAATACCGACTATACCATGGATTTCGCTTCGCGCGGAGAATGGGTCAAGATGATGAAGGACGACAAAGACATCCCCTTCGACCTTTCCCTGGCTTTCCACAGCGATGCAGGCGTTACCCCCAACGATTCCATCGTGGGTACTCTTTCGATTTACACGCTGATGGCCGACGGAAGCCGCAAGTTCCATAATAGCGGGGCCGACAGGATGAGCTGCCGCCTTCTCGCCGACTTTGTCCAAAGCCAGATTGTCGACGACCTCCGTGCCGATTTCGACCCGCGGTGGACGCGCCGCCAGCTTTGGAACCGCTCTTATTCCGAATCGCGCACGACCGATGTGCCCGGAATGCTGCTCGAACTGCTTGCACATCAGAATTTCGCCGACATGAAATTCGGGCTTGACCCTTCGTTCCGTTTCGAGGTCTGCAGGGCGGTGTATAAAGGAATGCTGAAGTTCCTGAGCACATATTACGGTGAAAGCTATGTGGTTGCGCCCATGCCCGTAAGCGGATTCTCCGTCGATTTCGCCCCTTCCGGGAAGGCCAGGCTCAGCTGGAGCGCAGTCGATGACCCTAAGGAGCCGACGGCGGTTCCCACCGAATATATAGTTTACACCCGCAAGGACGACGGGGCTTTCGACAACGGATTCAAGGTTGCCGCATGCACTGTGGAAATGCCGGTCGAAAAAGGGCATGTATATTCTTACAAGGTGGAGGCCGCCAACCGCGGCGGACGAAGTTTCCCTTCGGAAATCCTTAGCATTGGCATTGCCTCGGAAGAAGCCAGGAAAGTGCTTGTCGTAAATAACTTCGACCGTGTGAGCGCGCCTTCATGGTTCGACTCCGAGGACTTTGCCGGTTTCGATGCCCGGCGCGACGGAGGTGTGCCCTACATCAAAGACATCTCCTATGCCGGGGAGAGCTACGAATTCCGCCGCGACAGGAAATACATCAACAACTCCGCTCCCGGCACCGGGGCCTGCGACACCGACATGGCGGGATTCCAGCCTGCAGGCAACAGCTTCGACTACCCTGCCGTGCATGGCAGGCAGCTGCTTGAACTCGGATACAGCTTCTGTTCGCAGAGCAGGGATGCCTTCTGCACTTCCGATTTCAATCCGGATTATTTTGCAATTGACCTCATCTGCGGAAAACAGATAAGTACCCTTGTGGGAAATCAGCGTGGCAATGTGCGTTACAAGGTGTTTCCCAAAGAACTGCGTCAGGCTCTCTACTCCGCGCTCGCAACCGGTTCCAACCTGCTGATTTCAGGGGCATACATCGCCACGGACGCCTGGGATGAGTTCTACCCTATCGGCGACGATGCATACCAGCAGGAGGCCCGCGCTTTCGTGGAAAACACTCTCGGTTATCGCTGGGTCAGTTCGCGCGGTTCGGTTAACGGAAAGGTCAAGTTCGACGACCGCATGCTGCACTACTGCAACACTTTAAGCGAAGAGAGCTATTGCGTTGAAATGTCCGGGGCAATCCGTCCTACTTCCGGAGGGCGCACAATAGCAAGCTACACCAACCGCACCGGAGCTGCGGTTTATCATCCTTTCGAAGACTACAAAGTTGTTGCCATCAGCTTCCCCATCGAGATAACAGAGGGGGCCGACGACATGAAGTATATCTTTAAGCAATCTATGCAACTATTTGAATAAAACTTTCTTATGGAAAACAAACAATTCAGGACAGAATCCGATTTGCTCGGAGAGCTCCAGGTACCTGCCGACGCCTACTACGGCGTTCAGACACAGAGGGCCATCAACAATTACAAGATTTCCAATACCAACATGAGCGACTACCCCGAATACATAGTCGCCATGGCTTATGTGAAATGGGCTGCCGCTTCTGCCAATGCGGAGCTTGGCGCACTCGACAAAAACATTGCCGATGCAATATGCAAAGCCTGCGAGGAGATTGTCGGCGGAGCCCTCCACGACCAGTTCCCCGTCGATATGATGCAGGGCGGTGCCGGAACATCGGTGAACATGAACGCAAACGAGGTCATTGCCAACCGTGCCCTCGAAATCATGGGACATAAAAAAGGAGAATACCAGTTCTGCTCCCCGAACGACCATGTGAACTGCGCACAGTCCACAAACGACGCTTATCCTACCGCATTCCGCTATACATTCGTAAGGATGAACAGAATCATGGTGAAAGCTCTTCAGGACCTTATCGATGCCTTCCGTGCCAAAGGCGAGGAATTCAAGGACATCATCAAGATGGGCCGAACCCAGCTTCAGGATGCAGTGCCCATGACCTCCGGGCAGGAATTTACTGCCTTTGCCGACAATCTTGAAGAAGAACTTGCGAATCTTGAGCGCAATGCAGTGTTGCTCAAGGAGATAAATATGGGTGGTACGGCTATCGGAACCGGCCTGAACGCCGTTCCCGGCTTTGCAGAACTTTGCGCCAGGAGAATGAGCGAGCTTTGCGGTGACGAGCTTATTTCCGCTCCGGACCTCGTGGAAGCGACTCCCGATACCGGAGCCTATGTCAGCTATTCCGCAGCGCTCAAACGCCTTGCAATCAAGCTGAGCAAGACCTGCAACGACCTCCGCCTGCTTGCGTCCGGCCCCCGCTGCGGTCTTCACGAAATCAACCTCCCCCCTATGGCTCCCGGTTCTTCAATCATGCCCGGCAAGGTAAATCCGGTCATCCCTGAAGTAACCAACCAGGTGTGCTACAAAGTGATAGGAAACGACACTACCGTGGCTTTCGCCGCAGAAGCCGGTCAGCTGCAGCTCAATGTAATGGAACCTGTCATTGCAGAATCCATACTGGAGAGCATCACATGGCTTACCAATGCAATGAACACCCTGCGGGAGAAATGCGTGGTGGGCATTACAGTCAATAAGGAGCATTGCTACGAGATGGTCAAGAACTCCATCGGCATCGTTACCGCGCTCAATCCCTATATCGGCTACAAGAACAGCACGAAAGTGGCCAAGGAAGCCCTGGAAACGGGCGGAAGCGTGTACGATATTGTATTGCAGAAGGGCCTCATGACAAAAGAAGCTCTTGACGATGCCCTTGATCCGTCCAAGATGCTGCATTCACATAAGCTTTAGATGAAGGTCTCCAAAGACCTGACAATAAACGAAAAAGGGCAGCAGTTTTCACTGTTGCCCTTTTTGTGCACCCCTAGGGATTCGAACCCTAGACCCACTGATTAAGAGTCAGTTGCTCTACCAGCTGAGCTAGGGGTGCTGATAAAAAATTATCTCAAAGTTCTGTGACCCGTTCGGGGCTCGAACCCGAGACCCCAACATTAAAAGTGTTGTGCTCTACCAACTGAGCTAACGAGTCTCCGATTTGGGATTGCAAAGGTATAACTTTGCGCTGAATTATCCAAATATATTTTAACTTTTTTTTGCAATGCTTTTGGCACGCTGATATTCGTCCTGGGCGTCCTTGACTTCCTGGGGAATCTGCTTCCCGGTTACCTTCTCGATGGAGGCAAAACTGCCAAGGTCATCCCATGGCCAGTCGGCCCGGATGCAATAGACATAAGGGGATTTTTCCATAACGGCATAATCGATGGATATTTTCTCGCAAGTGGGGAAAAGGCGTCCGAGTTCAGCTTCTTCGGAAGGGGTCCCGAAACTCTCCGAAAGCTCGTCCATCACAGCTGCAATCCGAGGAGAGTGAGCCCGGATTTCCGACTCTATGGTCCGGGAATTCCAGACGAAAATTCCGGCGTTCCAGAAGTATCCACCCGCCTCAAGATAGCGTTTTGCAGTCTCTGCGTCCGGTTTTTCCTTGAAAGCGTCCACCTTGACAATATCGCTTTGATTTTCAGCTATTTGCCATTCGTCAAGTGACGAAATTTGGATATAGCCATAGCCTGTATGAGCCTCGGTCGGTTGAATGCCTACACAAACAACAGCAGGTTCTTCCCGCGCTGTAAAATCAAGGGCCTTATTCATCGTAAGTGCAAATGAATCAATGGGTGAAACATAAGCGTCAGCAGGGCTAACAATTATGTTACACAGCCCAAATTCGGCTCTGATGCGCCAACAGGCATAAGAAATGCACGGAGCAGTGTTGCGAGGCACCGGTTCCGCGAGTATGTGGGAGGCCGGAATGGATGGTAACTGCTCCTCTATCCAATGAACATAATCCTTGGAAGTCACCACCCAGAATTGGGCATCGGGATCCACCGCGAGGAAGCGTTCATAAGTCAGTTGAATGAGGCTCTTCCCTACCCCGAGAAGGTCAAGGAACTGCTTGGGTTTTTCAGCCGTGCTGAGGGGATAGAGCCTGGTGCCCTGTCCGCCTGCCATGATAACTATGTGATTGGTCATGTGTCTGTGATTAATTTTGCTCCGCTAATATACACACTTTTTGCTTATATTTGCCATTATCCTATTTATCCTGCCATGAAACAAACCTGCACTGCATCCTTACTTGCCGCATCCCTGATACTGTTCTCCTGCCGCCCTGTTCCGCCTGCCGTCAAGCCTCCTATGATGGGTTGGAGCTCGTGGAATGCTTTCGAAATAGGGATTTCCGATTCGCTGATCATGCAGCAGGCCGACCTTCTCGTGAGCACCGGCCTGGCCAAGGCTGGTTACACCAATGTAAATATCGACGACGGATTCTTCGGCTTCCGTGACTCGACTACCGGATGCATGACTCCGAATCCCCTGCGTTTTCCGGGCGGAATTGAAAAAGTTACCGCACACATACATGGCCTCGGACTCAAGGCAGGCATTTATTCCGATGCCGGAGCCAACACCTGCGGCAGTTATGGAAACGGCGACATTTTCGGCCGCGGAGCCGGTCTGTACGGACATACAGACCAGGATGCACAGCTTTATTTCAACGACTGGAACTTCGACTTCATAAAAATCGACTACTGCGGGGCGCAAAGACTGAAGCTCGAACCGAAAGAACGGTACACGCGCATACGCGAGGTGATAGACAGCGTATCCGACCACGCAGTAGCGCTCAATATATGCCGATGGCACTTTCCCGGCATCTGGGCGGCGGAAATAGCTGACTCATGGCGCATCAGCGGCGACCTTCTCCCGGAATGGAAGTCGGTCCGCAGCGTAGTGGAAAAGAACCTGTACCTGTCGGCCTATGCAGGAAACGGACATTACAACGACATGGACATGCTCGTTGTAGGATACAGCAAAAAGCCATGCGCAATATCCTGGACCAAATACGACGAGCTCTGCCTCGAGGAAGAAAGCGCCCATTTCGGCATGTGGTGCATCATGTCCTCTCCCCTTGCACTGGGATTCGACCTTGCCGCAATGCCGGAAGAAACATTCGAACTGATTACCAACCCCGAACTGATTGCAATTAATCAGGACCCCCTTGGACTTCAAGCCTATGTCATTCAACATGAGGGAGAAAGCTATGCTCTTGTAAAGGATGTCATTAAGCTTGGCGGGAAGCAAAGGGCGCTTGCCCTCTACAACCCTTCTGATGAACCTGTCGATTTCGACCTTCCCATCGAAAAACTTGAACTTGAGGGAAAAGTACGCCTGCGCGACCTGATTCTCAGGGAAGACCTGCCCGATGCTGAAGCATCAATCAGAATGAGCGTTCCCGCACATTCTGCAAAGATACTTTCGGTGAAAGGTTCCAAGAGACTTGAAACCAAGCATTTGGAAGCAGAATGGAGTTTCATCCCCGCCTATAATGACATCGGTCCTGAAGGCGGAAAATACATTGAGGTCGACGGAGCATCATGTGGCGCAGGTGTATTGAATCTGGGAGGCAGCCCTGAAAACCGTATGGAATGGCGCAACATCATCCGAAGAAAGAAATGCCATCATACGGCCTCCATACGCTATAAAGCACTGCGCGACTGCGATGCCTATCTGGAAGTCAATGGAAAACGCATCCCATTGAAACTAAAAGCTTCGGATGATTTTATCTCAACCAAAGCTCAAATAGTTCTTGCCAAGGGAACCAATACAATAGCCCTGGGTAATGACGAAGCCCGGCTGCCGGTTACCTTCGACTCAGTCGATTTGCTTTAAAAGTCGGTAAAGCTTGCGGAGGAGGCATCGGAAGGCATACGCCAGTCGCCACGGGGCGAAAGGGAGACACTTCCCACCTTCGGTCCGTCCGGAAGGCAACTGCGCTTGAACTGCTGGCTGAAGAAACGGCGGTAAAACACCTTCAGCCACTTGCGTATGACCTCCGCATCGTAGCTCCCTTCGAATGCCTTTTCTGCAAGGAACAGGACCTTGGAAGGCGTGAAGCCCCAGCGCATTACATTATACAGGAAAAAATCGTGCAGTTCGTAAGGACCTACAAGGTCTTCGGTAACCTGCAGGATGGTGCCGTCCTCGGAGGCGGGCAGAAGTTCGGGCGAAATCGGGGTATCCACGATGTCGGCAAGCACTTCCTGCGCTCCGCCGAAATGTTCCGCAGCGGCAAAAACCACAAGGGTGCGCACCAAGGTCTTGGGAACCGATGCATTCACCCCATACATGGACATGTGGTCGCCATTGTATGTGCACCAGCCGAGGGCGAGTTCGGAAAGGTCGCCCGTACCCACCACGATGCCTCCTTCCTGCCCGGCGACATCCATCAGTATCAGGGTGCGTTCGCGGGCCTGTGCATTTTCGTATGTAGTATCGTGATTTTCAAGCGGATGCCCTATGTCGGCAAGATGCTGCGTCGTGGAAGGCACGATGGATATTTCCCTGGCGGAAACGCCGAGTTTTTCCATAAGGACATCGGCGTTCCCTTTGGTGCGGGAGGTAGTGCCGAAGCCCGGCATGGTAACGCCTATAATGCGGCTGCGCTCCCAGCCGAGTTTGTCGAATGCAAGCACGGTAACAAGCAGTGCGAGGGTGGAATCCAGCCCCCCGGAAATGCCTATGACAGCCGATTTGCAGTTGATATGCTCCAGCCTCGTGCAGAGCCCGGCCACCTGGATGGAAAGGATTTCCCGGCATCGTGCCGATAGTTCCGGACCTTCGGGCACGAAGGGATGAGCCTCTATTTTTTTCAGCAGTTCCTTCTTGAAATCCGTGGCAACGGCTTCACCGGCATCAATGCAACTGAATGTTCCTTCATGGGAAAGGATGTCGCGGAAATTTGGATTCTTGGCGCGCACGCCATCCAGACGCTCCACATCGATGTCGGCATAGATGATGCCTGAGCCGAGGCTGAAACGCTCATTCTCGCAAAGCAGCGCCCCATTCTCATAAATCATCGATGAGCCGGCCCAGACAAGATCCTGGGTGGATTCGCCATATCCGCAGCTGCAATACACATAACCCGCATTCAGACGCGCTGAAGTGGAGCCGACGAGAAGCTTGCGGTAGTCGTTCTTGCAAAGGGCTTCATTCGATGCGGAAAGGTTAAGTATAATATTGGCCCCTGCAAGCGCCGCCCTTGTGCAGGGAGGCACGGGAACCCAGAGGTCCTGACAGATTTCCACTCCTATCACCGCCTTTCCGAGGCGGAACAACTGCCTGATGCCAAGGTGCGTCTGCTGCCCGGCAAAAAGCACATCCGCATCAATTCCGGCACCGCTCTCGAACCAGCGCATTTCATAGAATTCAGCGGAATTCGGCAGATAAACCTTTGGAACTATGCCGAGAATCTTTCCTGCCTTGATGAGCACAGCACAGTTGTAAAGTCGCCCTGCATGGCGCAGAGGGGCCCCAATGGCAATAAGGGCGCCACAGCCCGCTGAAGCGGCGGCAATGTCGGCCACGGCCTTTTCAGAAGCGTCGAGAAGGGCCTGCTGCGCAAACAGGTCGGCGCAGGTATATCCGCATACGCAAAGTTCGGGAAACACTATTATGGATGCCTCCCTTGCGGAAGCCTCGGCAATCTGACTGACAATCACTTCCGCATTGCGTGCGGGAGAGGCAAGGTAAACCCTGGGGCTTGCGGCGGCGACACGCACGAAGCCATAGCTGACATATTCCGATACTTTTGACATAGAGTTCGAATTGTAAGTAATCATACAAAGATAGGTATAGGGCATAAATTTTGCAAGAAACGGACCGTACTAAAATAGATTCAGATGACAAGAGAAGAAATCAAAACCATCATCCCCCACAGGGCTCCCATGCTGCTTGTGGACGAGAGTGAAATCCAGGCCGACGGCAGTGTAATCTCCAAATATACCATTCCCCAGGATGCATTCTTCGTGCAGGGGCACTTCCCCGGATACCCGGTAGTACCCGGCGTAATCCTTTGCGAAATCATGGCACAGGGCAGCGTGCTGCTTATCCCGAGGGAACTGCTGCAGGTAAACACCGCGATGTATGCAGGGCTTGACGGCGTAAAATTCAAGAATTCCGCCTTCCCCGGAGACACCATCGAGGTGAGTTCCAAGCTTGTCGAGCTCCGTGCTCCCCTCGTGATAGTGGAATCCGCCGCAAAGGTCAACGGAAAACTTTGCGCCAAAGGAACTCTCAAATTCTTCCTTGTTCCCAAAGAAAACCTGAAAGGCATACAATGATGGCTGCTCCCATAGTAGAAGACAAATTTGTCATCAGCAGCTACGAGACCGACACTGCAGCCCGCATCAAGGGCCAGTACATCCAGAATCACCTGCAGGAGATTGCTTACCAGGGCTCGGAATTCTGCGGATGCAGCTACGAAGTGCTTCGCACACGCGGGCTTTTCTGGGCTCTCAACCGTATTCATTTCCAGGTGCTGGAATGCCCGAAATGGGGCGACGAGGTCATCCTGCAGACATGGTCGCGCGGGCAGACAGGGCCCCTTTGGCACCGTAATTTCCGGATGTACAAGGCCGGTGACATGTCCAGCCCCGTCATTCTCGGCACTTCGGCATGGACACTACTTGATTTGGAGAACCGCAGCATTTTCAGGGGCGAAACCGGGTTCGACGAAAGTCTGCACTATGCCGAGGACACACTCCCCTTCTGCACCAAGATAGCGGTTCCCAGGGAGCTCGGACAAGTAGGCGAGGCGACGCATACCGTCTTATTCTCGGATTTGGACACGAACGGCCATGCGAACAACTGCCAATATACCCAGTGGGCGATGGATGCCCTTCCCCTCGAATATGTGAAATCACATATCCTTCGCGATGTGCAGGTGTGCTATTATCACGAGATTCATGCAGGCGAAACCGTCGCCCTGAGCGTCGCCCGTGACGGCGACACCTGGTTCGTCACCGGCAAAGTGGGTGAACTGCAATGCTTTGTGGAAAGGATTGAATTTGCGGCAGAGGCTTAGTCGTCCAGAGCCCGGGCCAATATTTCTACAGGATTGAGTACGGGAACTCCCGTGCTCATTTCTATTTGCCATTTGCAGGTTTCACACTCCGTAGCCACGACGGTTCCCTCAGAATACCCTTCCCTGATGTCGGAGAACAGCCGCGAACCTATTTCCTGGGAATAGGCGTAGTTCTCTTTCTTGAAGCCGAAGGTGCCTGCAATGCCGCAGCAGTTCTGGTCGAGCGCCACCAGTTCCAGCCCCGGAATCATTTTCAGGAGTTCGAGCGAATAGTATTGCCAGCCGAGTTTCTGCATGTGGCAGGCGATGTGATACAGCACGCGCATGCGAAAATCCTTGCGGAAACGCAGTTTCACTTCGCCGGAAACAATCTTGGTATAGAGCCAGCGGCTTGCGAGCATAATGGAATCGCGCACATCGGCATTGTCAATTCCGAGGACATCGGGATACTCGTCCCGCATGGTGAGAGTGCAGGTAGACGATACCGTGAGCACACTCTCCCCTGCCTCGACCGCCTTGCGCATTGAGAAGAGGTTGACATTCGCCTGCCTGCGGGCTTTTGCCGCAAAGCCGTTGCTCATCAGGGCCACTCCGCAGCACTTCTCCTTTTCAAGAAGATGCACCCCGTAACCGGCAGCATTTACGAGCTTCACCAAATCCTTACCGAGCTGAGGATAATTATAGTTGGTGTAGCATCCGTGGAAGAAGGTCACGAATTTGTCGAAAGCGCTTTGGTCCTGCTTGCGGAACCAGCTCTCGAACTTCTCGCCACAGTAGCGGGGGAAGCTGCGGTGCTTGTCAACACCAATCACTCCATGCATCAGGGCCTTCACGCCCTTCATCTTGAGAGCGCCGTTCACGATAGGCGAAAGCGGGCTGGCAATGCTTCCCACGAGGTCGGTGGATGCAAGCGTCCAGTCGCGCACGCCCCGCAGGCCCTTGACCTTTGCCTGCGAGCCATATTGGATGCGGGCCTGCTGAATCATGTCGCCCACATGCACATCGGAAGGACAGGCAACCTCGCAGCGCTTGCAGTTCAAGCAGTATTTGAGGGCATAATCGTAGAATGCAGGATCCTTCAGGCGGTAGCGCTCCCCGTCCGGTCCGGCCTTTTTGGGGCCGGGATAGTCGGGATTTGCCGCAAGCATGGGGCATACCAGGGTGCAGAGGTTGCACTTCAGGCAGCTTTCGAGTCTATTCTTTTCCTGCATGGTCCAACAAATAATCAAGGTCGCATTCATCAAAACCGGCTGCCACTATGTCACCTGCGGCATAGAGATTGAGAGCCGGAACCCCGCCGAACAGAATCCTCCCGTACGCATCGGTCCTGACTCCGAAATCCATGAATGGCTGTCTCTCGGAAAAACCTTCCTTGAACCAGTCCGTCCTGTCGCCTGCGGACAGCACATCGGAGCCGAATACCGGTTCCCAGACATGCAGCTTGTCCGACAGCAATCCTCGGGAGAAGAACTTTCCCGTGGCAAGGATGAAATCCGAAGCGTACAAAGGCGTGCCGTTCCCAAGGTTTCTGGTATATATGGCAAGGAGCCCGGAGCCGTCCCAGATGCCGCCCTCGGCCCGGTCGCCTCTCAGGATGACTGCGCCCTTGCTCTGAAGGGCAGCCAAACGCGCATAGGGCGAAGGGGAAGCGCTCTCAGAGAGCGAAAGCCCGTCGGAAACGACGCAGACCTTCATTCCCGCCGCGCAAAGGCGCCCGGCAAGACTGCATCCGGTCCATCCACCCCCGATTATGACAATGTCAAAGTTCATTTCCGTTTGTCCTTATCATATATTCCGCTTCCCGTAGAGTCTCACCCCAAAGCACGGGAGTCATCCCCTTCCAGCGCTCATCCAGATACTCTTTTACAAGCACATCGGCAGGATAAGCATCGCTTCCGAGTATTTCCGAAAGGACGGCAGCTACCTTACGGACGCAGAAAGAGCCCTGGCAAGTGCCCATTCCTACACGGGTATGGCGCCTCAGGTCCGAAACATTCCGCACTCCGAAATGTCGCACGGCATATTCGATTTCTGCGCGGGTAACGCTTTCGCACTCGCAAATCACTTCCCTGCCCTTCTCAAAATCCATCATGGACACTTCCCCGCCATGCCGTCCGATTGCTGCCTTCGCATAGCCGGGATCCTCAAAACGGGGTTTTCTGCCCTCGGAACCGGGAAGGGAAAGACGGGCGGTCATGCATGCGGCACTGACGCCCAGTTTCCTGCACACGAGGTCGGTAGCCATCTCGGCCATGAGCCTTGCGGTTGTAAGCTTGCCGCCAGTGATGGTAATCAGCCCGGGAATGGAATCCCTCTCTTCATGATCCAGGAGCACGATGCCACGGCTGACATTGCGTCCGTCACCTGCGGGATCGGCCACAACCAGAGGCCGCACTCCGGCATAGGCGCGGATAATGCGCGTCCTTTCAAGGGATGGCACAAGCTGTATTCCCTCACGAAGAAGCAAATCGACTTCGGCGGGAGTCGCCCTCATGTCGTCGATGGTATCCATCGGAACCTTGTCGGAGGTGGTGCCCAGAACACTTACAACATCGCCCGGCACGAGAATGTCGGCATTCGCGGGCTTGCGGCAACGGTTGATAACCATATTCGCCACCCTGTGGCCGAATATTATAAGGGAGCCCTTGCTGGGCATCATGCTGATTTGCGCTCCGGCTGCGCGGGCGATGTCCGCAGTCCATATTCCGGCTGCAAGAACCACCTGCGAGGCGTAAATATCGGCGCCAAATGCGGTGCGTACGCCCTTTACACGGCCATTATCCTTGATAAGGGATGCCACTGCCGTAAACTTGAGTATGTCGGCGCCGTGGCGCTGTGCGTCAAGAATGTTTGCATCCACCAGGCGGAAAGGGTCCACCGCGGCATCCGGCACCTTGACGGCACCTATTATCGAAGGATTGACCGCCGGTTCAAGACGCAGCGCTTCGGCAGGGTCCATCGCTTCGGCACTGATGCCTGCTTCGCGGCATTTGGCAATGAATCCCGCCTGATAGTCAAGACCGTCTTCCGGAAGGCTGATGAAAAGGCCCTCAGTCTGTTCCACGCAATTCGAGGCTATGCGGCGGAGAATCCGGTTTTCGATGATGCATTCTTCTGCGCCTTCCCTGTCGGTGACGGCATAGCGGGCCCCGCTGTGGAGCAGGCCATGATTACGCCCGGAAGCTCCATCGCAAATATCTCCGCGCTCAATCAGAAGGGTTTTCAGCCCCCGAAGAGCACAGTCGCGGGCCGTAGACGCACCGGTAACGCCTCCTCCGACTATAATGACATCATATTCCCTGCGCAGCTGCATCCTTTTTATTTAAGAGGATTCAAATCGGATTTGTACCACTTCATGAATTCGGATATGCCCTCGTGCAGGTTCCAGTGGGGCTTGTATCCCACTTCCCGTTCAAGATGCGAAGTGTCGGCATTGGTCTGATAAACATCGCCTGGCTGCATGGGAAGGAAAGTCTTGTTGGCTTCCTTTCCGTAGGCCGTCTCGATTTCGGAGATAAAGTCCATGAGCCTGACCGGATTGGAGCAGCCGATATTATACACCTTGTAGGGAACGCCGTTGGGGCAGTCTTCAGCCTTTGGCTGGTGGTCGAGAACCCTGATGGTTCCTTCCGCAATGTCGTCGATGAAGGTGAAGTCACGAATCATGTCGCCATTGTTGAACACCTTGATGGCTTCGCCGCGGGAAATTGCTCCGGCAAAAAGCATCGGGCTCATGTCCGGACGCCCCCAGGGGCCATACACGGTGAAATAACGCAACCCGGTCACGGCAAATCCATAGAGCTTTGCGTAGGCATGGGCCATCAGTTCGTTGCTCTTTTTGGTTGCGGCATACAGCGAGACAGGATTATCCACTTTGTCGTCCTCACTGTAGGGAACCTTCGCGTTGAGCCCGTAAACCGAAGACGAAGATGCGAACACGAGGTATCTGACGCCATGATTCCGGCAAGCTTCCAGAATGTTCAGGAAGCCCACCAGATTGCTTTCCAGATAAGAATAGGGATTGGTGATTGAGTAACGCACCCCCGCCTGGGCGGCAAGGTTGATGACTTTGTCGAATTTTTCCGCTTCAAAGAGGGCGTCAACCGCAGCCTTGTCGGCTATGTCCATCTTGCGTATCCTGTCGCCGAGCCCGAAAGCTTCCACACGCCCGTGTTTCAGACGGACATCGTAATAATCGTTGAAATTATCGACTCCAATGACATCATCACCCCTTCGAAGGAGCATCGACATCACCTTTGAGCCTATGAACCCGGCAGCGCCGGTAACCAATATCTTCATTGCTGATGTTTATTTTTGTCAAGTACGGAATATACCGAATTGTTGCTCACATATTCGGGCACTATTTCCTTCATTTTCGCCACGGTTTCCATGGGCTGATAGGTCTTTGCTATGACAAAGAGCTCGTCTATCTGCCTGCAGGCAATATCCCAGTCGTACTCGCGGACTTGCGCCACGCGAATCTTCTCATGGAACGAGGGCAGGGTTCCTTCCTTGTTGCTGAGCACTTCCTCGTAGAGCTTTTCACCTTCGCGAAGGCCCGTATAAACAATTTCCACCCCTTCCGCACCGGAAAGGCGTATCATTCTCTTGGCAAGGTCGGAAATCTTGACGGCCTCGCCCATGTCGAACACCAGAATCTGACCTCCCTCTCCCTGGGTTCCGGCTTCGAGCACCAGTTTGCAGGCTTCGGGAATGAGCATGAAGAAACGCACTATGTCGGGGTCTGTGACCGTCACCGGACCGCCCCTGCGGATTTGCTCCTTGAACAGAGGAATCACCGAGCCGTTGGAACCGAGGACATTGCCGAAACGGGTCGTGACGAACTGCGTGTTTCCTTTGACTTTGCCCGCCTGCTCCGCAGCATTGAGAGCCTGGACATAGATTTCGCAGATTCGTTTGGAGCAGCCCATCACATTGGTAGGGTTCACTGCCTTGTCGGTGGAAATCATCACGAATTTCCGGACTCCATATTTGACCGAAAGGTCGGCAAGAACCTTCGTGCCGTACACATTGTTGAGAACGGCTTCGGGGGGATTGTCCTCCATCATGGGCACATGCTTGTATGCGGCGGCATGGAATACATAATCGGGGCGGAAGGACTTGAATATGGCGTCCATGCGGCTGGAGTGGCATATCGAAGTAACGATGGCCGACGACTTGACATCGGGGAACTCCTTGTTCATCATGATGCGGATGTCGTGCTGAGGAGTTTCAGCCTGGTCGAGAAGCATCATTTCGGCAGGGCCGAACGAAGCGACCTGCCGCACTATTTCACTGCCTATCGAACCGGCAGAACCGGTAACCAGGACCCTCGTACCATGGAGCATCTTACCGATGGACTCCATGTCGACTTCTATCTGCTCACGGGGAAGAAGGTCTTCGATATTCACCTCCTGAAGCTCGGGAGCCTTGCCCGGAGCCCACTCGTCGGGGCGATGCATCATGTAAATCTTCGCCCCGGATGCAATGATGAGGTCCTGCAGGCGCTGGTCGCGGCGGAAAGTTTCGTTGCGGAGCGGAGAAATCAGCACCGCCTTGATTTCTTTCTTCTGCAGGATTCCGGTCAGCCTGTCATCGACCGCATAGACCTTCTCCCCGAGAAGATGGGCGTATCCCAGTTTGGGATCGTGCGATATGAATCCCTTGATATTGAACCTCGAAGGCTTTTCATTGCGAATGCTCTTTGCAAGACCGATTCCTCCGCTTTGGATACCGTACACAAACGCCTTCGGGGCATCCTGCACCTGGTAGATAAGGTCGTAAAGCATCTTCACCGCGAGACGCACAAGCATCATCCCGATTGCAGCCGTAATGCTGACTATCAGTATCTGGGCGGTGCGGGTGTCGGTAAAGAAGCCGGAGCCGTCACCATTCAGAAGGAAGTGAAGACCTACTGCGAAGACGCATCCGAAAATCATTGCATAGATTATCTGCAACAAATCGACGAAGGAAGAATAACGGACGACTGCAGTATATGTGTGGAAAATGCGGAAGCCGACAATGTACGGAATTCCCAGCACCGCAAAAGTTCGGACAAGCGCAGGCAGATTATCCCTGAAGGCATTGAAACCCATGAACGACACATAGACGCAGACCGACGCGAAGGCCAGAATCAAGGTGTCAATCAGGATGAGCAGCCAATATGGCGCCACCCTCTTGCTGAAATACCAGTCGACTATGTTGTGCAGTTTTGCTGTAAAGAAATTATTCGGCATGGCATTCCGTATTTTGTTCTTTTGAGTCATTTATCCTGCCCCCCCCCCATAATACATTTCGGCGTAGTATTTCTGGTACTCTCCGGAGGTGACATTGTCCATCCAATCCTGGTTTTCAAGGTACCAGCGGACGGTTTTTTCAATTCCTTCCTCGAACTGAAGGCTGGGCTCCCAGCCAAGTTCGCGCTGAAGTTTGCGGGAATCGATGGCATAGCGGAGGTCGTGCCCGGCACGGTCGGTCACATAGGTTATCAGGTCCAGGTCGGTACCCTCAGGGCGGCCCAGAAGACGGTCGACGGTGCTTACGAGCACTTTGATGATGTCGATATTCTTCCACTCGTTGAAACCTCCGATATTGTAGGTTTCGGCAATCTTGCCTTCATTGAAGATAAGGTCGATGGCCCTGGCGTGGTCCTCGACATAAAGCCAGTCGCGCACATTCTCACCTTTACCATAGACGGGCAGCGGCTTGCGGTGGCGGATATTGTTTATGAAAAGCGGTATCAGCTTTTCCGGAAACTGATAAGGCCCGTAGTTGTTGGAACAGTTGGTGACGATGGTGGGAAGGCCGTAGGTGTCGTGGAAGGCACGGACGAAGTGGTCGCTGCCGGCCTTGGACGCGCTGTACGGGCTGTGCGGCTGATATTTCAAATCTTCAGTGAAGAACTTTTCGCCGTAGGCAAGATGATGCGCGCCGGAACTGGCCTTGGTCGTGAAAGGAGGTTCGATGCCCTGCGGCTCGGTCATTTCGAGCGCTCCATAAACCTCGTCGGTGCTGATGTGATAGAAGCGCTTGCCTTCGTATTTCTCCGGCAGGCTCTCCCAAAAAACTTTTGCAGCCTGCAGAAGGCTCAGAGTGCCTATCACATTGGTGCGGGCAAATGTAAAGGGGTCCTTGATGCTGCGGTCCACATGACTTTCGGCGGCAAGGTGGATTATGCCTTCCACCTTTTCTTCGCGCATCAGCGAAAGCATGGCGTCGAAATCACAGATATCCGCCTTCACGAAGCGGTAATTGGGTTTGTCCTCTATATCTTTCAGATTCGCAAGGTTGCCCGCGTAAGTAAGCTTGTCGACATTGATTATCCGGCTTTGGGGATATTTATTTACGAAAAGACGAACCACATGGCTCCCTATGAAGCCTGCCCCGCCCGTGACAATAATTGATTTCTGAAGCATTTTACACACATCTATAAGTGTGCAAAATTAAAAATATTAATCAATAATTCAAAGAGATAAGCTTTATAAAGAGAGCCGCGTCCGATGCCGACATGCTGAATTCGGCACTTTCCCCCGCCTTGATGCTTAATGCAGGCTGCCAAAGCAAAGTCCGCCCGGCAGGCTCCCCCGGAGCTGCCGACCCCTCCTTCAAAGCGAGGGGAAATGAGCATCCTCGGAAGTCGATAATGCGGACATTGTCCGCGAAGCGGAGGGCGGACATGTCGTGCTTTGCGGTCACGAAATTCACCACGCCGGAAAAGACCGTCTTTCCCATTGCATAGTTGTACGGATACACATACACATCGCTCAGAGCGAGGGCGTCGTAGGCAAGCAGGCGTTCGTGATTGCTTACCGGCACGCCGTCCAGCATGACCAGCACATTTGAAGAGCGGGTCTTTGCAAGGGCGTCGGCGATAATCATTTTTATCTGCTTGTGTCCCTTTACCTTGCGCACTCCAACATTGGGCACGAGTTCCAGCAGGATGTCTTCAATAGTATTGAAGCGGGTGTAATCGTCAAGATGGTAGTTCGTGCAGTCTTTTGAGGAAAACAGCAGGTTATCCCTTTTCGGCAGGAAATCGTATAGCGTATCGGCCTTGGCCTCGGCTTTCAGCGCCTCATGCCTGGCGGCAAGGGCCTGGCGCATGGAGGGCGAAAGCCGCATTTTCTCGAAAGAAAGCCCGTCCGGAGTCACGAAAGGACTTTGGGGGCTGAAATGGCAGTCGAGCTTTTCATCCTCCAGTCCGAGGATTTCGCAGACGAGGTCCCTGTCGCCATAGATATTGTTCGTATTGAAGGTGATGATGCCGTCTGAGCCGATTTTCCCGGTATAAGTATCGGCGGCGGACCCGGGCGACGAGATGAGCGCGGTGAGCCATGGACGGTTCCTGACGCTGAGGGCATCCGGACCATAGACAAAGGCACGCACTATCTCTCCGTCAGGTTCAGCCTCGCGCGGCGTCAGCGTTATCATCTGGGGCGAGAAAGCCGGGCGGAGCGCATCGTCCTCGCTCACCGATACGGCGACGGTGGCATCCTTCGAGCTGCCGTTGTAAAGGATGATACGCATTACCTCCCCCAGTTTCTCGGTACGGATGCTTACGGGGCCTTCGACTACACGCCCGCCGATTGCCTTGGGAAGTTCGTCGTCACAAATCTCGACGCCACCCCTTACGCGTATGCCGGACATGGTGTTGAACACGCTTATGTCCGAGGCGGTAGCCGTCTCGGAAATTGCGGTATATGCAAAAATCTTGTAATTGCCGGTGGGAATACTTGCCGGGAGCGGCATTACGCCGGTGCCCCTTCCTCCCACAAGGGCGATTTTCGAAGTGGCGGCGACTCCGTCGGACGAAACCAGTTCGACATAGGCGACGGCCGACGCACTGCTGAGTTTCTCCCCGTCCGTGCAGAAGGCGGAGCACCAGATGAGGTCGCCTGCCACATAAACCTGCTTGTCGGTTACAAGACGCACGGATTCGGCTGATTCAGCTTCAGTTCCGTTGCAAAAGAAGCCGACAAAGGCGGCAAAAAGGAATAATGACTTTTTCATGGCTACATCTCCCAACCGTCAGGTTTTTCAATGGTTCCGCTCATCATCCTGCAATCTATGCAGGAGCGGGGCACCCAATAATTGACATCATCGACATTTCTGTAAGGCAGATATCCATGTGCATATGCATTCCGGTTGATTTCTTCAATCGTCGCCCTGATATCGAACGGCTGAAGATACGGATTGTAGTAGAACCGGCTCGGATCAAGATATGAACGCCTGCCTGTGGTATTCACTTTGAGGATACGCCGTGCATTTACGCTGGCGCCGACATAGCCTATCGCATAATCGGTAGAATCCGCCACATTGCGGATGTTCCCGACGGTTTCCCCTGGAACAGGCGTGAGAAGCGAACCTACATTCTCGGAATTACGGTTGACAGCTCTCAGATAGCGGTACTCCTCTTCGGGGATGGTCTTGGCAATAAGGCGTATGTAATATTTGCCTTCCTGCAGGGCAAGGGAGGTCAGGGACATGGTCATGAATTCATGGTCCTGCAGGTTCCATCCTTCGAGGGCCTTGGCTATGGCTACTTCGGTGCGGTATGAATGCTGCTGCCTCCAGCAATATGTGTACGGCCACCAGTCCAGCCTCACCATATCCATGGAATGGTCGATTACCCTCGCCGAATCCGCGTCATACTCGAGCGAAGGAGCGTCAAGGTCGGCCTTGAAGTAGAACAGCTCTTCATAATCCCACCTGTAGCAGCCGCTGGTGTTCTCTGCCGACAGGGAAAGGCCGAGTGAAAGGTGATCCATGGTTCCGTCGCCGTCGCGGTCGAGTTTGTGTTCCTCCAGGTCTCCGATTACCGGGGCAGGTTCCGGGGTCATCCAGGGAGTCCGGTATTCGGCAATATCAGCGTCGACCGTCCTTTTCACCTTCACACGGAGACGATACTTCCTGTCCGTGGGAGCGGAACTGAGGTCTATCGCGGCAGTCGGGGAATAAGTGTAAGCCCCGCCATACATCATTCCTCCTGTCTCGGCAGAGTAGGAATTTCCAAGCTCGTCTTCAACCGTGAACAATGCATATTCCACATTGCGACCTTCCTTCAGCTTGTCATAATCCGGATTGAAAGGATTCACTTTGGAAACAGTGAAGTAACATACTTCTCCAAGACTGATGTCGCCTTCTATGACAAGGCGTCCAAAATCCTGTCCTGTCTCGGGGTCGTATTCATACAGGCACGAACTCAATGGCAGCAGGGCCATCACCATCATAATCAATCGCTTTTTCATCAGAACAGGAAATTAATATTGACATAGGGCACCTGGGTGGCGAAAATGCTGAGTTTATACGCCTGCATGCCGCTGCCACGGTTAGTGTCGTAGAAAACAGAATAAGCATTCTTGCGCCCGGTCACATTGTAGCATCCTATGGTTACCGAAGCATGCGCGAAAGCCTTGAGATAATGTCCGGCGTCGATATTGTAGGCGACATCTACCCTGAAATAATCCGGAATGCGGTATGTATTGCGTCCGGAATATGCAAGCCTGAATCCATTGGCATAGCTGTAGTATCCGACAGGGAAAGAAATTGGACGGCCGGTGCTGTAATCTATGGTCACCGATATGCTGTACCGGCTGGTGAATGCATAATTGCCGACCAGCTTGAAGTCGTGCGGCTTGTCGGTAGAGGACCTGTACCAACGGCCTCCGTTGATGGCCGTGACGCCGTCGAAGCCGGTGTCTCTGAGCAGCGAGCGCGACCAGGTATATGATATCCATCCGTTGAGCCGTCCTACACTTTTTTTCGCCATGAGTTCCAGGCCGTAGGATTTGCCTATGGTTGCAACCACATCATCTGCAAGATGGTGGTTCATGACCAGCTCCGCAGCCTGGCCGTAATCGAGATAATTTCTCAGACGCTTGTAGTAGCTCTCCGCGCTGAGGTCCAGCTTGCCGCCCAAAACGGTCCAATAAGCTCCTCCGGATGCCTGCCAGCCCGTGGTAGGACGGATTTCGGAATCCGTCATTTTCCATGTGTCCATGGGCGAAATGGAAGAGGTGTTGGAGATAAGATGGATGTACTGCGACATGGTGTTAATCCCCCCTTTCAGCGAAAATACGGGAGTAAAGGAGTAGCGCCCCGAAAGCCTCAGCTCCGGATAAGCATAGAAGGCACCTTCTCCGATATAGCCTGCAAGCCGCAGCCCGGCATCGACTGATACGGCTTGGGAAGGCGACCACTTGTCGGAGAAATAAAGCGAGGGCTGGAAAGCCACTTCGGTGGGAAGGTCGTCCGCAACCACAAGCGAACTTTCGCCCAAAGGGCGCCGATGTCCGCCATCAAGCATATAGAGAATGGCCTCGCCTCCATAATTGAAGGTATGCCGTTCATTTTTGCGTTGCCTGAGGTTGAAGCGGGCGAACACCTGGTTGATTGCCGTGGTGAGCCTGTAAGCTTCCGTGTCGTCCTGCTCTTCATCCACCCTATTGTCGTAGTGGTCAAAACCGACGGAAGCCTTCATAAGCACGGAATCCCGGTCATGCTGCCAGTGCAGGGAAGCATTTGCATTGCCGTAGCTGAATGTCGTATCGGCTCCGAACGCAAAACTGTCGGACGACAGGTAGGCAAAAGCCTGGAAGGTATTGCGCCCGCTTTTGTGCGTTATTCCGAGATTCGCGTCGTAGAATCCGGCGCTGCCTCCGGAAAACTCGCTCTTCGCAGGAAGGAATCCCAGCAGCCAGTCGGAGTAGGATGTCCGCGCTCCAAGGGTATAAGTCGTGGTTTTGGCCTTCGTAAGCGGTCCCTCGACATGGAATCGGCTTGTAAGCAGGCCCAATCCGAGCGACCCCTTGAAGCCGCTTGCGTTTCCATGCCTTGCGGAAACATCAAGGACCGAACTGATTCTGCCGCCGAACTCTGCGGGGATGCTGCCCTTGTACAATTCCACTCCGTCAACCAAATCGGGATTGAAGACCGAGTTGATGCCGAAGAAGTGGGTAGGATAATAGATGGTGTTGCCGTTGTACAGTATCAGATTCTGGTCGGTACTGCCTCCGCGGACATTGAATCCGGCAGACGCCTCCCCCACCGTCTGCACTCCGGGGAGGGTGAGGACAACCTTCAGGATGTCGTTTTCTCCAAAAACCGTAGGAATCTTGGAAATGGTTTTGGCGCTTATCTTCTCCACGCCGGTTTCGGAACTGCGGTGCTGGCGCATGCTTTCCGCTGAAATCATGGCCCCGTCGAGCAATGTGGAACGGTCGTGGAGCGAAACATTCAGCCCTCCGTCACCGTTGAGCACCACATTCAGTTTCTGTTCTTCCTTGTCGGCATCGTTGAATATGATGAATGTTTCACCTACGGGAAGAACCAGGGAATAGCGCCCGTAAGCGTCGCTTCTTGCATAGTTGCCCGTGCCTTCGTCAATGACCACGACCCCTTCCAGGGCTTTGCCTTCATCGTCGGTGACAATTCCGCTCAGCCTGGCTTTTGCCCCGCCACCGGGGGTGCCTATAATATAGACCTTGTTTTTATATCGGGCTTCGGAGGTCTGTTCGATTGCCGAAACCGCAGGCTGTTCGGAAAAATACCCGGCGGGCAGTCCATCCAGACTGATGACATTCGCCCTCTTGATGCCCGGCGGCACCAGTTCGGAGCCCGTTCCTTCCACCGGATGCCACAGGAAAAGAGCAGAGCTGTAACTTCCGTCCTGCCTGGAACGCTCTTTCAATCTGGCAGCCTTGCGGGCACGGAGCCTCACCAGCCTGCCGTTTTCGATTGTCCACCAGCTTTCCTTATATTCATAAAAGGATGTCAGCTTGTCGTCATACCCGGGATCCCTGTAGCCTATGAGGGCACCGTTATGCGATGCGGTGTTCGACCTCAGGATTTTTGTCACACACCTGAAAACAGGCTTTTCCGAGTCGGACACCAGCTGATAGAACGAATTCGGAGTCTTTATTCCCTGGTAATTCAGGTTGACATAAAGCTCCTTTCCGCGGGTAAACCAGCTGACCTGGCGCTCATCGGGATTCGTGGGCGCCATCTTGCCGTCCTGACGCACTACAAGCTTGCCCAGGGCCGCATCTATCCTGAGTTGCACATCCTCATAAAGCCGTCCGTTGTACATCACTTTTCCGGTGCGGAAAGAAAGCGTATCCCAATAAGGGGTGCCGTTGAAATCGGAGGGATACTTCCTGGCGACCCTGCCCCTGTACAGCATGGGCGGCGTATCTGTTGCATCCCGAGGCTCCTCCTGGGCACTTAGCGAAAGACCAGTGCCCAGCAGCATTGCCACGGAAAAAACAGGCAGTACTATTTTTCTCAACAAAACCATATACTATTAAAACCGAGCGCTTACGAAAACTTGCATCTATTTCTTTTGGGCCTCAATCAGTTCATAGGAATTGACGATATTGTGCCATATTGCGTACAGTCCTCCGGCGACTGAACTGACCGGAGTCATGTAATTCAATCCGAGCCAGATGATGAAGCCCGTGTTCTTCTGCCCCAGGGCCTGCCCTGCGGTAAGCGATTCTTCCCTGCCGTATGCGCGTGCCACCCTTCTGCCCAGGGCGAACTGCGAAAGGCAGCAGACCAGAGATACTACACCTATCATCAAGGTCATCCACACGCTGATGCCGCTTTCCACCAGGGCCGAACACGCAAGCGAGAGGGCAAGGGCAAGCCCTACGGCCCAGACATAGAATGCCCAGCCTACATAGGATTCAAGTCTTTTCTGAAGAGATGGAAACACATACCGGATAAACCACGCCAGCAGAGTGGGAAGCACCAGAATTGAGAACACTTTCTTGATGATTGCCCAGAATGCGGCAAAAAAGCTCAAATCAGCCGAAGGATGAACAACCGGCACCATCAACGGTATCAGCAGGGCGGCCAGGGTGTCGGAGAGGACCGTATAGGTCATGATGCCCGGAAGACTGCCTCCAATCTTCGAGGTAATCACTCCGGCGGCAGCAGCCGTGGGGCAGATAAAGCAGAGCATGGCACATTCGAGAAGTATGCGGAGGCCGGAGTCCTGCACCCGGGAAGCCATAAAGGCGAAAATGGCGAACAGCAGCGCCTGTACCAGCAACAGCAGAAAATGCCAGCGGTGAAATCGGAGGTCGGAGGGCGCAATCACATTGAGCTGAAGGAAAAGCATCACGCTGATGAGGACCGGCTGAAGCCAGCGCGCCAATCCGAGATAAGCGGATTCGTCGAATGATGGCATGAAATGCAAAAAAAGATAAATGGCTACGCCAAGGCTCATGGCTATGGGCAACATCCAACTCTTGAGAAACTTAACCATCCGTCCAAACATTACGGGCGCAAATTTACATAAAAAAGCATTTGGATTGGATTAATATTTGCATCATTGAAAAAAACCGTTTATATTTGCAGTGTTATAGTAAACTAATACACTATGTCCAAAAGAAATGTTGTTGTAGGGGTATTATCCGTGATAGCATGTTTTTCCTTCGCATCGCAACCCCTTTTTGCACAATCCAAGGTAGAAGGGAGGATAGTAGACGCCAAAAGCCAGGAGCCCGAAATCGGAGCAATCGTACAAGTGTTTGCCGATGAGGCTGCTACAGAAAATTTGGAAGGGTATGCGGTAAGTGATTCTCTCGGGATATTCACCGTGGTCCTGCGCGCTTCGCGGGATGCCGGAAAGCATATAGTACAAATAAGCAATCTCGGGCGCAAAAGCATCCTGCGGGAGCTGGACGGCCTCTCACCCGTCGTAGACCTTGGTGAGATTCCCATTGAGGACGATGCCGAGGTGCTGAACAGCGCCAAAGTGAGTGCGGCCAGGCCCCTCATCAAGATGGAAGCCGACAAAATCTCGTATGATGTCGCAAGCGATGTGGATGCCAAGGCCAATACGGTGCTGGAGATGCTTCGCAAGGTGCCTATGGTTACGGTGGACGGGCAGGACAACATAACCGTAAACGGAAGCAGCAGTTTCAAGGTGTATGTCGACGGCAAACCGAACCAGATGCTGAGCTCGAATCCCTCGCAGATTTTCAAGAGCATGCCCGCATCAGCCGTTCAGGGCATAGAAGTCATCACCAATCCCGGTGCGCGTTACGATGCCGAAGGTACAGGCGGTGTGCTGAACCTGATAACCGCACGCACTTCCACAGGAGCCTCGGCCATCCCGGACGGGGCAAATGGAACGATAAGCGCAGGCCTCAACAGCAAAGGAGCGTTTTCCGGCGGATTGTATGCAAATGCCAAGAAAGGAAAACTTACCCTGGGGGCAAACATCAATGCCGGTTCGCAGCGCGACGGCGGAGTAAATTCCGAGAATACGCAGACTTCTTCCGACGGACTCGGCATCACCACCGTTTCCGACGGAGCCACCCAGAACGGGCGCATGCTGTTCGGGGATTTCAGCGCCAGTTACGACCGCGACTCCCTGAATCTGTTTTCGGCATCGCTCGGGGTACAGCGCTACACATATGGAACGAGCGGACCCTATTCCCTCCGGGCGGACATGAACGGCTCTCCCCTTTTCGGCTACAACGGAAGCAATTCTTCGGACGGATTGTGGGCCGGTACCAATGCCAGTGTCGACTGGCAGCACAGCTTTGCAGGCAATAAAGAGAAGATGTTCACCCTCTCCTACCGCCTTTCCAATCAGCCGTCCGGCCAGAACAGCAAAACCATCTACGACCAGGTCAGCGGCACAAGCGTTTTCGACCGCAAGACAAACGGCAAGTCGCATCAGAACGAGCACACCCTGCAGGCCGATTTTTCCACTCCCATCGCCCAGGGGCAGAGCATAAGCACCGGAACAAAATTCATTTACAGGCACAATTTCTCCGACAACGAGTTCTATCTCGACAAGGGAGCTGGATTTGAGCTCGAGGATTCGGACGATGGTTACAACCACTACAATTACATAGCCGCCGCTTACGGGGAATACTCCGGCAGTTTCGGGTCCTTCTCCCTCAAAGGCGGACTAAGATATGAATACACCTGGCAGGAAATCAATTATACCGGAGGCCGCTCCTTCTCCACCGGCTATGGAAACATGGTTCCCAACCTCAGCCTTCAGTACAATCTCTCGCCCATCAGCAACATCGGGCTGACATATAATCTGCGCATCCGCAGACCGGGCATCAGCTACCTCGATCCTTTCATCAACCGAAGCAGCACCACATCCATATCTTATGGCAACTCCGACCTTGAACCGGAAAAGAGCCATTCCGCTACTCTCAAATACAACTTCTTCTCTCCCAAGCTGATGGTCAACTTCTCCCTCAATTACCGCTACGGCGAAGGAGGGATAGCATCCTACAGTTTTTACGGACCTGACCCGGAAGATGCATCATCCAATATCCTGCATTCGACCTATGGCAACATTGTCCGCGACAACACCCTTGGCATCAATTATTTCGTAAACTGGAACCCTGCAAAGGACACCAGGATATATTCTAGCGCCAATGTCGGTTACTCCAACTATTTCAGCAGGCAACTCGACCAGAAGAACTCCGGCGCAAGCGGCTTCTTCATGGTCGGAGGACAGCAGACCGTTCCCTGGGATCTCAGGCTCAGCGCGAATGTTTTCGGGTCGCTTCGCCGCTACACCCTTCAGGGATGGAACAGCGGTTTCAGCGGGGTATCTCTCGGAGTAAGCAAGAGTTTCCTTGAAGAAAGGCTGAATGTCAGCCTGCGCGGTTTCAGCAATCTCGGAACCGGGAAGGCTCATTTCAAGGGATACACAAAGGGCGAAGGATTTGAGAGCAGCAGTTTTACAAGTATCCCGCTCCGTCAGATTGGTCTCGAAATCAGCTGGAAATTCGGAAAGAACAATTTCCAGGTCAAACGCGCCCGACATACCATCAGCAACGACGATGTCGCCAATGCGGAGCGCAGTTCAACGGCAAGTCAGTCAGCTCAAATGCAGTAATACTCATATGAAAAAACTCTTTGTCATCTTTACGGCTGCGGCCCTGTTTGCCGCATGCAACTCCCCCATGCCCCGGGGCGACTGGAGCAAAGCCCCGTACAAGGCGCTTTGCCACCTCATGAATGAATGCAAGGCGGAGGCCGGGGCCGCCGGGCGCAATGTGAACTACGCCGTGTTCGACTACGACAACACGACCGTGATGAGCGATGTCGAACTCGCCGCAATGAGCTGGCAGATAGAAAACCTGCGCTTCAAGTTCGGCCCCTCCCGGGTGCATGAGATATTTTCCCGCCACATCCCCGACCTCGATTCCGTGCTGGTGAAAGCCGGTGCGGAAGGAATAAGCGCAAGAATGCTGCTGGACGACCTTGCTTCCGACTATGCGGCAATGCTCTCGGCAGCGGGCGTCAGCTGTGGCGAAGAACTGTCCGAAGGGCAGTTGTCCGAAGTTCAGGCCATGCCGGAGTTTGCCGATTTTAGGGTTAAACTCTGGGGGCTTTACGAAGGGGTTTACCATACTTTCGACTACCGGGAAGGCTTTTTCATCATTGCAGGCATGTTCGACGGATTCACTTATCCGGAACTGGATGCCATGGTGAAAGAAGCAGTCCGCGCACAGGTTGCCAAAGGCAGGATACAGGACATCGTCTGGGAAAGCCCTGACATGGGAAAAGCCGGGAAGGTGCGGTATGAGATTCCCGACGGGCTTGCCCTCAGCCGCGAGATGCGCAGCCTGTATTCCTCGCTGAAGGACAACGGCATCGATGTCTATGTCTTTTCCGCTTCGATGGAAGCAGCGGTGGAAGCGATGGCCTGCGACCCCGAATATCTCGGACTCGACACTTCCAGGGTCTTTGCCCTCAGGATGAGAAAAGACTCCACCGGACTTGTGCTGCAGGAGTATCAGCCCGGGTATGTCAGGCCCTACAAAGAAGGCAAGACCGAGGCTATCAAGGCTTATGTCGCCCCCCTTTATGACGGACGCGGCCCTGTGCTTGTCGGCGGCGACAGCGTCGGCGACCTCTCCATGCTCACATCGTTTCCCGACATGCGCGTGGGACTTATAATCGACAAAGGGCAGAAAGGCCCCGGCATAGGTGAATTACGGCAGAAGGCCCTCGATGCCGAAAACGGCGGAGAGCCTTCCAGGTATGTCCTGCAGCGCCGCGACGACGCCCATGCCCGATTCAGCAGGCGTTAAGCCATGGTGCGCATGGCATTCAGCACTGCCAGTACGGTAACGCCCACATCGGCAAATACCGCCAGCCACATGGGTGCATAGCCCAAGGCCGCAAGCAGGAGTACCGCAATCTTTACCGCAATTGCGAACCATATATTCTCGCCCGCAATACGAACAGTACGGCGGGCGATTTTCATTGCCGTCGCAATCTTCCCCGGGTCGTCATCCATCAGCACTACATCCGCAGCCTCGATTGCGGCATCCGAACCGAGGGCTCCCATTGCTATGCCGACATCCGCACGGGCGAGAACAGGAGCATCGTTGATTCCGTCGCCCACGAATGCCAGCGTGCCTTTGGGCGCCTTTTCCGCGAGCAGCCTTTCCAGTTCCTGCACTTTTCCTTCTGGAAGAAGTTCCGCACGATAATCGTCCAGCCCGAGTTCTCCGGCAACCGCAGCCGCCACCTTGGCATTGTCTCCGGTAAGCATTACAGCCCTGCGCACACCGTTTTCCTTCAGGGCCCGGATTGCATCGGCGGAACCTTCCTTGGGAGTGTCCGAAATCAGGATATGTCCGGCATAAACACCGTCTATCGCGACATGGACGATACTCCCCTTCCCTTCGCAGCAGTCACAGCCGTGAACGGCAATTCCGAGCGTCTCCATAAGTTTCAGATTGCCTGCCGCCACGCTTTTTCCGTTCACCACGGCCTGCACACCCTTGCCTGCAAATTCCTTCACCTCCCCTACTTCGCAGTCGTCGTCTTCGTTGCCGTAGGCCCTTCGCAAAGCGTCTGCAATGGGATGCAGGGAATGGCGTTCGACATGTGCGGCGAGATGCAGCAGACTCCGGGCGTCGGCCAGCTCGGGATGCACCGCACTCACCTCGAAAACCCCTTTGGTGAGGGTTCCCGTCTTGTCGAACACTACCGTATCGAGCTTGGAAAGAGCCTCAAGATAGTTTGAACCTTTTACGAGTACGCCCTTGCGGGAGGCCGCCCCGATTCCGCCGAAAAAGCTGAGCGGCACCGATATTACCAGGGCACAGGGGCAACTGACAATAAGGAAGGTAAGGGCCCGGTACAGCCAGGTTGCGAAGCTTCCCGCTCCCGCAACAGGAGGAATGATGGCAAGCAGCACTGCTGCAGCGACCACAATAGGAGTATATATCCTGGCAAAGCGCGTAATGAACGACTCGCTTCGCGACTTGTTTTCCGATGCGTTCTCCACCAGATCCAGAATGCGGCTTGCGGTGGATTCTCCGAACAGTCTGGTGGTCTTTACCCTCAGGACGCCGCTCAGGTTGATGCATCCCGAAAAGATATCCTCCCCTGCCGAAATGCTTCTCGGAGCGCTCTCCCCCGTAAGGGCCTTGGTATCGAGAGTGGAACTGCCTTCGAGGACGGTTCCATCCACCGGTACTTTTTCTCCCGGTTTCACCAGTATTACCGAGCCTGTCTGCACCTCCCCGGGGCTTACCGTGCGCACGCCATCTGCAGTTTCGAGATTCGCGCTGTCGGGCCGGATGTCCATGAGTGCAGATATGCTGCGGCGGCTGCGGCCCTCGGCAATGCCTTCGAAAAGTTCACCCAGCTGGAAGAAGAGCATCACGAACACGGCTTCCGGGAATTGAGTCTCCGCTCCCGGAAGAAACCCGATGGCGAGTGCTCCTATGGTGGCCACTCCCATCAGGAAATCTTCGTCAAGGGCCTCCCCTTCCAGCAACTTTTCCGCCCCTTCGTGCAAAGTCTCCCATCCGACAATGAAATACGGAACTAGATAAATGAGCAGCAGCTGCCAGGTTTTGAGCCCGGGGAACAGTTTTTCAACAGCGATTGCAGCTATCAGCAGCACAGCGCCTACTACAATCTTTACTATGCTTTCATGGAGCTCTCCATGCTCTTCGTGATGATGTTCGTGTGCCATAAATTATGATTTTTGCAGGAGCGAATTTAGGCTTTTGTACTCACTGCAAGGCCCGCACTCACAATAAATGATGATGGCAACGGGCGGAGCAATTGATAAATAGCCTTTTTCTAATTGTTTGGAATTACAAAAAAAACTCTATATTTGCGCCGAATAAACAAAAGGGAAAACACTATGTTTTGGACACTTGAATTAGCCAGCAGCCTGGACGATGCTCCGTGGCCGGCAACAAAAGAAGAGCTCATAGACTACGCCAACCGCTCCGGAGCTCCCGAAGAGGTTATCGAAAACCTTCAGGAACTCGAAGAAGACGGGGAAATATACGAAACCATCGAGGACATCTGGCCCGACTACCCCACAAAAGAAGATTTCTTTTTTAACGAGGAGGAATACTAAGGAGTTAAGAGCCTGACAATAAGCTATTTAAGCGCATCGGGCACGGTTTTTACAGACCGTGCCCGATGGCGTTTTACGGCATTTTAAGGAAAAGAAAGTTACCGCATTTTTATAATGGTAATAGTTGCTCCCGGCACGCTGAGACAGCGTTTTTGCCTTTTGAAAGCTTATGGCTGTTCATTGGCTTTCGACCCTCGGAAAGCAGACGAAAACAGAGGGTTCTTCTTAGCGTGACAGCACTTCCTTGAGCCAGGTGTAGGCTTCGGGAACATCGTAGTCGCCGCTGTGGGGCTTGAGCCAGGCAAAGCCGACATTGTGGGCCTTGACGGTGGGGCTGGTGCGCACGGAAAGGAAGAGGGTGGTCTCCACCGCAAAGGAATTGTCGCGGTCATCCATGCCGTGGCGCACATACCAGTACGGGGCGATATCGGCCTTGTTTTCAAGAAGATAATCCATGGCGCAGGTCATCTTGAGCTGTTCCAGGAGAGCCTTGCCGTCGTCGGTTTTGAGGTACTCGTCCCATCTGAGGCCGGTATCGTCGAGGCCTACGCTGTTCCTTCGGGCATCGTGGTTCCAGGACCAGGAGTTGAAGGGAGCGTATTCCTGGTCACGGGCGCCGAAAAGGTTGTCCTCGTTCATGTTGTTGTCGTACAGACCCAAGTTGGAAAAGGAAGGGGCCACTTTGAGCGCCGTATACTTGGCCACATAGTAGAGGTGTTTGTCCAGGTTGTAGTTGTAGGAGCCGTCTTCGTTAAAAGTGAGCCACCCGTTGTTCACGCGGTGCTGGGCCGATGCACCGGCCTGTGCGTTCTGCCCCTGCGGTCCGCCTATGCCAGGGCCACCCATGCCGGGACCTCTCTGACCGCCAGGACGGGGACCGCCGCCCTGCGGCCCGCCGCCAAAGCGCCGTGCTCGGATTTCCTGCTCGATATCGGCCTTCATCTGATCCACACCCAGTTCGGCGATGGTGGCTTCGATTTCCTCCTTCATGAGGCGGGTAATTTCGTCGCGGAGATTCCGGTCCGTCACGGGTGTGCCGAATTCGTCTTTGAGTCCGAGGCCGTTGAGGTACGGTACATACAGGGCGGCAAGGGCGTCGGAGGCCTCGAGAACCGTTGCCTCATCGGCATAACGATAGTTCATTTCACCGGCGAGATACAGGGCCTTTCGGGTGCTGCCGAAGAGCCACTCGTAGGCGTAGCAGGAATGGCCGAGGTCCGTGATGGGACAGTAAGCAATGACACCGAGGACATTGTCCCCAAGCGTTGAGACATAGCTTCCGTCCTTTGCCTTGGAAATGCCCGCAGCGCCAATCTCATACAGGTCTTCAAAGTAGTCCGGGCTGTTGCCGCTGGCTGCAATCACGGTGGAAAGGGCGCCGCCGCCTGAGGTCCCCGTCACGAAAATCTTGTCCGTATCGCCCGCCGGGAGCGCCTTCTTATTGAAGCGCAGGTAGCGGATGGCGGCCTTGGTGTCCACCATGATGGCCGGAGAATGCCCCAGATACTTTCCGTCCGTGAGGCCGTTGCTACGGCTGCGTCCGCCGTAGGAGACCACCACATAGCCTTCCTTGAGGGCCACGCCCACCTTGTTGCTGGTGCCGTCGTAGTCCTGCCAGTCCTGGATGGTATTTTCCGGATAGGTGTTGGCCTGCCAGCCGGCGTTGTTCACATAGAAAAGGATGGGAGAAGCCTTGGTGGCATTTGCAGGGATGTAAACATTTATCTTCTGATCCTCGGGACGGTTGGGATTGGTCACATATGTTCCCACATATCGGGTAACTTTGACGGGATTTCCGTCCACAGATACATTCAGAACGGTCTTCCGGGCCGATTTCAAGTTGATGCATTCGCCTTTTGTTTTGTCCGCGCCGGAGGCCGTGAGGGCCACGGACAGGGCCAGGACTGCTACGAATAAGTTCTTCATGTCAAAAATGTTTTCAGCAAAATTAGTCTTTTTCCCGAATCCTAAAAACCCCTTTCTCCGACTTTCTCATTTTTGACAAAAATTTGCAAGCAGAGGCAAATCTGCTGCCGGAAAATCAACTACCTTTGCCCATATAAATAATTGTTTCATGAGAAAAGCTTTACTTCTAATGCTATTGACCCTGCTTACCGCCTCGTGCGCGCAGACATCGGCCCCCGTTTCCGAAGGAGACGCCGCCCTTTCCGTTATTATGAACCGCAGGAGCGTCCGTACATTCAGCGGAGAAAAACTCTCCCAGGAGCAGATTGACATGCTCCTCAAGGCCGCTATGGCCGCTCCCACCGACGGCAATGTCCAGCCTTGGGAGTTTGTGGTTGTCACCGACAAAGATATTGTGGAGGCCGTTTTCGGGCAGGGGCGCCGGGCCGATATGTATCGCAACGCCGGTGCCGTCATCATCGTCTGCGGCCATACCACCCGCTTGCGGATTCCGCGCGGAGAGCCGGATGCCGCACCCGTGGAAACGCCCAACGGCTCCTGGTATGAGGACTGCAGCTGTGCCGCGGAGAACCTGCTTCTCGCTGCCGAAGCCCAGGGCCTGGGCGCCGTCTGGATGTCGGCCTATCCCAACGAGCAAAAGATGGCCGGCATCGTGGAGTACTTCCATCTCCCAGCCGATGTCCTTCCCCTCGCCATCATCCCCGTGGGCTATCCTGCCGGTGACGAGCAGCCCAAAGACAAATGGGCCCCGGAAAAGGTGCACTATAACAAGTGGTAAAAGGCTCTCCATGAAACTCCGTTCCCTTCTCGTCGTCCTTCTTCTCCTTAGCGGAAGCACCGTTTTCGGCCAGGAACATGTGGAGCACGCCCGTGGATGACAGCACTACCGAAGATGTGGGTAGCCGACGCGGCAACGCCCGTGAGGCATCCATGCGGCCCGCTTTTCTGTACTTATAAGACGTTCCTAAGAAGCCAGTCAACTATGTTGACTTTCTTGATTTTAGCGCCACCATACTCCTCATCACCCCTTTCATTCAGGGTTATCAGCGTTAGATTCTTGCAGCCGAATTGGGCGTAGCCTTTAGCGAGGCCGCCCAATTCGCGGTTTCTGGTCTTTACTGTGTCAATCTTATAGGTGACCTGAATGAGTTCCAGAATCTTAGTCTTATCCACAACTACGAAGTCTATTTCATACCCATCCTTGTGGAAATAGACATCCACGTTTTCCCTCTTGTATCGGCGCAGAAGTTCGATATACACTATGTTTTCCATACGGTAGCCCAGATTCTCCGTCGTGAGCGTACTCTCCCTGTCGGACTGGAAAGCAACATCCACGATGTAGGCCTTCTCGCCCCTTATTCTTTCGGCGCTCTTGTATGAATACTTGTTTATTCCCTGGAGCAGGAAGGCCTGCTTCAGATAGGAATAGTAGTTTTCGGCCGTATGGTCAGAGCCGAAGCCAAAGAGTTTCGCCAAGTTAGAGACCACCACTTCTTGGCAGAAGTTGTCAACCAGGTAGTTGGCCATCTTGCGAAGTGCGTCCACGTAGCGAATCTTGAAGCGCTTGGCGATATCTTTCTTGATTATGGCATCCATAAGGGAGGTGACATAACCCCTCTGTTCCTTCAGGTTGAAGGTCTCAGGGAAACCGCCTTTTCGCAGATATTCGCCAAAGGCGACCTTGATGAACGCCTGGGTCTTGGTGGAGAGGTCTTTGGTATCGAGCCCCTTCATCCGGCAGAATTCCTCGAACGAGAACGGGTACAAGGATATCTCATTGTACCGGCCTGTAAGGTGTGTGGCCAGATCTGAACTGAGCAGTTTCGCATTGGACCCGGTAAGGACGATGTGCATCTTCTTTCGCAGCAGCCTGTTCACGAACAGATGCCACCCCGTGACGTTCTGCGCTTCATCCAGAAACAGGTAATCGAAATCTCCATATACCATGTATGCAGCCTCCAAAACCGTATTGAGATCCTTCTTCGTCAGGTCCTCCAGGTTTTCATCGTCGAAGTTCACGTAGCCGAACTTCTTCCCCGATTCTATGAGGACCTTGAGGCAAAGCATGGATTTGCCGCTCCGGCGAACACCGATGACGACTTGTGCCAGCTTGCTCTCCAGATCGAACTGGCTCTCCTCCCTGCGGGGGCAGAGGTCTTTAACATCAACTTCCTCGATTTCTTTTTTCTGGTCCGTAAGTATCCGGACAATATCGTAAAGGTCCATGGCAAATAGCGTTAACTGCGCAAAGTTAGCATTTCTTTTTGATTAAAGTGCAGTATTCGAGGAGTTTTGAGACAGTAAACTGCGCTAAGTCGGTAATTGTTGAATTCCAAAGTGCAATTTGTTTTTTGGGCATTTTACCTGCAGAAAATGTAAAGGCGGCAATCATAACAGCATCTTGATGGCCGCCTTGGAATCTTCTTCAACCAACCCGGTATGAGGATCCATCCTAAGCTGGTTTTCAAACCCCAAATCAGCATCATCAAGGATGACGTATCGGTCATCCGGATGTTGCTTTATCTTGTCCATAGCGAGTATCATTCATGATAATTTTCCAATTCAGGGGGAACAAATGCACCGCCCCGAAGATGACGAAGTGGTTTTTGCTCACACGTGAAAAACGCAAATTCTTATATGGGCAAAAGTTCCATTTCTTTGAACCGTCGGGAGGAAAATACCGCTTTTTGTTCTGCTGAAGGAATTTAAGAAAAGGAACAATCTGTTCAGGCCTAAGGAAAGTACCTTCATCCTTCTCTTCGATATCATCTCTCTCAAGAGGCGAGGCCTTTTCAAAGTCGAAAACCGGCGTATCCTTACAAGTGAAGTCTTGCATATCACATGATACCATGTGTGCGTCTTCCGGTACACAGTATTCGTCAAGCGGAATTCCAGGATGTTTTCCGAAAGGGGGATTATAAGCCCCCCAGTACGATCCGGCCATCGTCAACTCCTTTTTACATCATTAAGATTCAGGAACTTGATTCCGGCATCTTCGAAGAGTTTCCGTTGGCTGTCACCACGAGATTTCTTGTCCGAATGAGATGTCGGGCCGAAGAACAGAATGTCACCTCGGCCTCGTCCTGAATCCGTGTATATGGCAGCAGTGGCAGGACGGATATCCTCATAGCCGCGAACCATTGCTACGTCCGTGAGTGCCTGCAGGCCCCTGTCGTTGCTGTAGAAAGGAACAAAGCGGCCGTCGTCCTCATAAAATCCGGTGTCAATCTTGTTGACGTACCAGTACACCATTGGATGAACTTCTCCTCCCATAGAGAAGTACTTGAAGTCGTACTGCTCGGCATCCTTGACAAACTGGCTCCCGGGATCAAAGTCGTAATTTTGCATCGACAGGTGTTCGACACGGCACGGCTCGCAGCCGAGCTTCTCGGCAACATCCATCACGATGCGCGCAACTCTATCCGAATAGCCTCCGACGCGGATAGTGATGTGCCGGGTTGCGGTAAGGATGTATTGGACAATGTCCGCGTGTAATAAATAAGGCGGTTCCGGAAACATTGTCCTGGCGAAGGCCTTCCCCTCATCGAATATGGCCAGCACTGCACCAGGGGTGTCTATGGAATCAATGAAATCCTTGACTTGCAGAGGTAGTGGACGTCCGTGATAGGGCCTTTCTTTCCGGCGTTCCTTCTCTTTGGCTTCTGCCTCCGCCCTTATGCGCAGAATCTCTTCTTCGGAGAGTCTCTTTTCAAGGGTTTTCAAATGCTGCTCTCTCAGAGCGTAATTCATCACGCTATTGTAGTGTGACTGCAGAGCAGACCAGTCTTCCTTCCCTTGCCTGTACCCTTCATTTCGGAACCGGAGTGTCCAAGAATAAAGATGCGAGTAATCACTAATTCTCAGAATGTCGCCCGTACCGGAAGGGTTAAACCCGGAGAGGTCGACTTCATCTGTGATAACCAGTCCGGTTTTGTCCTTGACAATGCCGATTATAACATCATTTCGCTTCTGTAAATCTTCATGACCAGGAACGGCGTAAAGAATCTTGAAGCAGGAGAGCAGCGTAGCGAGTGGCGCTCTGTCACTCCCGAAAAGCTGCACAGGTTCTGTAAACAACCCTTTCCGGAAGTGAGGCATTTCAGCTAAGCAACTGAATTTTTGGACATTGCTGAAGAAGGCGGCGAGGGTGAGCTCTTCTTTGTAGTTAAGGTCTCTTTTGATTGTCTCTTGCATGGCATTCGGATTTGATTCACCATACTATACGTTCGCTTTTAGAATAATGTAAAACTACTCCTTTTTCAGATTGAGAATAATCTTATCATCAGCAGCGATCTGCCTGATTTCTATTACCCTATATTTTCCGATAAATCCACCAGCCACAATCATTGGTCCCCCTTCCGGATCTACGGCGACAATAGGGTCTTCTCCGGTGATAGTCAAATAATTTCCATGGTAGTTAAGTTCATACCAAGGACTATCAGGACAGGTCTGCTGAAGGTAGTTGCCCCGGCTATACCGGTTGGAAAGGAAAATGATTTCCTTGTGCTCCGGCATGTTTTCCGTAGGACAGTCCAAATCAACTGCGCGGTCTCCTGAGAAGTTCCTTGCACATACACCATATGCGGCGTACCCACACCTGGTTGGATGCCATACGAGTCTGGCCGATGACCGTTTCAATGCTCCTGTGCGAGTGTCCGTACACCCATAGGTCGATTCCGGAATCGGCAATATAGTCCGTCAAATCGACGGTAAAACCGCATTCAAGGTTGGACCTTACGAATTCGGGGGCAACCAGAAGTCGGCTGGGCACATGATGGGTCACCACCACTTTATGCTTTGCCGTACTCTTGTACACGGCGGCCTTAATGAAATCCAAGTCCCTTTCGTGCAATTCATTATAAGTCGTCGCCGTGAAGGGTTTCCTACCATTCTTAATCAAACTGAAATCGCTCATCCCGACCTTGAGTGTCAGCCATTTGCTCATCGGGATATGGGACCACAGCGTGGACAGGATAAACTCGGTATCGTCCACGATGACGTTTCCGTTTTCATACATGGCCACATTGTCCCGCAGAGGCCGGCGCCAGGCGACCGGATACTTCGAGATGTCATCGCGGTAGTATTCGTGATTGCCCGGAACCAGGAATGTCTCCTTGAAGTTGTCGGCGCACCAGTCAAAGAATCGGTGCTGCTTATAACTATCGAACTCTTTCAGCGGAAGCGTGTCTCCGGCAAGAACCAGAACATCACCTACAACCTTGAAAGGGTTTCGGGCAATGAACACGGAGTTATCGTAGAGCTCCAGGTGCAGGTCTGATGCGTATTGTACTTTCATTTAATAAGATCTATTGGGACATAGTTTTTTGCCAGTTCATAATCTGCGTAAACTTCACGGCGGATGGCCTTTACATCTTTACCCGTGATCGGGTTATGGCCGACCTTCTCGTAATTTCTCCAGTAGACACCGACTCCTCGTTTCTGCCATACGGGAAGGTCATTGAAATTGATGCCGCGCTGGAAGAGGAACTCGTTCTTGTAAGCGATGCTTTTCCCCTCCAGCTCTTCTGAAGCTTTAGCGGCGTTCCTGCCCTCCTTCCTAAGGCTCCAATAGCACCAGGAATTGAGGCAGTTGCGGTGTGCGTCTTCCATCCTCCAGCGAAAATAGTCGGCGACCAAGTCTTCATTCGGAAGCGGAATAATCCGACAGTCAAAGACAGCCGGGAGTCCAACCTGTAAGGAGAAACGGGCACTTGCGGCACCGGCAAGAATTGAGTTCAGTTTGCGGACTTTGCGCCCGAAAACCTGAGCGTCCCTGCCAAAGAGCAGGGAGATTTCGTCGCTCTGGGTATATCCGTAGACGATTTCCATACCCGTATCTGCCACCAGGCCTTTTACAGTCTCCACCATCATCTGGTTGAAGCGTTCGTCGAAGGGCGCTTCAAACTTGCAGACTTCCTTGGTGAGCCTGGTGAAACTTCTACCGTCTATGCGGGCCAGAAGGTAGTTTTCCGGCGGTATTATCTGGTCCAGCGACCGCTCGTAGACGCGCATTTTGGCGTCCAAATCATCAAATTTCATAGTTCATCTTCCTCTATAAAAGTGCTGACATCAAACCCGTCCGGGGCAATCCGGACAAAAAATATATTATCAAATCCTTCCACCCTGGAAGGCATCTCCAACTTATTGGAAGTCGCCGCAATAGCATGCGAAGGAACTTTCATTCCACGTTCTTCATTTCTTAGGATACAGTCCTTGACCCTACTCTGAAAGAAATAACATTCAACGCGATATCCTGCCGCCTTTAGCTTGGGAATATAACGCTGTCGGTCTTCACGTGTAGGATTCGTATTGTCAATCACAATGGACTCCCCGGATGAGATGCTTTGATCCAACATTCTCTGTTCCCGCCTGCGATAATGAAGCAGGTCCATACTGACATGGGTATAGCCCAGCGGCTTTAACCGTTCCCTGTAAAAGGTCGATTTACCGCTGGCCTGTATGCCCACAAATATGATGGCTTTCTTTTGCATATCCCGTTCACAAATATAGTGCTTCTGCCATATCGTTTCAAATTATTGCGAGACTTGCAGACTCAAACTATTGCTTTTATAATTCCTCTTTCCGAGAGTCGGGAACAGCATATTCAGACGCGGGTTGTCCAACCCGGTATGCGACAGCGGGCCACTGTGGACATGGCCGAAGAGTTGCGGACATCACGATATGAGCCTCCATAGCACAGGAAAGGATTGTGGTTCAGGCTGATACTCTGCCCACCAACGCAAATGGACATTTGCCGGGTCACCAGCTCAAAGCGCTGCATGCATCCGCCTTTGATGTTCTTCATGTCGTGGTTACCCAAGATAAGGTAAATCTTCCCGTGGAGTCGGTACACGATGTCATTCCAATCGCGCGGGTGCCCCAT
>JAFUGJ010000090.1 GCA_017469425.1 Bacteroidales bacterium
CGCCCTTCCAATACCGAACCGTATCTGCGCTTCATCTGCGAAGCGACTACCGACGAAGTGCTGCAGGAGAAGATTGCGCAGACCGCAGCCATCATTGAAGGCGAATTCGGAGGAAAGCGTGCGTAGGGCGGTATCATATATTGTAGCAGCAGCGCTTGCGCTTGTGCCGTGGGTGGCACCGGCGCAGACGCAGGCCCTCAGCCTCAAGGAGGCGGCCAAGCTTGTGCCCAGGACGAATTTCGGCCCTGTGCGTTCGCTCATTCCCGGGGAAAAAGCGAGCGTGCACGACACCCTCGACACTTCCGACCCCGCAATCAAGATAATCCTGTGCAACGACGGTACCTGGCACTACAGCCGTGATTGCACCGCCCTTGCCGACAGCGCCGTGTTCCGCAACAACTGGAATACCAATGTGCTGAATCCCTACAGCAGCAAGCTGGAGGATTTGCCCCTGCGCATCACCCTCTGCCTTGCAGATTCCGCAAGCCGTTTCTGCTGCCCGAGGCAGGTGAAGGTTTTTTCTCCCTTCGGATGGCGCAGGCGCCGTAACCACATGGGCGTGGACCTGCCTCTTCCCACCGGAACCCCGGTTTATGCCGCGTTCGACGGACGGGTGAGGGTGTCGATGTATAACAGGGGATATGGAAACATCGTGATTGTCCGGCATGCAAGCGGACTGGAAACCAGTTATGCGCATCTTTCGGAGCGGAAGGTGGAACCCGGCGACTATGTTGCCGCGGGCGATGTAATCGGGCTCGGAGGCTCTACCGGAAGGTCCACAGGGCCGCATCTGCATTTCGAGACCCGCTACGAAGGCAATGCCTTCGACCCCCAGTGGCTCGTGGATTTCGAAACCGGAACCCTGCGCCACGGTTATTTCACGCTCAAGCGCAAATATCTCTCCCCCCAGTCGAAGTATTATCCCGAAAGCGAGGATGAGGAAGAGGAAATTTACAAGAGTGAGGAGGAGGAACGCGCCGAAGCTGAACGGATTGCAAAGGAAATGGCCGCCGCCCAGTATCATACCGTGAAGTCGGGCGATACCCTCGGCGCCATTGCCATCAAGTATCATACAAGTGTCAATGCCATCTGCCGCCTGAACGGGATTACACCCAAAACCACGCTGCGGATTGGACGAAAACTCAGAGTAAAATGAAAAAGTTGTTATTTGGGGCGGTGCTCGCCCTTATGTTCTGCGGATGCAGGCACGATGCTCCCAGGCTTTATACCCTTCGCAACACCTCCGGCATGGAGGTCTGCATAACTGATTTCGGCGGACGCATCGTTTCGCTGAATGTACCCGACCGCGAAGGAGTGCTGCGTGATGTGGTGCTCGGATTCGACAGGCTCGAGGATTATTATCCCGAAAACAACCAGACCGACTTCGGAGCTGCAATAGGGCGCTATGCCAACCGCATAGACCATGGGCATCTCTGCATTGACGGAAAAGAGTATCAGCTGCCGGTGAACAACTTCGGCCATACCCTCCACGGAGGACCTGAAGGCTGGCAGTATAAGTTTTATGAGGTGGTGGAAGCGGAAGCGGACCGGCTTGTGCTCAGGATGAGCTCTCCCGACGGCGACCAGAACTTCCCCGGCAATGTGGAAGCCACGGTTACCTACACCCTAACCGACGACAACGCCCTCGACATCCGCTATGAAGCGGTGACCGATGCACCCACGGTCATCAACATGACAAATCATGCATATTTCAATCTCTCCGGCAATCCTGCGGAGCATCGCATCACCGATGATATACTATATCTCAACGCTTCGGCTTATACTCCCGTGGACGATACCTTTATGACCACCGGAGAGATACTTCCCGTGGAAGGCACTCCTTTCGATTTCCGTGAGCCCAAGCTCATAGGCCGCGACATCGATGCCGATGATGAGCAGCTTGCAAACGGCCATGGATACGACCACAACTGGGTGCTGGATACCGCCGGCGATATCAACTGTGTTGCGGCAGAACTTTATTGCCCCGAGACGGGAATAGACCTCAAAGTATTTACCGATGAGCCTGGAATCCAGGTTTATGCAGGCAATTTCCTGGACGGCACCGTGACAGGCAAAGGCGGAGTGGTTTATGCTCACCGCACAGCCATCTGCCTTGAAACCCAGCACTATCCCGACTCTCCCAACAAGCCGGATTGGCCCTCGGTGGTGCTCCGCCCCGCCCAGACCTACAGCAGCCACTGCATTTTCTCGTTCAGCACAAAATAGCAATGCGATATGAAAATTCTCAGGTATCTCATTCTTTCACTGGCGCTCGTATCCTTTTTCTCCTGTAATGGAAACAAGGAGGACGAGCCCGCAGTCCAGTCCAAAATCACTCTTTCCACGGCAAGGAGCATCACTGTCGAGGCCGCAGGAAGCGATTTTGCGGTTGAATTCGAAACTGCCGAAGCCTGGACCGCCACACCGTCAGCTTCATGGCTCAGCGCCGATGTCAGGTCGGGCGAAGCCGGAAAGGCCAGGCTTACCCTCGGCGTTGCCGAAAACAACAGTTACGATGCCCGTGATGCTTACCTTGCAATAGCTTCCGGCACCGCCAAGGACACCGTTTTCGTCAGGCAGGGCGAGGCCCATGCCCTGATTGTCGGTAAGTCTCTCTTTGAAGTGGAGGCAGCTGGCGGCAGCATCGAAATCGAAGTCAGCGCTAATGTCGATTACAAAGTTGCCATCGACAAGGATGCCGCCTCGTGGCTCTCCGTGGAAGAAGGTACCAAGGCTTTGGAAAAGAGCATTGTAACTGTAGCGGTAGCTGCAAATGAAGATGCTGTCGGCAGGGAAGGGAAGCTGACCGTGAGTTCCGGGGGGCTTTCGGAAACCGTGACTGTGTCGCAGGCGGCCGGAGATCCGGTGCTCAATATCAGTAAAACCTCTTTCGAACTTGGCGCCGCCGGTGGAAGCGTTGATTTTACCGTTGAAAGCAATCTCGAATTCGAGCTTGTGATTGACGAAGATGCAAAGGACTGGGTGAGTGTTGCAGCCTCTACCAAGGCGATTGAGAGCAGTACCGTGGCTCTGGAAATAGCTGAAAATACCACTCTGGAATCCCGCAGTACCGAGGTGAAGGTGGTGGCGGGCGATTCCGGAACAGGAGCCGTGAAGATTTCGCAGAAATGGCGCGAGCCTGTCTTCGAAGTTGTTGGTGAAGACCAGAGCATTGCTCCGGAAGGCGGCACTTTCACCCTCGGGGTTGACTCCGAAATCGAGATTTCGGTAAACAAGCCTGCATGGATAAATTATGTGGTGGGAGCCGACGGCAGTTATGAGTTTACCGTCGATGCGAACAATACCGATGCAGCAAGGTCCGGTAATGTGGTTCTTTACAATACCGACTATGTAAAGACCAAGTCGTTCAAGGTCAGCCAGAAATCTTCCAAGTCCATCTACATCCTTGCCATAGGCAACAGTTTCTCCTGGGATGCCATGGAGTACCTGCAGCCCATTCTTTATGAGATGGGATACCGCGACATCTTCCTCGGAAACCTCTATATCGGCGGATGCTCGCTGCAGACCCATGCCGGGCACATCACTACCGGAGCGGGCGCATACGAGTACCGTACCTGCACCACCGGAAGCTGGAGCAGCACCGCATCGTACTCTTCCCTCACCGCGCTCAAGTCGCGCGACTGGGACTTCGTGTCCGTGCAGCAGGTGAGCGGCATGTCCGGGCTTGCCGAAACCTATGAACCTTACCTCAGCACCATCATGGACAAGGTGAAGGAACTCAGCCCCAATTCCAGGAAGATGTGGCACATGACCTGGGCTTACCAGTCCAATTCCACGCACAGCGACTTCCCCCGTTATGGCAGCAACCAGCAGACCATGTACAACGGCATTGTGTCGGCTACAAAGGAAAAGGTTGTGAGCAGGGGAGACTTCGACTTCGTGATTCCTTCCGGCACCGCCGTGCAGAACCTGCGCAGCAGTTTCATAGGTGACAACATCACCCGCGACGGCTACCACATGTCCTACGACAACGGGCGCCTTCTTACCGCCCTCATGTGGGCCCGCCAGATTACGGGAAAGAGCGTAGCGGATGTTTCCTATACCCCGTCCGGCTATACTTTCTCCGACAAGCAGAAGGCCGCAATCAAAGAGTCGGTTGAAAACGCTTTCCAAAAGCCTTTCGAGCCTACCCGGTCGGAATACAAGGACGAAAGCAGGGTGACGCTCGAACCCACGGCGGAACTGAAGGCCATATTCACCGGAGCCGGATACAGCCTCGACGACTATACCGCCCTGCCTATCGAACTTACCCATAATGCGTTTTATAATTCCACGGGCAATTCCACCATGCAGAGCTCTGCCAACAGCACTGCCTCGAACCTTGTGCAGTTTGCCGCGACGCAGATTTTCAGCAAGGGCCAGATACGCAACGGCTCAGTCATCGTGCTCAAGAGCGGCTTCCAGTACAGGCCCGAGGCATGGACGGCGCTTACTGCGAAGAATGCCAGCGCCAACCGTCCTGCAAATGTCACGACTCAGATCGTGGTTGTGAACGATGCCTGGTGGGGGAGTTTCAATTACCGTGCATTCAACCTTGCAAAGTCAGGAAATCCCAACCTGACCGATGAGGAACAGAAGGAGCTTGAAGGATGCTTTGCCATCTTCGTTCCAAATGCCGTGGCCGGACCGGAAAGTTCCACTGATGAAATCCTCAAGTCCAATGGCTACGACCCTGCGAACTACACCAAGCTGGGCTTCACCTACACCAAAGGCGGATACTATTATTCCACGCAGACGAAATATCTTGACAAGGTCGTTACCAACGAGTCGAATTCTTCCAGTTTCGTGGCTACCAACATAGTGGAGAAGAGTGCGATACCCGTCGGTTCGCTGATAGTCGTTAAAACAGGATTCCATTATCGTCCCGAAGGCTGGCAGAGCAGGGGAGCGGTGAATACCGCCACCCGCCCCGATGCCGTCACCACCAAGATTGTGAAGGTGGATGCCGCATGGTGGGGAAACTACAACTATCGCGGATTCAATCTCTCCAAACTCAACAATCCGTCGCTTATTAACGCGGAAATGGACGAAGTGATTGACTCTTTTGCCGTTTATGTTCCGAAATAGTTTTGGGCTGTTTTGTTGCTTTTTTGGCGGACAAAAGTTATATTTGCAGGACATAGAGTAAGTTTGCTTCTTTGCACCATCGCATTGGAACCTGAGAACTTCTGACGGGTGAAGAAGAGTACAAACGCTTAGGCCCTCGTGGCCGCTGATGGCGGGCAAGCAATTGCCCGCCATTTTTATTGTTGCTTGATAGTACTATTAATAGTTCATTTGTATGGTTAAAAAAACAAATTTTGGCACTGAGCAGAAGTATTCTGCTCCCAGTTGCGAAGTCCTCGGTGTAAAAGTCGAGTCGGCCATTCTCGAGACGAGCTTTACCTCCGGCTCAATCGATGACGGCACCATTGAGGATTGGGGAACACTTTAACAGCTTTGCGTCATGAAAAAGATTAGTTCCATTCTTTTTGCAAGCGCAGCAGCTGCCCTTGCCCTTGTTTCCTGCTCCAAGGAAATCACCGCTCCCGCCGACGATGCAAATGCCGACGGAATCACCCGTACCGTAAAGTTGGTCAGCACCGGTGTCGACACCAAGACCGCTTTCGGAACTCCCGGCGGAACCACTGTTCCCACTCTCTGGACGGCGAATGACAGCAATGTCAAGGTTTCTCTCAATCTTGCAGCTCCTGTGGATGCAACCGTTCATCCCGTGAATGACGGCGCAAATGCCTGGTTCCAGGCTGAAATTACCGATGATGGCTCCGGAAACTATGTATTCGGTGCACTGAGCCCTGCATCGGCTTATAGCGCAATCGACAAGGCGGCAGGAACCGTCACCGTTGCAATTCCCGCTTCCCAGACTCCGCTTGCCGGTTCTCCCGATGAAGCTGCGCAGGTCCTGTTCGGAAAGACGGCTGAAGTGACCGACCTTGATGCCGATATAGACATTGACTTTTCGCATGTTACCGCCTATGGCAAGCTGACCCTTTCCGGTCTGGCACTTGACAGCGATGAGAATGTCGTCAACATCAAACTCGTGTCTGATGAAAACTGGGTCGGAACCTGGGATTTGAATGTCGCGTCCGGCAGTCTCACTGCAAAATCAGGCACCAAAAACATAATCCTTACCACGAGTGCAACGGAAGACATCTATTTTGCAAGTGCACCTGTTGACCTTGGAGGAAAAGCCATAAAGATTCTTGTATGGACAAACAAAGGCGTTTACAAGAAAGTTGTTACTGTCCCTGTAGGGAAGAAGTTCGAAGCAGGAAAGGTTGCTTCCATTACCGTGGATATGTCTGCAGTCGCAATGTCGACGGTAGAATCAATATTCACTGCTGCAGGATATGACCTTGCCGACTATGTGAAGAAGGAACTCAGTTTCACCAAGGGATATTATAATTCGAGCGGCAACAACTATTACACTCAGCAAACTTCGGATGCTACGGCCAATAATTTTGCGGCTACCCCCATTTATATCAAGCCTGATTTCCCTGTCGGAACAGTAATTGTCGTGAATGATGGATACAAGTATCGTCCCGAAGCATGGTTCTGCATGTATCAGTCCAATCCTGGAACCAAGAACCAGGGAGTGTCCGGCGGCATTGACTATGGTACACGGCCGGGTGAATTTACCAGTACCGCAGCACAGGTCAAGGTTGTAGATGCTGCCTGGTGGGCCAGGACATCAACCTTAAGCTTCTATTTCAGGGCTTTCAATGTAGGCGTTGAAACCGGAACTGCGCTGACGGAAAATGAGCGTGCACTCGTTCCCGATGCACTTGGCGTTTTCGTTCCTAAAGAGAAGGCAACTTTGGAGGGAATTCTTGAGGCCAATGGCTATGATTCCGCCAATTATGAAAAATTGGAACTGACATGGACTGAGGGCGCCTTCTATTCTTCTACCGGAGGGGTAAACCTGACCATGCAGGCTGTAAACAACCATTCATTCTTTGCTACAAATATTGTTAATAAGGCATCTCTGCCCAATGGAACGCTTATCGTGTCCAAGGAATTCATTACCTACAGGCCCGAGGGCTGGCAAAGCGATGAGGCTGCCAATTCCGGCTCCCGTCCCGCTGCCGTAACCGGTGCGAGCGTGGTTGAGGTTAACGATGCCTGGTGGGCAGATGCTTCGAATGATCCTGAAAAAGCATTCAACTACCGGGCTTTCAATGTGCAGATGACCGGAACTAATGTTCAGTTCCGTTCCGGCAGTACTGCATATGCCGGTCATACCACTGTGGCGCGTCAGGTTAGTGACATCGAGAATGCTTTCGCAGTCTTCGTTCCCAAGAATTAGTTAGTATATACATACATTTATTCAGAGGACTGCTGCCGCGTATTGCGCAGCAGTCTTCTTTTATTGCTTTTTCTCTGTGTTTTTTAAGAATTTATTATATATTTGCAACGATATGGCTGTGAAGCCGTGTCGCTGACATACGACAAATGCGTTTGCTATTTGTCCTTTTCGCATTGAAACCTGAGAACTTTCAATACCGAGTGAAGAAAAGGCAAGTAACAGATTCTCTCGCACATTTATATGCGGGTGTTTCTTGTTTCTTCACCAGGTTTTCTCAGGACCTCAATGCGGACAAGTGACTCCCGCATTTTTTTTGTGTGCCCATTATAATGATATTTTAACCAAAACTATTAATAGTTAAGTACTTATGTTAAAAACTTACACAACTCCTCTTTGCGAGGAACTCGAGACTCGCATTGAAAGTACAATTCTTGAGACGAGCTTCAAGTCAGGCTCTATCGAAGACGGAACTCTCGTTGACCCTTGGACCCTGTAATCTGTAAAAGTCATGAGAAAGTTCTATTCTATCCTTGCGGTAAGCGCAGCAGCTGCCCTTGCCCTGGTTTCATGCTCCAAGGAGCTTGCCCCTGCCGATGATTCTGTATCCGGCATCGAACGCACCGTGACTTTCCACGCTGGCGAAATCGCTACCAAGACAGCTTTCGGCGACCTTGACGGCACCAAGTATCCCACTTTGTGGACTGCCAATGATGCAAAGGTCAAGATTTTCCAGAATCTTAAAGGTGCCGTTGATGCTACTGTTGCTCCGGCGGCAGATTTCAAGACGGCGGAACTGACGGCGAGTATAACTTCGGATGATTCCGGAAACTATACATTCTATGCCATAAGCCCCGCATCGCAGACAAACAATAATGACCGTTCTACCCAGAGCAGGTTTTATTTCGTGGTTCCCGATGTGCAGACTCCTCTTGCCAATTCCCCTCAGGAAACGGCTCAGATTCTGTATGCCAAGTCTTCCACTACTACGGAGTTTCCGGTTTCTGTTGACCTCGAATTCCGTCATCTGACTGCTTATGGAAAGCTTTCCTTGACGAACCTGGCCCTTGCCGGAGATGAAACTGTCCAGTCAATCACCATTTCTTCAGACAATTACCTCGCTAAAGGCAATTTCTATTATGTTGCCGACATTGATACTTACAAGGCTGGCGACTATGCACCGTGGATAGATGCTTCCGGAGCAACGAAAATCATCAAGCTTGTCACTTCAAGTCTTACCGACAACTGGTTTGCCTGCGTTCCTTCCGACCTTAGTGGAACAGAGCTCTCTATTGTCGTCAACACCAATAAGGATATTTACAAAAAGACCGTTACTGTGCCTTCCGGCAAAAAACTGCTGGCTGGTCAGGTCGTTCCCATCACCGTAGATATGGCAGGCGTCACGAAAGCTCCTGATGTTGATGCTATTTTCACGGCGGCAGGATATGATTTGGCAAAGTATAATAAAATAGACTTGACATATTACGATAATCAGTTCTATAATTCCCTTTCCGGACAAAAATCCGGCAGCAGCACCTATTATAACAAGCTGAATACCGGCAGCGGTGCTACTTTGAATGCTTATGTGGCTACTCAGACTTTCTCCCAGACCAATATTCCTTCCCGTTCGGTCATAGTTGTCAGGGATGGCTTCAAATACCGCCCCGATGCCTGGACTATGCCTACTGTCGGCACAAGGTCCGGTTTCCGTCCTCTGGAGGTGAGCAGCGTAGACAATCAGATTGTAGTCGTTGACGATGCTTGGTGGATGCGTTCAGGAAACAGCCACTTCCTCACTGGCCGTGGCTTTAATATTGCCCTCGCCGGTGGCGGTACCATGAGTGCTTCCGAAATGGAGCTTGCCCATGAAGCTCTCGGTATTTATGTTCCTATCGAGAATGATACCCGGACTACTGATGAAATCTTTACAGAGGCAGGTTACAATCTTTCCGACTATGATAAAGTGGAATTGACCTTTACCAGAAACAAGTATTACAATTCCAGTAGTTATGGTGCTTCCACTATGGTTACAGCTACCGACAACAAGTGGGTTTCCACCCAGGTTTTCGATAAGGCTGACCTGCCTAATGGCACCGTCGTGGTTTTGAAGTCCGGCTACCAGTATCGTCCCGATGCTTGGCAGAATAAGACCAAGAAGAATAATGCCGGACAGTGGCGTCCTAATATCAAATATGACAATGTGAAAGTCGTTGACAATAATTGGTGGATGCTCAATAAGCCGACAGGAAGTGCAAATGTCAATTATGTTGCATGCGGCTTCATTCTTTCCACTCTTGGAGGTACGGTTCTGAATACGGAAGAAGACTGGCAGGCGGTTGAAAACTCCTTTGCCATCTATGTTCCCAAGAAATAATCAATACTAACCTTTCATATACTTTTTCTGCAAAGATGCCGCCCCTGCCAGGACGGCATCTTTTTATGTTCGGCTGTTTCGTTACAGGCTTTGTTTCAATACATGCTTCTTGAAAAAGAAACTGCAGAGCAGTTCGGGAACCAAATTCGGCTCTACATGCTTGAACTGCCGCGCGCAATTCTGTCACAGAATAATAATAAAGTTGAGGAATGGTGTTACTTTTTCAAAAATCTTCCTAATTTTGTCGGTGTTCCTCAGGACATCAACCCAAGGTTTTACAGGATTATGGATAAGCTGCGCATCGACAAAATGACCGACGCCGAGCGGACGGAGTAC